>NZ_JBQFZL010000005.1:0-217478 GCF_056542225.1 Ruegeria sp. AE3 | reverse complement strand
CGCGACGCATTGAATTTGAAGGGCATCACAGCATCCCGCAGTCAAATCAAAGGACCAGCTACGCATCGGAAACGATTTGTGCAACACGCTCCTTTGAACAGCATTTAATGGCGAGCCTTGCAAAGGGATCTTCCGCATACACGGAGGCAATGAAGAAGTCAGGATTCTTGCGAAATAGCGTGAAGATTGAGTGTGCGTTTCCCAAAGGTGGAATTTACGACAGCACCATCAATCGGCTTCTTCTGATGTCCAGTTCGGAACATCACATGCCGAGTGTGCCGATGGCTATGTATTTGAAGAAATGCGATCGGAAGTAAGATTTTGTAAATCAAATTGGTTTAGAGACGGACTAGTACATGGGTGAAAAACTTCGATCCGGAAACAGAGTCCTTTGCGTCGAACAGGAAACTGGAAGATCGGTTCCCGGTTTCTTCAAGTACACAAAGGACGATATTGAAACGCAACTGACAGCGTTTGATGGGTTTGTTCATATTCCAGAAAACCAGCGGATAGTTTTGTTGACTGAACACCTAAAGTTCATAACTCTATTTCAAAATTTGGTGGGTACCGGTTCTAGGTCGAAAAATAGCGAGCCGCCGATGCGCTGTGACATTCTGGGAATTCGATCCAACATGGCCGTCATCGGTGATTGCCCTTGGAAAGAAGGGATGCAGGTTAAAAAGGTTTCCTTCGAAGTCCCACACGCGCGCCGCATACTTGAAAACCGAAACTTGAAGTCACGCTTGAGCGGTGACCGGCGATATGAAGAGGCCAACGGCTACCTCTTTCGATCAAAAGCGGACGGAGTTGAGGTGTCTGTTTGGTACACTGCGTATTACGCTGGCGACGACTTCCCGAGTGAATGGAATCCCAGATTTGACGTGCGGTTTGATACGCCGAGGCCTATCGATGACTTTACCGAAACGCTATTCCTCGTCGGCTCTTTTCTGTCATTCTGCCTTGGTGTTCAGTTAAACTGGGATAACGTCACTGTCTCGAGCATGGATGATGCGGAGATTGAAACTGCCATCGAAAATCAAGAGTTCTTCGACTTCCATCAAGTTTTTTTCCTGCAAAGCGACTTTCAGCCTAACTTGGATGGTACTGGAAACTGGGGAAGCCCGTGTCTGTGCTACGACGAAGATGAAACGGCGGCCCTTTCGAAATGCTTGGCCGCTTGGATGGAGCGCGCCCCAAAATGGAAAACTTCATATGGGCTTATGATGTCGTATTTGCGGCATCGAGGTACGATAGGGCCCGACCGATTGTTGGATGCCTGCAAGTGCCTTGAGCAAATTCCGGGTGCAGAAAGTCTTTCTGTTGTTGACAAAGATGACATTCAACAGGTGATCGAAGCTGCACGACAAGCTGCCAGTAAGCTTGGCCAAAGCCAACTGTCTGGAAGGCTGACATCCGCCATACAGAGGGTCGGCGACGAAGATCACGAAACTCGTTTCAAGAGACTTTTGTCTGACCTCACGAAAGGCAGTCCGCTCAAAGGAGAGCCATCAAAACGAATGGTTGCTGATCTAATGAATGCAATTCGCCTTAGAGGGCATGCGGCGCATCGGGCTCTCCACACAAATACTGACCAAGAGTTCCAGACGCTTGCACGGTCGATCAGCGCAGTCGAGTGTTTGTGCTTATTGTTGCTGGCTTCGGGACTACCGATATCAAAACATGGCAAAGAGCGCATTTACCGAAACCCGCTCGTGACAGACTACGTCAACGCATTTTAATGCAACTTACCGAAGCCGTGGACCTATCCGTCATTGCCGAACTATCCGGATGCTGCGGATGCAGTTGGCAGCGTCAAGCTGGCCCATGCGATCGATTGGTTCTGCACGACGTGCGTATTCGCCCATCTAGCGTGAAATCTATGATTGGCGAATATAGTTACGCCCAGCTCGAATTGACTGGTAAAGTCGTCGCAGACTCAACGAAGCCTGCGACTTACGCATTGGGCTACTTATCTGAGATTAGCCTGCTTGGAACTAAAACTAAAAGGGCCCCAAGTGGGACCCTAACTCATGCGCCTGCGTGGATTTGATACGCAGGCGGAATGTCTTTTTTATCAGTTGCTCGGAATTCCATGTTCTCTGGATCGACTTCACCGAGCGCTATTCGAGCATTCAGAGTCTGAGCGCCAACACCGGCGTTCAGCCACGCCTCTGCAATATGGACATTGAAACGCGGCCGCCTACGGCTTGTAGCAACAATTGTCAAAATAGCTTCGGCTACTTCGGTCACACGATAGTAGCCGCTGATTGCAGGCAGTGGCATTTCGCGACGCTTCTGAAGAGCTTGTCGCTTTACTTCCAGTTTCTTGGCAACATCAGAGAGACTTACAAGGTCCGGCCGAACCTCGCGCAGAGTGCTCCCCTTCGGCAGCTGCTTCAGGATTTCGCGCGCGGCACTCACGATTACACTCTCAGCATCCTCACCTTCCATTTCGAGCGCTACAGCCAGAAGGTCAGGCAGACCAGTGCCGACGACTGCTTCTTCGAAGCCAGCCTCGAATACAGCGTTCGACAGATCAAGTTCATCGTGTTCACCATCTGGGATGGCGAAGATGATGTCGAATTCGAATTTAGTCATCGTTTGAACCCTCTTGATTCAGTTTGATGCAATTCAAAGCTTTATTGCGCAGATTGTTCGCAAAGTTCCCAGGGTTTTTCGGAGTTGACCAGATTGACATCTGGCAGAACTCTCCACACCGGCATTTTTTGTCGTTGTGCTCACACAGCAACAAGCCCCAAGCGTGACCCTTTTTGCGCACCTTCACAGTCCACCCGAGCCCCTCAAGCTCAGACAGTACTGCTTCTATTTCCTTCTTAGAATGCCTCTCACGTGCCAAAAAACTTAGTCTCCGCCCCCAAAGTTGTCAACAGACAACATAACAGATTTTTACACAATGCCGTTCCTGAGGGCCACAAATAGTCGATCTTCAGCCTCTTTGAAACCTGAGTTTAAACGTTTGTTAGTAAAGAAGGAAAAGTGATTTCTAAGGGTGTTATTTTTGGTATGTAAGCACATGATCAGCTCCGGGTTCGAGCACAAATGTCACCATTCAAGGTGCGAAAACCGTTATCAAACCGCCCTCTCTAATGAAGGCTGCAAAGTTCGTTCTCTGCACGTTGCTGCCATCAGGTACCTCCAGTTCGGTGCAAGCAGCTAAGGTCTGCTTAGTGACCGTGAGTTCAGCGAAACTTCAATCTCGCGAATGCCGCAGACGGCAGCAAAGAGGGCTACAACCGCAGCATTACCATCATCTGTCGAGCTACTGCTATGGGCCGTCCTTGCCGAGGCGGAAAGGATCTGTCGGTTGGATGCTGCGCTGCCTCCGAGGTCTGCACTGAGCCCAAAGCGGCCACTTCAAAAAGACACGAACTGCTCGAGAGCCGCCGCTAGCTATGCAGCCGCGCGTGCAACTCAATCGGTGCGATCAAACCGCTCTCAATGTTGTGCACCATGTGACGTACTTTCAGCGCGGTGTCATCGCCCATGATGAGATGTAGCCCGAGTGGCGGGGGACCGTCGGCCTGGCTTTGTGCGGCAGCAAGATCAGCGAAGAACTGTTTAGCAAACGCTGTACGGTCAATGCGTTCCCCAACCTCAAACCCCACCGATTTTAAGGCCGCCTCATAGGTTTCAGGCGGGTCCAACGCGCTTAGTTCACGAGATGATGCCCAAGGCGCCGGGTAATCCATTTGTCCGCTTCCGACCTGCATCACATCGTAGATCGCAAAGATGCCGCCAGGCTTGAGAACCCGCGCTGCTTCTCGCGCGATCCCAGTTTTATCGGCGATATTCATGCCGACGTGGATCATGTAGGCCGCGTCCATTGATGCGTCCTCAAAAGGCAACTCGAGCACGCTGCCTACAACCAATTCAATCTTGTCATTCAATCCCGTCCACTCGGTCAAAGCGCGCCCGGTTTCTACAAATTCGGGCGTCAGGTCGATGCCGGTGACATGAGCTCCTGTCGTTGCAGCGACAAAGCGGGCTGGGCCTCCCAGACCACAGCCGAGGTCCAGGACGCGACTACCCTTGGAAAGCTGTAGCGACTTAACAAACGGTTCAGTTGCACGACGGCCACCAATATGAAATTCGTCCACCGGAGCGAGTGCGTCGTGCGCAATCGGTGGTGTCAGATCCAGCGCCGCGCAGCCGTCAGAGATGCGTTTAAGCAGATGTCCTGAATGATAGTGTTGGGCGACCTCTTTCAGGTTCGTCATGACATAGCCTCCCCAATAGTGATGATGGCAGGATATATCAGCAGGGATAATATGTCAGCTTACCGCCCAGACTTGAGCGCGTGGCTTAGGTTGCTTCAAGCGGGTGCGTCTTCAGGGGCCAGGATCGTCATGCCGGCCTTTTCCGCCACCGCCATGATCGCCGGAATGTCGGGTGGCCCATCGGGTGCAGGAATATCCGTTGTGCCGTCCGGCATTGCTTCGCCCGCTTCGGTGAAGAATGTATCATGCATAGCTCCCGGAGCGTTGATGCATAGCAAGCGACCTGGAGTTTTCCCAATACAAGTAAACGCGTGCACCGCGCCATCGGGGACTTTCACGAAATCGCCACTGCTTACCATTTTTGTCTCGCCGTTTAGGAAAAACTCAAACTCGCCTTCGAGCACATAGAAACTCTCATCTTCGCCAGCGTGATGATTGGGGGGCGCGCCGGCACCCGGGGCGGTCTTGATTTCAACGATTGTACAGCGATCTCCGGTTTCGGCTGGAAATGCGTGGAATTTCAGAAGGTTCCCTAGAAGGTGATATGTGCGAGGGCGAGATTGCGTCATTTCAACGACTCCCTTTACTTCGATGAATGTACCTTTATGATACACATATCCACTCATGAGACAAGTTTATCATTAAGGAACATCGGTGTGGCCCCTCGAACCAATCAAAAGAACAGGACTAGAGAGGCGTTGCTGGCGGCGGCACGTGAGCTTATGTCAGAGGGGGAAAATGTGACGCTTGCCAAAGTAGCAGAGCGCGCGAAAACCGGTCGGGCAACGGTATACCGGTACTTTTCCGATCCCGGCGTGTTGGCCCTCGACGCGACCCTCGACATAGAGGTGATGCCGACCGCAGAATTGCTGGAAGGACTTGAGGATGTACGCAACCGTGTGCACGCGGTTGCGCGCTACTATCTGGATTTCTCCCGCAAACATGAGGCTTTCTTTCGCCAGTTTCTGGCTGAATCGCTGAAGGCATCACTGCAAGACGGCACTGTCAAAATGCGTGGAGCGAGAAGGGTCGCGGCATTTGGAGAGGCCCTTGAACCCGTTTGCAGCTCGATGAAACTGAGCGATTACGAAGATCTGACACTACGTTTGGCCATGACAACAGGCATAGAGCAGTTTGTGATATTGGAAGATATTCTGCGCGTAGATCAGCAAAAGGGGTACCGGCTACAAGAAGGTCTCGTGGACGCTCTGCTTAACCAGTACCTGCCGAAAGTGTGAAACGCGCCAGCAACGCAATTTCGGTTAGATGGGCGCTTTTTAGCTGTGCAGATGCTCAGCTAAACGTGTTGCAATGCAGCGAACGACAGCTATGTCCGCAGACTGTGAGTTCGTGCACCCTGAAAATTGCGCCTGCAGCGAACGGTCGGTTCGACGGGCCGCACCGCAGCGGCGACATGTGTCGATGAACGTCCGCTTCGGGCCGTCTTCGATCATGCTTAGTGGCTCGCATAGGACCGATGTTGCACCTTTTCTGAGTTCGGCAGAGAGCCACGACGACGGGTGTAGAATTAATGACGGACGTCAGCGTCACAGGATTGCAGATCCTTGGAATCCTGCGGGGCCGGAAATCGTGGCGGGCGACCTGCAGATCTCTAGGAACCGCTCCATCAGCGCCGTCTGCAAGGCTTGGTGCGAGCGGGCAATCACCACCCTGTAATGGCCAATTTCTTCCTTGAGCGGCCGCGCAACGATAGGGTCGCCTTCTATTGTGCGGTTCTGTTTGGGGGGAAAACCCACAAGTGTGAACCCGAACCCCTTGCCGACATAAGCCTGGACAAGTTCACGCGATTGGGACTGGAACGGCACTTCTGGGTGAATGCCCGCGGCCTGTAGAAGTTGCAGGTAGCTGGGGCCAGGGCCGGCAGGTGAAACCGCAATGTAGGGCAGATTGTTCAGTTCGGACAGGCTGATCCGGCTTTTGGCTGCCAAGGGGTGTGTCGCTGACAACAAGACCTGAGGGGGAAGTTCCAAAAGAACTTCTGCATGGTGCCGCCGCTTGTCGAGCCCTTGGTCAAAGATCACCAGCGCATCCACCTCGCCCGCATCCAGCGCCTCTACCAAAGCCGGATAGTCTGCCTCTTTCACTTCAATTCGGACGCCGGGGTGGTTTTCGCGAAAAGCAATTACTGCGGGCAGGACGATCCGCTGCGCTAATGCATGATGGGTGCCAATGTGGATCCTGCCCGCCCGGCCTGACGCAAGATCTGTGGCCCGCCGATCCAGCCCAGATGCGTGAACCAGCAGCGCGTCTGCCTGTGCGACAAATTCCTCGCCCGCGCGGGTCAGCCGCATGCCTTGCGCAGGAAACCGGTCGAACAGGGTCACGCCGGTGGCGGCCTCCAGCTTATCCAGTGCCGACGCGATGGCGGCGGCAGAGACATTCAGTTGCCGCGCCGCCTGTGCGATCCCGCCCTGTCTCGCTGTTTCCGACAGGTAGGTGAGTTGGCGAAGGGTGAAGCAAAACATCGGAAATACCTATCTTTGCGGACGATTAAATCAGTTTTTCTGACCTTGAGGCAATCTCTATGCTCCGGTCAGGACAGATTGGAGGCCGGTATGGAAATAATACCTCTGACGGGCGGATTGGGTGCGGAAATCCTTGGGGTGGATATCCGTCGCGGCGCAGATTTTGATGCGATCCAGCGCGCTTTTGCCAAATACTCGGTGATCGTGCTGCGGGGCCAGAACGTCGGTCCTGAGGATCACCTGGCATTCGCCCGCCGTTTTGGGCCGATAAACGTGAACCGGTTCTTCAAGCCGGTTGAGGGCCATCCGGAAATCGCCACGGTGCTGAAGGAGAGGGACCAGACCGAAGCGGTTGGTGAGGGATGGCATACAGACCATTCCTACGATCAGGAACCGGCGATGGGCTCCATTCTGCACGCAATCGAGGTGCCGCCCTATGGCGGCGACACGCTGTTTGTCTCCATGGGTGCCGCCTATGAGGCGCTCTCTGCGCCGATGCGACGCTTTCTCGACAGTCTGACGGCTGTGCACTCCTCGCGCCATGTGTTCGGCGCCTCCGCGATGGACAGCGAGGCGGTGAAATCGGGCCGCCTGGGCAACGCAGAGGCCGCCACGCAGGACGCGCGGCATCCGGTTGTCATCACCCATCCATTGAGCGGACGGCGCGGCCTTTTTGTGAACCCGGTTTTCACAACCTGTATAGAAGGGCTGACCCCAGACGAATCCGCAGCGCTTCTGGCCATGCTTTATGCCCATTGCCAGCAACCCGAGTTTCAATGCCGGGTGCGCTGGCAGGCCGGTGACATCACGATGTGGGACAACCGCGCCACCTGGCACAAGGCGATCAACGACTATCACGGCTACCGGCGCCTGATGCACCGTGTCACTGTCGAGGGCGTTCCGCTTGCGCCCGTCGTCGCAGCCTTAGCCTAATTGAAAGCACCGGTATGACCGACCGTAACCCGCAGTCCAACGCCAGCCGACCCAATGTCATTCTGATCCTCGCGGACGACATGGGGTTTGCCGATCTCGGCTGCACCGGGTCTGAAATCCAAACCCCCAACATCGATGCCCTCGCGCGGGGCGGCGTGATGCTGTCTGCGATGTACAACTGCGCCCGTTGTTGCCCCACTCGCGCCTCGCTCCTTACCGGGCTTTATCCGCACAATGCTGGCGTCGGCCATATGGGCGCCAATCTTGGCACGGCCGCCTATCAGGGCTTCCTGCGCAACGACAGCGCCACCATTGCCGAACACCTGCGCGCCAGCGGCTATGCCACGCTGATGTCCGGAAAGTGGCATGTGGCCGGTGATTTCGAAGCCCGCGAGGTGGACAGCTGGCGGGTCGGCGATGTCGAGCACCCGACCCCGCGACAGCGTGGCTTTGACCGCTTCTACGGGATCATGGACGGGGCCACGCATTTCTTTTCGCCGCACTACATGCTGGAGGATGATGCCCGTGTCGAAACCTTCCCGGACGATTTCTACTTCACCGAAGCCATCACCCATAAGGCCATTGGCATGATCGAAGGCGCGGTAGCGGAAGAGAAACCCTTCTTTCTCTACCTCGCCCATACCGCGCCGCACTGGCCGCTGCATGCACACCCCGAGGACATCGCGAAATATGACGGCGTCTATGCCAAGGGCTGGGACCAAATCCGCACCGCACGCCACGAAACCATGAACGGTCAAGGCGTGTTCCAGCGCGGCTGGGACATCTCCCCGCGTGACAGCACGGTGCATGGCTGGGAGCATGAGGCAAACAAGGATTGGGAGGTCAGCAAGATGGCCACATATGCGGCAATGGTGGACCGCATGGACCAGTCGATTGGCAAACTGATTTCGGCCCTGAAGCGGCTCAGGCAATTCGACAACACGCTGATCCTCTTCCTCTCCGACAACGGCGGCTGCGCCGAATTCATGGCCGAGGACGGCTGGGCGAAGTTCTACCCGGACAAAACGCATGATGGCAGGCAGATCACGATGGGCAATGTGACAGGTTTGCGCCCCCGCGATGCCCAGACCTTTCAAAGTTATGACAAGCCTTGGGCCAATGTCTCCAACGCACCGTTTCGGCTGTACAAACATTATGTGCATGAAGGCGGCATCTCGACCCCGCTGGTTGCCCATTGGCCAGATGGATTCAGGCCGCGTGGTGCCGCCCATGCGGCCTGCCATGTGGTTGATATCCTGCCAACCATCCTGGAGGCCACCGGTGCCGCCTATCAGAGCGAGTTGGGTGGCCATGAAATCCAACCGTTGCAGGGAGAGTCGCTGCTGAGCCTCTTTCAGGGCAAGGACTGGCAGCGCGAACAGCCGATCTTCTGGGAGCACGAAGGAAACGCGGCGATCCGCCTCGGTCAGTTCAAACTCGTGCGCCTGCATGATTACCATTGGGAGCTTTACGACATCGAGGCCGACCGCACCGAACTGACCAATCTTGCAGGCCGCAGCCCTGCGCTTGAGAAAGACCTTATCCGCCAGTACCAGGCCTGGGCTGACACCTCCGGAGTCCTGGACTGGAACGAAGCGCTGCCGAAACTTCTGGCCGCGTGGAAGATGGAAACTCCAAATGGCTGAAACTGATGGCTAAGCGTCCACTGAGGGTCCCCTGGTAAAGGACGGGTTTGTCCTGCGCAATGTGAGTTCAATTGAGTTTGGATTTGGCGGCCGCAGCGAATGGCGGCTAAGCGGGCTGCGATCGCAGCATCTTGACCGGTTGGTGAACGGCAGGAATGGGCCGGAATCTGTCCGTTTCGTCAATTTGCGGAATTGGCGGCATAAGCAGAGGGTTCGGTACCAACTCTTCGTTCAGTAAGAAACTCTGCAACAGATCCGTGCAGCAAGCATGTCCTTCCATGCGAAGTAAGACGCTTTCGGAGTTCGCTTCATTGAACTGAAATCTACATCAACCAGGCCAAAGCGTTTTTCATACCCCAAGGCCCATTCGTAATTGTCCAATAGGGACCAGACAAAGTACCCCTTAACCGGAACCCCTTCGCCCAAGGCGACCTGGACTGCCGACAAGTGTTGATCCAGATAGTCGATACGGTCATCGTCTTGTTGACGCTCGGGGCTGGCCATACCGTTTTCGGTCACGAAGATCGGCAGGTCGCCGGTGTATTCACGTGCTGCTCGGATCAGGAACCTGGTCAGCGCGGTGGGGTCGATTTCCCAACCCATTTGGGTCTTCGGCAGAGGGCCGGGAACCTCAGCGAGACTTGGCCACGCTGTTTCTGCGGGCGCGATAAGTTTACGGGTGTAGTAGTTCAGTCCGCACCAGTCTACGGGTGCTCCGATGCTATCGAAATCATCTTGCCAGCCCGACGGAAGGTGGGGCTCCAGCCCCTCCAGAACATTCTCGGGATAGGCCTTGTTGAACACGCCGCCCAGAAAGAACCGGTTGTATATTCCGTCATACAGAGCGGCGGCCTGTTGTGCCTCGGCGCTGTCATCGGCGGGTTCGGCCCATTCCAGATTGAATACGCCGCCCAGGTTAGACATGCCCAACCCACGCATCGTCTGAATGGCCTGACCATGGGCCAGCAGAACGTGATGCATAGCGCGCGCCGTGGCTCGAATATCGCGCAGCCCGGGAGCGTGGTGCCCTTCGAAATGGCTCAACCAACTGACACACCACGGTTCATTGATGGGGGCGACGCTGTACATGCGGTCGCCAATCCGTCCCATGATGACCTCAGTGAAATCGGAAAACCAACCGGCAATATCCCGGTTGCGCCAACCACCTAAGTCGGCCAGGGGCGACGGCAGTTCCCAGTGATACAGTGTCGCGCACGGACGGATGCTACGCTCCAAAAGCGCGTCGGTCAGGCGATCATAAAAATCCAATCCCGCCTGATTAACAGGTCCGCGCCCCTCGGGCATCACACGCGCCCAGCTGGTTGAGAAGCGATAGCAATCGAATCCCGCGTCGCGCACAAGATCAAGATCCTGTTCAAACCGGTTCAGGTGATCACAGGCCAGATCGCCTTTTTCTCCCCGCACTACATTTCCGGGTGTCGCTGCAAACGTATCCCAATGTGTCGAACCGGCGCCGCCTTGGGCATGACCTTCGATCTGGTAAGCAGAAGTGGCGACTCCGAAATGGAAGTCTTTGGGGAAATCGCTGCGCGTATGTTTCATTGTCAGATCCTGTTGGGTGCTGGGCCGGTTGATTTGCCAACAACCAGTTCCGCCTCAAGCAACCTGGTCTTGACCGGATCGTCAGGCGATTTGATCCTCTCAATCAACATCTCGGCGGCCAGCTCTCCTGCATGCCGCACTGAGGACCGCGTTGCTGTAAAGATGGGCACATCCTGTCCGTTTTTGAGATAAGAGAGGTCATCATCATGCGCGATGACCGAGACATCCCGGCCAATTCGCAGCCCTGCCTCGTCCAGCGCCCGTCTCACACCAATCGCCGAAATCATCGAGGATGCCAGAATGGCGGTTGGTGGATCGTCCAGTTGCAGCATATCGCGGGTTTCATGATGGCCGTAGACCTCGGTCATTTCGGCGCTGCGCATTAATTGTGGGTCCGGGATCAAGTCCGCCTGTTCCAGCGCTTGTAGGTATCCGGCACGACGGCGCTGTGCGAAATCCATATCCTCAAGCCCGTTAATCAGGGCAATCCGGCGGTGACCCAAGTCGATCAGGAACTGTGTTGCGCGCCGAAAGGAGCTTTTGTTGTTCACATCGATCCAGTCATACTCTGCATCTATCCCGGTCGAACGACCGTGTACGATAAATGGTACCGCCATCCGGTTTAGCAGATCGATGCGACGCTCGTTGACCTTGGGGCCTTGCAAAACGACGCCATCCACGGCCCCGCGCTGAAACAAGCTGCGATAGGCCCCTTCGATCGAAGTGTCATCCGCGGTGGTGAACATCATGTCGTAGCCGTTCGCAGAGTATGTCCGCGCAGCGCCGGCGACAAAGTCGCCGAAGATCGGGTTCACCATCTCGTGCTGGGACGAACTAGGGATGACGTGCCCGATCACCATGGACTTGCCAGTCGCCAGACCTTTGGCGCGACTGTTTGGCCGATAGCCATGCTTGTCTGCAGCGGCCTGCACGCGCACACGAGTCGCCTCGTTCACCTCTGGATAGCCGTTCAGCGCGCGACTGACCGTTGTCTGCGAAAGACCGAGAATCTCAGAGAGCTGCTTTAGGTTCATATGTTCAAAGCGCCTTCAAATGGATGCTCACTTGTTTTGTTGTGATTTTTTGCTTCCGTCAACCCGTTTTGGCAAAGAGGTCAATAGCGGCAATAATTGAGGGGTAGAAACGATATGTTGACAGAATCTGATTGCCAGCAGATAAAGTGCAACATCCAAAGCGCTTTGAAAATCTTGCAATGCGCAGATATTACTGGGAGGAGATTTCATGAAACACGCGCTTTATGCAGGTGTGGCCACATTCGCCCTGATGGCGGGAACAGCTCAGGCTGATAAGGTTACCGTGTTCGGGCCATGGCTGGGCCCGGACCAGGAAAACGTCGAAGCGGTTCTGGATGGCTTTGCAGCCGCGACAGGCCACGACTACGCGTATGTTGGTTCAGATAGTTTCGAGCAGCAGATCAGGATTGATGCAGAGGCAGGCTCGGCGCCGAATATAGCCGTTTTCCCGCAGCCTGGTCTGGCGGCGGATATGGCCAAGTCGGGTTTTCTGACACCGTTGGGCGACGGCACCGCTGATTGGGTTCGTGACAATTACGCAGCTGGACAATCCTGGGTAGATCTGGGCACTTTTCCGGGGCCCGAAGGGCAGGATCACCTTTATGGGCTTTTTTACAAGGTAGATGTGAAATCCCTTGTTTGGTACGTGCCTGAGAATTTCGAGGATGCCGGTTACGAAGTTCCGACCACGATGGAGGAACTGAAGGCTTTGACCGATCAGATCGTCGCAGACGGAGAGACGCCGTGGTGCATCGGTTTGGGTTCAGGTGGTGCGACCGGTTGGCCAGCGACCGATTGGGTCGAAGACATGATGCTGCGCACTCAATCGCCCGAGGACTATGACGCCTGGGTGTCCAATGAAATGAAGTTCAATAACCCGAAAGTGGTCGCTGCCATCGAAGAGTTCGGCGCGTTTGCACGCAATGATGACTATGTTGCGGGCGGGGCAGGTACGGTCGCAACGACCGATTTCCGTGACAGTCCAAAGGGCATGTTCAGTTCGCCACCACAATGTTACATGCACCGTCAGGCGTCGTTCATCCCGGCATTCTTTCCTGAAGGCACGGTTGTCGGTGAAGATGCTGATTTCTTCTACTTCCCCGCATATGAAAGCAAGGATCTGGGTAGCCCGGTTCTTGGCGCCGGCACGCTATGGGCAATCACCAATGACAGCCCGGCTGCACATGATCTGATCGCCTATCTGCAGACCCCCGAAGCACATGAGACATGGATGGCCCTGACCGGCTTCCTGACGCCGCACAAAGGCGTTGATACCTCCGTGTTCTCGGATCCGACGCTCAAGAAGATGAACGACATTCTTCTGGGCGCGACCACCTTCCGGTTTGATGGTTCGGACCTGATGCCGGGCGGCGTAGGGGCCGGCACATTTTGGACCGGTATGGTTGACTATGCTGGTGGAAAGCCCGCTCAGGAAGTTGCTGACGAGATCCAATCTTCCTGGGATTCGCTGGACTAAGCGCGTTAAAACCCGGGCGGTCTGCGCGTCAGGCCACCCCTTTTCCCCTTCGCAACGGAGAGCATGATGCATCCGGCAATTCAGGGCCTGCTGACCATCGCCATAGGCGTATCGGGCTGTGTGGGCTATTTCTTTCTGTCCAACCAGTTTCTGGACAAGGTTCTGTTCCCTGCGCGCGGACCGAATGCCGGCCGCAACATCAACCGCGCGAATATGATCCGGCCTTGGCTGTTTTTGCTTCCGGCGCTTGTAGCGATTGGCCTATATCTGGCCTATCCGGTAGTTGAGACGTTGCGCCTGTCGCTCACGGATCGCATCGCCGGTGGTGGGTATAAGTGGGTTGGTCTCGATAACTACGTCCAGATGGTGGCAGAACCGAAATTCTGGGAAGCCATGCGCAACAATTTGTTCTGGCTGATCGTGGTCCCTGCAATGTCGACTGCATTTGGTCTGTTGGCAGCTCAGCTAACTGATCGGATCCGCTGGGGTAACATCGCAAAAGCACTGATTTTCATGCCGATGGCGATCTCTTTCGTCGGGGCTTCGGTCATCTGGAAACTGATCTACGATGCGCGTCCGGCCGAGCAAGACCAGATCGGGATTCTGAATGCGCTTTATCTGTTCTTTGGTGGGGCCGAGCCGCAAACCTGGCTAACCATTCCGTTCTGGAACAATTTCTTCCTCATGGGGATCCTGATCTGGATTCAGACAGGCTTTGCCATGGTGATACTGTCTGCCGCTTTGCGCGGCATCTCCGAAGAAACCGTCGAGGCGGCGGTTTTGGATGGGGCCAATCCCTTCCAGATATTTTTTAAAATCAAGGTGCCTCAAATCTGGAACACAATTCTGGTTGTTTGGACAACCATCACCATTCTGGTCCTGAAGGTCTTCGACATCGTTTTCGCGATGACCAATGGCCAATGGGAGACACAGGTTCTGGCCAACTACATGTACGACAAGATGTTCCGCGCCAATGATTGGGGCGTGGGTTCGGCATCGGCCATGGTGATCATGTTGCTGGTGACGCCGATCTTGGTCTGGAACATCCGCAACGCACGCCGGGAAATGGAGTAGGGGATGAGCGATATTGCAGGAACCAAACCCGCCCTTAGATGGGTCGTCCAGGCCTCGGTCCTCTTTCTCGTGGTGCTTTGGGTAATACCGACACTTGGATTGTTGATCTCATCCTTTCGCACGGCTGACCAGATCGCGACCAGTGGCTGGTGGAAATCCCTGTTCCCGTCCGAACAAAACCTGACGCTACGCACGGCCGTGCCCAATACGCAAATTCTGAAAAACGGGACGTATGTGATTGAAGGGAACCTGTTCGACGAAGGGCAGAAAGCTACGATCTCAAAGTGGGGTGTCAGCTCCCGCGCGGTGGATGCGTATGAACCCGGTCAGACAGCGGAATTGCGTCGTGGCGGGACTATCACGGTCGATGCAAACGGGAACTACAAAGCGGAAAATGAAGAGGAGTTTACTGGCAGCCGCGGCCCGCGTGTTTTCGTAAGTGCAGAACTTCCACCCGAGTTCACGTTGGACAATTACCACAAGGTTCTCTTGGCCGAGAACAGCACCGACAGTATGGGTCGGGCGTTCTTTAATACTCTCACAGTGACCATTCCTGCCACGATCATCCCTATCCTGGTTGCGGCGTTCGCCGCTTATGCGTTGGCGTGGATGGAGTTCCCGGGCCGCGTGTTGCTGATCGCAGCTATTGTCGGGCTTTTGGTTGTTCCGCTTCAGCTCGCACTGATCCCCTTGCTGAAATTCCATCTTAATATTGGGATCGGCAAAGGGTATCTGGGTGTCTGGATGGCCCACACAGGCTTTGGAATGCCGCTGGCGATTTACCTTCTTCGCAGCTACATGGCCGGACTGCCACGTGATTTGATCGAGAACGCGCGGGTCGACGGGGCGTCTGAGTTCCAGATCTTTACGAAACTGATCCTTCCACTCAGCTTCCCGGCGCTCGCGTCTTTCGCAATCCTGCAGTTCCTGTGGACCTGGAACGACCTTCTGGTGGCCAAAGTCTTCCTGATTGATGCATCAGGTCAAACCACCGTCATGACCAATCGAATTGTCGAACTACTGGGTACAAGAGGGGGCAACTGGGAAATCCTCGCTACCGCTGCGTTTGTTTCGATCATCGTTCCGCTGATTGTTTTCTTCGCGATGCAAAAATACCTGGTCCGTGGCCTGCTGGCCGGATCCGTCAAATAGAGGCGTCTGATGAACGTGCAGAACACTTTAGAACTCTCCAAATCAACCAAAGCAAAGTCAGAGTGGTGGCGCGGTGGCGTGATCTATCAGATCTATCCGCGCAGCTTTCAGGACAGCAATGGTGATGGGATCGGTGACCTGAAAGGGATCACCCAACGTCTGGATTACATTGCGGATCTGGGGGTCGATGCGATCTGGATTTCACCCTTCTTCAAATCTCCGATGAAGGATTTCGGCTACGACGTCAGCGACTACCGCGACGTGGATCCTATGTTTGGCTCGTTGGAAGATTTCCGCGAGTTACTTGATCAGGCCCATGACAAGGGTCTGAAAGTGATGATCGATTTGGTGCTGTCACACACATCTGATCAGCACCCTTGGTTCGGTGAGAGCCGCGCCAATCGGGACAACCCGAAATCCGACTGGTATGTTTGGGCCGACCCTAAACCGGACGGCACACCGCCCAATAACTGGTTGTCTATCTTTGGCGGTTCAGCGTGGCAGTGGGAGCCTCGTCGCCTGCAATATTTTCTGCATAACTTTCTGAGTTCGCAGCCAGACCTAAACTTTCACTGTAACGAAGTGCAAATCGCACTGCTGGATGTGGCTCGGTTCTGGCTGGACATGGGCGTGGATGGTTTTCGCCTGGACACGATCAACTTTTATTTCCACGACAAACATCTGCGGGACAATCCGGCCCTTCCGGTCGAAGAGCGTAATGCATCAATTGCGCCTGCGGTGAACCCCTATAACCACCAGGATCACCTTTATTCCAAAAGTCAGCCCGAGAATATCGCCTTCCTCGAAAGGTTGCGCGCGCTGACCGACGAATATGAAGGCCGTGCCTGTTTGGGTGAAGTCGGTGATGCACAGCGCGGGCTGGAAATCATTGGTCAGTACACCTCGGGCGATCAACGAATGCATATGTGTTATGCCTTCGAGTTTCTGGAAAAGCGTGCGATGACCGCGCCTTATGCAAAGCAGGTCTTTGATCAGCTCGAAGAAAAGGCAGGCGACGCATGGCCATGCTGGGCGTTCTCGAACCATGATGTTGAACGTCATGCCTCGCGCTGGGACCTAAACGATGCGGCCATTCGCCAGCACGCGGTTCTGATGATGTGTCTACGCGGCTCTGCCTGTTTGTATCAGGGAGAGGAACTGGGCTTGCTCGAGGCAGATGTTCCGTTCGAGAAACTACAAGACCCCTATGGCATCGAGTTCTGGCCCGAGTTCAAGGGTCGCGACGGATGTCGCACGCCAATGGTTTGGGCGACGCAGGACGAACATTCAGGCTTTAGCACCGGTGAGCCGTGGTTGCCGGTTAGTACGGCCCAAACGGAAAGAGCCGTTGACCGGCTCGAGGCGAACGACCAATCGATGCTGAACCATTATCGCCGCGCAATCGCCTTGCGCCGCGTCCACCCAGCACTAACTTCGGGTGCGCAGTCCAACATGAAACAGATTGGACCTGTGCTGACTTTCCTGCGTGAGGATGCGTCTGAAGCGGTGTTTTGTGCTTTCAACCTTGGAACGGAAGCTCAGCGGGTCGACTTGCCCTTGGGTGATTGGCGGGTCATCGGGCGGGAACTCGGCGGTAGCGACGGTGCAGGAAGCGTTACGCTGCACCCCGCACAGTTTTGTCTGATGGCTAAGGTCAAGGGGTAAACCATGTCAGAACTCAAACTTACGGATGTCGCGAAATCCTATGGTCCAATCGATGTTCTGAAGCATATCGATCTGGACATCGAAAAGGGCGAGTTGATCGTCTTTGTCGGTCCATCGGGTTGCGGAAAATCAACCTTGTTGCGAATGATTGCCGGGCTGGAAAAGATCACCAGCGGCACCTTGGAGATCGAAGGGCAGGTCATGAATGATGTGCCGCCCGCCCAAAGGGGCATTGCCATGGTGTTTCAGTCCTATGCGCTCTACCCACATTTGACCGTGCGCGAGAACATGGCATTTGCACTGAAGATCGCCAAGATGCCTGCTGCCGAGATCGATGCCGCCGTTGAACGCGCGGCCCAGACCCTTCAACTGGATCCGCTCTTGGATCGTCTGCCCAAGGCTCTGTCCGGAGGGCAACGCCAGCGCGTCGCTATCGGGCGCGCCATCGTGCGAGACCCCCAGGTCTATTTGTTCGACGAACCGCTTTCGAACCTCGATGCTGCGCTGCGCGTTGCAACCCGGATCGAGATTGCGCGCCTGAAAGAGGCGATGCCCGAAAGCACAATGATCTACGTGACCCACGATCAGGTTGAGGCGATGACGCTGGCCAGCCGGATCGTCGTTCTCGCCAACAAAGGCATCGCGCAGGTTGGTACGCCACTGGAACTGTACGAAACGCCGGATAACGAGTTTGTGGCGCAGTTCATCGGATCGCCCTCTATGAATCTGCTGTCTGGCAAAATTTCCAAAACCGGGGATTTGACAGAGGTCACACTTGATGCGGGCGGAAAAGCCGTTTCATCCATTTCGACCACGCCCGAACAAATGGGTTTGCAGGTCAATATCGGGGTACGACCTGAGGATTTCGTTGCCGACGCCGCCGCTGGGTTTCTGGACGGCACTGTCGATTTTGTCGAAGCCCTGGGTGAAGTGACCTTGCTGTATTTTGCCAGCAGGCCGGGGGCTGAGAATATCGTCGCCAAGTTTCCTGGCGTTGAACGAAACCGACGTGGGAAAGCTGTCAAATTGAATGCGGACCCGAGCAAAGTGCATCTGTTTCACAATGGTTTGTCAATGCGGAAATGATGAGGGCTTTGTCGCGAACTTTTGGCCAGGAAGTCTTGGTGTTAATGGCGTTTCGGACTTTGATCGAGGCAGACAGTAACAATTTCATTCAAAGGCGCTCATTTCCCAAGGGACGTGATACTACACGCAGTGTTCTTTTATCTTCGTTACTCAGTGTCCTAGGATCTTTTGCAAAGTTTCTTACTGAACGAAGAGTTGGTACCGAACCCTCTGCTTGTGCCGCCAATGCCGCAATTTGGCGAAACGGACAGATTCCGGGCGTAAGCTGACCTTTGCGGATCATGTGCGTCACTTCGCTGCTCACTTTGCCCGCAAGGCAGACGTCGGACAACTCGTCGATCTCGCAGGTTAAGCGAATGGCCGGTTCGTTGAAGCTGCACCGCAGCGTGGCCAGAGGCGATGAATGACCAGTTTGGGCCGTCCCTGTTTGGGTTTGTGGTTCTCGATGGGTAGAATGCTGCAACTGACCCAATGACCGCGAAGATCCCATAATGAACGATGCTGCAAAGTCTATGAACGGCTGCTGCTATCAGCTTGATCATTGGGGTGCCGCTTTCTATTATGTAATTATCCGAAGAAGAGGAGAGAACTACGATGGACAAACGGCACCGGTAACCCGGAAACCCGCCTACTAGGCGGAACTGCGCCTCGGGCGACCAACGCTCGGACTCCATCGAATTCATACCTTACGGAGCTTTCATGCCCAGATTAAAGAAAAAGACAGCCCTCATAACTGGGGGTGCCCGCGGCATTGGTGCCGCCATCGCAAGCGCCTTCCGCGACGAAGGTGCCGACGTCATCCTGACAGATATCGACGCTAAGACCGGGCAGGCCATGGCCGACCAGATCGGTGCAACTTTCGCGCGCCTTGATGTGGCTTCCGAAGCGGCGTGGGATACGGTTGCAGAACGCTTTCCCGCCCTTGACGTTCTGGTGAACAACGCTGGTATCACAGGGTTTGAAGGGCCGTTCGACGGTGCGCCACCTGCTCATGATCCCGAAAATGCTGCTTTGGCTGACTGGCGGAAGGTCCATACGGTGAACACCGATGGCACATTTCTCGGCTGCCGTTATGCGATCCGAGCTATGCGCGCGAAGGGTGCAGGCAGCATCGTGAACATCTCATCCCGTTCCGGTCTCATCGGCATCCCGATGGCCGCTGCCTACGCGGCCTCGAAAGCCGCTATACGCAACCACACGAAGTCAGTCGCGCTTTACTGCGCCGCGCAAGGGCTGAACATCCGGTGTAACTCTATCCATCCAGCGGCAATCATGACGCCGATGTGGGAACCAATGCTAGGCAACGGTCCGGACAGGGCTGAACGCGAAGCTGCAATGGTGGCAGACACACCCATGCGGCGGTTTGGCGAAGCGAAAGAGGTTGCAGCCCTTGCCGTGCTGCTCGCTTCAGACGAGGCGGCCTACATGACCGGAACAGAACTAACGATTGATGGCGGCATCCTCGCGGGTACTGCTGCAACACCCGGCGATTGATTATAAGGCGGGGCGGGCGATCTTTCGTCCGTTCCCGTGCCTATATTGGGGACATTGCCTCAATCGCAGCGAAATCACGGTTTGTCCGCAAAGCAGTTGCTGGTCGACTACTAGTCGAATATCCACTTTAGGCATGGTTTTTACGATCAGATTGCTCTTGTTAACTTTGGCCTTAAGTTCATCTGGGTATTCTCAGAAGCGCTGTGGTTCGACAAAGGTCAAATCCTGCACCCGCAACCAGCGATACAGAACGGCCCGAAGAAACTGCTTCCGAGGCCGTTTTTTGTTGTCCCAACGCCAACAAGCCGGCCCCCCTGATCAGCCCCACTTGTGTGGTCCAATTTGATTGTTAGTGCATGATTGGCCTTTGGTCCATCTGAACGATGGTTTCCGGGGCCGGTGGTTTATATCCCAGAGCACTGTGCGGGCGTTTAGTGTTGTAGTGTTTCCTCCATTCTTCGATCAATATCTGCGCTTCTTTTAGGCTGTAGAAGACTTCTCCATTCAGGAACTCATCTCTGAACCGCGCATTGAAACTCTCACAGTAACCGTTCTCCCATGGGCTGCCTGGCTCGATGTATGCGGTCTTTGCTCCAACTGCATTGATCCAGTCTTGCACCGCCACGGCAATGAACTCAGGGCCATTGTCGGAGCGAATGTAGCTTGGTACACCGCGCATGATGAACAGGTCACTCAGGACGTCGATGACATCGCCGGAGTTTAGCTTGCGGCCCACACGGATCGCCAAGCACTCCCGGCTGTACTCATCAATGACGTTGAGCGTGCGGAATGCTTTTCCGTCATCCGTTCGACAATGCACGAAGTCATAGCTCCAGACGTGGTTTCGATGCTCCGGCCGCAGCCGAACACACGATACATCATTTAACCAGAGCCGCCCCTTCTTTGGTTGTTTCATTGGCACTTTCAGCCCCTCCCGACGCCAAAGCCTTTCGACGCGCTTGTCATTCACCTGCCAGCCCGCATCTCTCAGCAAAGCCGCGATCCGGCGATAACCGTAGCGGCCATACTGGCGGGCTAATTCTATCATGTCCGCCACCAGGCGCTTCTCGTCTGTTCGACCTTTCGGCAGCTTTCGCTGTGTGGATCGGTGCTGTTTCAGGACACGACACGCCCCCTCTCATCGTTTGCTTTGCAAACGACTGCCGGGCAGCGGGACGTTCTGAGACACGCAGTTTGCGGCGCACATGATTGATGCAGGCACGGCGACGGGTGGGGCTCAGTAGTTTCCCTTGGCCGCCTCCGTCAGGATCAGTTTGTCCAGGGTAAGATCCGAGACGGCCTTTCGAAGACGCTCATTCTCTTTTTGAAGGCGCTTGAGTTCCTTCAACTGATCCGCACCCATTCCGCCGTACTTTTCTTCCAGCGATAATAGGTCTGTTCAACAACACCAATCTGCCGGATTGCATCCAGACGGGACATGCCTTGCCCCATCAATATCTCAACCTGTCGCAACTTCGAGACAATCTCTTCCGGCTTCATCTGCGCAAGCTTGATCTTGTTCGCCATGTGGTTCCTCCGTTTTCTTAACCATAACGGCGGACCACTTCAGAGGGGGACGATCAGGGTTGCAGGTCGGAGTGCTCTGTTCTGACCGTCATCTGCCAGCGGGTCTGGTGTGGACAGACGATGCATCAGCTTTGCAAGATCAGATTGGAATGGCGCCGGAATCGCGGTCACCGAAAAAGTGATGACATTCTGACGCGTTTCCAGAGGCAGAGCGGCCTTGGGCCATTGTAGAATACGTCGGACCGCCAGATTCCAGCCGTTGTCGTACTCCGCCAGCGGGGCGGTCGAACGGTGACGAGAACCTTTCTTCGGGAGGCACAAGGCGTCGATTTTGCAAGGGAAAGGATCACTCCAGACACCGTTGTCTCGGCCGATGAAGTTGCGTACTGGGATCTTCTGGAAACAGACTTCGACATGCAAAGAGTCAATCATTCAGAGGGTTACAGCGTCAGAGGAGTTAATACCAACCTTGCTGAGAGCTTCTTCTCACGGCTTAGACGGATGATTGGCGGATAACATCTGAAGGTCGAAGGAAGATATCTCGATGCATACGCGGCTCATGCGGCTTGGCTCGAGGATCATCGGGAGGAGCGCAATGGCCGCCTGGCAGATTGCCTGATAGGTGGTGCGCTCGCGTCGCCGGTCAGCCGGTCGTGGAAGGGGTATTGGCAACGACGCGCAACGTGACGGCGTCGCCGGCATCCCAGACACACAAACCTTTCTTCTTCTCGATCATCTTGACGAGCTTTCGTCGCTTGGCATGCCGCAGCGCCTGGACGACCTTGAAGACCACCGAGTTTCTGAGCGCTGTATCTGAGATGTTCAGGTTGCGCTCCACCATTACGCGCTTGGCAAGCTCTCGCGTGGTCAGCTCGGCATCGACCCGAAGATGACGGACGCAGATATCCGCGATCTCGCCCTTCTCGAAGAACCCATGGCTCACAATGTACCGGGCACGCCGCCGTTCAGGTGCGGCGAACAGCTCAATTGTCGCGTTCACATGCGCCAGATCGTGCTTCGCATGTGCGATCTGCGCCTCGTATGCTTTAATCTGGCCCAGTATCTCGGCCCGCTTCTCTGTCAGCGTGTGAACAATCAGTGGTTTCGACATGCCGCCATTCCACACGAGATCTCGCCAGCCATCCAGATGGCAATTTGGTGCATTTGCTACCTAAGACCGGAGCGGCTCGTCTCTGAACCTGCCGTTGAAGCTTTCAAAGTATCCGTTCTCCCACGGGCTGCCAAGTTCGACGTAAGCTGTCTTGGCGCCAACGGGAGCGATCCAGTCTCGGACAGCCTGGGCGACAAATTCCGGCCCGTTATCTGAACGTATGAAACTCGGCGCGCCGCGAAGTATGAACAGGTCTGTCAGGACATCGATTACATCGGTTGAGTTCAGCTTCCGCTCGACCCTGATAGCCAAACATTCCCGACTGTACTCATCAACGATGTTCAACGACCGGAAAGCTTTGCCATCATCGGTTCGGCAATGGACAAAGTCATAGGACCACACGTGTTTGCGATACTCCGGCCTAAGCCGAACACAAGACCCATCCACTGCCCGGCAGGGCATTGCGCAGCAATGTCCCGAGAGGGTTCAGCCAGAGCCGCCCTTTCTTCGGTTGTTTCACTGGCACTTTCAGCCCCTCTCGTCGCCGCTCGCCATTGTGCTCGAACCAATGGCGCCTTCAACGGCTCATTTCTTCCGCCAGCGGTAATAGGTTTGCTCAACAACACCAATCTGCCTGATCGCATCAAGACGGGACATCCCTTGCCCTATCAGAACTTCAACCTGCCGTAACTTTAAGACAATCTCTTCGGGCTTTGGTCTCTTGTTTGCCATTCGTGGTCCTCCGTTTCCTAAGCATAGCGGTGGACCAGTTCAGTATGGGAGGTTCAGGTCAAGCCAGGGATCATCGTGCGACCACCACCGTCGATGACCTGCCCCCCTGCGACTGCGACCTCCTCAGTAGTGATTTGTGCAATCAATTTGCCAGAGACCACGACATTGGCGCCATCGATCAGTTCTTCATTCAAACCGTCGAAAACGTTGACGTTGGTAATAACAATGGGCCTGGCAGGTTGATCCTGCGCCCCCGCGATCGACGCCGCGAGGTCAAGAACAGAGGCAATCACGGTTCTACGCGATATGATGCTCACTCCATGTCGAACTTGTATATGGTGCCATCCTTCATGATCATGCCGAAATTCGCCTTCGCATCGCTGATCAGTTGCAGGTCCTCCAGCGGATTGCCGTTGACGAGGATCATGTCTGCATAGGCACCTTCCTCGATTACGCCGAGCGGCCCGAGCGGATAGGGCGTTAGCAGCCCGGACATCTTAAGCAATTCGGCGTTGTCGCAGGTGGCCATCTTCAGCGTCTCGTAGGGGGTAAACCACCGTTCCATCTTCGCCAGCACCGCGCCCTGACGTTTCGCAAGGTCCGCACTGAAGAGCGTGTCAGTACCGAAGGCAATCTTCAGGCCCAACTCCTTGGCGGTGCGGTAGACGAAATCGGTTCCGTCAGTGACGAACTTGTACTTGGCCTTCTGGAACTCGTTCAGGGCCGGTGCGTCTTCGTCATCGAGGAATGGCTGCATGCTGAGCCAGACATCGTTGTCCTTAAACATCTGCAGTGTTTCGCGAGTCGACATATGCGCGTGCTCAACACTGCGCGCGCCATTTTCGATGGAGTGTCGAACCGCTTCGTCATTGATCGCATGGGTGGTCACATAGGTGCCCCAGGCTTCTGTCGCCTCGACAGCAGCCTTGAATTCTTCATCGGTGAACTGGATGGTGTGGATCGGGTCGTAAGCCGAGGTGACACCGCCGCCCGCCATCAGCTTGATCTGGGTGGCACCCTGCATGAGGTTTTCGCGCGTGCGCTTGAGAACGTCCGGTACGCCGTCCGTGATGTAGAACATGTTGCCTCGCTCGAACGAGTGCAATTCGCCGGCGCCCTGCGGCACATCTCGCGTCATGCGAAAATCCTGATGGCCCGCTGTGATCGATAGCGCGGGTCCCGAGGGAAACACACGAGGTCCGTCGATCAGACCCTCGTTCGTTGCCTTGGCGATGTCGAACATCGGGCCAGCAGTATCACGCACCGTGGTGAAGCCGCGGGCAAGCGCGTTGTTCTGCGCCCTGGCGGCCAGAAGGTTCCAGTACCCCTCGCCGGTCAGTGCCAATTGGGCGATGGTGGCCTCGGCAAAGATCCCGTGCCAGTGGTTGTCGATCAGGCCTGGGATGAGCGTATAACCCTCGGCATCGATCTCGAAAGCGCCTTCCGGTGTCGGGATGTCGCTGCCGATCTTCTGGATCAGCTGGCCAGAGACCAGCACGTCGGCTTCTGACAATTCCTCGTCGCAGCCATTGAATATCCGCGCGCCTCGAATAAGGACATTGTCGAATTTCATTCTGACGTTGGTGGTTTCAATTTCGCCGATTACGCCGGCTGGGACGACCGCATGGTTGGCGTCATGTGCCAGAACGCTGACCGGAGTTGCCGCGAGCGTGGTGCAGAGAAAATAGGTCAACATTTTGTTGGACATGATTGGTTTCCTCATTTTCAGATTTTGGACGAATTTCGTTGTGATTGCACTGGGTAGTTCAGGGGTGGAGTTGTGCCGCGCTGTGAAAATTGCAAATTGAGACGGGGGACCCTTACGGCCCATTTCTGCTCCGCGTAGAACTGTTTCGAGCGCCTGGAGGTGGGGCGGGTTTGAAGTAGGCAGGCAGCAATAAAGTGGACCGGCATCAGAAATTCAGCACCTTGTATCCGACCTGGACAGACCACTCAGCCGGTCTGTCACCGCCGAAGAGAATGCCAGGCTTGATGAACACTTGACCATCGCCGCCAAATGCCTTGCCTGTCAACATGCCTGCAGTCACCTGCAGGCTGCCAAAGGTCGCGTCTGTTTCCCAATCGTGGATGATTGCGGGATCGAATGTCAGGTAGAAACGCGGATTCTTCAGCTTGGGAACATAGTAGAAGTCGATCGTGGTCGTGTTTACATTCTGGCCTTGATCATTCCCGCCCTCCAATCCGAATGTTTGAACCCAGGCTGGGGCGAAAATTGCTCCGTTGTTGAGAAACCAAGCGTAGAAGGCCGAGGTTTCACCGGCAAATTGCCCATACCCGGCGGCTTCGGTTTCCGCTGTGTTCAGAAACAGTTCAAAAGTGAAAGCGGCCCCGTTTTTTTCGGTAAGGTGGAAAACGTCAATGTAGGTTACGCTTATGTCGCCCAATGTGAATTCAACCCCTGGCTCTCCGCCGTAGATGGGGTTTGCGTTGAACGGGCTGTCCGAGCCTGGGACGGTTATCCGGAACGCCCGTTTTCCACCCTCACCGAAAGGTTGCGTGTAGAAGGCCTCGAACAGGCCGGTGTTCAGGTCGGAATTGATCTGGTTGAACTGATACTGGAAGCCAAACTGCGTTGTCAGCAGTGTTGGATTGGTTCCGTTGTTGATCTCGCTGAGGTCTTCCTGAGCAGAAACAGGTTGATTGATCGCGGCAGTAAAGACAGCCGAGATAGCGCCAACTCTGAGCAGTCTTGACATTAGCATCCGGTCCTCTGTCCGGCCCGAAGATTTGCATTCCGCGTAACCCACTTAATTATTCTCCATCTGATGCCGCCGAACTGCCCTGATTATCTTTCGTCTGCCGATGACAATCAGAAGTGAGATACGCCCGAAATTCTATTTTCAGCTCATTCAAAATCTGTTCATATTCTGCCGCGCGAGGCGGAAGATTTTTCCAGCGTATTATGGCTTGTTCGGCTATTTCCATCTCTTCACAGATTGACCGGAATACTGGGTCCTCACGAAACTGAACAACGATCCGCTCACCTTGCTCGGGGTACCAGTCAATCAAATTTTCCAGAAAAGTGTCCATTATCCGTTGTGCTCCTGCCGGACCACAGCATCAAAAGGCGTGGATTAGAACGTTGCTACATGTTGTATACATGCAGTTCGCAGGCCAAAAAAAGTATGGCCAGATGGCTTGTTACTTCTATTTTCTTTTCTTAAGGGTTCTATGGACCAGTGAGGACAAAAGTGACCAGCAGTCATTGGCCGACACGTTTGGAGATGTCCGAAGAGGACATACGTCGACAACTCGAACGAATACTTGACTATAGTGGACTGCAGTCCAGTGCCCGGCGTCGCGAGATGCTGGCATACATTGTCGAGGAAGCCTTGGCGGGTCGCGAGAACGAACTGAAGGCGACCACTATCGCAATCGCGGTCTTCGGGCGTGGGTCTGATTTTGATCAGCAAGCCGACCCGGTCGTGCGGCTCGAAGCCCGAAAGCTGCGCAGGGATCTCGACAACTACTATGTCGGGCGAGGTAGCAATGACCCGATCCGCATTAGTATTCCAAAAGGTCATTACATTCCGAAATTTTCCGCGCGAGAACAGATCGTGCCCGAGGCAGTTCATCCCAGGGCGACTGAGGTTGCCGACCACGAGCAAGTGTCGAAGCCTAATACAAGGTTCTACACTGGACTGGCCTTGCTGGTGGTCATGTGCCTAGTCATTTTGGCCGGATTTGGTTTCTGGTACGAGAGACCTGATAGCCGTGTACCAGCAGTAGCCGAGAGGCCCGACAAAAAAGTTTCCATTCTAGTTGAGGATTTTGAAGTTCGAACGGACGACGCTCTTGTTTCGCTTGTCGCCTCGGGCCTGACCAATGAGCTTGCTGCGGATTTGATCAAGTTTCCGGATCTTGCAGTGCATATTGCATCTGCTCAAGTCGCGCAGGGCTCGGGGACCACGTCGTTCGAAATCCATCAGCCAACCGCTGAGTTTACAGTGACCGGCGACGTTTGGCGCGATGGCGGCGAGTTACTTATCCGAACCAACCTTGTGCGGCGGGATGATTTCGAAGTCTTATGGAGCGAGCGCTATGCCGAGGGCACCAATGGCCAGAGCATAACCGAAATTCAGGACACGATTTCTGCGCAGATCGCTTCGACAATAGGGCAGCAATACGGATATGCGCTCCGCGATGCTCGCACTGACAGACTTGTGGATCGAAACGACCCAACACTGCGAGGGTTTGCGTGTGTCGCGAGTGCACAGATTTACCGCAGAACATACCATCGAGATCAATATCAGGCTGCGCGGGATTGTCTCGAAGCGACCGTTCGCGAGGACCCGGAATACGTTCGCGCATGGGCAATGCTGGCCTACCTGCGCAATGATGCTGCCCGGTTCGGTCATGAGAAAGTGCTTTCAAGAGATGCGGCCTTTGCTCTAGCCAAAGAGGCAGCGGCACGCGCTATCGACTTGGATCCACGGGATACTGACGCGCTTCAGGCGATGTCCCATGTTGAGCAATATGCGGGTGATATGGAGCGCTCGATCGAGTTTGCACAAAGGGCCGTGGAAGTTAACCCCAATGATCCAGCTGCACTGGCCAATCTAGCGATCCGCTATGGAATAGCAGGTCGCTTCGACGAGGGAGTTCCCATTATGCATCGCGCGATAGACCGCTCTGTTGCGCCACCGCCGTTCTACTTTCACCTGCTGGCCGCGGACCATCTGCTTAGAGAGGAATGGGAGGAACTGGCCAAGGATGCGGAACACGCCTCCACTGATGGCTGGTCCTTTGGCCAGGCTTTGCTTGCCATCGCTTACAGCAAACTCTCAAACGAAACAGCCGCACGAGTTGCTCTCAATAGACTGGCTGAGCTCGACCCGCTTCTCTACGAGGACCCCAAAGCATGGCTGGAATCGCATAGTATGAACACGGTTCTTGTCGAAGCCGTTACCAAGGGTTTGTCAGAAGCGCACACTTTTGTTGACGAATGAAAGCCGGGCGTAAAGCTCTTCGGATCTCAGTGGCAGACTCCGAGCTGCTTTTCTGCTGCAGATTTGTACCCTGCCCATCGTGCCTTGAAGCAAACGTAGATTCTCCGTGCTGAGCTTGGATGTGCGGTCGTTACGACGCCAAAGCGCATACACAAGGTAGCATCTCTCTGATGGTTGCATCAAAGCTGAAAGACTGCCGACAGGAAGAACGCTATGGCCGTTCGAACAGTCAATACTATGACAGAAGTTGCCACCGCATAGTTTGCGCGGAACGGACCTTAGCGCAGACCGCAGCGAATGACAGCCTCCTGCCCAAATTGGTCAAGCGTCTGAAGCAGTAAATCCGTGCCTCCAGAAATCTACTTCAAATTGGTTTGTTAGGGATGTGCCTAATTGATGTTCGATAAAGGTCAAATCCTACTCCCGCAACCAAAATATACCTCAATAAACACAATACGCTAGCGTCCAACAGGGCGATTTCCGCGCGTGGGGCATCCTCGCCCGGTGCTACAACGGTGCTACGCCAGAGAGCAAAGATCAGCTATCAAAGCGCACCCATTCTGACGCTCCCTGAAGCCGACTCTTACCCCAACATGAAAACCAACACGCCTCCACCGTCAGTGCTGTCGGCACCGACATGCGGTCCCTCGTTGCTCAAAGCCAAAATAAGAGTGTTGGATCAGGTTGAGTTTCGGGAATTGTAATTCTTAGCTTCTTCGGTCCGGACATTCGGCCGGAAATTCACCAGACCTAAGCCCGATGTAGCGAAGCCGGGACTGGGATATTCTGCCTCCAATGCAGGAAAACGCCTCGAACAGGATTGGAGACGATAATGAATACCCGGAAAAGAACTGGTCAGCTTCTGAGCTCAGCAGCGCTGGCGTCGCTGATTGTGATGACACCCTATGTGCCGACATTTGACGCAGACGGTCATCTGCGGTTGGAACCTGCTTACGCGTTTGCAAAAAGCGGGAAGGGGAGTGACGGCAACGGCGGGGATGATGATCATGACAGCAATTCCGGGTCGGGCAGCGGCGGAGATAGCGACGACAATTCCGGATCGGGTAAAGGTGGTCACGACGATGATGATGACGATGATGACGATGACGATGGATCGTCACGCTCGGGTCGGGGCGGGGATAAGAAGGACCGGTCTCAGTCTGGGGGGCGGTCATCGGGATCGGCTGGAATAACAAAGGTCGAGACAAGCGCGAGCGGCATCGAAGTACGCTATGCTGACGGCACCAAAGAAGAGATCGAAAACGGTCGGTACGAAAGAAAGAACGCGCAGAACCGAACCGTCGAGGAACGACCGGCCACCGGTGCCGACGTTTCGCGCCTTCGGTCACTGGCAAACGGTATCTCAATCGATAGTGTGCGCTCGCCAGGGCAGAGCGGCGGTGCTGGAAGTAACCCGGCAAAAATCGAAATTCAGGGCAACAATATCGAAGTTAGTTACGCAAACGGCTGGAAAGAAGAGATCGAGGGCGGACGTTACGAACTGAAAGACCCGTTCAACCGGACCGTTGTTGAAAGAACCGCAACCGCGGCGGATCGCAGCAGACTTCAGGCGATTGCCAACTGAACAACGAACTTTGACCATTGTGCGGGGCGGTTTCTTTTCTTGAGAGACCGCCCCGGTCTTTGAGCGCCTGACCCTAGTCTTTCTTGTTCCAGGCCTCATGCGCGATGAGAGCGGCCTCCACCCGGTTCCGCGCATGGAGCTTGGACAGGATCGCCGTCATGTAATGCTTGACGGTTTTTTCTTGAATCCCCAACTCATCGGCTATTTCCCGATTGCTTAGCCCTTTGGCGACGCGCCGAAGAATCTCCTCCTCGCGATGGGTAAGATCATCGATGGCGTCAGTTTCTTTCTGCGGCCCACTTCCGCGATTGATCTGAAGCAGCATGCGCGAAGCCAGACCCGGCGAGACGAATCCTTCGCCCGAGGCGATACTGCGCAGCGAATCTGTCAATTCGCGCGCTGTCACGCCCTTGACGATGTAGCCAATGGCACCCGCCTCCAAAGCGTCTGCGACGTCACTGCTGTTTTCAGAGACCGTCAATATCGCGATGAAAGGCGGGTTCGCCATTTCAGCAATTCGACGGGTCGCGCTAATGCCGCCACCGGGCATCGACAGGTCGAGGATGGCGATGTCAGGTTGATGGGTTCGGACAAGGGAAACGGCCTCATCCGCATTTGATCCAGCGGCGAGAACCTTGAAACCGTCAGCCTCTTCTAATGTGCGGTGCAAACCGTCCCGAAAAATCGGGTGATCATCTGCGATAACGACGGATGTTGTCATGATGCACTCATCTTTCTGGGAAACAATGTCATAGCAACGGTGGTGCCCTTGCCCGGGGTTGATGTCACCACGAACCGGCCACCGATGCTTTCGACCCGGTCACGCAAACCGACAAGGCCCTGGCCCCCGTCGTCTCGCAGCACAGTCTCGCCTGACGGATCGAACCCGGGGCCGTCGTCGCTGACCTGAACGGTGATGCGATCATCATGTACGTCGCAGGTGACAATGCATCGGGACGTGGGCGCATATCTTGCGGCATTGGAAATCGTTTCCTGCAGGAACCGGAAAACGCACAACTTGCCCGAGATCGACAAGTCGGGCGACGGATTGCCCTGAAAGGAAATACCGGGGCGAAAAGGGCTGTGTTCCGCGTGGTCCTCGACAGCTCTTTTCACGACATCAACGAGCGCCAGGTTTTCGATGTCTGGCGCGAACAACCCCCGTGACAGGGCGCGAATTTCTGCCAAAGACTTCTGCAACGACTGTTGAATTTCTTCGGCCTCGGTGGGCATCTCCGGCCTGTCGCCGAATGCGGCCTCCAATCGAAGGGCAGCGAGCGATAGGTATTGGGCAGGACCGTCATGCAGTTCCGCGCCGAGTTTCCTGAGGAACCTGTCCGTTTGCGCAGCATATCTTTCTGATGCATCAATGACGCGCGACCGCAGCATGGCATTCTGCGCGGCCATCTTTTCACTTTCGGCAAGGCGGTCGTTCAGAAGGCGCCCCTGCCGTCGAATGGTATTGTCGCCGATTGCGACAATGGAAAACAGAACAATCGTGCTTGCCGCAAAAGCCGAGCCAACGATCAACCAGCTTGTTCTTCGGGCTCTGGCCATGTCCAGTTCCAACTGATCGGCTTTTTCATAGAACTCGGCGACCGCGATGATTTTCCCCGACCAGATTTCGCGAATAGGGCTGTAGACTTCCAGCAATGGAATGCCAAGCGCAGCCTCTGCCGCGCTTTCTTCGTCGTCCAGCTCTTCAAATGAGCCCGAGATTTCTCCAGCCCATGCGCGTTTCAGGTCATCTGTCGGCTCGAACCGACGACCGATGATGGCGGAATCCGATGCGTATGCAATCTCGCCATCCTGTTTCCAGAACTTGTACGAGGCAATGCGTTCGCGCATCGGCTGGGTCATGAAAATCTCGTCCAGCGCCCGGCTGGCCTGTTCGGACAGTCGATCTCCATGCGCCAGCTCCTGGCTGAGAGGAGACAGAATGCTTTCCATGTACAGTGCGGCCGAGTTGGCGGAGTTCTGTACAACCGCGTTTTCGATCCGGTTCGACACCCAGTGACCAACAAACACCGTAGCAGTCCCCATTACGACTATGCTGGCCGCGAGAAAAACGCGCGACAAAGACCAGTTGCCAATTGTCAGGTCAGAAATTTTGGGTCTCATTTCGCAATCGACTATGAACGACAATTGCTTGACGCGCTACAGACCATGGTCTGATGCGCTTCTCCAATGTTCGAAACCTGATGCGCGGGCCGGGACTTGGCCTTTTTGGGTGCACCCCGGCAGGTTCCCGCGTCCCGATCCCAGTCCCGGTTCAACGGGTTTTCAAACACTCCGACAGGGTTTGCGCCATGTTACGAATGACTTGCGGGTACAGAGACGGCCCCGGTTCCAGTGCCGAGCCCAGTGGATCGATCACACCGGATTGCGCCGATGTTCCATCCAACACGGTCTCGACGATGCCCGGATTGAACTGTGGTTCAGATAATACGCAGTTGATGCCTTCAGCGCGAATGCGACCTTGAATGGCGGCAATACGCGCGGGGCTTGGGTCGGACGCATCGCTCAGGGAAATCGCGCCTGATGCCGGGAAACCAAACGCGACCTCGAAATACTGATAAGCATCATGAAACACGATGAAGCTGCCGCCGCGAACCGGCTCAAGCAACCCTGCCACTTCTGCGGAAAGCGCGGTCATTTCTTCGCGCGCCGCTTCGGCGTTTGCCAAATACGCAGCGGCATTGTCGGGATCCGCTGACGACAATTGATCTGCGATCAGGTTCAGCCAGGCTTTGGCATTCGTTGGCGACAGCCAGGCATGTGGGTCATGAGAATCATGATCGTTATGATCATCATGGCCTTCGTGATCGTCATGGTCGTCATGGTCTTCGTGACCCGCATCGTCCGCGTGATCATGCGCCTCAAACAATGTGTCTTCCCGGAACTCAAGAAGCTCCGTGCCCTTTGCGTCCAATAGGGCAGTGGCAGTCGCGCCTTGGGCAAGGGTTTCTATCGCGCTTTCCAACCATGGCGTCAGGTCTTCTCCTACCCAGAACACCAGATCGGCGTTTTGCAACGCGGCTGCCTCGGACGGGCGCAGATTGTATTCATGCGGCGAGGCACCCGGTGCGACGATCAGGGCAGGTGTTCCCACACCCTCCATTACACGGGCCACCAGCGAATGAACCGGGGCAATGTCCGCGGCAACGTTTGGCGCATCTGCGCGGGCCGGTCCACCCAGCAATGCAACTGTGATCGACAATGGAAGAAGAAGCGTTCTGGACATAGAGCTCTCTGTGTGATTTTATAACATTTCAAGTGGCAATACATGATATGAAATAACATGACAAGTGATGTGCACCCAGTACCTGGCAAAGACACCGCCCCGGTCGGGTTTCAGGAACATGACCACCAGAGCTGTGTCGCAACGGCCCTGGCATCTGCCGAAGCCCGGTGCAAAGAGGAAGGGCTGCGTCTGACGCCGGTTCGCCGCAAGGTTCTTGAGATGTTGTTGCAGGAACATCGCGCCCTTGGCGCCTACGCAATCCTTGATAGGTTGCGCGACGAAGGATTCGGGTCCCAGCCTCCGGTCGCTTATCGGGCGTTGGAGTTTCTTGTACAGAACGGCTTTGTCCACAAGATCGAGCGGCTGAACGCGTTTGTCGCCTGCTCTCATCCCGGCGCGGCGCATTCACCTGCTTTCATGATCTGCCGAAAATGTGATGCCGTAGCCGAGGCGCAGTCCGCCCCCTCCAAAGGTGTTCTTGGCGCTGCCGCGCGCGCGGCAGGTTTCGAGATCGAGCGAACGGTTGTAGAGGCTGAAGGTCTCTGCCCTGACTGCACCGAAAAGGCATAAAGATGGCCCTAATCACTGTCGAGAAACTCAGCGTCCGCTATGGCGCGCATACCGTGCTGCATCATGTGGATATGGTCGTTGAACCGGGTGAAATCGTGACCATCGTTGGCCCGAACGGATCAGGCAAGACCAGCCTGCTGCGGGCCATTATCGGTGCGACACGGCCTTCCGCCGGTCACGTGTCACTGAAGCCCGGATTGAAAATCGGCTATGTGCCGCAGAAGCTGCATGTCGATCCGACTTTGCCAATTTCCGTCGAAAGGTTCATGCGTCTGACCGATCCTGTGTCGCGCAGGCAATGTGTCGAGGCGCTTGAATCCGCGGGTGTGCCGGATCTGTTGAAACGCCAGATGTCGCAGCTGTCCGGCGGACAGTTCCAGCGGGTGCTGTTGGCCAGAGCCTTGATCAACCACCCGGACATCTTGTTGCTGGACGAAGCGACACAGGGGTTGGACCAACGGGGATCGGCTAGCTTTTACCAGCAGATCGAGGCAGTCCGACGCGAGTCCGGATGCGCCATTCTGATGATCAGCCACGAACTGCACGTGGTCATGAGCGCGTCGGACCGGGTGATATGCCTCAATGGGCATGTCTGTTGCGAAGGATCGCCGGCCGTGGTCGCCTCGGCACCAGAGTATCGGGCCTTGTTCGGAACCGGAACAGGTGGCGCGCTTGCCCTTTATCGTCATGAACATGATCACCATCATGATCATGACCATGATGCAAACCCACAGGAAGCGGCGGAATAATGCTGGATGATTTCATGATGCGGGCAACGCTCGCCGGTATTGGCGTGGCGTTTGCGGCGGCCCCCCTTGGATGTTTTGTCGTGTGGCGTCGCATGGCGTATTTCGGCGACGCGACCGCGCATGCCGCAATTCTGGGCGTGGCCCTGTCCCTGACGTTTCAGATGTCGATCTTCACGGGTGCGCTGACTGTCGCTTTGGTCATGGCGCTGACCGTTTCGCTTTTGGCCGGTCGCGGCTATGCGATGGACACGCTGCTGGGGGTCCTGGCACATTCTGCGCTGGCCTTCGGGCTGGTTGCAGTTTCATTCCTGTCCGGTGTCCGGATTGACCTGATGGCGTATCTGTTTGGGGATATTCTGGCGGTCTCCCGTTCGGATCTGGTCGTGATCTGGGGTGGTGCGGCGCTTGTCGTAGCGCTGATTGTCTGGCGCTGGTCGCAACTTCTGACCGCGACACTGAACGAAGAACTGGCCTATGCCAGCGGCTTCGATCCAAGGCGAGAACAACTGATCCTGACCCTGTCACTTGCTGTGACCGTAGCGGTGGCGATCAAGGTTGTGGGCGTGTTGCTGATCGCCGCGATGCTGATTATTCCGGCGGCTGCTGCGCGAAACCTGGCACGGTCACCAGAATCCATGGCCCTGATTGCTGCAGGAATAGGTGCGCTTTCGGCCATCACAGGGCTAAGGGCTGCGTATGTATTCGACACTCCGGCAGGGCCCTCGATTGTCTGCGTAGCCGCGATCGTTTTTGCGTGTCTCAGCCTGATCGGGTGGCGAACGCAGGACATGGCCTAAAGGTTCCGTAGGTCTTTGCGGCCGTAGAATCCCGGGCATCCGGTAATGTGACCGAAACGAAAACGCCAAAAAAAAGGCCCGCAATCCTGCGGGCCTTTATGCATTTCTATCCGCTCCGTTTATTGCGGGATATCGCCTTCCAGCCCTTCGACATAGAAGTTCATACCGGCCAGAGTACCGTCGTCGGCCACTTCGCCCTCGGCCAGCCAGTCGCTGCCGTCCTGCTTTTTCAGCGGTCCGGTAAAGGCATGATAGCTGCCATCGGCAAGCGCGGCTTTCAGGGCCAGTGCCTCTTCCTTGATGTCCGCGGGAACTGCATCCGAAATCTCACCGATTTCTACCATGCCCGGCCCGATACCGTCCCAGGTGTTGGACGAGGTCCAGGTGCCGTCCATCACGGCCTTCGTGCGCGCGATGTAGTAGGGTCCCCAGTTGTCGATGATTGAGGAAACACGCGGTTTGGGGGCGTATTCGCTCATATCCGAAGCCTGACCGAAGGTGATCACGTTGCCCGCCTCTTGTGCGGCGGCCTGCGGTGCGGTCGAGTCGGTGTGCTGCAGGATCACGTCGGCGCCCTGTTCGATCAGAACCGATGCGGCGTCAGCCTCTTTCGCCGGGTCGAACCATGTATAGGCCCAGACGATCTTGAACTGGACATCCGGGTTCGCTTTCTTGGCGTGGATATAAGCCGAGTTGATACCGCGGATCACCTCGGGGATCGGGTAGGACCCGATATAGCCGATGATGTTCGATTCGGTCATTCTACCCGCGATATGCCCCTGAACCGCGCGGCCTTCGTAGAAACGCGCTGAATAGACCGAGACGTTGTCGGCGGTCTTGTAGCCGGTCGCGTGCTCGAACTTCACGTTCGGGAATTTCTTGGCCACATTGATGGTTGGATCCATATAGCCGAACGAGGTGGTAAAGATCAGATCCGCGCCTTCCAGCGCCATCTGGGTCATCACGCGCTCGGCGTCGGGGCCTTCGGGTACTGATTCAACGAATACAGTCTCGACCTTGTCGCCGAACTCTTCTTCGATCGCCAAACGGCCTTTGTTGTGTTCATAGGTCCAGCCGCCGTCGCCGACAGGGCCGACATAAACAAAACCGACCTTGGTTTTGTCTTGTGCCACTGCACCGGTCGCAAGACCAAGCGCTATCGCGGCAGTTGTCAGAAGCGATTTTAATTTCATGTAGTTACTCCCCAAGTTGGTTCAGTTGGCCCCTAGTGTGAGGCATGGAAGGTCCGGCCCAGTGAGGCAGGTGCGCTGCTCTTGTCGGCCGAAAGGATCACAAGCACAAGGATCGTGATAAGATAGGGTGACATTGCCAGATACTCGACGGGAATGGCAACGCCCGCTGCCTGCAAATTAAGCTGCAAGACGGTGATGCCGCCGAACAAATATGCACCCAGCAGGACCCGCCACGGTTTCCAGCTGGCAAACACCACCAGCGCCAGTGCGATCCAGCCGACACCTGCGGTCATGCCCTCGGTCCATTGCGGCACACGTATCAGACTGATGTAAGCTCCACCCAGACCCGCGCAGGCCCCGCCAAACAGGATCGCCATGATACGGATTTTGATGACCTTGTAGCCAAGCGCATGGGCGGCATCGTGGTTTTCACCAACCGCCCGCAGGATCAACCCGACGCGGGTGTACTTCAGGACGGCCCAGACCACAGCGGTCAGCGCAATGCCCAGATACAGGATGGGATCGTGCCGAAACAGGATCGGGCCGATGACCGGAATATCGCTGATCAAGGGGATGTGGATATCGCCCATGCTGGGTGGTTTGACGCCCACATAGCTTTGCCCCATCAGGGCGCTGAACCCCAGGCCAAACAGGGTCAGCGCAAGGCCGCTGGCAACCTGGTTGGCCAACGCAAACTGTGTCAGCAAGACGAACAGCAGCGACAGCACGGCCCCGCCAATGGCGGCAGCAACAAAGCCCAGCCAGGGCGATCCGGTTTCGACCGAGATCGCAAAACCGCTGATCGCGCCAACGATCATCATGCCCTCGACACCAAGGTTCAGAACGCCTGCCTTTTCCACGACAAGCTCTCCGATCGCGGCCAGCAGAAGGGGGGTTGCGGCCACCATAAGCGAAGCAACCAGAAGAACGGGATTGATTTGACCAAGATCCATGATCACGCCACCTCGCTACGAGCCGCACGGATGCGGAAGTTTGTCAGAAGATCGAAGGCCAGCAGGAAAAACAGCAGCATTCCCTGAAACACCTGAATGGCTGCGGCAGGCAGGCCCAGCTGCGATTGTGCGATTTCACCGCCAATATAGGTCAGCGCCATCAGGCCCCCGGCCAAAAGAATACCCACCGGATGCAGTCGGCCCAGAAAGGCGACGATGATCGCTGTAAAGCCATAACCCACATTGAAATCGATGCTGATCTGACCGGACGGGCCGGACACCTCGAACATCCCGGCCAACCCGGCCAAAGCGCCCGAAATTCCAAGGCAGAACAGGATCAGGCGCGCTGGATTCACACCTGCAAACTTTGCGGCGCGGGGGGCCTCACCCGTCAGACGGATATGGAACCCCAGCATGTGACGGTTCAGCAAAACATAGGCAAAGATCACCGCGATGAAGGCCGCGACAACACCCCAATGCATCCCGGAACCGGCAATCAGCTCGGCATTGTGCGCGCTTTCATAGGATTGCAGGTTGCGCGAGCCGGGAAAGCCGAACCCTTCGGGGTTCTTGAGCAAACCCAGCGAGACCGAGGCCAGCATCTGTTCGGCCACGTAGACCAGCATCAGCGACACGAGGATTTCGTTGGTGCCGAAACGCACTTTCAGCAAAGCCGGGATCGTTGCCCACAGCCAGCCGCCAAATGCGCCTGCGGCCACCATGATCGGGAAGATGTACCAGGCGTCGAGCGGATAGAAGGCCAGACCTGCGCCCGCACCGAATATGGCGCCCATGATGTATTGCCCTTCGGCCCCGATATTCCAGATACCGGCTCGAAATCCCAGCGACAATCCGATAGCGATCAACACAAGCGGGGCGCCCTTGACCAGCAATTGAGGGCGGTAATAGAATGCGAACTCGCCAAAAAGCGGCTCCCAGAAGATGGTACCGATGGCTTCGACCGGGTTTTTCCCCAATATGGCAAACAGCAACCCGCCAAACACCATTGTCGCCAGCACCGCCACAAGGGGGGTCGCATAAGACCAGGCCCTGGACGGCTGTGGCCGTTTCTCCAATACAATCATCTGCTCATCCCCCCAGATGTTTCATCTTTTTGCAAATACTCTCGCCGAAGGCGACTCAGCAGATCACACATGTGCCACCTCCATGCCATGGGCACCGCCCATCATCAGGCCAATCTCATCCACGGTCAGGCCGGTGGTCGGGCGCGGTGCGCTCAGCCGACCTTCGTTTAAGGCCGCAAAACTGTCCGAGATTTCCATCAGCTCATCCAGATCCTGCGAAATGCAGACCACCGCTGTGCCTTTCGCCGCAAGATCGAGTATGGCTTGCCGGATCGACGCGGCCGCCGCGGCATCCACCCCCCAGGTTGGCTGGTTTACCACCAACACATCAGGGTTTTGCAGCACTTCGCGTCCAATCACGAATTTCTGCAGATTGCCGCCGGACAAGGACCGCGCTGCGTTTTCGGGCCCGGGCGTACGTACGTCGAAGGCTTCGATGATCTTTTCGGCAAAACTCCGGGTTTCGGACCATTTCAAGAAGCCGTTTTTCTCAAGCCCTTCCCGCACAGATCCGGTCAGCAAAGCGTTTTCGGTCAGGCTCATGTCGGGCGCCGCCGCGTGGCCGAGCCGTTCCTCAGGCGCGGTCAGAACGCCCAGCTTGCGGCGCGCTGTCGGGCCGAGCTTGCCGATTGCCTGACCGTTGAACTTGATCGCATCCGCCGATGTCAGGATTTCCCCGGACAGCACTCCCAGCAATTCATCCTGCCCGTTTCCGGCAACACCGCCGACGCCCAGAACCTCGCCCTTGCGGACCGTCATGTGCACATTGCGCAATGCGGTGCCGAATTCCGAAGGCGAGGGGACTGACAGCCCGCTGACATCCAGCGCGACCTCGCCCAGTTCCCGGCCCGAGCGTTCAGGCGTCTGCAACGTCGAACCGACCATCATCTCGGCCATGTCGCGCGCCGAGGTTTCAGCGGGAACACATTCGCCCACGTTCTTGCCCAGACGCAGGATCGTGGCATGGTCGCACAGCGTTCGGATCTCCTCCAGTTTATGCGAGATATAAAGGATCGAGGTTCCCTCGGAGCGAAGCTTGTTCAGCGTCTCAAACAGGATATTGACCTCTTGCGGGGTCAGAACCGAGGTCGGTTCGTCCATGATCAGCAGTTTGGGGTCCTGCAACAGGCAGCGAATGATCTCGACCCGCTGGCGTTCGCCTGCGGACAGATCGCCAACCGTGCGGAACGGGTCCAGCGGCAGACCATAGGTTTCCGAGACTTCGCGAATGCGCGATGCCAGATCCCCCATCGGGGGCGGATTCTCCATCCCCAGCGCGATATTCTCGGCCACGTTCAGCGCGTCAAACAGCGAAAAATGCTGGAACACCATCGCGATCCCATCGGCACGGGCCGCGCGCGGTTCGGGCGGCGCAAACGGATTGCCGCGCAGCTTCATGGTGCCGCTGTCCGGCTTCACAAGCCCATAGATCATTTTCACCAGCGTGGATTTCCCCGCGCCGTTTTCACCCAGCAGCGCGTGCACTTCGCCTTCACCGATGTCAAAGGACACCTGATCATTGGCCACAACACCGGGGTAGGCTTTGGTCAGCCCTTGCAAGCTCAAAAGTGGAATGGTCACGCGCTCAGGTCCTTCTTCAACTCGTTTTGCAGGGCCGGGCGCAGCAATTGTGCGGCGACGCCCACGGCGATCATATGTGGATGCTTCCCCATCGACGGGTCACCGATCGGGCAGGTGATCCGGCTTATCCGTTCAGGCGGATGCCCAAGAGCGGCCAGACGCGACCGGAATCGCGCCCATTTCGTAGCCGAGCCGATCAGCCCCGCAAAGCCAAAATCGTGCAAAAGCAGTCTGTTGCACAGTTCAAAGTCAAGGCTATGCGAGTATGTCAGCACAAGATGTTCGGCGTCGGATGGGGCATGGCGGATCAGCTCGGCCGGTTTTGTGGCCGGAACAATTGTCACGCCCGCTGGCACAGTGGCCGGAAAGCGCTGACGGCTGGTGTCCACCCAGGTGATCGCAAGATCGGGAAGCGGGGACAGCACATCCACCAGCGCCCGGCCGACATGGCCCGCGCCCCAGATCCACAGATTGCGTGTCGGCTTGTGAACAGGTTCAACCATCCAGCCATCGATCAGCTGCGGTTCTGGCGCAATCCCCTGTCCGCGCGCCGTCGCCAGCATTCGCTTGACCGACAGGGGCATCTCGTCACCCGTGGCCGGGCGCGCGATGACCGTATCGTCCAGATCATTGACAGTGTTTGCGTCGTAGACCTCGCTCAGCAACGACACGGCACCGCCGCAGCATTGCCCCAACTCGGGTCCAAGTGCATGATGCGTCAGGCGGGTTTGCGTGGTTTGCAACCGTGCGGCATTTGCCGCCTGGTATTCCAGTGTTCCGCCACCAATTGTGCCGCTTTGCCCGCCGCCCCAGACCAGCATGGCGGCACCAACTTCGCGTGGAGACGACCCTTTGATCCCGGCGATGACCACCCGAACCACTTTGCCGTGGGTTTTGACCGCCTCCCTCAAAGCCTCTAGGTCAAATCCCATCAGATATCTCCCTTCATCCTCTGGACGCCGCGCCAGACCTCTTCGGCGGTGGCGGGCGCGTTGAGTGCCGGATAGGTGTCCCCGCAGGCTGCCACCGCATTCGAAAGCGCCAGCCAGGCCGATATTCCCAGCATGAACGGGGGTTCCCCCACGGCTTTCGAGCGATAGATGGTGTCCTCTCGGTTCTCGCCATCCCAAAGTGCGACGTTGAAAATGTCGGGCCGGTCGGAACAGGCCGGGATCTTGTAGGTCGAGGGCGCATGTGTGCGCAGGTTGCCCTTGCCGTCCCAGACCAGTTCCTCGGTCGTCAGCCAGCCCGCGCCCTGCACGTAACCGCCTTCGACCTGTCCGACATCCAGCGCCGGGTTCAGCGAAGCGCCCGCGTCATGCAGGATATCTGTGCGCAGAATGCGGTTCTCGCCCGTCAACGTGTCCACAGCGACCTCGGTGACCGAAGCGCCATAGGCGAAGTAGTAAAACGGGCGACCGCGTCCCGCGATCCTGTCCCATTCGATCTTGGGCGTTTTATAAAAGCCGGTGGCCGACAGGCTTATGCGACCCTGATAGGCCAGTGCGGCAGCTTCGGCAAACGTGTACCGTTCTTCACCAACCGAAACGTGGCCATCCGTGAAAGTGACCGCGGAGGGGTCGGCCTGATGCCGTTCAGCCAGAAAATCGGCCATCCGGTCGCGGATCGTATCGCAAGCCGCTTTCACCGCCATGCCGTTCAGATCGCTGCCTGAAGACGCTGCCGTGGCTGACGTATTCGGCACTTTGGCCGTATCAGTGGCGGTGATCTTGACCATCTCAAGCGGGATGCCGAAACGCGACGCGGCCACTTGCGCGACCTTCTGGAACAGGCCCTGACCCATCTCGGTGCCGCCATGATTCAGGTGGACCGAACCATCCTGATACACATGCACCAGCGCACCGGCCTGGTTCAGATGGGTCAGCGTGAAGGAAATTCCGAACTTGACCGGAGAAAAGGCGATGCCCTTCTTGATCACGCTGTTTTCGGCGTTCCATTTCTCGATGACCGCTTTGCGCGCGGCATAGTTGCTGGACTTCATCAGCGCTTCGGTCATGCCATGCAGTTCGAAATCGCTGACCTCCATTCCGTAGGGCGTCGTGTTGCCGCCAGCGGGCAGGGGGCGGACCGGGGCGGTCCCTGTTTCCACCGCGCCACGGCTGGTCAGGTCTTCGTGCGGGTCGGGATGACCCCGCGGTTTTTCGTGAGGTTGGACTTCGGCAACCTTATGCGCGGGCTCGTAATAGTTGCGGCGGCGCAATTCCACCGGGTCCAGCCCAAGTTCATGCGCGGCGTGGTCCATCACCCGTTCGATGGCAACCATCCCCTGCGGGCCACCAAACCCGCGATAGGCGGTGGCTGACTGCGTGTTGGTCTTCAACCGATGGCTTTCAATCCGGGCATTGGGCAGCAGGTAGGCATTGTCCGAATGCAGCATCGCACGGTCGGCGACGGGCAGGGACAGGTCCTGCGCCCAGCCGCAGATCGCGTATTGCAGAAAGGACACGCCCTGAATGTGACCCTGTTCGTCAAATCCCGCGCGATAGGAAATCCGGAAGGCGTGGCGTTTGCCGGTGATGATCATGTCATCATCGCGGTCATAGCGCATCTTGCAGGCTTTGCCGGTTGCCCGCGCCGCCACTGCGCAGGCGACGGCCAGCGCATTCCCCTGGCTTTCCTTGCCACCGAATCCGCCACCCATGCGCCGGGTTTCGACGCGGATCGCATGCATGGGCAGGCCCAGAGCGTCCGCCACCTTGTGCTGTATCTCGGTCGGGTGCTGGGTCGAGCTGTGGACCAGCATGTCGCCGCCTTCATTCGGCACGGCAAGGGCTGCCTGACCTTCCAGATAGAAATGCTCCTGACCGCCGATCTCGAATGTTCCGTCGATGACGTGGGCTGCGCTTTCAATCGCGGCGTCCGCGTCGCCCTTGGCATAGATACGGGGCCCGTCTTCAAATCGGCTGTCTGCTGCCAGAGCTTCTTCCACCGTCAGGATCGGTGTTTCCTCTGCATAGTCGATCTTGCCCAACCGAACCGCCTTGCGGGCGGCCAGATGGCTGGTGGCAACCACAAGGAAAACAGGCTGGCCGATATAGTGAACCGTCCCGTCGGACAGCAACGGTTCATCGTGGATCGAGGGCGAAACATCGTTGGCAAAGGGCAGGTCCTGTGCCGTCATGACCTTGACGACCCCGGCTGCTGCTTTCACGGCAGACAGGTCCATCGCGGTAATCGTGCCCTTGGCGATCGGGCTCAGGCCAAAGGCCAGATGCAATGTGCCCTTTGGCGTCGGGATGTCGTCCACATATCGGGCGGAACCGGATACGTGCAGCGGTGCCGCGTCATGGGGAAGGGGTTTGGTTACGCTCATGCCGATACCTCCAGCACGTTGGTCACTTGGCCCTGATCCTCAAGGAAGTACCGTTCCAGCATCGCTTTGGCGGTCTCAAGCCTGTACGTGGCCGAGGCGCGCATATCGGTAAGCGGTGAATAATCGTCGGCAAAAGCGGGCAGAGCGGCGTCAATCGTCTCGCGCGTCCATGGCTTGCCGATCAACGCGGCCTCGACATGGGTTGCCCGTTTCGGAATGCCAGCCATACCGCCAAACGCGATGCGCGCAGCCGCCACCCGTCCGTCTGAAATGGTAATGTTGAAGCATCCGCACACGGCCGAGATATCCTGATCGAACCGTTTGCTCAGCTTGTAGCATTTCAACCGGTCCGCCTGACGCGGGAAGCTGACGGCTTCGACAAACTCACCCGGCGCGCGGTCCTGTTTCCCGTAATCGATGAAGAAGTCTTCCAGCAGGACTGACCGGCGTTCATCACCTTTGCGCAGGTGCAGCGTCGCACCCAATGCGATGAGCGCGGGCGGGTTGTCTCCGATTGGTGAGCCATTGGCGATGTTGCCACCCACAGTGGCCGCGTGACGGACCTGAACACTGGCATAGCGCCGGATCATTTCAGCATACGATGGGTGAATGTCCGCCAAGGCTTCGCCCATGCGGTTCATATCGACCATGGCACCGAACCGAATATCTTCGTCGGTGATCGTGATCTCTTTCAGATCGTCACAGCTGTTCAGGAAGATCACCGGATCAAGATCGCGCAGTTGCTTGGTCACCCAAAGCCCAACATCAGTTGCGCCCGCGACCAAAGTGGCATTTGGGTTCTCGGCATACACAGCAGCCAGCGCGTCGGACGAGCCCGGCAGCATGGGTGAAGCGGCGGGTGTTGCGACAGGCTTGTCCTTGACCCAGACAGGCACGGGATGCTTCTCGGCCGCTTCGGCTGCGCGAATAATGGGTGCATAACCTGTGCAACGGCACAGATTACCGGCAAGCTGTGTGTCGTGATCCGTCGCGCCATTGGTGTGACCAGCCACCATCGACATGACAAAACCGGGTGTGCAAAAGCCGCATTGCGACCCGTGCAAGTCAACCATGGCCTGCTGAACCGGATGGACCTCGCCATCGGGGCCGCTGGCGCCTTCGACGGTTCGAACCGCCTTGCCATGCAGCTGCGGCAAGAAAAGGATGCACGAGTTCAGGGCCTTTGCGCCACCCGCATCCGTCACCATGACAGTGCAGGCACCGCAATCGCCTTCGTTGCAGCCTTCTTTGGTGCCGGTCAGGCCACGATCTTCACGCAGCCAATCCAGCAGAGTGGCTGTCGGATTGATATCCGTCAGCTCCACTGTCTCTCCATTCAGAAGAAACGTGATGTCCATTCGAGAAACCCGTCGCCTTACCCGGTTGCGCCCTGGTGATGCCCTCCTTCGATGCGACGTAGAAAGAGTGGCGGGCGGATAGCTTGCAAATGGATGTTAGAAACAGCATGCGTGATCTGGCAAGAAAAACTGCCTGTATGATGCATCATTACAGCCAAGTGGCGTGGATTTGCGCACCCTGTGTAAATATCAGTTACTTGAAACTAAAGCGTTTTTTTGTCAGTGAAGATGTTGCTTTCCGAAGCACCTTCTGGAAAATCCGAATAATCGAAAACGATTATTTTGCCAAACAACGGCGCAGGTTCCGGCTTTTGCATGCCTCGCGGCTAGGGTAGCCTGCCGTTCATGAGCAGTAACCCCCGATTCATTCACCTACGTGTTCACACCGAATACTCCCTTCTGGAAGGCGCTGTGCGGCTGAAAAAACTGCCCGCCCTGTGCGAGAAGATGGGGATGCCTGCCGTCGCGGTGACTGACACGAATTCCATGTTTTCGGCGCTGGAATTTTCGGTGACAGCCAGCCAGGCCGGTGTCCAGCCGATCATGGGATGTCAGGTTGATCTGACTTATGTGCAATCGCAACCGGGGGAAAAGCCAAAAACGCCCGCGCCGCTTGTTCTGCTGGCACAGTCCGAGGCGGGGTACGAGAACCTGATGAAGCTGAGCACGTGCCTTTACGTGGACAAGGGCGGGCAGTTGCCGCAGGTCACGCTGGACGAGCTTGCGGGCCGCTCCGACGGGCTGATCTGCCTGTCCGGAGGGCCCGATGGGCCGGTGGGCCGCCTGTTGCAACAGGGGCAACGTCCGGCGGCCGAGGCGCTGGTGGATCGGCTGGCCGCGATCTTCCCGGATCGCCTGTATATCGAACTCCAGCGTCATCCGGGCGAAGACGGCCAACCAGAGGCCGAACGCCAGACCGAGCGCGGCCATATCGAGATGGCCTATGCCAAGAACCTGCCGCTGGTTGCCACCAATGACGTCTATTTCCCGACCTCGGATATGTACGAGGCCCATGATGCGCTGATCTGTATCGCCGAAGGGGCCTATGTCGACCAGCAGGAAGGTCGCCGCCGCCTGACCGCGCAGCATTATTTCAAGTCGCAGCAGGAAATGGTGACGCTGTTTGCCGATTTGCCCGAGGCCATCGAGAACACGGTCGAGATTGCCAGACGCTGCGCTTTCATGGCCTATCGGCGTGATCCGATCCTGCCGAAATTCGCCGATGACGAGGTCGCTGAACTGCGCCGCATCGCCAATGAAGGCTTGCAGAAACGTTTGGCGGTAATCCCCCATGCGGTGACGCCCGAGGAATATCAGGAACGGCTGGATTTCGAACTTGGCATCATCGAAGGCATGGGCTTTCCTGGTTACTTCCTGATCGTTGCCGACTTTATCCAATGGGCCAAGGATCACGATATTCCGGTTGGACCGGGGCGGGGATCGGGTGCGGGCTCGCTGGTGGCTTATGCGCTGACAATTACCGACCTCGATCCGCTGCGTTACAGCCTGCTGTTTGAACGGTTCCTGAATCCCGAACGGGTTTCGATGCCCGACTTCGATATCGACTTCTGCATGGATCGCCGCGAAGAGGTGATCCGCTACGTGCAGCAGAAATACGGGCGCGACAAGGTGGGGCAGATCATCACATTTGGTGCTTTGCTGTCCAAGGCTGCCGTACGCGATATCGGGCGGGTGCTGCAAATGCCGTACGGGCAGGTGGACCGTCTGTCCAAGATGATCCCGGTTGAAGGGGTAAAACCGGTTTCCATCGAAAAAGCCCTGAAGGATGAGCCGCGTCTGCGGGAGGAAGCTCGTAACGAAGAGGTGGTGGATCGTTTGCTGACGTATGGACAGCAGGTCGAAGGGCTGCTGCGCAACGCCTCGACCCACGCGGCTGGGGTTGTGATTGGCGACCGGCCTCTGGACGCGCTGGTGCCGATCTATCAGGACCCGCGATCCGACATGCCTGCAACCCAGTTCAACATGAAATGGGTGGAACAGGCCGGGCTGGTAAAGTTCGACTTTCTGGGTCTGAAAACCCTGACCGTGATCCAGAACGCGATGGACTTGATCTTCAAGTCCGGGCGGAAGTTGCACATCGCCGCCGATGGCACCGAGCTTTATGAACCTGCCGAGGGGGCCGAGAACCAGATCAACGCCATCCCACTGGATGACGAGGCGACGTATAAGCTCTATTCAGCGGCCAAGACGGTCGCGGTGTTCCAGGTTGAATCTTCGGGCATGATGGACGCGCTCAAGCGCATGAAACCCACCTGTATCGAGGATATCGTGGCCCTCGTCGCGCTCTACCGCCCCGGCCCGATGGAAAACATCCCGACCTATTGCGAGGTCAAGAACGGGCTGCGCGAAATCACATCCGTTCACCCGCTGATCGACCACATTCTTGAGGAAACTCAAGGTATTATCGTCTATCAGGAACAGGTGATGCAGATCGCGCAAGTCATGGCGGGGTACAGCCTGGGCGGTGCAGACCTGCTGCGCCGCGCGATGGGTAAGAAGATCAAAGAGGCGATGGATGCCGAACGCCCCAAGTTCGAAAAAGGCGCGGCAGAAAACGGGGTGGATGCCAAGAAAGCCAGCGAAGTCTTCGACCTTCTCGAGAAATTCGCCAATTACGGCTTCAACAAATCCCACGCCGCCGCCTATGCGGTGGTCAGCTATCAAACCGGCTGGTTGAAGGCGAACCATCCGGTTGAATTCATGGCGGGCGTCATGAATTGCGATATCCATCTGACCGACAAGCTGGCGATCTATTTCGAAGAGGTCCGAAAAGGGCTGGAACTGCCGTATGTCCCACCTTGTGTGAACCGATCTCAGGCCACGTTCGATGTTGATAACGGACATCTGGTCTATGCGCTGGGCGCGCTCAAGAATGTGGGTGTCGAGGCGATGAACCTGATCGTTGCGGCTCGCGCGGACAAGCCGTTTGTTAACCTGTTCGATTTCGCCCGCCGCGTTGATCTGAAGAAAGTGGGCAAACGCCCGCTTGAGATGCTGGCCCGCGCCGGGGCCTTTGATGAGCTGGACCGGAACCGCCGCCGTGTGTTTGAAAGCCTAGATGCGCTGGTGCAGTATTCGGCCGCGATCCATGAACAGAAGAATTCGAACCAGGTGTCACTGTTTGGCGAGGCCGGAGATGACCTGCCCGAACCGCGCCTGGCGCCGACCCCCGACTGGTTGCCGGCTGAACGTCTGAGCGAAGAGTTCAAGGCCATCGGATTCTACCTCTCTGGTCATCCGCTGGACGACTATATGCCGGCCTTGAAGCGTAAACAGGTTTTGACGCTGGACGAGGTGACAGAGAAAGCCCGCTCTGGCCCGTTGATCGCCAAGATGGCCGGAGTGGTTGCCGGGCGGCAGGAACGGAAATCGGCCAAGGGCAACCGGTTCGCCTTTGCCCAGCTTTCGGACCCGACCGGCGCTTATGAGGTCACGTTGTTTTCCGACACGCTGGAGAAATGCCGCGAGTTTCTGGAAACCGGCGCTCAGGTGGTTCTGACCGTTGAGGCGACGATGGAGTCCGATCAGCTCAAGCTGCTGGGGCGTTCGGTTGGACCAGCGGATTCTGTGGTGGCCGAAGCCGGGGCGACGGGCCTGCGCATCTTTGTCGACGAAGCGCGGGCAGTGTCGACGATTGCAACGGTTCTTGAAGAAGCCGCAACCGCTGCCAAGGGTGCGGCCCGCGGCCCGATCCAGCTGCTGTTGCTGGACCCCGGCCTGCCCGGCGACGTCGAAATCGACCTTGGGCGTGTGTTTCCGATCAACCCGCAGATCAAGGGCGCGATCAAATCGCTGGAAGGTGTTATGACCGTCGAAGAGATCTGACACCGCTTTGTTGCAAGACAGTTAGCGCATCGCTAGGCTGACCTTGCAAATATGTCTTCTACTCATGCCACGGGAGGGCGTTGATATGACGATTGCAGGTCTCAATCTCAGAACGATTGTATTGGGGGCGGCGGCATCGCTGGCTTTGGTTTCGGCGACAGCCACGCTTGCGGACGACAAAAAGAAAGAGAACACGATCAAAGGTGCTGTGATTGGGGCCGGGGTTGGGGCCTTGATCGGCGACGGCAAAGGCGCCGCCGCAGGGGCAATTGTTGGTGCGCTAATCGGCGCGAACTCGAAATAAGCGGGGGCGGGATGATGCGTTTGAACGCGATGAAAGTGATCACCACCACAGCGCTGCTTACAGGGCCCGGTTTTGCCCTTGCGGACGAGGAAGCCGAACAGATGGTACAAGCGGCGCTGCCGCTTATGTACCACACCTGCGCGTCGGTCATCGAAGAGGCTGACGGGAATGAAGAATACATTGTGGACGTGGTCGGCAAGATGACGGCGTTGTCACTTTATAACCGTCAGGTCGACCTCGAAGCTCATGCCAGTTCGGACGAGGAAAAGGCCGCGCTGCGCGAAACATTTGTGGCGGCTCTGAAAGAGGGTTGCGCCGGGGATGAAAACGCCCTGCTGGGTGGCGTCGTCGACAACGCGGTGAAATCAACGCTGGGGCTGTAAGCCTTCAGTAATGTGGCGGGCGTTCGTCACCAAGGACAACGCCGCCTGACCCTTCCTGTGCGCGTTCAGCCTCGCGGTGCAGCAGCATCTCGACACGGCGGGTCAGCCTGTCAATCTCGGCCTGTTGCCTGGTGACAACCGCGTTCAGATCGTCAACCGTGCGGGTCAGATGGGCAATCTGTTCTTCCAGATGCTGCATGGGATGCTCCTGTCTTTCAGGCTGCACATAGCGACCCTGTGACGCCTTGGCCAGAGAAAGCGCGCCTTGCCCAGATGCGGGCCATGGGATAGACCGCGCGCGGAACAGGTACACTCCCAAGGACGCCCCACATGGCCAAGCCCAAGAAACAGCCCCGCCCCAAGGCCGAAACGCCGAAAGGGTTCCGTGACTATTTCGGCGAGGAAGTCACGCAGCGCACCGAGATGCTGCGGACGATTGCGGGTGTCTATCATCGGTACGGGTTTGACGCGCTGGAAAGCAGTGCGGTCGAAACCGTCGAGGCGCTGGGCAAGTTCCTGCCCGACGTGGACCGCCCGAACGAGGGCGTCTTTGCATGGCAGGAGTTTGACGAGGGCGGAAATGGCGACTGGATGGCCCTGCGTTATGACCTGACCGCGCCACTGGCCCGTGTCTACGCCCAGCACCGCAACGACCTGCCGACGCCTTATCGCCGTTATGCAATGGGTCCGGTCTGGCGCAACGAAAAGCCGGGGCCGGGGCGCTTTCGGCAGTTCTATCAGTGCGATGCGGATACGGTCGGAACCGCCTCGATGGCTGCTGACGCCGAGATCTGTGCAATGCTGGCCGACACGCTGGAAGAGGTCGGAATTCCGCGCGGCGATTATCTGGTGCGGGTGAACAACCGGAAGGTTTTGACAGGCGTGTTGCACTGTGTATTCGGTTTTGTCTCTGGGGAGGAAGATGAACATCTCGGAGCAATTTACGATGCAATCGAGAAACGGGATGCAGTTCTTCGAACCATTGATAAATTCGACAAAGTTGGTGTCGATGGAGTGCGAGAACTGCTAACCGTTGGCAGGAAAGACAGTTCTGGAGCTTTCATAGAAGGCGTAGGGCTTACGAGCGAGCAAGCAGAGCCAGTTATCGCGTTTCTAACGTCGAAAGGCGGTAGCACAAAAGAAACGTTGGACAATCTGAGAACAGCGGTTGGTGAAAGCCCTACCGGGGCAGACGGTATCAACGAGTTAGAACAGATTGCTTCCTTGTTGAGCGCGCAAGGCTACGGCCCCGACCGCATCGTGATTGACCCATCGGTCGTGCGTGGCCTCGGCTATTACACTGGTCCGGTCTACGAGGCCGAGCTGACCTTCGAAATCTTCGACGAGAAAGGCCGCAAGCGGCAGTTCGGCTCGGTTGCGGGTGGCGGGCGCTATGACGATCTGGTCAAGCGGTTTACCGGACAGGAAGTGCCCGCGACCGGCGTGTCTATCGGCGTGGATCGGTTGCTGGCCGCGCTGCGCGAAAAAGGCAGGATCAGCGCCCACGCCAAAGGCCCCGTCGTCGTCACCGTGATGGACCGCGACCGGATGGCTGATTATCAGGCGATGGTGGCCGAGCTGCGCAATGCGGGCATCCGGGCCGAGGTGTATCTGGGCAATCCCAAGAACTTTGGCAACCAGTTGAAATACGCGGACAAGCGCAACTCTCCGGTTGCGGTGATCGAAGGTGGGGACGAAAAGGCAAAAGGCATCGTGCAGATCAAGGACCTGATCCTTGGGGCCAAGATCGCCGAAAGCGCCACGCTGGAAGAATGGAAAGAACGCCCCAGCCAGTTCGAAGTATCGCGCGCTGATCTGGTCGCGAAAGTGCGTGAAATTCTGGACAGTCAGGACTGACCCATGCCCAACCGTTCCCAGATACAGGCCCGTGCCGCGATGATGCGAGTCCGGTTCGAGGCTGCGGGCGCGCAGGTGGTGGATACGCCCCTGTTGCAACCCGCTGAGATGTTGCTGGATCTCTATGGTGAGGATATCCGCGCCCGTGCCTACGTGACCTCGGACGCGCTGCGGGGCGAGCAGATGCTGCGCCCGGACTTCACCCTGCCCGTTGTTCAGATGCACATGCGGGATGGGGCCGAGCCTGCGCGCTATACCTATTCAGGTGAGGTGTTCCGCCGTCAGGAACACGACCCGGACCGGTCGAACGAGTATATTCAGGTGGGGTACGAGGTGTTTGACCGCGATGATCCCGCTGGTGCCGATGCCGAAGTGTTTTCGCTGATGGCGCTGCAACTGCGCGGGCTGCCCCTGCGCGCAGCCACCGGGGATATCGGTATCCTGACGGCGGCTGTCGAAGGGCTTCGGACCACAGACCGCCGCAAGGCCGCGCTGATGCGGCACCTGTGGCGGCCGCGCCGGTTCCGTGCGCTGCTGGACCGGTTTGCAGGGCGCAAACCGGGGCCCGAAGGTCGTGACGCGCTTTTGGACGCGGACAACCCGATGGCGGTTGATGTTCCGATGATCGGCAAGCGTCGCGCGCCCGAAATTGCCGACCGGATCAAAGCCCTGCGCGAAGATCGCGCTGCGCCGCCGATCTCCGACAATGAACTGGCCGGGTTGGAAACGCTTCTGAATGTGCGTGAAACCATGCCCTTCGCGCTGGAACAGCTGCGGGACGTGGCAGTGGATCTGCCGCAGATCACCCCGGCGCTGGACCGGTTGGAAGCGCGGATCGCAGCCCTGCAGGCGCGTGGTGTCGATGTTGCACGGCTGGATTTCGAAGCGTCATATGGCCGGACATCGATGGAATATTACGACGGGTTTGTCTTTGGGTTCTACGCCGAAGGCCGCCCCGACCTGCCGCCCGTCGCCACGGGTGGGCGCTATGATGCGCTGACGCGCCGCCTGGGGGATGGGGCCGAAATCCCTGCGATCGGCGGCGTGATCCGCCCGGACCTGATGCTTGAAATCGAGGAGGCCGCGCAATGAGTGTGAAACTGGGCGTGCCCTCGAAGGGCCGGTTGATGGAAAAGACCGTCTCATGGTTCGAAAAACATGGCATCGTGCTGTCCCGCAACGGCTCGGACCGGGAATATGCGGGTCGGGTCGACGGGATCGAAGGCGTCTCACTGATCCTTTTGTCGGCGGGTGAAATTCCGCGCGAACTTGCGTCGGGCCGTATTCATCTGGGCGTCACTGGGATCGATCTGGTGCATGAGAAGCTGCCGCGCTGGGAACAGCAGGTCGAAGAGATTGCACAGCTGGGCTTTGGCAAGGCTGATCTGATCATCGCCACACCCGCCTGCTGGGTCGATGTGGACACGCTGGACGATCTCGATGCGGCAGCAGCAGCATTTCGCAACACCCATGGCCACCGGCTGCGGATCGCCACCAAATATCACCGACTGGTGCGGGAGTTCCTGACCGACGCGGGCGTGGCCGATTATACTCTGGTCGACAGCCAGGGGGCGACCGAAGGCACGGTCATGAACGAAACCGCCGAAGCAATTGCCGATATCACCTCGTCCGGTGAAACCTTGCGGGCGAACCACCTCAAGATCCTGTCGGACGGTCTGATCCTGCAATCGCAGGCCACATTGTGGCGCAGCCGGGTTGCAAAGGTCGACGCGGCGGACAAGGCGGTTCTGACGGAATTGCTGGATCGGCTGCGGTAATTACAGCACACCGATATCCGCAAGGGCGCGGTTGAGATCATCGGGCAGGGCGTCGTCCTGCGCGCGCCCTTTCGGCAGGTCAGATGGTGTATCTTCCGGTTTCAGGTATCGCCAGCCCTGAAACGGGCGCTTCAAGGCGTTCTGTGTCCGATGAACTATTGGGTCAAGTACGATGGCGCAGCGGCGGATACCGTCTTCACCAATCACCTCATCCAGGCGCAGAATGCGCTGGCGGCACTGTACGACACCCTTGATGACCCAATAGATTGATCCGCCATTCAGAATCTCGGCATCACGTTTGGGCCACATGCGGGTTACGTGGCGCGGATATCCGTCCTCATAAAGCGGCATTCGGCTGTCCTGCCACGCGATCAGAGAGTCCACGCTTTCCGAACCAACCGAAAGTTTGATGAGGTTCACGTACTTATCCACAGCTTTCCCACAGAGTCGTCCATTGGCTATCTATCCATTGTAGCTCAGGATTGGCTTTCATCAAGGTGTAGTGGGTGTTAGTCTGGATACCTCTTTCAGCACAGGGAATCACCAATGAGCCGCTTTGCCGCCCCCATCGCCGAGCAGATCTGGGATATGAAATACCGCTTCAAACAGGCGGATGGCACGCCCATCGATCAGACGGTTGAAGACAGCTGGCGACGCATCGCCCGTGACCTCGCGCGGGTCGAGGACGATCCGGATCATTGGGAAGACAGGTTTTACGAGGCACTGGAAGATTTCAAGTATCTGCCCGCCGGGCGCATCACCGCTGGCGCAGGCACCGCGCGGCAGGTGACGCTGTTCAACTGTTTCGTCATGGGCACCATCCCCGACAGCATGGGTGGTATCTTTGACATGCTGAAAGAGGCCGCGCTGACCATGCAGCAGGGGGGCGGGATCGGCTATGATTTCTCGACCATCCGCCCGCGCGGCGCGGATGTGAAGGGCGTGGCGGCAGATGCCTCGGGCCCGCTCAGCTTTATGGATGTGTGGGACGCAATGTGCCGGACGATCATGTCCGCGGGCTCGCGCCGGGGGGCGATGATGGCCACCATGCGCTGTGACCATCCCGATATCGAACAGTTCATCACCGCCAAATCTGACCCGGCCCGCCTACGCATGTTCAATATGTCGGTGCTGGTGACCGATCCCTTCATGGAGGCGGTCAAGGACGACGGCCCGTGGGAGTTGCAGTTCGACGGCAAGATCTATCACACCGTTCAGGCGCGTGATTTGTGGAACAAGATCATGCAGGCCACGTATGATTATGCCGAACCGGGCGTGATCTTCATCGACCGCATCAATCAGGCCAACAACCTGAGCTATGTTGAAACCATCGCCGCGACGAACCCCTGTGGCGAGCAGCCTCTGCCGCCTTACGGGGCTTGCCTGCTGGGCTCGATCAATCTGGCGCGGCTGGTTGCCGAACCGTTCGGGGATGCCGCGCATCTGGATGAACCGGCGTTGCAGGAACTGGTCGCGACAGCCGTGCGCATGATGGATAACGTCGTGGACGCCTCGAAATTCCCGCTGGCCGAGCAAGAGGCGGAAGCGCAGGACAAGCGCCGCATCGGGCTGGGCGTGACGGGTCTTGCGGATGCGTTGCTGATGCTGGGCCTGCGCTATGGGTCCGACGAGGCGGCGCGCCAGACGGAACGCTGGTTGCACGCAATCGCCCGCGCCGCATACCTGGCCTCGGTCGACCTGGCTAAGGAGAAAGGCGCGTTCCCCCTGTTCGACGCTGAGAAATATTTGGCCAGCGGCACGATGCAACAAATGGATGACGACGTCCGCGATGCGATCCGCGAACATGGTATCCGCAACGCTCTGCTGACCTCGATTGCGCCCACGGGCACGATTTCGCTTTATGCCGGGAATGTGTCGTCGGGGATTGAACCGGTCTTTGCCTATGCCTACACCCGCAAGGTTCTGCAAAAAGACGGCTCGCGCACCGAGGAAGAGGTTGTGGATTACGCCGTTCAGATGTGGCGCGACAAGTTCGGCGACGCAGCGCTGCCCGACTATTTCGTCAATGCCCAGACCCTGACGCCGTTGGATCATGTCAAGATGCAGGCGGCGGCGCAGAAATGGATCGACAGCTCGATCTCCAAGACCATCAACTGCCCGGAAGATATCAGCTTTGACGCCTTCAAGGACGTCTACATGCAGGCTTGGGATCAGGGCTGCAAAGGGTGCACGACCTATCGCCCCAACGATGTGACTGGCTCGGTTCTGACTGTTTCGGAAAGCGATGACAAGGTGCCGGGGGAAAGCGCGAATGCGCCACATGAAATTGAAGGCGGCGACGTCATCTACATGTCCGAACCGCTGGATCGCCCGCAATCGCTGGAGGGCTCGACCTACAAGCTGAAATGGCCCGATAGCGAGCACGCGATTTATCTGACCATCAACGACATCATCATCTCGGGCCGCCGCCGCCCGTTCGAGGTGTTCATCAACTCCAAGAACATGGAACATTACGCATGGACACTGGCGCTGACGCGGATGATCTCGGCCGTGTTCCGCCGGGGTGGGGACGTGTCCTTTGTGGTCGAGGAGCTGAAAGCCGTTTTCGACCCGCGCGGCGGGGCATGGGTCAAAGGCAAGTATATCCCATCGATCCTGGCCGCGATCGGGGGCGTGATCGAACAGCACATGGTTGCCATCGGCTTTCTGGAAGGCGAGGGGATGGGGCTGAAATCCGACCCTCAGGCGCAGGTGGTGAACCTGGACGCGCCACGCGGCAAAGCCTGCCCGTCCTGCGGTCAGTATGACATGGTCATGATCGAAGGCTGCATGACCTGCCGCAGCTGCGGTCATTCCAAATGCGGGTAGGTATGAGGCGCTGCGCGAAAGTCAGCGCTCATCAATTTGACCCGACAGACTGAGTGTCTGGCCACGCAAGCGTGGCCATCGCTTTTCTGGGCGGTGGTTTCTATTTCGAACCCTGATCAGTCGCAGCCAGTTGATGTTCGGACGGCCGGCAACGAACAAGACACGGGATTGTTCGCAGGCGCGTATTGATTTCAGGTCGAACACATATTTTTGATTCACTTCTGCAACATTCTTGTGAATGCTGCATTCCCGTCTCTTTTCCGCCGGATTTTGTGCTGATAAGCAATGATTGAATATCGGGATGTTAAATAGTGCGAGTGGGCAGATGAGAGCCGGAGTTAACGGTCAGGTAGCCATTTCATGGGATCAAACTGAAATTGACGGACTCGAGGACGCGCCTCTGGCTTGTCTGGCCGTCGGCGCGGCTTGGTCATGGCGCGGACAGGCGATAGTGCTGAGCGCTGAGGCCGAAAACAGCATAGAACAGATAGGATATGCGCGGGGCGCTGCAACCCGTTTGCAGAACCGCTTTCCGATTGTCCGGGAAGTTTCCGGCCACGTGACCGGTGCTTTGACACTTACCAATGGGTCGCAGCGGTTTTCAGCCAACCTTGTTGCCGACACCAATGATGCAGCACCAACCATCGTTTTCGATGGCGCTTGCCCGCCACGGGATGAAGAATTCTGGATCGTCGACGTGACCGAGGTTGTGATGGTGCACAAGGCGGGTGTTGAAGGCGGCGGGAACGTCGTTGCATTTCCGGTCTGAACGCGACCTGTATTTTTCTTGACGAAAGCGGTGTGACGGCGGTCGTCGCTGTACGTGCAGGAGCCTGTGCTGCCTGCGGCGAACATATCTTTGCTTATATTCGAAACTGCGTTGAATGCCATGTTGACTCTGCTGGCTTTGCGGATATAAGCGCGGCTTCATTGGTGTTGGTGGCCCCCGCAAGGGGAAGCCTGTCATGAGGGAAACCTCAAGAGGACAACGCCCTTCATAGTTGCCCGTTTGGGCATCGACCTAACGAAGGAGATCAGCCGTGACCAAACGCACGTCTGCCAAGTACAAAATCGACCGCCGGATGGGCGAAAACATCTGGGGTCGTCCGAAATCCCCGGTCAACCGTCGTGAATACGGCCCCGGCCAGCACGGCCAGCGCCGCAAAGGCAAACTGTCAGACTTCGGTCTGCAGCTGCGTGCCAAGCAGAAGCTGAAAGGCTACTACGGCGACCTGACCGAAAAGCAGTTCCGCCGCATCTATGCCGAAGCCGAGCGTGTAAAAGGCGACACCGGTGAAAACCTGATCGGCCTGCTGGAGCGCCGTCTGGACGCCGTCGTCTATCGCGCCAAGTTCGTACCGACCGTCTTCGCTGCGCGTCAGTTCGTGAACCACGGTCACGTCAAAGTGAACGGCAAGCGTGTCAACATCCCCAGCTACCGCGTCAAAGAAGGCGACGTCATCGAAGTGCGTGACAAGTCCAAGCAACTGGCTGTTGTTCTGGAAGCTGTTGCCCTAGCCGAGCGTGATGTTCCTGACTACATCGACGCCGACCATTCGAAAATGACCGCAACGTTCGTTCGCGCACCGGGCCTGAGCGATGTGCCGTACCCGGTCATTATGGAACCGAACCTGGTCGTCGAATTCTACGCGAAGAACTGATCTTCGCATTCCGATCCGGAATTCAGAGCCGCACCTTTGGGTGCGGCTCTTTTCATTTTCAGCCCAGCAGAACGATATCTGACGCGCCTGCGCTGCGACGCAGCTCGTGGATGTCTTTTAGTTCCGGGTCGTTGATCCATCCCAGCGCCGCGTCCCGGTTGGGAAAGGAAAGCAGGGCTGCAACATCAGGCAAGTCCGGCGCGCCGTCCAGCGCGGTTGTTTCTGCGGTGGCGTGTTCGACTTTTCCGCCATGGCGGGCCAATGCAGTCCCGGCCTGTTCGCGATATGCGGCCAGAGCGTTGGGATTCTTTACAGTGAGTTTTGCGTAGGCATAGATCATGGCTTTTCTCCTTGATGTGTGGGCAAAAGCTAGGGTGTGATCTGCTTTGCGAAAACGCGTGTATTTGCATCAATGATGTGCGAATTTGCATGTATGGATATTCATTGGGATGATTACCGGGCCGTACTTGCCGTGGTTCGAAGGCGCACCCTGTCCGCCGCGGCACAAGAGCTTGGCGTCAACTACACAACTGTCGCGCGCCGTATAGCGCGCGCCGAAGCTGCGACAGGTGAAGTGCTGTTCGAAAGGCTGACCGACGGGTATCGGCCGACAGAAGCAGCGCACCTTGTCGCTGCATATGCTGCCCGGATGGAAAGCGCAGAACACGCGATGCTGCGTGGTTTGTCAGGGCGAGATGCCCGATTGGAAGGGCAACTGACCTTAACCGCGCCGCAACTGTTAATTGCCCATGTTCTGTCCCCGGCGCTGGGCGAGTTTGCTCAAAGGCACCCTGCTGTGTCTTTGCAGGTGCGCGCGGCAAACGAGATTCTGGACCTTAATCGACGCGAAGCCGACATTGCGATCCGGATCAGCCGCAACCCCGGCGATACGTTGAAAGGTCTGCGCCTGACGCAACAGCACAGCGCTTGTTTTGCCACGCCTGAAAGGGCCGCGCGAATGCGGCAAGATCCGAACGCGCCCGTGGATTGGTTGCTTTATGAAAAGCAGCCGAACCTGCCGGACGGCGTCGACAAAATCTATCCGAACTCGCGGATACATATGCGCTTTGATGACATGGTCGCGATGGCGGGTGCTGCACAATCAGGGTTGGGCGTTGTGCGTATGCCGGTGTTTCTGGGCCGCTCACTCCGGGGCTTGGTGCAGGTTCCGGTCCTTTCACCGCAACCCTACGCAGATATCTGGATCGTGGCGCATCCGGATGTTTGGCCTTCGGCAAAACTGGTCGCATTCCGCGACATCGCGGTGCCCTTTTTCAAGCAAAAACGCCCGTTGTTTACGGCGTGATCATATCGGCAATGGTCGTCCTTCGGCGATTGCTTCCATCGCGAAATACGACGTGACACTGTCCAGCTCGACCTTTTCGATCAGCCGTTGATACACCTTGTCGTAAGACGCCATATCCTGTGTGACGACTTTCAGCTGATAATCATAGTCACCGCCGATACGATGAAAATCCACGACCTCGGGGATCGTCAGAACGTGGCTGCGAAAGGCCTGTAGCCACTCGGTCGAATGATGCCGCGTGCGCAGCATGACAAAGACCACAAGGCTCAGGCCCAATTTCTCGCGTGCGATGCGGGCGGTTGAACCGATCAGGACGCCATCTTCGTTCAAAGCCTTCAGCCGCCGCCAGCAGGCGTTCTGCGAAAGCCCCGCACGATCCGCTAACTCCCGTTGCGACAGGGTGGCGTCCTTCTGCAGTTCTTTCAGAATGCGTGTGTCAATTTGATCCAATTTTGATGCCATTACTGATCATATGACACAAAGACTTTAAAATCTATGCAATAATAGGTGAAGTTTTCGCGCTGACAATAAATCACATTAGTCGGACAGTTAGGAGCCAATGCAATGTCCCTGTCCAAGTTTCGTGCGGAACTCTGTTCCACCGCTCACAATTCAAACCTGCGCGATGGGCTGATCGGAGAGAATGTTCTGATCCCGGGTCTGCATGGGGACGTGCCGCTTGTCTATGCGGATTACGTCGCTTCGGGTCGCGCCTTGCGGCAGGTCGAAGACTTTGTGGCGCAACATGTGTTGCCGTTTTACGCGAACAGCCACACCGAGGCCTCTTACTGCGGATCTTACATGACACATCTGCGCCGCGAGGCGCGGGCGGAAATAGCCCGCATTGTTGGTGCCCAGGAAGAGGACGCGGTGATCTTCACCGGGTCTGGCGCCACTGCGGGGCTCAACCGGTTGGTCAGCCTGCTCGGGGTGGCAGAGGCCGACCAACCGGTTGTCTTGATTGGTCCGTACGAGCATCACTCGAACATCCTGCCGTGGCGGGAAAGCAAGGCACTTGTGGTTGAAATCCCCGAGGCCGAAGGCGGCGGGGTTGACCTCGGGGCGCTGGAAACCGCGCTGTTGACCCATGCAGGCGCCGATCTTCTGATCGGTTCCTTTTCGGCGGCGTCCAATGTAACCGGAATTGTCACGGACCCTAATCCGGTGACGCGGTTGCTCAAGGCGCATGGCGCTGTGGCGATTTGGGATTACGCCGGGGGCGGGCCTTACCTGCCGATGGATATGGGGCCGGCGGACGCGCGCAAGGATGCGATCGTCGTTTCTCCGCACAAGTTCCCGGGCGGTCCGGGCGCGTCGGGTGTTCTGATCGTAAACCGGGCTGCAGTCAAACGGAACTGCCCCAGCTGGCCGGGCGGCGGCACCGTCAGTTTCGTGTCACCGTGGCGGCATGACTACAGTGCGGACCTGTCTGCGCGGGAAGAGGCGGGAACGCCCAACGTGATCGGTGATATCCGCGCGGCGCTTGCCTTTATCGTCAAGGATGTCGTCGGCACGGAAGAAATCGCAAGACGCGAGGCGCAGTACAACCAGATGGCGCTGGACGGGTGGAAGGATAACCCGCACCTGACATTGCTTGGGGTCAATAATTCGCATCGCCTGCCGATCTTCTCTTTCCTTGTGCGCGACAACGCGGGACAGCCTGTGCATCAGCAGCTGTTTACCCGGATGCTCAGCGACGTCTACGGCATTCAGGCACGTGGCGGATGTGCCTGCGCAGGGCCTTATGCCCACCGCCTGCTGGGGATTGACCGCGCCGCGTCCGAGGCTCTGCACGCGGCCTTGTCTGCGGGCGAAGAGATGAAGAAACCCGGCTGGGTACGCCTGAATTTCTCGTACCTGATGAGCGAGGAAACGGTTCAATTCATCATCGACAGTGTCAATGACCTGTCCCGCCGTACCGAGGAATTCGTGCCGTATTACAACGCCGACCCGGCGACTGCGCGCTTCAAGGCCGCATGATGGAATTGCCGCTTTTCTCAATCCGTTGAGACAGGTATGAGGGGCCCAATCAACGGAGCCTCTCATGACCAAGATCACCCCGCAACCCGGCATTATGGACATCGCGCTTTATCAGGGCGGCCAGTCGCATGTGGCGGGTGTTGAGCATGTGATCAAGCTGAGCTCGAACGAGAACCCGTTCGGCCCCAGCCCCAAGGCGATTGAGGCGGTGCGCGACAGCGCGGCCACTTTGCATCGGTACCCCAACACCGACCACGCCAGTTTGCGCGCGGCCATCGGCGCGCGTCACGGACTGGACCCTGCGCAGATCATCTGCGGTGTCGGCAGCGACGAGGTGCTGCAATTCATCGCTCAGGCCTATGCAGGGCCGGGGGATGAGGTGATCTATACCGAACACGGGTTCTCCATGTACCCGATCATCGCCCGCATGGCAGGTGCCGCACCGGTCATGGTGGCCGAGCGCGACCGCAAAGTCGATGTGGATGCCATTCTGGCCGCCGTAACCAGCCAGACGCGGATCGTGTTTGTGACCAACCCCGGTAACCCGACCTCGACCATGATCTCGAACGACGAGCTGGACCATCTGGCACAGGGTCTGCCTGATACCTGCCTGATGGTTCTGGACGGTGCCTATGCCGAATTCGTCGACGGTTTCGATGGCGGCGCGTCTTTGGTGGATGCGTATGAGAACGTAATCATGACCCGCACATTCTCGAAAGTGTACGGGCTGGGCGGGATGCGGGTCGGCTGGGGGTATGCGCACCAATCGATTATCGATGTTCTGAACCGGGTGCGTCAGCCCTTCAACCTGTCTTTGACAGCCCTGGCCGCAGCCGAAGCAGCGATCAGCGACGTCGATTTCCTGACGTTCTGCCAATCTGAAAATGCGCGCCTGCGAGTGTGGCTGGCCGAGGCGCTGGACAAGATTGGCGTACCCTCGGACCCGTCCTGTACCAATTTCATCCTCGCGCGTTTTGCCGATAGGGCCGAGGCCGAGGCCTGTGATGACTATCTGAAAACGCAGGGTTTGATTGTCCGCCGGGTTGCAGGCTACAACCTGCCGAATGCCCTGCGGATCACCGTGGGCGATGAGGAAGCCTGCCGCCGCGTCGTTGCGGTGATTACAGCATTCAAAGAGGGCGCAGCATGAGCCAGATTTACGACCGGGTTGCGCTGATCGGGCTGGGCCTGATTGCCTCCTCCATGTTCTGGGCGATCAAGCGTGGGGGCTTGGCCGGGGAAGTGACCGGCTATGCCCGGTCCGAGGCGACACGTGACACCGCGCGCAGAATCGGGCTGTGCGACCGCGTCTGTGACACGGCGCGCGAAGCGGTCGAAGGTGCTGATCTTGTCGTTCTTTGCGTGCCTGTGGGGGCAATGGGGGCCGTCGCAGAAGACATCGCACCCGCGCTCAAGCCCGGCGCGACCCTGTCGGATGTGGGGTCAGTCAAGCGGCATGTCATTCACGCAGTTCAGCCGCATATCCCCGAAGGTGTGCATTTCATTCCCGCGCATCCTTTGGCAGGGACGGAACATTCCGGTCCGGAATCGGGATTTGCCAAATTGTTCGACAATCGCTGGTGCCTGCTGGTGCCCGTCGAAGGGACCGACCCGGATGCAATCGCCCGCCTTCGGGCGTTGTGGGAAGGTATGGGCTCCCATGTCGATGAGATGGACGCCGATCATCACGATCTGGTTCTGGCCGTCACGTCCCATGCGCCGCACCTGATCGCCTACACGATGGTTGGCGTGGCCGACGATCTGCGCCGCGTGACCGATAGCGAAGTGATCAAATACTCGGCCGCGGGTTTCCGGGACTTCACTCGCATCGCCGCATCCGACCCGACCATGTGGCGCGATGTGTTCCTGTCCAACAAAGACGCGACGCTGGAAATCCTGGGCCGGTTCACGGAAGAGCTGTTTGCGCTGCAACGTGCCATCCGGACCGGGGACGGGGAACATTTGTTTGACTACTTCACCCATACCCGTGCTATTCGTCGCGGCATCATCGACGCGGGGCAGGACACCGACGCACCGGATTTCGGGCGGGGAAAGGCAGGTTCATGAGGTTATACCGGGGGCAATTTCTGATCGGGATCATGGCGTTGTGCGCCGTGGCCACACAGGCAACACCTCTGGAACGATCTCTGGTTCCTCCCGCACGTCCGATTCTGGACCAGCACAACGTTCAGGTTGTGTCTGCCATTGCCCCGGTTTCAGTGGCGGCTATAACTGATCTGCGCCCTATCTCACGCCCGGTTTCACCGCAGGTCACTGCCGCCTTGGCGCGACCATCGGAATTGCCACTGCTGGGGCCCGACACGTCGCTGATGCCTTACTTGAGACCTGAATCGCTTGAACAGCAGGTGCTTTTCAAGAAGCGCAAGCTGCGTAAAGGGTCAGTTTGCGGAGATATCGCCATTCAGGGCAAGCCCGTCGGCAGGGTCGGCAGCGACAACTCGGCCTGTGGCGTAAAAGATGCGGTGCAAATCACCTCTGTTTCCGGTGTGGCACTCAGCCGCCCGGCGACGATGGATTGCGGCACCGCAGTTGCGCTGAACAAATGGGTCGACAAAACGGTCAAACCCACCTTCAAACGCCGCGGCCCGGTGGTCGAATTGCAGGTGGCAGCCCATTATGCATGCCGAACTCGCAACAACCGCAAGGGCGCGCGGATTTCCGAGCACGGCAAAGGACGCGCCATCGATATTTCGGCCTTTAAGCTGGCCGATGGTGAAGTCGTGACCGTCCTGGAAGGGTGGCGCAAGAACCCGTCACAGAAGCAATTGCAGAAGATCTGGCGCGGTGCGTGTGGCCCGTTCGGCACGGTATTGGGGCCGAACTCGGACGGCTACCATCGCGATCATTTCCATCTGGATACGGCACGCTACCGCAGCGGAGCGTATTGCCGTTAACGCAGGATCAGCCGCGGGGCAGGGCCCAGCGGCACCGGCCCCAGGGCTACAAAACCATCCCGGAAGTTCAGCTGAAGGTCCAGCGCGTTGGGGTTGCCGCCCAACCCTGCCAGAAAATTCAGTGCACGGGTGACAGGATCAACCGCCTGATCGGGCAGGGCACCTGCCGCGTTTGCCATGTCGATCATATCGCGCCAGTTCTCGGCCTTGACGGCGATCTCACCGCTCGGAACACCCTGTGAGTCTACATCCAGCTTACCAGCCGCAAACAGGCGTAACCCACCCCATTTGATCTCGGCCAGTCGCAGGTCGATGGCCACGGGCTGCGGTCTGCTGTGTTCCAGCGCCGACCTGTCCCAGACTTTGCTGAACGTGGTGACCATGTCCAGTTCCAGCGTTTCGAAGGACTGCGGCAGCGACGCGGCCGAATTCATCAGGGCCCGCAACCGGTCACCGGGTGCGAACCCATCCGCGCGGGCGGTAATGGCATAAGCTTCGGGTTGGGATGTTTGCGCCATGATCAGGCTTAGGGTGTCACCAGCGGCCAGTGCTGTGGAGTTTTCGGTCACCGACCAAGCCCCTGCCGTCAGCGCCAGTTTCTCAAGCACAAGCGAAACGCCGGGTTGCAACTGTAGTTCGGCAATCAAATCATCTGCGACAATCGTTGACGTCTGATCGTAGTAGGACAGACGTTGGGGCGTCTCGGCAAACCGCAGCACCTGCCGGCCGGGCCAGATCGCTGGGCTTTCGAATTCGATCCAGTCCGCGCTCCAGGCTGTGCCATTCACCGGGTCGGCAAGGGCGGGATTGTTCAGGCGGGTCACGTGATGGGTGGGATACCCTGCCGTTGTCACGTCCGAGAAATCAGCCAGCCAGCCACGGGCCTGTTGTTGATCAAACCAGCCAGTGATTGCCGCGCGCAGGCCATATCCGGCGACAAACCAATAGACGCTCCACAGTGCGCCGATAAAAATGACTACTCGTATGACACGGCGCATGAGCTTTGGCCCTTTTTCCTGCCTCGGAATTGATGTTTATAGGCCCAAACGGGCAAGGACCAGTGCAATGACGATGTGGGTTTTCGGTTATGGATCGCTGCTGTGGAATCCGGGCTTTCCGGTCGCACGCAGCGAACGCGCGACACTGCATGGCTATGCCCGGTCCTTCTGCATGAGCTCGATCCACCACCGGGGAACCGAAGAAGAACCGGGTCTGGTGCTGGCGCTGGACGAACAGGCAAACGCGATCTGCACCGGTTTGGCCCTTGCGGTTGAAACCGGTCACGAAGACCGCACCCTGCACGAACTGCGCGAGCGCGAGCTGATCTCGTCGGCCTATGTCGAACGTATGCTGGATGTGCATCTGGAAAATGGCGACATCGTCAACGCCGTGACCTATGTGATCGATGCCGACCATGTGCAATACTGCGGCGGCATGCCTTTGGAGGATCAGGCCCGGATCATCGCCCACGCGGTTGGCGGACGCGGCCCGAATGATGAATACCTCTACAACACTGCCGAACATCTGGCCGAGATCGGCCTGCGCGACCCCGATCTTGAGTGGTTGGCGCAACGGGTGCGCAGTATTACCGCATAAACTCTTGGCGTCACCAGTGGAATTTCGCTAGTTTCGACGCAGAGCAGGCAAATACCGGGAACCACGCGCATGGCGCAGGCACATCAGGGCGCGAGACCCCATTTCTCGCATCCAACGCGACAGATTCTGTTGATGTTGATGGCGATCGGCCTGTCCGGGCTGGGTGTGTTTCTGGCGCTGCCCTATGTGTTGCCGGTGTTCTTCGCCAACCCGTACCTGAACGGCTTCATCCTGATGGTGTTCCTGATCGGCGTGTTTGCCTGTTTCTATCAGGTGACACAACTGATCGGGTCCGTGCGCTGGATCGAGGCATTCGTTGGCGGTGTTGTTCGTGAAGACGCCCGCACACCGCAATTGTTGGCACCTCTGGCCTCATTGCTGCGCGAACGGGGTGCGCGGTCGCAGATCAGTTCGACCTCGACCCGCTCCATTCTGGATTCTGTGGCCGAACGGGTCGAGGAAGAGCGTGAAATCACCCGCTATATCACCAACGTGCTGATCTATCTGGGTCTTTTGGGTACGTTCTTTGGACTGGCGACAACCGTGCCGGCCATTGTCGATACCATCCGCAGCCTAAACCCGCAGGAGGGCGAGGAAGGGCTGGCCGTTTTCAACCGCCTGATGACCGGGCTCGAGGCGCAATTGCAGGGGATGGGTGTTGCGTTCGGATCGTCTCTGTTGGGTCTGGCCGGGTCGCTGATCGTCGGCTTGCTCGAAGTTTTTGCAGGGCACGGGCAGAACCGCTTCTATCGCGAGCTTGAAGAATGGCTGTCTTCGATCACCCGCTTAGGTTTCGCGGGTGGAGAAGAAGGCGGTGCCGAAATTGCCGTGCTCACGCCGGTGCTGGACGCCATGTCCGAACAGATGGATGCCTTGCAGGATCTGTTCTCTGCGCAGGAAAGCGACCGGGCCGAGGTTTCCGCCAAGCTGGGTTTGCTGGTCGATGTGATCGGTGAGATGAACAACCGTCAGGCCAATACCGAAAGTGTTACGGCGGCGCTGGAACGCGTGGCGCTGGGTCAGGAAGCCCTGCTGGATCACATGCGCGATCACGGTGCGGGTGAAGGTATCGACGCCGAAAGCCGGATGCGCCTGCGCTCGATGGATGTGCAGCTGCTGCGTATCCTCGAAGAGATTTCGGCGGGCCGGCAGGAAAGCATGAATGAGTTCCGCAAGGATATTGAACTGCTGGTCAAGGCGCTGACCCTGCCGCGCGGTGCGGTACGCACCACGCCGGAAGGAGAATAGCCCATGGCGCTGTCCCGCCGCACCGGTCAACGGTTCCAGGGCTCGGTCTGGCCCGGTTTCGTCGACGCGATGACGGGGCTGTTGATGGTGCTGACCTTTGTGCTGACCATCTTCATGGTGATCCAGTTTGTGCTGCGCGAAACCATCTCGGGTCAGGAAGACGAACTGACCACATTGGCTGACGAAATCGCGGCGCTGGCGGGTGCGCTGGGGCTGGAAGAACGCGAAAACAGCCGGTTGCAGGCGCGCCTTGGGGCGTTGAATACCACCCTGTCTCAGGCTGAAGACGATCTGGCGCAAGCCCAGTCACTGATCGCGTCACTGACCACCGAGCGCGACCGCCAGGCTGCCGCTCTGGATCAGGCGCAGACCCGGATCACCAATTTTGAAGCGCAGGTAGCAGCCCTGCTGGCCGAACAGGAACGGGCACTGGGTGATATTGCAGTGCTTGAATCGCAGCGCGCGAAACTGCTGACCGAGCAAGAGGCGTTGAACCTGGCCCTTGCCCAAAGCCGCGAGGAAATCGACGCACAGACCGAAGCCGCCCGTTTGGCCGCTGCCCGTCGTGAAGCACTGGAAGCGCTGGTGGCGGATCTGGAGCAAGGCAGCGCCGACCGGGACGCCCAGATCACCACCCTTGAACAGCAGCTCAGCGATGAAGAAGCCGCCCGTCTGGCCGAAGCCGCCGCCGCCGAGGCGTTGCGTAACCGCCTTCTGGATGCCGATGCCGAGCTGACGGCCATGACACTTGCTCTGGAAGCGCAACGCAAAGAGGCCGAAGACACACTCACCCTGCTGGCCGCAGCACAGGCGGCGCGTGCCGCGTTGGAGCGTCAGTTTGGCGACGTGAACCCGGATGAACTGCGGGCCCAGCTTGAAGCCGCTTTGCAGGCGCAGACGCAAGCGCAGGCGGATGCTGATGCGCAACGCTCTCTGGCCGAGCAGCGGCAGGCCTTGTTGGACCTCGCCAATGCGACGCTTTCGGAAGAAAAAGAAATCTCTGTCGAAGCGCAGCGAGAAGCCGCACTGCTGAACCTGCAGATCGCCGCCTTGCGCGGGCAATTGGGCTCCTTGCAGTCGCTGCTAGACGATTTCGAAGAACGCAACGCCGCCGCCGAGGTGCAGATTCAGACATTAGGGCAGGACCTGAACGCAGCGCTGGCCCGTGCCGCATCCGAAGAACGCAGGCGACGTCTACTGGAAGAAGCGGAACGCCTGCGTCTTGAGGCCGAGGCCGAGGCACTGGCCGGGCAGAACCAGGAATTGGCGGCACAGGCCGAGGATCTGCAACGCTATCGCTCGGAATTTTTTGGTCGTTTGCGGGATGTCCTTGGCGGTCAGGAAGGGGTGCGCATCGAAGGCGACCGGTTCGTGTTCTCGTCCGAGGTTCTGTTCCCGACCGGGTCCGCCGTGCTGTCCGAAGAAGGGCAGCAGGAGGTCGCCAAGGTGGCCAGCATCCTGCGCAGTGTCGCTGCTGAAATCCCGCCCGGTCTGAACTGGGTGATCCGGGTCGACGGCCACACCGACAACGTTCCTCTGGCGGGGTCGGGCCGGTATCGCGACAACTGGGAGCTCAGCCAGGGTCGCGCGCTGTCGGTTGTGCGCTATATGGTTGACGCGCTGGGCATTCCGCCCAACCGCCTTGCAGCCAACGGGTTTGGCGAATTCCAGCCCGTCAACCCCGCTGATACGCCGGAGGCACACGCGCAAAACCGTCGGATCGAGTTGAAGCTGACCGAAAGGTAAAGCCTCTGGCCCTCAGTAGCCACGAAAACAAGCCGCCGCCCCGCAACCGGTTATTGGCGATACCGGCCACAGTGACCAGAGCCGTTGGAGAATCAAGGCGGCACATGTCAGACAGGCGTTTCACACGCAGTATAACCGAGACGCTAACGCGACCCCGATCGAGTGGATGAGTCCTTTTCTGTGTTGGGCGAAACGAAAAAAAACCCGCCTTGGTAGGCGGGTTTTCTGTTTGATGCGGCGGGCGATCAGTCTGCCGTCAGAAGCGGAGGCTTGTCACCCGAAATGCGCGGTTGATCCGGGCCAAGGATCTCAAGATCCAGATCACCCTTCTTGACCGAGACACGGACCACACCGCCTTTTGCCAGCTTGCCAAACAGCAACTCTTCGGCCAGCGGTTTCTTGATGTATTCCTGAATGACACGGCCCAGCGGGCGCGCACCCATCTTGTCGTCATACCCTTTGTCCGCCAGCCATTCGGCGGCTTTGGGTGTCAGATCAATGGTCACACCACGATCCAGCAGTTGGGCTTCCAGTTGCAGGACGAATTTCTCGACCACCTGCAAAATGACCTCTTTCGGCAGCGGCGCGAACGAGATCACGGCATCCAGACGGTTGCGGAATTCCGGCGTGAACATGCGTTCAATTGCGGCAGTGTCTTCGCCCTCTCGACGGTCACGACCGAACCCGATCGCGGCCTTGGCCTGCTCTTGCGCCCCCGCGTTCGAGGTCATGATCAGCACCACGTTGCGGAAGTTCACTGTACGGCCGTTATGGTCAGTCAGCTCGCCATGGTCCATCACCTGCAACAGGATGTTGAACACGTCCGGGTGTGCCTTTTCAATCTCGTCCAGCAGCAACACACAATGTGGATGCTGGTCGACACCGTCGGTCAGCAAGCCCCCCTGATCGAACCCGACATATCCAGGAGGTGCGCCGATCAGACGGCTGACCGCGTGTTTCTCCATATATTCCGACATGTCGAAACGCAGCAGTTCAACGCCCAGCGTATCCGCCAGCTGTTTCGCCACCTCGGTCTTGCCCACACCGGTCGGACCGGCAAACAGATAGTTGCCGATGGGCTTTTCAGGCTCCCGCAGGCCGGCGCGCGCCAGTTTGATTGCGCTGGCCAGCGCCTCGATCGCCAGATTCTGCCCAAACACCACCCGTTTCAGCGAGGCTTCGAGGTCTTTCAGCACCTCGGCATCGTCCTTGGTGACGTTCTTGGGCGGGATGCGGGCGATCTTGGCAACCACGGCCTCAATCTCTTTGACCCCGATGGTCTTGCGCCGTTTGCTTTCCGCCACCAGATGCTGCGCCGCGCCAGCTTCGTCAATCACGTCGATGGCCTTGTCGGGCAGCTTGCGGTCGTTGATGTAACGTGCCGACAGCTCGACTGCGGTTCTGATCGCATCAGCGGTGTATTTGATGTCGTGATGCTTCTCAAAATAGGGTTTCAGACCGCGCAGAATCTTGACGCTGTCTTCAACCGAAGGTTCGTTCACATCGATCTTCTGGAACCGGCGCGACAGAGCGCGGTCCTTCTCGAAATGCTGGCGAAACTCTTTGTAGGTGGTCGAGCCCATGGTGCGCAGCTTGCCGCCCTGCAACGCAGGCTTCAGCAGGTTCGAGGCATCCATTGCCCCGCCCGAGGTTGCACCGGCACCGATCACGGTGTGAATTTCGTCGATGAACAGCACCGCGTCGGGGTGCTCTTCCAGCTCGGTTACAACCGCTTTCAGGCGTTCCTCGAAATCGCCGCGATAACGGGTCCCGGCCAGCAGCGCACCCATGTCCAGCGAGTAGATGGTGGTGTTTGCCAAGACATCTGGGGCTTCTCCGGCGACGATCTTGTGCGCCAGACCTTCGGCAATGGCGGTTTTGCCCACGCCCGGATCGCCCACCAGCAGCGGGTTGTTCTTGCGGCGGCGGCACAGCACCTGGATACAGCGTTCCACCTCATCCGCGCGCCCGATCAGCGGATCGACATCACCCGCGCGCGATTTCGCGTTCAGGTCAATGCAGTATTTCCCAAGCGCACTTTCTTTTTGTTCCGTGTCGCCGGATCCTGTCTGAGCTTCTTCTTCTACCTGATCCGCACCGGACACCGACCGGCTTTCACCATAAGCGGGGTCTTTGGCCACGCCATGGGCGATGAAATTGACCGCGTCGTACCGGGTCATGTCCTGTTCCTGAAGGAAATAGGCGGCATTGCTTTCGCGCTCGGCAAATATGGCGACCAGTACATTGGCACCGGTCACTTCGGTCCGGCCCGAGCTTTGCACATGGATCGCGGCGCGCTGAATGACGCGCTGGAACGCTGCCGTCGGTACGGCTTCGGACCCGTCGATATCCGTGACCAGATTTGAAAGATCTTCGTCTATGAACTCAACCAGAGTGCTGCGCAACTCGTCCAGATCGACGCTGCACGCTTTCATGACGCGCACCGCATCGGGTTCTTCCAGAAGCGCCAGCAGCAAATGCTCCAGCGTTGCAAATTCGTGTCGCCGTTCATTCGCAGCCGCAAGGGCCGCGTGGATGGCTTGTTCCAGTGTGCTCGAGAATGAAGGCACGCGGGTGCTCCTCTGTCTTGGGTCAGAAGGGGGCGGGCTTTCGGCCGGAACCCCATCCCAACCATGTCCTCATACTATTAGAGTTTGGTTGATCGTGGCCCGGCTTCAAGGGTTTTCTTTCACTTGACAGTCACATTTGTTGTGACCGTGGCCGTGAAGAGGGGCAAATAAGCATCAGAACCTGTCTTTTCTACCCCGGATTTCGGCGAAAACCGCCGCAGGATCGGCGTTTGCCATACCAAGATGGGCCTGAATCGCCGGATCAGTGGCCCTCAGGAACGGGTTGGTGGCTTTTTCAAGCGCCAAAATCGACGGAACAGTGGCTTCGCCAGCGGCGCGGGCGCGGTCGATATCGGCAATTCGCTGTCTCAACGCGGTGTTCTCGGGATCGACGGTAATGGCGAATTTTGCGTTGGATTGTGTATATTCATGCCCCGAACAGACCAGAGTGTCGTCCGGCAAAGCGGCCAGCTTGCTCAGCGACGCCCACATCTGCGCCGGGCTGCCTTCGAACAGACGCCCACACCCGAGGGCCATCAGGCTGTCAGCGGTAAAGACTACCGCGCTTTGCGGAAGATAAAACGCGATATGACCAACCGTGTGCCCCGAAACGTCCATCACCGCGACCGGTTCGCCACCGACCTCAAAGCTGTCGCCTTCGGCAACCCGCTGGTCCAGCGGGGGCAAGCGGTGCGCATCGGCGGCAGCACCGATGACCTTTGCAGGGTGTTTGGCCAGAATTTCGGCCAGCCCTTCAACGTGATCCCAGTGATGATGGGTCAGCAGCACATGTGACAACGTCCATCCCCGATCTTCCAGCGCTGCAAGAATCGGCGCGGCTTCGGGCGCATCAATCAGCGCAGTCTGGCCATTGCCGCTGTCATGGGCCAGAAAGGCGTAATTGTCGCTGAGGCACGGGATTGTAACGATTTCAAGAGGCATGGTCTTTTGCCCTTTCATTGCTAGACTGCGCCCAGCTAAGCCGATTGACCGGATGTCCGCAATGCATCTTGATGTGCAGGATCTGAGGAACTTCTACTACCGCAGCACCCTTGGGCGCGCGGCACAGGCGGCTATTCGCGGGCGGCTGACCGAGCTCTGGCCCGAAGCCAAAGGTCAGACAGTTGCCGGTTTTGGCTTTGCCGTGCCGCTGTTGCGCCCTTACCTGGCCGATGCGCGCCGGGTCATCGGGCTGATGCCCGGCCCGCAAGGTGTGATGCCCTGGCCTGCGGGGATGCCCAATGTCTCGGTCCTGACGGAAGAGACCCGGTGGCCCATTGAAACCGGTCACGTGGACAAGCTTGTGGTGATGCACGGGCTGGAAACGTCCGAGCGGCCAAACCAGCTGCTGGAGGAATGCTGGCGCGTTCTGGGCCCCGGTGGCAGGGCCGTGTTCATTGTTCCGAACCGGGCGGGTCTGTGGTCACGCACGGACAAAACGCCATTTGGCTTTGGCCGTCCCTATTCCGCCACTCAGCTGGAAAATCAGCTCAGGTCGCACTACTTCCTGCCCGAGGCGCATTGCTCGGCTCTTTACATGCCGCCGTCCTTCCGGCGGTTCTGGTTGAAGTCGGGCAGTCTGATCGAAAAAACCGGCCAGCGTATTCCAACTGTCATGGCGGGCGGGGTGTTGATGGTCGAGGTCACAAAGAACATTCATCCGCCCCGGGGCAATGTCACCAAACATGCCATCAGGAAGCCGATCAAGGCGCTTGACGGTCTGCTAAAGCCTGCGTGACAACCGTGTGCATCCCAAAGTGACAAATTCGCGAGAAAAAAGTCACAGGAATCGCAAAAACCTGCATATTCGTAACATTTTTCAACTGCCGCGACCGGTCCAAACGGTCGCACTTGGTGTAAGTGTATGAAAATTAACATTTTGTGGATAAATCTGTTACCGCTATAGCGTATTGCTTGGTTGGTTCACCTCTGCTACATCCCCGGTGATTTTGATCCCCGACCGTCTGGCCGGGGTTTCCTCACGCCCCAAGGTAGCGGCCGCTACCCAAAATCGGGGCCTCAAATATCGGAAGGGTGGACGTGTCCGAACCAGCTTCGATTTCCACAGGCATCGCCGAGCGCTATGCCACCGCGATCTTCGAGATCGAAAAAGAGAATAATGACCTTGCGGGTCTGGAATCCGGCATCAATGATCTGGCAGCAGCACTGGGCGACAGTGCCGACCTGCGCGACCTGATCGCATCGCCGCTGGTTTCGCGTACTCAGCAGGAAGCTGCGATCACCGCAATTGCTGACAAGATGGGCCTGAACGCCATCCTGCGCAATACGCTGGGTCTGATGGCGCAGAAACGCCGCCTGTTTGTTGTGCCGCAACTGGTGCAGGTGCTGCGTGACATGCTGGCTGATGAGCGTGGCGAAGTGACCGCCGATGTCGCCTCGGCCAAGGCGCTGACCAAGACACAACTGGAAAAACTGTCCAAGACGCTGTCCGAGCGTGTGGGCAAGACCGTAACTATCAATGCGACCGTTGATGAAAGCCTCATCGGCGGTCTTGTCGCCAAAGTGGGCTCGAAAATGATCGACAGTTCGATCCGTTCGAAGCTGAACTCCCTACAGAATGCAATGAAAGAGGTCGGATAAATGGGAATCCAAGCTGCAGAGATTTCTGCAATCCTGAAGGACCAGATCAAGAATTTTGGTCAGGAAGCCGAAGTGGCCGAGATCGGTCGCGTGTTGAGCGTCGGTGACGGGATTGCCCGTGTATATGGCCTGGACAACGTTCAAGCCGGTGAGATGGTCGAATTCCCCGGCGGCATCATGGGGATGGCGCTGAACTTGGAAAGCGACAACGTCGGTGTCGTTATCTTCGGTTCTGACCGTGACATCAAAGAAGGTGACACCGTCAAGCGCACCAACTCGATCGTGGACGTTCCAATCGGTGACGAGCTGCTGGGCCGTGTTGTTGACGGTCTGGGCAACCCGCTGGACGGCAAAGGTCCGATCAATGCCACCAAGCGCGGCGTTGCAGACGTCAAAGCACCCGGTATCATTCCGCGTAAATCGGTGCACGAACCGATGGCAACCGGCCTGAAATCGGTTGACGCGATGATCCCGATTGGCCGTGGCCAGCGCGAGCTGATCATTGGTGACCGCCAGACCGGTAAAACCGCCGTGGCTCTGGACACCATCCTGAACCAGAAAGTCTATAACGAAGCAGCGGGCGACGACGAGTCGAAGAAACTGTACTGCGTTTACGTTGCGATCGGTCAGAAGCGTTCGACCGTTGCCCAGCTGGTGAAGAAACTGGAAGAATCCGGTGCGATTGAATATTCGATCGTTGTCGCCGCAACCGCGTCCGACCCGGCACCGATGCAGTTCCTGGCACCCTATGCCGCAACCGCGATGGCAGAATATTTCCGTGACAATGGCCGTCACGCGCTGATCATCTATGATGACCTGTCGAAACAGGCCGTGTCCTATCGTCAGATGTCGCTGTTGCTGCGTCGCCCGCCGGGCCGCGAAGCCTATCCGGGTGACGTTTTCTACCTCCACTCCCGCCTGCTGGAACGTTCGGCAAAGCTGAACGAAGACTTCGGTGCTGGTTCGCTGACGGCTCTGCCGGTTATCGAGACCCAGGGTGGTGACGTTTCCGCCTTTATTCCGACCAACGTGATCTCGATCACCGACGGTCAGATCTTCCTGGAAACCGAACTGTTCTATCAGGGCATCCGTCCTGCTGTGAACACCGGTCTGTCGGTTTCGCGTGTGGGCTCGTCGGCTCAGACCGACGCGATGAAATCGGTTGCCGGTCCGGTCAAGCTGGAACTGGCTCAGTATCGCGAAATGGCGGCCTTTGCGCAGTTTGGTTCCGACCTCGACGCCGCAACCCAGCAGCTTCTGAACCGTGGTGCGCGCCTGACCGAGCTGATGAAGCAGCCGCAGTACTCGCCGCTGACCAACGCGGAAATCGTCTGCGTCATCTTCGCTGGCACCAACGGCTATCTCGACAAGATCGATGTATCTGACGTTGGCCGCTACGAGGCCGGTCTGCTGGCGCATCTGCGCGGCAAGCACGCAGACCTGCTGAAGTGGATCACCGACGAAGATCCAAAGATCAAAGGTGAAGCGTCCGACAAACTCAAAGCAGCGATCGACGAATACGCCGCGACCTTCGCTTGATAGGAGGTTCCGATGCCTAGTCTGAAGGACCTTAAAAACAGGATCGAGTCGGTCAAATCGACCCGCAAGATCACCAAGGCCATGCAGATGGTCGCGGCCGCAAAACTGCGCCGCGCCCAGGAATCTGCCGAAGCCTCGCGCCCTTATGCCGAGCGGTTCAATGCCGTGATGGCGGGGCTGGCGGCGTCGGTTGGGGGCAGCGACAGCGCCCCCAAGCTGCTCCGTGGTACGGGCAGTGATGATGTCCATCTGCTGGTTGTGCTGACAGCTGAACGCGGCCTGTGTGGCGGCTTCAACTCGAACATCGCCAAGCTGGCCCGCCAGAAGGCGGAAGAGCTGCGCGGCAAGGGCAAGACGGTCAAGATCCTGACCGTCGGCAAGAAAGGCCGTGACGCGCTCAAGCGTGATTTTGGCGATTTGTTCGTTGGGCATGTGGACCTGAGTGAGGTCAAGCGTCTGGGTTATTCCAACGCGCAGGACATCGCAAAGGACATCCTGTCCCGCTTCGACGGGGGCGAGTTCGACGTTGCCACGATCTTCTATTCGAAGTTCGTCAACGTTGTGACCCAGATCCCGACGGCACAGCAGGTCATCCCCGCCTCGTTCGAGGAATCGGAAGGTGACGACAGCGGTGCCATCTTCGACTACGAGCCCAGCGAAGAGGCCATTCTGGCCGACTTGCTGCCCAAGGGGGTTGCGACCGCGATCTTCTCGGCTCTGCTCGAAAACGGAGCGTCTGAACAGGGCGCGCGGATGTCCGCAATGGACAACGCGACGCGCAACGCGGGTGAGATGATCGACAAGCTGACGATCCAGTTCAACCGCTCGCGTCAGGCCGTGATCACCAACGAGCTGATTGAAATTATTTCCGGCGCTGAGGCGCTGTAGAGACAAACCGGAGACGAAACATGGCGAATGCAAAAGGCAAAGTCACACAGATCATCGGGGCCGTCGTCGACGTGCACTTCGAAGATCAGCTGCCTGAAATTCTGAACGCGCTGGAAACCACCAACAATGGCAAGCGCCTGGTGTTGGAAGTTGCTCAGCACCTGGGTGAAAACACTGTCCGCACCATCGCGATGGACGCGACCGAAGGTCTGGTCCGTGGCGAAGTGGTCACCGACACCGGTTCACCGATCTCGGTTCCGGTTGGCAATGCCACCCTGGGCCGCATCCTGAACGTCGTCGGCGAGCCGATCGACGAAAAAGGTCCGGTAGAGGCGACCGAAGTTCGCGCTATCCACCAGCCCGCACCGACCTTTGCCGAACAGTCGACCGAGTCGGAAGTTCTGGTCACCGGCATCAAGGTGGTTGACCTGCTGGCCCCTTACGCCAAAGGCGGTAAGATTGGCCTGTTTGGCGGCGCCGGCGTTGGTAAAACTGTTCTGATCATGGAACTGATCAACAACATCGCAAAAGTGCACTCGGGCTTCTCGGTGTTTGCGGGTGTTGGTGAACGGACCCGTGAAGGCAACGACCTGTACCACGAGATGATCGAATCGAACGTGATCAAGCCGGACAACCTGTCGGAAAGCCAGGTGGCCCTGGTTTACGGTCAGATGAACGAGCCTCCGGGTGCGCGTGCGCGTGTTGCTCTGACCGGTCTGACCCTGGCCGAGCAGTTCCGCGACCAGTCTGGTACCGACGTTCTGTTCTTCGTCGACAACATCTTCCGCTTCACGCAGGCGGGTTCCGAAGTGTCGGCTCTGCTGGGTCGTATCCCGTCCGCTGTGGGCTACCAGCCGACACTGGCCACTGACATGGGCGCCCTGCAGGAACGCATCACCTCGACAAAGGCCGGATCGATCACTTCGGTGCAGGCGATCTACGTGCCTGCGGACGACTTGACCGACCCCGCGCCGGCAACTTCGTTTGCGCACCTCGACGCGACCACCGTTCTCAACCGTGCGATCTCGGAAAAGGGTATCTACCCTGCGGTTGACCCGCTCGACTCGACCTCGCGCCTGCTCGACCCGGCCATCGTCGGGGAAGAGCACTACAAGGTTGCGACCGACGTTCAGCAAATTCTCCAGCGCTACAAGTCGCTGCAGGACATCATCGCCATTCTCGGCATGGACGAACTGTCGGAAGAGGACAAGCTGACCGTGGCCCGTGCCCGTAAGATCGAACGCTTCCTGTCGCAGCCGTTCGACGTGGCCGAGGTCTTCACCGGATCGCCGGGTGTTCAGGTTCCTCTGGATGTCACCATCTCGTCGTTCAAGGCCGTTGTGGCTGGCGAATACGATCACCTGCCCGAAGCAGCCTTCCTGATGGTTGGCGGCATCGACGAAGTGATCGCCAAAGCCGAAAAAATGGCAGCAGCAGCCGCCTAAGGAGTATCCCTGATGGCAAACACGATGCATTTCGACCTCGTCAGCCCCGAGCGGAGCTTAGCTTCGCTCGAGGTCACCGCGGTCCAGATTCCCGGCGCAGACGGGGACATGACGGCGATGCCCGATCACGCCCCCACCATCACAACGCTGCGCCCCGGTCTGCTGAAGGTTGAGGCACCCGAAGGGTCCAGCGAATACCTGGTCACCGGCGGGTTTGCCCAGATCAACGGCGACAGCCTGTCGGTTCTGGCCGAAAAGGCGGTTCCGGTTTCGGAAATCACCCGTTCGCATATGGACGAGCTGATTGCCGAGGCACGCGCCTCGCACGAAGCGGCAAAGGGCGGCGACGATATGTCGATCGTCGACGAAGCCGCCAAGCTGCTGGCCGACATGGAAGCGCTTGGGACGCATATGAGCCTGTAATTGGCTTAACAGTGAAAAATTGGAACGGCCTCGCGATTGCGGGGCCGTTTTTTTGTCGTGCTTTTGCCAAAAAGCAGGGATAAGTTGCGGAAATTCAAGTATAATGATGAATACATGAAAAAATTTCTGACCCATCCCATTGGCATCGATCAAGGTGAAAGTGTTCTGTTTTCGGAATTTGCCGAAGGCGGGGACATGTGGACTGGCGAAGGCCCCCGCGAACGTCGGAAACCCATCCAATTCAAGGACACGTTTCTTAGCCCGCCCATTGTTCAGATCGGGATTTCCCTTTGGGATGTCGACACATCATCAGCCCTGCGCGCCGAGGTTCAGGCAGAAAATGTCACCACAGAAGGGTTTGAAGCGGTGTTTCGGACTTGGTCCGACACGCGGATTGCCCGCATCCGGATCAGCTGGACCGCGTTTGGAGAGGTGGCGCACCCGGACGACTGGGACATTTCCTGATCCTGGGCTTGCAGGACAGGCGCAGGCCTCAGTCGTCCTGCGCTTCGATCATGTCGACCCGTGTGGCGTGGCGGCCGCCTTCAAATTCGGCACCCAGAAACGCATCCACAATATCCAGCGCCTGTCCTTCGCCGACAACACGCGCGCCAATCGACAGCATATTGGCATTGTTATGCTGGCGGATCATCCGGGCGGAAAACGCGTCCGAACAGACGCCGCAGCGAATGCCGGGCACCTTGTTTGCGGCCATCATGATGCCCTGACCCGTGCCGCAGAGGATAATCCCCAATCCGCAATCACCCGAGGCTACGGCCAGTGCCGCGGCCTTGCCGTGTTTGGGGTAATGGGTGCTTTCATGGGTCGTCGGGCCGATATCGACCACGTCCCAGCCTTGCTGCGCGATGTGGTTGGCCACGGCCTGACGCAGCTCGATAGCCGCGTGGTCGCTGGAAAGAACAATGCGTTTGTTGCCAGTCATGGAGATCGGTCCGCTTGTGTCGCTGATCGCGCGCATGAGGCAGACTTGTGCGCAACCGGTGGTTCAAAAAGAAAGGGACGACACATTCTGTCGACCCGTCCAAACTCAATCCATCTGGTACATGGATTCGTAGATCGGCGTCAGCGTCTTGTCTTCGAACAGGGATGACACGCTGGTTCCGTTCCAGATGTTCAGGATCGCCTGCGTAAAGATAGGCGCGGTCGGAACAATGCGGATGTTCTTGGCGCCCAAAATCTCTTTGGTTGGCTGGATCGTGTCGGTCAGCACCAGCGACTTCATCACCGAATTTGTCACCCGTTCCACCGCAGGGCCGCTCATGACGCCATGCGTGATGTAGGAATGAACCTCTTTCGCACCGTTATCCAGCAGCACCTGCGCTGCCTTGCACAGCGTTCCGGCGGTGTCGCACATGTCGTCGACGATCAGACAGATCTTGTCCTTCACATCCCCGATCACGGTCATCTCGGCCACTTCGCCCGCTTTCTCGCGGCGCTTGTCCACGATCGACAAAGGGGCGTTGATCCGCTTGGCCAGTTCACGCGCGCGGGCCACGCCGCCCACGTCAGGTGAAACGACCATGATTTCATCCAGATTTCCCTTGAACTGATGCCTCACATCCAGCGCAAAGATGGGCGAGGCATAAAGGTTGTCCACGGGCATATCGAAAAAGCCCTGAATCTGGGCCGCATGCAAGTCCATGGTCAGGATCCGTTCGATCCCGGCCCCTGTCAACATGTTGGCCACCAGCTTGGCGCTGATGGGCGTGCGGGCCTTGGTGCGACGGTCCTGACGGGCGTACCCGAAATACGGGATCACGGCGGTGATCCGCTGCGCGGACGACCGGCGCAGCGCATCGGCGATGATCAGCAGTTCCATCAGGTTGTCATTGGCCGGGTTCGAGGTCGGTTGGATAATGAACATATCCTCGCCGCGCACATTTTCGAACACTTCCACGAAAATCTCACCGTCGTTGAACCGTTCGACACGCGCATCGACCAGACCCTGATCAACGCCTCGGTACAGGCTCATGCGGCGTGCGATGGCTTGGGCAAGCGGAAGGTTGGCGTTCCCAGCGATAAGCTTGGGTTCGTGAAGTGTCGGCATCGGCTGAGGTCCCCGGGCAGCAATGGCAATGTGACAGAATCGTGATGTTGACACCGCTTAGCATGGCCTTACCGTCCCGCAAAGGTAACGCAGCGGAGAAAGTGCACATGACCCAGATTGACTACTTTTTTGCGACACTCTCGCCCTATTCCTATCTGGCAGGGATGCGGTTGGAAGAAATCGCGGCGAAACACGGCGCGACGATCAACTATAAGCCGCTGGACATTATCGCCCTGTTCGCGCGCACCGGGGGGACCCCTCCGAAAGACCGGCATATCTCTCGTATCGAGTACCGCGCACAGGAGCTGCTGCGCCAATCGAAGAATCTGGGGATGGAGTTCAATCTGAAACCCGCGCACTGGCCGACCAACATGGCCCCGTCATCTTATGCGGTTATTGCCGCGATCAAGGACGGCTCGGGCGATGTGGGTAAGCTGTGTCATAGCTTCCTTCGCGCCTGCTGGGCCGAGGAAAAGGATATCGCACAGGACGATGTCATCCGCGAATGTCTGACGCAAGCCGGGTTTGATCCCGGTCTGGCAGACAGCGGCTTGCTGGTGGGCGCAGAAACCTACGCCGCCAACCTCGAGGAAGCCGTGGACCGGGGTGTCTTCGGCGCACCGTTCTACATCACGCCCGACGACCAGCGGTTCTGGGGTCAGGACAGGCTGGACGATCTGGATCGGCATCTGGCCGAGATGAACGGGTGACGGTCAGGGCCACGATGCAATCCGTTTTCGTCAGGCACTTGGGTGAGGGGGAGCGGAAACTGCTCGCCCTCCATTGCACGATTGCGCATTCCGGTGCCTGGTCTGGTTTGGCCAGTGCGCTGAATGGCTGTGCGACATTTGTTGCCCCGGATATGCTGTCGCATGGGCGCAGCCCGGATTGGGACGGGCAGGGTGATTTCTTTGACGCAGTGACCAAACCGGCCCTGGCTGAATTGACGGAACCCATGGATGTAATCGGGCATTCCTTTGGGGCGATGATCGCACTCAGGCTGGCAATTGAGCATCCCGAGCGCGTGCGCAGCCTGATCCTGATCGAACCCGTGTTCTTTGCAGTTGCGAAACAGGATGCGCCGCTGTTGTTCGAACAGCACGAACGGGACTCCGAGCCAGTCAGTGCGGCCTTCGAATCTGGTGACAAGGCTCTGGCCGCGCGCCTGTTCAACAGGGCGTGGAGCACGAAGATCAGCCCCAAATGGCCTGATTTGCCCGAGCGCACGCGGGCAAATATGGTGCGTGGAATCGATGCGGTTCCTGCTGTGCACCCTGTGCTCTATGACGATCAGGCAGGGTTGCTTGACCCGGATCGGCTCCGGCGCGCATCGATGCCGACCCTGTTGCTGAGCGGGTCAGAGACGCCGCCAGTGATCCACGCGATTTGCGCAGGGCTGCAACGGCGCCTGCCTGATGCGCGCCATGAACGCATAAACGGCGCAGGGCACATGCTGCCGATTTCACACCCTGATGAAACCGGCGCTTTGCTGCGGGCGTTCTGGCAGACCAACGCCCCGTTAGGCGTCAAAGCAGATTGAGAAACTGATCGATCTCCGCCGCTCCGATGGACCAGTCGCAAACCAGCCTGCACGCGAGGTTTTCGTTGTTATCCTCGCCTTCCAGCTCTGCACCCCAAAGGTGATAAACCGCGCCTGCCTTGTGCAGTTGCTTGTGCTTCGCGCGTGGGAATGAGGCAAAGATCATATTGGCCTGCGGTTCGTACAGAAATGCGGCCCCCTTGGCGCGCAACCCCTCGGCCAAGCGGGCGCAGTTGTCATTGGCCTGACGCGCCATCTTCAGCCACAGGTGGTCTTCCAGATAGGCCGCCATCTGAGCGGACAGATAGCGGTGTTTGGAAAACAGATGCGCCCCGCGCTTGCGCCGCAGCTCAAACTCCCAGGCTTTGCTTTCATCAAAGAACACAACCGCCTCGACACCCATGAGACCGTTCTTGGTGCCACCAAAACTGACAGCATCTACACCTGCTTTCCATGTCATATCCGCAGGGGAACAGTTCAGCGCAACCAACGCGTTGGTAAAGCGCGCGCCGTCCAGATGCACGGGCAGGCCGTAAGTCTTGGCGACCTCGCACAGGGCCTGCAACTCTGCCAGCGAATAGACCGATCCGCGCTCGGTCACTTGTGTGATCGACACGGGTCCGCGCTGCGGCCCATGCACACCGCGTGTTTCCTCGCCCAGAATTGACCCGCGCAAAGCCTCAGGGGTCATCTTGTCTCCGCCCGGTACCAGGGTCAGCTTGGCGCCGCTGTAAAACTCCGGTGCGTTGCATTCGTCCTCGTGGATATGCGCGACTGGGGAACAGAAGACCGTTTCCCAAGGCTTTGACAATGTTGCAAGGGCGAGCGAATTCGCTGCTGTCCCGGTCGCCACCAGATAGACCGCAGCACCCGGAGCCTCGAATATACTGCGGATACGGTCGCGCACCTCGTTCATCAGCGTATCCGCGCCATAGGCCATCTGATAGCCCTGATTGACCTCGGCCAGCCTGGCCATGACCTGTGGATGAACCGGCCCGGAATTGTCAGACGCGAAATGCATCAGCTTGGCTCCTCGATTATGTAATCTTCCCACTCTTCCATGGGTGTCTCAAACTCAGACACCGTGCGCCCCTGAACCGAGATCCCGGCAGCGTGCACACTGTCCGCTGTACCAGATATCAACGGGTGCCAGTCGTAAAGCGGTTTGCCTTCCCACAGCAACCGATACGCGCAGGTTTGCGGCAACCAATAGGCATGTTCGTCGATATTGTCGGGGGTCATGACGATGCATTCGGGCACGAATTGATGCCGGATGTCGTATTGTACGCAGCGGCAGCTTTCGTCATCCAGCAAGCGGCATGCGACGCAGGTCAGGGCCACCTCGCCCGTGTCTTCATCTTCCAGCTTGTTCAGGCAGCATTTGCCGCAGCCATCACACAACGCCTCCCACTCGCGCTGGTTCATTTGGCGCAGGGGTTTGCGCTCCCAAAACCGGGCAGGCAGGCCCGCGCGTTCAATCGGATCAACACTCATAGGGCGGTCAATATACCGCGGGCCTGTTCGCAGTCGGCATCCATCTGCGTGATCAGACTCTCCAGCCCGTCGAATGTCATCTCGGGGCGCAGAAAGTCGATCAGACCCACCGACAGGGTCGCCCCGTACAGATCGCCCGAAAAGTCGAACAGGAAGGTTTCGATATTGGGCACCTGGCCGTTAAACATCGGGCGCACCCCGATCGAGGCCGCACCGTGATAGCTGCCCTTATGCGGCCCATCCAACACATCCACCAGTACGGCGTAGACACCGAATTTTGGCGGATGCAGCCCTTCGATGGACATGTTCGCGGTGGGAAAGCCCAGCTCGCGCCCGCGCTGTTCGCCCCCGATCACTTCGCCTTCGATCCGGTGCCAGTGTCCCAGCATCGCGGCTGCGTCCCGTGGGCGGCCGTCGCTCAGCGCGGTGCGAATGGCGGTTGAGGATACAACATTTTCCGACCGTTCCATCAAAGGCGCAATCGTCACACCGAACCCCATGTCCTGCCCGAACTTCACCAGATCCTGCGCCGTGCCACTGCGGCCCTTGCCAAAGCAGAAATCGGCACCCACCACGACATGCGACAGGCCCAGCCCGTCGCAGATCACGTTGCGCGCAAACTCCATTGGCGAAAGCCCGGCCAGCGCGGCGTTGAACGGCAGTTCATAAAGCTTCTCTACGCCCAGCTTCTCCAGCCGGTGCGCTCGCGCATTGCCCCGCATCAGGCGGAACGGAGGCGCGTCAGGCGCAAAATACTCCCGCGGATGCGGCTCGAAGGTCAACACACCCAGCGGCGCGTCCGGCGCTGCATTACGGGCCAGTTCAATGACCGACTGATGCCCCAAATGAACGCCGTCGAAATTCCCGATTGCCACGCTGGCGCCGCGATCTTCTGGCTGGACGAACTGGATATCCCGGATGATGTGCATAGACGATTGCGTAGCGGCGCGAGTCAATTTGTTCAAGCGGCAGTTTGAATTCCAAGAATGCGATCCTGTGACTGAGCTTTGAACATTTCAGTTGGCCGGGAAAATGCATGAGGCCAATCCAAGTATTTCAGGCCAAGCGCCTCCAACCGCTTGATTCAAAAAAAACTCCGGGTTTAGACTGAAAATCCGGTTCCCTGGATTAAGGCGCACCGGATCAAAGCCCGGCGAGGTTCGAATGAACCCAGCACAGGAGGCAGACCCATGTACCGAATGCGACTGTTCGCGATTCGTCATGCCCGCACTTTCGAGTGGATCTATAAATGTGTCGAACGCGGCATGGTCGCGATGGACCCGATATTTGCAAAGATCGGATATAACCGCGTCGAACGCCCCATTGCACTGGTCGAGAAGGGCGTCAAAACCCTGTTGTTTGATTGCAAGATGTGCGGGCAATGCGTGTTGTCATCCACCGGAATGTCCTGCCCGATGAACTGCCCAAAGCAATTGCGCAATGGCCCATGTGGCGGCGTACGTCCCGGCGAGTTTTGCGAGGTGAAGCCGGATATGAAATGCGTCTGGGCCCTGGCCTGGAACGGAGCCAGCCGCATGCGGCACGGAGCCGACAAGATAAAAGAAGTTCTTCCGCCGGTGGAGCACACGTTGAAAGGCTCGTCATCCTGGCTGCGGGTCAGCCGCGAGATTGCAGCGCACGAGCGCGAGACCCGGGATGCAGCCCGGTTGGCGCTGGCCGAGGCATTCCCCGAAGCGCGCGAGAATGAACCTTCTGCGGCACCACTGGCCGCCGAACCACCCAACGCGATAAACCGGGAACTGAAGAAATGAGTGATACCCATCGCAACGAGGTGGAGCCGATTGGCTATGTTCCGGTTCCCCAAGGACATGTGTCGCACAGCCGGTTGGAGAAGGTGCTCCGTTCAGGCCGTTTCGCAGTCACCGCCGAGTTGAACCCACCCGACAGTGCCGACCCCGAGGATGTTTTTCAGGCGGCCCAACCGCTTGGCGAAGTGGCTGACGCGATCAATGCAACCGATGCTTCGGGCGCGAACTGCCATATGTCCTCGATTGGGATTTGTGCCTTGCTGACGCGCGCGGGTTATTCTCCGGTCTATCAGATTTCCTGCCGCGACCGGAACCGGATTGCCATTCAGGGCGATGTTCTGGGGGCTGCGGCGTTGGGCGTCAGTAACGTGCTGTGCCTGACCGGCGACGGCGTCGGCGTCGGGGATCAGCCGGGGGCAAAACCGGTATTCGATTTCGATTCCCTGACCCTGTTGCGGACGATCCGCACGATGCGCGATCAGGGAATGTTCCTTTCTGGTCGTAAGATCACGCGCCCGCCGCAACTGTTCCTTGGTGCTGCCGAAAACCCCTGCATACCGCCTTATGACTGGCGACCTGATCGTCTGGCAAAGAAGGTTGAGGCCGGGGCTGAGTATATTCAGACCAATTACATCTACGACATTCCGCTGTTCGAGAAATTTATGGCGCGTGTGCGCGATGCGGGACTGGACAAGAAAGTGTTCATCATCGCGGGCGTCGGCCCGATCGCGTCAGCGCGTGCAGCTCGCTGGATGCGCAGCAATGTTCCCGGCATTCACATCCCCGATCAGGTAATCGAGCGGATGGAGAAAGCCGAAAAACCAGCTGACGAGGGCAAGAAGATCTGTATCGAACTGATCCAGCAGATCCGCGATATCGCGGGGGTGTCTGGCGTTCATGTGATGGCCTACAGGCGTGAACACGTGGTGTCAGAGATCATCCTGGAATCCGGTGCGTTGAAAGGGCGAAAACGCGCCCGCCCGTCCTGAAAGGCACAGGCAAAACTCAGTGTCCCAACAAAAAAAAGGCGCCGGTCGGGCGCCTTTTGCATGGATGTGTTCGCCGATCAGTCGAACTTGCGCGACGGGGCCAGTACCATGGCTTCACCGATCAGCACCTTCTTGCCCTCGACCGAGCAATGGCAATCCAGTTTGACGCGACGCTTGGAAAAGTCGATGTCGATGACTTTGACCTCGGCATAAACCATGTCACCGGGGCGCACGGGGGCCAGGAACTTCAGTGACTGCCCCATATAGACCGTGCCATGACCCGGCAGTTGTTCGCCAATAACGGCCGAGATCAGCCCAGCTGTCAGCATTCCGTGCGCGATACGCCCTTCGAAGATTGTATCGCGGGCATAATCATCATCCAGATGCACCGGGTTCCGGTCTGTCGAGATCTGCGCAAACATCTCGATATCTTCGTCCGTCACCACTTTGCGCAGGTGGCGGGACATTCCCATTTCGATGTCTTCGATACAGATCGTTCCGCGTGGAAGATTGTCCAACATGTTGCCCTCACTCGAAATCGACCGAGAAAGAAAAAACCACTATCCGGCCTAGGTTGGCAACTTTATTACTTCGCAACTGCAGAAAATCAAGTCTTTTCTTGCTATCTCAATCGCCCGATTGTGTAGGTCGGGTTGATCTTTTCCCTTTCGATATAAGCCGTTAGGGATTCGTGATCCGGATGGTGCGACGTTTTTGTCTCAGCAGCCGCCAGCCCGCCCGAAATGAACAGGGAATCAATGCCTTCACCCATGCCCCCCAGAATGTCCGTATGGGGGCCGTCGCCGATCACCAGAATGTCGCTGTCCGGGATATCATGGCCCAGTTCCTGCAACCTGCGGCGCGCCAGATCGTAGATCGGTGGGTGCGGCTTGCCGAAATACAGGCTCTCGCCGCCCATCTCGGTATAGAGCTTTGCCAAAGCGCCTGCACACCATTCGCGCACCTCGCCGCGATCGACAACAATGTCGGGGTTTGCGCACAGCAGCTTCATGCCCATCTGTTTGGCATAGAGGAAATCGGGGCGGTTCACGTCCGGGTCGGCCATCGGATCAAAAGGGCCACAGCAGACGATCCCTTCGGCCTCTCTCAGCGGGACACGTTCAATATGGATCGGGTGGTGCAGCAGTTTCAGGGGCTCGAAAAAGCCCGCATCGCGCTGCCATTCCCCCATGAAGTAAACCTTGTGCCCGACAGCACCACGGAACATCGCCGACCGTGCGGAATCGCCGCTGGTGGCAATGGTGTCATAGGCATCTGCGGGAACATTGAACTGCACCAGTTGCTCGGCCACACCCGCACGGGGTTTGGGCGAGTTCGTGACCAGAACAACAAGCCCCCCGTCCGCGCGATAGGCTTGAAGGGCTGCGACAGCTTCGGGATAGGCCGTGATCCCGTTGTGAACGCACCCCCACAGATCGACAAACAACGCTTTGTAGCGGGCGGAGATTTCGGACAGCGCGTGAACGATCTGGGTCATATGTGGCCTCAAGCTGAAACTGCACGAGCCTTATGACCGATTGGCAAGGGATTGGCCACCAATCGATCGGTGGCCGCCCTGTATTTCGTCGGTTGGGTAAAGGTCTGTTTAAGCGCAATGCCGAAGGCGCAGACTGAAGACCAATAATGCGAGGCCCGTTTTACTCAGAATGACGGACCCCGCGTGTTTTTTCAGACCTTCAGGTTCGGAATGATCTGCTTTTTACGGCTCATGATGCCCGGCAGAACCACGGCGTCGCCATCGACGGATGCACCAAAGCTTTTCTCGGCAACGGTTTTGACCAGATCATTGGGCACCAGCAGGGTGGCTTCCTCGTTCAGGATATCGACGACGAACAGCAGCACCTGATCGACACCGTCTTCTTTGGCGACATCCACCATCGAACCCGCCAGGCTTGCCTTGCGGTCCAGAATGACACCCGGCGCAGTGGTTTCCAGAACCGAGACGCGGAATTTGGTGCCATCGACCTCGTATTCCTTGCTGTCCATGCGGATCAGTTCGGCATCCGAGAAGGACGAGACATCCGATTTCGCCGCAAACATATCTGCCGCGTAAGCCGAGATATCCAGCTCCAACTCGGCCGCCAGCCGCTCTGCGACCTCGCGGTCATGGGGCGTGGTGGTGGGCGAGCGGAATTCCAGCGTGTCCGAAAGGATGCAGGTCAGTGCCGCGCCCTTGATGGCGTCGGGCATCTTGGCTGCATCGTCGCCCATCAGGTCAACCATGATGGTGGCCGTGCAGGCCAGCGGGCGCACGGTGATGTCGATCGGGCCTTTGGTTTCCAGACCACCGACCAGCTTGTGGTGGTCGATGATGGCGCGGATGTCTGCGTCATTGACGTTGGCGGGCAGTTCGGCAGGGTTGTTGGTGTCGACGATAACCACCGGAGTGTCCGCTGCCAGATCGTCCAGGATGCGTGGTTTGGGCAGATCCCAGTTGTCCAGCATGAACGCCGCTTCGGTGTTGGGCTCGCCCAACAGCACGGGCTCGGCCTGCACACCTTTGATTTCGTTGAGGTACCACGACCACAGGATCGGCGAGCCTGTGGAATCGGTGTCGGGGGATTTGTGACCAAATACGAGCGTTGTCATGTCAGCGTCCTGCGGAATGGAAATTTGCGCGCCTTATAGGGCGGACAAACGCCCTTGTCACGCCACAGCAGCCCGTCTGCGACGCTTGGTCTGAAAACCGCTGAACCAGCTTAGAAAGCGGCGCGTGTCAGCGTGTATCCGGCCTGCTCCAGCTGGTTCAGCAAACCGTGGTCATCACTCAGATGACCTGCGCCGACCGCGATCACCGCCGTCTGATCCGTGATGGCCAGAATATGCTCCATCCACAGAGCATTCCGTTGGACAAGCATCTGCTGCTCGAACCCGTTCCATTCCTCATCGAAGACGTCCCGGCTCAACCCGGATTCCTCGAACCCCTGAAGGCGTGCGAATTGTATGATCTCGGCGTGCTTTTCTTCCAGATATCCATTGGCCATGGTGGCCAGTTGATCGTTGCTTCCCATCATCGCCCCGGACAGCCGCACCAGCGACTCGACCTGCTGTTCCAGAGGGTGGCTGTCGAACATGGCGATCAGGTCGTCGATACGTTCCAGCGAGTATTGCGGAATGCCGTTTTCTGCGGCCAGATCGTTCAGGCGGGCGTCCATGCCGTAGGTCCCGTTCGGATCTTCCATCATGCAGGGCGGGATGCTCAGCATCATACTCAAGAACCACGGTCGCATTTTGGCTGCCATCCAGCCGGGAATGCCGCGCTGGTTCAACGCGGTCGAGAATGCGGCCCAGTCTTCATCTCCCATCAGGTCGATCAGGGTCGGCCCGGATGTGATCATTACAGCGCTGAGATTATTGGCCAGGTTTTTTTCGAATGCGTCCATGTCAGTCTGGGTGACTTCGAAATAGAATGCGTCAGCCTTGCTCAGGTCCGGAGACAGGCGTTCAACCACCTTTTCCATACGTTCGTCATAAGTGTGCAGGGTGCCAACGATGTGCAGAACCGTGTCACCCTTGCGCGCAATCCAGTGGTTGCCTTCCGGAAAGGGGATGTCCGCCACGGCGCGTTGCAACTCGGCCCGCGCGTCATCTGACAGCAGTGGGCGCAGGTCCTGCCCATCGCACGCAGCCGCAGCCGTGATCGGGGCCAGTAGAAAAGCGAGAAACGTCAGCAGGCGCATGAACCCATCCGGTGTTGTGTCATCAAGGTGTCCCAGACATAGCCATGCCTGCGGCCCATGTTCAAGCAACCCGTCTGGTATTCCTCAACAATCTGCGTAGCATAGGCCCATGAACCGCGAGCAGGACCTCTATCCCCCGATCAAGGCGCTTTTGGAGCGTCAGGGATACACCGTCAAAGGAGAAGTGGGCGCAGCCGATATCGTCGCCATGCGCGAAGACGAGACGCCTGTGATTGTCGAACTCAAGCTCAGGTTCACGCTGTCCCTTTTCCATCAGGCGATTACCCGCCTGAAACTCACGGATCAGGTCTATATCGGGGTCAGCAAACCCACCGGGCGCACGGCCCGGCGGGCGCTCAGGGACAATCTGGCTCTGTGCCGCAGGCTTGGCCTGGGTCTGATCACCGTACGCGCCGATGGCACGGTCGAGGTGCAATGCGACCCGGGCCCATATGTGCCGCGCAAGGACAAGGCCAGGGCGGTGCGGCTGCTGCGTGAATTCGCTCGGCTGGAGGGCGACCCCAATTCCGGGGGCGCGACACGTCACGGGATCGTGACGGCCTACCGTCAGGATGCGCTGAAATGCGCGGCCTTTCTGGCCGAACACGGCCCGGCCAAAGGGGCCGAGGTTGCCAGATCGGCGGGTGTTCCGGTCGCCACCCGGTTGATGCGGGAAAATCACTATGGGTGGTTCGAGAAGGTTGAAAAAGGTGTCTACGCTCTTACTTCTGAGGGAACAGACGGCTTGAAACACTGGGCCTACAGCTGGGAACAGGCTGACTGAGGCGTTGTAAAAAAATCCCAAACACCTTGTTGACTCGGCGTTTTAGACTCCCTAGCTATGCGTCGTTATCACTCATACACACCGAGTGCTAACGCCTCGTCGAAAGGCGAGGGGAGGATAAACAAAACTTTGAGCCCAAGGAGCTGCAAAGATGGCATTGAAACCGCTTCATGACCGTGTGCTGGTTCGCCGTACCGAAAGCGATGAAAAAACCGCAGGCGGACTGATCATTCCTGACAGCGCAAAAGAAAAGCCCAGCGAAGGCCAAGTCGTCGCAACCGGCGAAGGCGCGCGCAAGGACAGCGGCGAGCTGATCGCAATGGCGGTCAAGGCTGGCGACAAGATCCTGTTCGGCAAATGGTCGGGCACCGAGGTTCAGGTCGACGGCGAAGAGCTGCTGATGATGAAAGAAAGCGACATCATGGGGATCATCGAGTAAGCCCGCGCTTTCTCTGATCTTCCACTCAACACATTTTCTCAAGGAGAAACGACATGGCTGCAAAGGACGTCAAGTTCGACACCGATGCCCGCAACAAGATGCTCCGGGGTGTGAACATCCTGGCTGATGCTGTCAAAGTGACCCTGGGCCCCAAAGGCCGCAACGTGGTACTGGACAAATCCTTCGGCGCACCGCGCATCACCAAAGACGGTGTTTCGGTTGCCAAGGAAATCGAACTGGAAGACAAGTTCGAAAACATGGGTGCGCAGATGGTGAAAGAAGTCGCCAGCCGCACCAATGACGAAGCCGGTGACGGCACCACCACCGCGACCGTTCTGGCGCAGGCCATCGTAAAAGAAGGCCTGAAGCAGGTTGCAGCGGGCCTGAACCCGATGGACCTGAAGCGCGGTATCGACCTGGCAACCGCCAAAGTCGTCGAAGGCATCCGTGCTGCTTCGCGTGAAGTCAAAGACTCGGCAGAAGTTGCTCAGGTTGGCACCATCTCGGCCAACGGCGAAGCTGAAATTGGCCAGCAAATCGCAGACGCGATGCAGAAGGTCGGCAACGAAGGCGTCATCACCGTCGAAGAAAACAAAGGTCTGGAAACCGAGACCGATGTTGTCGAAGGGATGCAGTTCGACCGCGGCTACCTGTCGCCTTACTTCGTCACCAACGCAGACAAGATGGTGGCCGAGCTTGACGACTGCCTGATCCTGCTGCACGAAAAGAAACTGTCCTCGCTGCAGCCGATGGTTCCGCTGCTCGAGCAGGTGATCCAGTCGCAAAAGCCGCTGCTGATCATTGCAGAAGACGTTGAAGGCGAAGCGCTGGCAACTCTGGTTGTCAACAAACTGCGCGGCGGCCTGAAAATTGCTGCTGTCAAGGCACCGGGCTTCGGCGATCGCCGCAAAGCCATGCTGCAGGACATCGCAATCCTGACCGGTGGTCAGGTGATCAGCGAAGATCTGGGCATGAAGCTTGAGAATGTCACCATGGACATGCTGGGCACCGCCAAGAAGATCGAGATCAGCAAAGACGAAACCACCATCGTCGACGGTGCTGGCGAGAAAGCCGAGATCGAAGCACGTGTTGCCCAAATCCGCACCCAGATCGAAGAAACCTCGTCGGATTACGACCGTGAGAAGCTGCAGGAACGCGTTGCCAAACTGGCAGGCGGTGTTGCCGTTATCCGCGTCGGCGGCATGACCGAAGTTGAAGTGAAAGAGCGTAAGGACCGTGTGGACGATGCTCTGAACGCAACGCGCGCAGCCGTTCAGGAAGGCGTCGTTGTAGGCGGTGGTGTTGCGCTGGTTCAGGCCGGTAAAGCACTGGAATCGCTGAAAGGCGCAAACGCTGATCAGGACGCAGGCATCAACATCGTGCGCAAGGCCATCGAAGCGCCGCTGCGCCAGATCGCCGAAAACGCAGGCGTTGACGGCGCGGTTGTTGCAGGCAAAGTGCGCGAGTCTTCGGATCCGGCCTTTGGTTTCAACGCTCAGACCGAAGAATATGGCGACATGTTCTCGTTCGGCGTGATCGACCCGGCCAAAGTTGTCCGTACCGCTCTGGAAGACGCGGCTTCGGTTGCCGGCCTGCTGGTCACCACCGAAGCGATGGTTGCAGACAAACCGCAAAAAGATGCACCTGCTGGCGGCATGCCCGACATGGGCGGCATGGGCGGCATGATGTAAGCACGTCGAATTCGCCTCGGCGAATTCTGACGACCCCTGACAGGCGTTTGGCTGCAAGGTCAAGCTGTCGAGAGGGGAAGCCAAAGTGCTAACGGACGGGGTCGCCTTTTGGCGGCCCCGTCTCATTTCCGATGGCCGCAATGCGGCCACGCCTCCGGCGGGAGTATTTTGGAAAAGATGAAGGCTGGGCCGCGTGTGCCCGAATTGTGAGTGTCCAACCTGCCGCCAAGTCGGTATGTGGTTGCAATGCGACTGTTCCTTCTGACCGCCCTGACCATGTGCGCCTTTGCGGCGAACTCCATTCTGAACCGGCTGGCTATCGACAGCGGATCCAGTGATCCCGCGGGGTTTGCCATTATCCGGGTTCTGGCGGGGGCGCTGGTTCTGGCCGCACTGGTTGTGCTGCGCAGAGGACATTTGCCGCTGCGCACCTGCAGGCGGTTCATCGGGGCCGGGTCGCTTTCCCTGTATATGATCGGGTTTTCCATTGCCTATCTGACGTTGGATGCGGGGCTGGGCGCGCTTATCCTGTTTGCCGTTGTGCAGATCACCATGTTCGCCGCCACCGCCCTTACCGGGACCAAACCTACCCGCCGACAGCTGGCCGGAGCAGCGATTGCGCTGGGTGGTCTGGCCTGTGTCCTGTGGCCCACAGGAACAGTGCAGGTCGATCCAACCGGAACCGTTTTGATGATTGCCGCCGGGATCGGCTGGGCGGCCTATTCACTGGCCGGGCGGTCCGAGCCTGATGCGTTGCAGGGCACGGCTGCAAATTTCATCGTCGCGCTGCCTGTGACCGCGTTGGCCCTGATGGCCACAGGGGCAGAGTGGCACATGACCGGATTGGGCTATCTACTTGCGGCCTTGTCAGGTGGCGTAACCTCGGGTCTGGGATACGCCTTGTGGTATCGCGTTCTGCCCCAACTGGCACCTTCAACGGCGGCAGTTGTTCAGCTCAGCGTGCCGGTGATCGCGATTGTGGGCGGCGTGGTGCTGTTGGGGGAAAGCGCGGGTGTGCGGCTGCTTGTTGGTGCGGCACTGGTTTTGGGCGGTATCGCGCTGGCTGTCCTGCGACGTCAACGTGGGAAGGTCTTTTAACGTGGGCGCACAGGCTTTATCTGGCGGGTATGAGAATTCTGATCGCCCTGCTTTGTTGCCTTATTCCCGCCGTGGCCAATGCGAAATGCGTTGTCCTGCTGCACGGTCTTGCCCGGACTGAGGCGTCGTTCAGCGTGATGGAACAACTGTTCAAAGCGAATGGCTATTCCGTCGTGCGCCCCGGTTACCCATCGACCGAAATCGGAATCCCCGAACTGGCCGAACAAACCATCCCGCAAGCGTTTGCAGCCTGCGGCACTGATACCGTCAATGTCGTTGCGCATTCCATGGGCGGCATCCTGTTGCGATACTGGTTGCAGGACCACAGCCCTGAAAACATGGGCCGTGTCGTCATGCTGGGGCCGCCCAATCAGGGTAGCCAGCTGGTCGATGAACTCAGCGCGTGGGAGGTGTTCGGATACCTGAACGGTCCGGCCGGTCTTCAACTGGGTACGGGCCCGGATGGTATTCCCAGCCGCCTGCCGCCCGTGGATTTCGAACTGGGTGTCATCGCAGGTGACCAGTCCCTGAACCTCGTGTTTTCGTCTCTGATCGACGGTCCTGACGATGGCAAAGTGTCGGTCGAGTCCACCAAGGTCGAAGGCATGGCCGATCATCTTGTCTTGCCGGTGACCCATACCTTCATGATGAACAACCCGCAGGTCATGGCGCAGGTGCTGCACTTCATTGAATTCGGCCGGTTTGATCCGCAGATCACTTGGCTGGACGGTGTGATGGACGTAATAGACGAGATCTGTATCGGGCAAAACTGCTCGGAACCGGGGGCGGAGCCATCAGAATGACCGCATTGGAACTGACATTGACCGGAGCAGAGGTCCTGCTACCGGGTGAAGGGCTGTTACGCGCAGACTTCGCCATTGCAGATGGGGTGGTTCAGAATGACGCGCCCGGGCGGCGGATTGACCTGACCGGTTATCTAGTTCTGCCAGGTATTGTCGATTTGCACGGCGATGGATTCGAACGCCATATAGCCCCACGTCGCGGCGCGATGAAACAGATGAATGAGGGCATTCTGTCGGTCGAGGCCGAACTGGCCGCCAATGGCATCACCACAGCCGTGCTGGCGCAGTTTTACAGCTGGGAAGGCGGCGTGCGCGGCCCGGACTTTGCCGCGCAGGTGTTTGCGGCCATCGCAGCGGTCAAGGGCAGCACGGTCACCGATCTGATCCCGCAACTGCGGTTCGAGACCAATATGCTCGCGGATTTCGACGGGCTGGCCCGTCGCATCGCCGATTGGCAGGTGCCATACGTGGTCTTCAATGACCACCTGCCGCATGATCGTTTGGCACAGGGCAAGAAACCACCGCGCCTGACCGGGCAAGCCTTGAAGGCCGGGCGAAATCCGGAGGCACATTTTGAGATGCTGCTCGACATGCACGCCCGCAAGGCTGAGGTTCCGGCGGCGCTTGTAGCGCTTTGTTCGAAGCTTGCGGACATGGGCGTGCGTCTGGGCAGCCACGATGACGCAACTGCCGAGGCGCGCGCTTGGTGGCGCGGCCAAGGGGTGCACATTGCCGAGTTTCCCGAAACGCTTGAGGCCGCCGAGGCCGCGCGCGCTGCCGGGGATCACGTCATTCTCGGCTCGCCCAATGTGGTCCGCGGCGGCTCGCATAAGGGCAACGCCAGCGCGGTAGAGCTGATCGCGATGGGGCTCTGTGATGCGCTGGCCTCGGATTACCATTATCCCAGTCCACGCCGCGCGGCGTTGATGCTGGCCAAAACCGGGCTGCTGGATTTCGCAGGGGCCTGGGCGCTGATCTCATCCGGCCCCGCGCGGGTGCTGGACTTGCAGGACCGGGGCACGCTTGCCGCGGGCAAACGCGCCGATCTGGTAATCCTTGATGCAACCACTCACCGGGTTGCCGCGACACTGGCGGGCGGGCGCGTCAGCTATATGTCAGGGGATATCGCGTCGCGCTTTGTGGGGTGAAACCAGACCAGCTTCACCTTTTTCCAAATACTCTCGCCGAAGGCATCGCGCCGTAGCGCGATATTCTACCGCTTGATCCGGTTGAAATGTCCCATCTTGCGACCGGCCTTGATCTCGGCCTTGCCGTAAAGATGCAGTGCGACGTCCCGTTCGCGCGCCAGCTCGGGCACGCGGTCCATATCGTCGCCAATCAGGTTCTCCATGACCACATCCGAGTGGCGCTGCCCGTCGCCCAACGGCCAGCCCGCCACCGCGCGGATGTGCTGTTCGAACTGGTCTACGGCGCAGCCATTCTGCGTCCAGTGGCCCGAGTTATGCACGCGCGGCGCGATCTCGTTCACGATCAGCCCGCCGGGTGTAACGAACAGTTCGACCCCCATGACACCGACATATTCCAACGCGTTCAGAATATTGGCCGCAAGCAGGATGGCATCGGTGCGCTGGGCAGGGGACAGGCGGGCGGGGATGGTGGTGGTGTGCAGAATGCCATCGCGGTGCACATTCTCACCCGGGTCGAAACAGGCCACCTGACCGTCCAGCCCGCGCGCAGCAATGATCGAAACTTCGTGCGAAAAATCAACGAACCCCTCCAAAACGGCAGGCGCGCCAGCCATGTCGGCCAGCGCGGCCTCGGCATCCCCGGGGCTGCGCAATCTGGCCTGCCCTTTGCCGTCATAGCCAAAGCGGCGGGTCTTCAGTATCGCAGGCGTGCCGATTACTTCGATAGCCGCATTCAGGCTATCCAGATTGGTGATATCCGCAAACGGGGCCGTTTTCAGGCCAAGCCCCTGCAGGAACGTCTTCTCGGTCAGGCGGTCCTGACTGACCCTCAATGCCTCACGCCCGGGGCGAATGGGGCGATGGGCTTCCAGAATATCCAGCGCCTCGGTCGGGATGTTCTCAAACTCATAGGTGATGACGTCCACCGCATCGGCAAAAGCCGTCAAGGCGTCGACATCGTCATAGGCCGCTGTCGTTACCCGATCCGCAACCTGTCCGGCAGGCGGGTTTGCGCCCGGCTCGTAGATGTGGCTGACAAACCCCAGCCGAGAGGCCGCCACCGACAACATCCGGCCCAGCTGGCCGCCACCCAGAATCCCGATCACCGCACCTTGGGCGAGCATCTCCGCCATCTTCAATTCTCCAAACGTTTTCCAATTGCGCCAAGCGCCGCTCTCAGCGCCTCATGCGCGCCCTGTTCGATCAGGGTGCCCGTCATCTGCAGGCTCAGAGTACCTTCGGTCGCCAAAGCGTCGCGCTCCTGTGCCAACCGCCCGGCTGTGCCTTTCTCCATCGCGGCGAGAAAACCAGCCATCAACTGCGTGGCATAGAACTCGGCCTCGTCCGCATCGCCGGTCATGTCACCCAGCCATTTGGCCCCGGTGGCCATCAAATCCAGAATGCCGGGAACCATGGCACAAATTGCAAAATGCGCGTTCAGCGCCGCCTCATCCGCAACCTTGACCACGGGGTTTTCCGGCTCGAACAGCTCGGCCAGCAAGCGGTCATTTCCAAATGCCGCCATCGGGCAGCCACCGGACTGCAAGAACCCCAGCGGGATGGTCTGCACGAAATCCGACGCCGGTGCGCAAAGCTTGGCCAAATCCTTGGCGGAAACGGCCGCCATCACCGACACGACCTGCTGATCGGCGCGAAAGGTCAGGGGAGTCAGAACCTCGGCCGCGATATGCGGGCGCAGGCACAGAAACACGATGTCCGAGGTGTCAATCACCGCCTGCGGCGGCGCGATAGCCACACCCAGTTCGGCATTCAGGGCGGCCGAGACCTCGGCGTTGCGTTCGGTCACGCTGATCTCATGCCCTTTGGCGGCCATCAGCCGCGCAATCGGCGCGGCGATATGCCCGGTGCCGATAAACCCGATTCTGCTCATCCCTGCGGTTCCTCGGGGATCGAGGCTGACAAGGCCTCGCGCCAGGCATCCAGCCGCGCGGCCAGGGCCTCATCCTGCAAGGCCAGAATGCCCGCCGCCATCAGGCCCGCATTGGCCCCGCCAGCGGACCCAATTGCCATGGTCGCCACGGGAAATCCCTTGGGCATCTGCACAATGGAATACAGCGAATCCACCCCCGACAGGGCCCGCGTCTGCACAGGCACGCCAATCACCGGTACCCGTGTTTTCGAGGCCATCATGCCCGGCAGATGTGCCGCGCCACCTGCGCCCGCGATGATCACCTGCAACCCGCGCGACACGGCGGTCTTGCCATAGTCCCACAACCGGTCCGGGGTGCGATGGGCCGAAACGATACGCGCCTCATAAGCGATGCCCAGTTCATCCAGAATATCTGCGGCTTCCTTCATCGTGGGCCAGTCCGACTGGCTGCCCATGATGATCCCCACTGTCACATCGCTCATCCGCTTACGTCCCCGCGCTCAGAAAGAGCGCGCACTATAGCCAAATCCGCTTTTGTGGCAATGCGGTACAGGGTGTTCAGGCAATGATATCGGGGGTCAGGCGGTCTTCGATCAGGCGGATGAAGTCTTTCAGGCGCAGTTTTTCCTTTTTCAGACGCCGAAGGGTCAACTGATCAGCCGTTCCTTTTTCATGCAGCGCCTCGATCGCTTCATCAAGGTCGCGGTGCTGGCGGCGGAAAACCTCCAATTCAACCCGCAGAACTTCATCGGTTTTCATCGAAAGGTCGGTGGGCGCGTTCATTGGCGACTCGGGCTTGTTGTGGTGCTTGCCCAACAAGATAGTGTGTCAGACGTTATCGCGCCAGACCTTGTGGACATCCTGGTTTCTTCCCATATTCTATAACAAGCGGTTGCCGGAACGGGACCGCGCACCACGTCGCTTTGACAATAAAGGACGAAAATACGTGTCGAAACTTACTCTTGGCTCATACCCGCATCTTTTGGGGTTCGAGCAGCTGGAACGCCTTCTGGAACGGTCTGCAAAGGCCGGTAATGAAGGATACCCGCCCTATAATATCGAACAGACCTCGGACTTTTCCTATCGCATCACCCTTGCCGTGGCCGGGTTCGCCGAAGAGGATCTGTCGATCACCATCGAGGATCGCCAACTGGTGATCCGGGGCCGTCAGCGCGACGACAGCGAGGGGCGCATCTTCCTGCACCGTGGCATCGCGGCGCGTCAGTTTCAGCGCATGTTCGTGCTGGCCGACGGGGTCGAGGTGGGCGAGGCGATTATGGAAAACGGTCTGCTGCATGTGGATCTGACCCGCGCCGTGCCGGAAACCGTGGTTCAGACAATCAATATACGGAAGGGGTAAGAGCTATGAATACACCGATTGAAATCAACACCGAAGGCAATCGTATCGTCTATGTGAAAACAGTCGACGTTGCCGATCTGCCGCGTGATCTGCGCGATCAGGCAGGTGATCTGGATCACCTTTATGCCGTGCACGATTCCGATGGGCAGCAACTAGCGCTTGTGGCCGACCGCAAGCTGGCTTTCGTTCTGGCCCGTCAGCACGACCTGTCACCTGTGGCCGTTCACTGAACGGCCCCTTAGCCCGGGCGGGGCTGAAACGTTGCCCGCAACACATGCGCATCGGCGAAACTGCCGCTTTTAACCTGTAACGGAGCCGACTGCATGAGCTGGTTTGAATTCGACTGGGTAGACGCCTTCACCAATCGTGCATTTGGCGGCAACGGTTGTGCCGTGGTCCATGGCGGCGCGGGTCTCTCGGCCGAGGTCTGCATGGCATATGTGCGCGAAACCTCTCTGGTCGAATGCACATTCACCGGCCCGTCCGACGTGGCCGACATCCGCGTCCGGTATTTTCTGGCCAGCCGTGAAATTCCCTTTGCCGGGCACCCGACGATTGCCACCGTAGCGGCGATGCGGTCGCGCGGTATGATCTCCGGCGATAATCTGACGCTGGAAACCGGCGCGGGTCTGGTTTCGATCGGATTGCAGGGCGACCAGATCGAAATGACGCAGGTCGCACCGCAATTTGGTGCGCATGTGCCTGCCGATCTGGTGGCAAAGGCGATCAGCCTGCCGCAAGAAGCCATCATCTCGCCACCCCGGATGGTTTCAACCGGCTTGCCCTTCTGTATCACCGTTCTGCGCGATCATGACGCGTTGCGCGCGGCCCGCCTGTCCGAGGGCGCGCTGCGGAAAGTGGCTGCGACGGCAGGGTATTCCGGCTCGGATATGGCCGAGCCTTTCCTCGTGACGCTCCAAGGGGCCACCGATGCGGGCGATACGTTCTCGCGCCTGCTTATGGCCCCGCCCAGCCCGCCCGAGGATCCGTTTACCGGGTCCGCCACCGGGGCCATGGCGGCCTATCTGTGGAGATACGGGCTAATGACCAAAGACAGTTTCGTTGCGGAACAGGGTCACGATATGGGCCGCCCCGGTCAGGCCGTTGTCACGCGCGTTGGACCCGCCGACGCGATGACGGGGATCAAGGTTGCCGGTCAGGGGCATATCCTGATGCGCGGGCAGGTTGACCTGCCAGAGACCGCGCAATAGACGAACCGGCTCACACCCGTCGACGTCCCCAAACACCTCAGCCTCGTCAAAACAAAAACGGCCCCCGTAAACCGGAGGCCGCTTCGTTTCATTCATCAGATTCAGCCGGCTGCGATCAGGCCCATGCTTTCCAGCTTCAGCAATACCTGATGGGCGCAGTTGTCGACCTCGACATTCTCGGTCTCGACACGCAGCTCGGGGTTCTGAGGCACGTCATACGGGTCCGAGATGCCGGTGAATTCCTTGATCTTGCCCTCGCGGGCCAGCTTATACAGACCCTTGCGGTCGCGCCGCTCACACTCTTCGATGGTGGTCGCAACATGCACTTCGCAGAAGGCACCGAACTGCTCGATCTCTTCGCGCACCGCGCGGCGTGTGGTGGCATAAGGTGCGATCGGGGCGCAGATGGCGATGCCACCGTTCTTGGTGATCTCGGATGCCACATAGCCGATCCGGCGGATGTTCAGGTCGCGATGCTCTTTCGAGAAACCCAGTTCGGATGACAGGTTTTTTCGCACGATATCGCCATCCAGCAACGTGACCGGACGACCCCCCATCTCCATCAGCTTGACCATAAGCGCGTTGGCGATGGTGGATTTGCCCGAGCCCGAGAAGCCGGTGAAGAACACGGTAAAGCCCTGCTGGCTGCGTGGCGGCTTGGTCTTGCGCAGCTCGGCCACAACTTCGGGAAAGCTGAACCATTCGGGGATTTCCAGGCCCTCGGCCAGACGGCGGCGCAGTTCGGTGCCCGAGATGTTCAGGATCGTGACATTGTCCTTATCCAGAATCTCGTCATTCGGCTCGTATTGCGCGCGTTCCTGCACATAGACCATGTGTTTGAAATCGACCATCTCAACGCCGATCTCATCCTGGAACTGGCGGAACAGATCCTGCGCGTCATAGGGGCCATAGAAATCTTCACCGGCCGAGTTCTTGCCCGGGCCCGCGTGATCTCGGCCCACGATGAAATGGGTGCAGCCATGGTTGGCACGGATCAGCCCGTGCCAGACCGCCTCGCGCGGGCCTGCCATGCGCATCGCCAGATTCAGCAGGCTCATCGAGGTGGTGGATGCGGGATACTTGTCCAGTACCGCCTCATAGCAGCGCACGCGGGTAAAGTGGTCCACGTCGCCGGGCTTGGTCATGCCGACGACCGGGTGGATCAGCAGGTTGGCCTGCGCTTCCTTGGCAGCGCGGAAAGTCAGCTCCTGATGCGCACGGTGCAGCGGGTTGCGGGTTTGGAAGGCCACGATCCGCCGCCAGCCCAGTTTGCGGAAATAGGCGCGCAGCTCGTTTGGTGTATCGCGGCGACCGCGGAAGTCATAGTGAACGGGCTGCTGGATGCCAACAATAGGGCCACCCAGATAGACCTTGCCCGCCACATTGTGCAGATAGTTCACAGCCGGGTGGGCATCGTCATCGGCGCCAAAAACCTTCTCAGCTTCGCGCGCCTTGTTCGGGGTCCAGCGGTCGGTCACCGTCATGGTGCCCAGGATCACGCCTTCCTGATCACGCAGCGCGATATCCTGACCCAGTTCGATCTTGTCCGCAAAATCTTCGCTGACGTCCAGCGTGATGGGCATCGGCCACAGGGTGCCATCAGCCAGACGCATGTTTTCAACGACATTGTCGTAATCGGCTTCGCTCAGGAAACCTTTGAGCGGATTGAAACCGCCATTCATCAGCAGTTCCAGATCACAGATCTGGCGCGGGCTCAGATCCCAACTGGTCAGGTCGGCGGCTTCAACCTTCAGTTTCTGGGCCGAGTCGTACGACACATAAAGTTCGGGAATGGGGGCCAGATTGCTTAACATCGTCATCTGAATACTCTTATCGCAGTGTTGTGTTGCCAGTGATTCGAGGGCGTTTTCGGGGCATTTGCACCGACTGTCGCGCGAAGTCCACTGGCGTCAATGAAACAAAGGACGATATGCGCTGATTTCTCGCGGATTGGAAGGAATTTCCAACTCTGAAATCAAAATGATGATCTGGTTCCCCTGGGCGTAGATAATCCGATCATGCAAAGTATGACTGTTCCTGTTTTTGCGTGTGTGGCGCAAGCCCGGACGCGCGAGTGACTGGCAGGGCGGGAATCGGATCGGCAACGCCGCGCAGCTGGAACATCCGGATACCCTCCGGCGGCAGGTCCATGCCCGCAGCCGTCAACACTTCTTGTGAGACCAGCAGTTCGACCCCCAACGCCTTGGTCTCGCTTTCCAGTCGGCTGGCCACATTGACAGCGTCGCCGATGATCGTTCTAGCGGCATGTCCCTGCGCGCCAATCTCACCCAGCACCAGATCCCCAAGGTGCAGGCCCATTCCGATCCGAATGCCAGGGCTGCCCTCGGCCTCAAGCCGTTCGTTGAACCGGTCGAGGGCATGGCTGATATCTATCGCAGCTTTCAACCCAGCGCTGGCGGATGCTGCTGCATCGGGTTTTTCGAAAACCGCCAGCAACCCGTCACCCATATACTTGTCCACGACACCCCCGTCCTTGGTGATGGCAGGAACAACGGCGTCGAAGAACCGGTTCAGCAGGAACACGATGTCATAGGGCAACTGACCGGTCGTGCGAGCGGTAAATCCACGCATGTCCAGAAACAGCACGGCCAGTTTCCGTTCCTGCCCCTGACTGGCATGCCCGCGGATGCGCCCGCCATCCGGTTGAAAAACGCGGAAAACGGTGGTCGGTTCCGTCGGGCGGATCTGACAGGCCAGCCTTGTCTGCGGTGAGGCGCCGACAGCGGCCAGACTGCGGGCCTCGACATCGCCGGGTGGGGGCAGGGCGCTGGCGCCCTCTTCAACGATGACGCGGCACGTGGTGCAGCGCCCCTTCCCGCCGCACAAGGCCGCATGGGGCACACCGTGTGCCTGCGAAATCTCAAGCAGGGTCATACCCTTTTCTGCATCTACCTCGGGCCCGCTGCTGTAACTCACCCGCACCGAATGCCTGCGCCGCCACAGCTTGCGCCCGATATACACAAGACCCGTGACCGCCAAGGCGAGCCAGAACGCCAGAAGGGCATTGTCTTTGACGGTGAACATGGTCTGAAACGCCTCGGGCGAGGGCCAGTTGTAATGCTCGATATATTGTTCCCGCAAAAACTCATCTGCGAAATCCATCCAAATGCGGCGACCCTCGGTCAGCAAACCAGCCAAAGCGAACATGGGGATGAAGACGGCAACACCGATCAGATAGGGTACGGCGCTGGACCACCATTTCGTCAGCCGTAGCCACATATGCAGTCCGATACAGCCATGCACCCAGACGATCAGCAACAACGCGCTTTGCATCCATATCACGGTGCTGGGCCACATCAGGATGATGATATACCCCATCTCGTCATTGACGTCATAGATCTCGTGCGCGACCCGCGTCTGGATGACATGCGAGATCAGCTGCAAAGGTATCAGCAGACCCAGAACCACCTGCAACGCCGTGCTGAACGGCATGCGCAGGGTCCGGCGCTGCGCGATCGAGGTCAGCGCCAGACCGGCATGCGTGAACAGCGCCGCATAAAGCAGCACGCTCAAAAGGATATGCCGCGTCACCGCTGTTCGACCGTCCTGCATCCCGTGCAGATAATCGGTGTGAAACAGGCCCATCCCGATGTTGATAAAATGGAAGAAAGCGAAAGCAAACAGAACCAACCCGCTGCCGATCCGAAGCCGGGTTGCCCAACCGCCACGCCACAATGCGCTCTTCAAGAATACCACCTGTATCGCTGTTCGCCGTGGTTGGACTTTGCGGGGACGTTCGCGGTCAGGTCAAGGCTTCGGGTGCAAATCTAAGCCTGCCAGTGGGTGGCAGGGTGTTGGGAGTGAATTGATATCTTGTCCGCACAAAACAGCACCAGATGGCTGAGGTCGGGGCGCGTGCGCGAGCTGTAGATCAAGCCGTCCGCCCCCAGTGCCCGCGCTTTATCCGAAAAAGCCCATGTCGGCGAAGGGACCCCCATAGCACGATTATCCTGCCAGATCACCGAGACAGCCGTCTGCCCGCGGTAGTCCACCAACCGCGCGTTTTCCACCAGAAACCTTTGTATCACGCGGTCGGGATCATCCCCCGAGACGTAGCGCCGGATGGCGACCGAAGCGCCCTCGGCGCTGAGCGAGGCATAAAGCGCGAACTGTCCGGAATGATGAAAGCGCCCCTCAGGCGCGCGGGCAGGCAGCAATGGGGTCGCTGCCTGCGACGCAAACAGAATTCTCCAGACAGGGCCAGAGAATTCAAGCATGTATCAGTCCTGTTCGGCCAGGAACCGTTCGGCATCCAGTGCCGCCATACAGCCCATCCCGGCGCTTGTTACCGCCTGACGATAGACATGGTCGGTCAGATCGCCTGCCGCGAACACGCCGGGGATCGAGGTTTCGGTGCTGCCCGGTTTGGTGACGACATAACCACCCATATGGGTTTCCAGCGTGTCCTTGACCAACTCGTTCGCAGGGGCGTGGCCGATGGCGACAAAGACACCTTTGCACGGGATCTCGGTGATCTCGCCGGTTTTAACATGTTTGACCCGAACACCTTCGACGCCCAAAGGCGCATCGGTGCCGATCACTTCTTCCAGCTGGTGGAACCACAGCGGTTCGATCTTTTCATTCTTCAACAGGCGATCCTGAAGGATCTTTTCCGCCCGCAACTCATCGCGGCGGTGGATCAGGGTCACCTTGCTGGCGAAATTGGTCAGGAACAGGGCTTCTTCCACGGCTGTGTTACCGCCACCGATCACCACGATTTCCTGCCCGCGATAGAAGAACCCGTCACAGGTGGCGCAGGCCGAGACGCCAAAGCCCTTGAACTTCTCTTCCGAGGGCAGACCCAGCCATTTTGCACGCGCGCCTGTGGCCAGAATGACCGCATCAGCGGTATAGGTGGTGCCGCTGTCGCCCTTGGCGGTGAAGGGGCGCTTGCTGAGGTCCAGATCGCTGATGATATCGCCAATCACCTCACATCCCATGGCCTTCGCATGGTCCTGCATCCGCACCATCAGGTCCGGGCCCTGCACCTCGGTGTCGCCGGGCCAGTTTTCGACCTCGGTCGTCGTTGTCAGCTGACCACCGGGTTCGATGCCCTGTACCAGAATGGGTTCCAGCATGGCGCGGCTTGCATATACGCCTGCGGTGTATCCTGCGGGCCCTGACCCGATGATCAGAACCTTGGTGTGTCTTGTGTCGGCCATGGTGCCCCCGCTCGAATTGCCTGAATTGGGCCCGCGGCCCGTCGCCCCGATATAGCGACCGACTGGCCCGGCTTAAAGCCCCTTACTGTTCAGGTCCCCTCGGGCCGGGGTGCCTTGTGATTACGGGAAGAAGGCGAAAAGGAAACAAAGAAAATTGCGCATCTGCGAAACATTATTGCGCGCGTGTGGGGTGCTGATATAAGAACCGAAAAAATCAGGAGCATTTGATGGTCACGACTCGGCTGGATGATATTGATCGCAAGATTCTGGCGGAACTGCAGGCGGACGGTCGTATGACCAATGTCGAGCTGGCAAAACGGGTCGGAATCTCGGCCCCGCCCTGTTTGCGCCGGGTGCGCACACTCGAAGAATCCGGCTTCATCACCGGCTATCACGCCGAGGTCAACTCACGCGAGTTGGGGTTCGAGGTTCAGGTATTTGCCATGGTCGGTCTGGACAGCCAGGCCGAAGTCGAACTGCGCGCGTTCGAAGGCCGCTGCCGCGAATGGCCATTGGTCCGCGAATGCCACATGCTGAACGGCGAAGTGGATTTCATTCTGAAATGCGTCGCACCTGACCTGAGCAGCTTTCAGCAGTTTCTGACGGGCGAGTTGCTGACCACGCCAAACGTGGCCAGCGTCAAGACATCGCTCGTTATTCGCGGCGCAAAAGACGAGCCAGGCGTACCGTTCGACGTTCTGGAAGAACGTATGAACCGGATGGCGTAACGCCAACACGTTTTGGTTGCGCGGTGATTGGTGGCAACAGTGCTGCCACCGCAAGGGATAGAACCCAACTTATTACCAGCTGCATGATGCCCCCCATAATGCAGTAATCACAATCATGCTCAGGCCGTCATCGCGTCGATCTCACCATCTCCGGCGCGCGGCATCAGCAGCGGGCCAAAATCGTTCAGCGACTCGATATGCGCGAACAGGTTCAGATAGATCGACCGAAGCGAGTGGCTGATCATGCGAACCGCGTTCACACCTGGATGATATGTTTCGAACTGTAATCCATCTACGCGAATAACGGAATGGCGTTTTAAACAAATGTGAAACAGTTCAACGGGGGTAGGCGGCATTGTTTCAATAACACCCATCCCGTCCTGAAATTCTGACACGGGTGTAAGAATCGGCTGCCCTCCATGCAGGTGCCGCAAATGCGCAGGTGTTCCCACGATTCGCGCCGCCGGGCCGGCAATGACACCCGACATTGGCTTCTGCATCCCGAACGTATCCGCCATGATCCGCGTCAAGGGTCGCGTCCGGCCACGTGAATCCGCGCGTCCGGGGATCAACGTGACAGATCCCTTCCACAACACGGTTTCCGATGCGCCATTCTGCGTCAGGACCGTATCCCCAGGCATCAAATCCTCGATTGCCATCGGTCCATGTTCTGTTTCCACTAAAGATCCACGTGTGAAGGCACAAAACGCGTCTTCAAACATCGGCAAGGCGGGCGCGATATGGCGGGTCTGAACCACATCTCCATTCTTTAGCAGGCTGCTGACTTCATAGCGGCGCAGCTGGGCCTTTGGCTTTGAAACTGGCCGCGGTATTTCTCGCAGCATGGCCGAAGTTTCGATTGCATTTCTGGCCGCGCGGGCCAGTGAATTTGGAATAGTCATTAATATTCCGTCCCCTCAAAATGTTCGGTCAGGCGCGGCGTACCCCCGTACAGACGCGCCCGGCGAACTGGTTCTTTGTCTTGAAACAAATGGGTGACCCCCGGGCGATGACCGGAACGGTCCCGCAACGCGACTAAATCTCGCTTTCCAATGGTCAACACATTGACCCCCCAGACAAACTCGTACATCACGGGCGAAATTGCCCGCACACACAACTCCGTAAAAGTCACGAACCCCTCGTTCGTGACGCGCGATACATCAGGCCGGAGCAAACCTGATACGCGTTGACCCAGATAAGACCGGCAGCTTGGTCTCTGGGTTTTTCTGTCTCAGCGTCGTGCCGCGATGCGACTGGCGACCCTGACAGAATTGCTTGTTACCCGCTTCCACGGCATTTCCAGGTTCTGGTCCCGAGTGGCCTCGACCATGGCTTTCAGAAAGCGTGATTTGGTTTTCATTTTTTGGTCCTGCTCTGAGCGGGGCGTATTTCCCCACATCCTCTGTAAACCTTTTGTGACGCGCGTTTGCGGCAGGGATAAGGCTTATCCGGGATGATTTGCGGACAGAAAAATGAAGTCAGACGGACCTCCCACTCAACACGCCAGCGCCCGATTTTCGAACGTCAGATACCGATCTGATTACTGGCAAAAACTCGTTACGATTCTGATGCCCAATCAACACAACAAATGTGGCGGAAAAGTGGCAGGGCACCTAAATCTGGACGAAGATCACAATCTTATGACGGAGATCAGCCGCCCGTAATCGACCTCGTTCGCGTGTGTTGATCGGCGATAGGAATAGAACCTGTCGGGGTCGGAATATGTGCAGTGCCGGGTCCACTCGGCCTGTCCGATTCCCGCCTGCCGCAGCCGGTACAGCCCGAAGGCGGGCAGATCAAATTGCAGGCGGTCACTTTCACCATTGGCAAAAAAGCGGCTGTTGTCCGGCGAATCCGCCAGGAACGCGTCCAGAAACTCTGGCCCCACTTCGTAAGCGCGCTGGGAAATACTGGGTCCGATCACGGCGCAGATATTGCTGCGGTCGGCCCCCAGCGCCTCCATCGCGTCCAGCGTCGCCTCCAGAACACCGTCCAGCGCGCCGCGCCACCCGGCATGGGCGGCACCGATCACATGCGCGTCGGGATCGGCGAACAGAACCGGCTGGCAATCGGCCGTCAGGATCGTCAGGGCCAGACCGGGTGTTGCTGTGACAATGGCATCCGCTTTGGGCTTTTCACCGTCAACCGGGGCTTTGACTGTCAGAACCGTTGGCGAATGAACCTGATGCACCGCGACCATTGCCTCGGGTTCAACTTCCATCGCGTCGGCCACCCGCCGCCGGTTCAGCGCGACAATCTCGGTTTGATCCGAGGACCCCTGACCACAATTCAAGCCGCTGAAAATTCCAGAAGACGCGCCGCCGCGACGGGTAAAGAACCCATGGCGAAATGGCGACAGCAGGTCCGAGGTCAGAATTTCCAGCGTCATGGGTCCAATCCTGGTGGTGGGGCTGCATAGGCCGGGAAAAGGCCCATCACCTTGAACAGATTTCCCATTTCATCAGGATGCGTCAACCGCCGATGCGCGGCAATCAGCGCATCCAGCTCGGAACCGCTCAGCGCCTTTGACAAAGCTTGCGCGCGGGCGGTGATCCCCAGCCGTTCAAGGAAGACGCCCTGCGGTGTCGGGCGCGTATGCCTGCACCCAAAGGCGCGGGTCGCAACGGCCAAAGGTTCAAAATCCACATGCGCTGTCAAATCGGCCTGACCGGGCGATGCCAAAGGATCGGAATGTTCGTGGTTTTGCAGAGCCTGCAAGGTATCGCCCAGCGAATGCCAGTCACCATAGTCGACAATCAGCGCCGCGCCGCCATGGCTGGCGATCCGTCCCGCGATCACGGTCAGAATGGGAATTGCAGCAGCACACAGTTCGACCAGATCACCGTCCTTGGTGTCCGACAGCCTGTCATTCAACGCCACCTGCGGCCCGATTGCGCCCAGTCCGAACGTCAACCCGCCGTCACGTTCACCCACCAGACGCTCGCGCCAGCCCGTACCGTCACGCTGAAACTGGCGTATGGGCAGGGCATCAAAGAACTCGTTAGCAACCAGCAACAGCGGCTGGTCGGGCAGGTAGGCGATCGTGTCGATCCAGACCGCCTCGTAATCCTTCAGCGTTTCCGCCTGCACCTGTTTCAATACAGGCGATGCTTCAACCAGTACAACCTGCGCTGCCTCGTGAAATCCGGGTACAGCCCGTGTGGCGCGCAGAATATCGGCCATCAAGGTACCGCGCCCCGGCCCCAGCTCGCACAGGGTAAACGGTGCAGGCCGTCCCTGATCCATCCAGCTCTGCGCCAGAGACAGCCCGACCAGCTCCCCGAACATCTGGCTGATTTCCGGCGCTGTGGTGAAATCCCCCGCAGCCCCCAGCGGATCACGGGTCGTGTAATAGCCCAGCGTCGGATGCAGCAGGCATTCGCCCATAAAATCCGCCACGCTCAGCGGTCCATCCTGCCGGATGCGGGCGATCAGGTGATCGGTCAGGCTCATGCCGCCCGCCGCCGCGCCCGCAGGGCAAACCACAGACCAAGCGCGATCATCGGCAGCGACAGGAACTGCCCCATGGTCAGCCCGTACCCGCCCACATGCCAGGCCAGCCCCAGTGTATTGCCGGGCGATACGAACTGCGCATCCGGCTGGCGAAAGAACTCGACGATAAAGCGCGACGCGCCGTAGCCCGCCAGGAACGTCCCCATGACAAGGCCCGGTGTGCGAAAACCGCCGCGCCGATAGACCAGCCACAGCAATACCGCCCCCAGCAAAACACCCTCCAGCGCGGCCTCATACAGCTGCGACGGGTGCCGGGCGCACATGCCTGCGACCACGTCGGGGCAGTCCTGCGCAGCAAATCCGGGAAAAATGACGGCCCAGGGCAGCTCACTCGGGCGGCCCCACAGCTCGGCATTGACGAAATTGGCCAGCCGCCCCAGCAGCAATCCGGGCGGAACGGTGTAGGCGACCAGATCCCCCAGCGACAGGGCAGGGATCCGGTGCCGTCTTGCAAACAGGTACGACGCAAAGATCACGCCCAGCAATCCGCCATGAAAGGCCATGCCGCCTTGCCAGACCTTCACGATCTCCAGCGGGTGCGACAGGTAATAAGCCGGCTGATAGAACAGCACAAAGCCCAGCCGTCCGCCCAGAATCACGCCCAGAATGATCCAGGTGACCAGATCCTCCAGCTGCTCGGGCTTCATCGGCGGGCCATCCGCAGGCCAGAGCGTTGGGCGGCGCAACGCCACAACGGCCAGCCGCCACGCGATCAGGATGCCCGCGATGTAGGCCAGCGCATACCACCTTAACGCGAACTCCATCCCGAACAGCGGGATCGAGAACAGTTCGGGCGACAGATCGGGGAAATTCAGAACAGCCTGCATGTGCGTCTCATTGCCCGGGGTTTGCAGGTCAAGTCAACCTTGAGCCCGCGCCATTCTTTGCCCATATACATGTAAACCGCGAGATCGGAGAACAGATATGCAGACCCGCAACAAGATCCTGGATGACGTGTCCCAACTGATGACCAACGCCATGGGCGTGGCGCAGGGCGCGCGGGAAGAGGCTGAAAACGCGATGAAGTCGATGATCGACCGCTGGCTGGCCGACCGCGATTTCGTTACCCGTGAAGAATTTGACGCCGTGCGCGCCATGGCCCAGAAGGCACGCGAAGAAAACGCGGCACTCGAAGCCCGCATCGCCGCGCTCGAGGCAAAACTGGACAAATAACGCCCCGGCGTTCCCTGTTTTCACAATTTTTTGGACAAAGCATTCAGTCGCGCAATCCAGCCCGGATTGTGCGGTGCTGTGTATTCTGACGCGTCGCATAATTTTTTCAAGATAAAGCTGACTCTGGCACCAATATTTTGATCGCCGTTGCTTTCTGTCCACAACTTATTGCTGTTATCCCCAATAATTAGGGTTGCCAGAACTTACGCCACATCGCACCATATTTAGTACAGGCCTATGGGGGAAGCCCGGTTTGTAGAGCAGGCAACTAGCGCTGGGGCGCTGCCAGCCCCGAAATGCTAGAGATTAGTGAGGTGGCATTATGGCCCTTTCCGAGCAGTATCTCGAAGAAGACATTCATCCGATCGACATTGTTGAGCATCTGGCCGAACATCACGACTGGGATTTTGATCGCATTGGGGACGATCAGATTGCCATGGCCGTTGAAGGGCAGTGGCGCACCTACTCGATCACACTGGCCTGGTCCAACTATGACGAAACGCTGCGCATGGTGTGCAGCTTCGAAATGGAACCACCGGCCGAGCGTGAAATGCAGCTCTATGAGCTGCTCAACAAGATGAACGACCAGTGCTGGGCAGGCGCGTTTACCTATTGGGCAAACCAGAAGCTGATGGTCTATCGCTATGGTCTGGTCCTTGCAGGCGGGCAAACTGCCAGCGCTGACCAGATCGACACGATGATCAATGCCGCCGTCATGAGCGCCGAGCGGTACTACCCCGCGATCCAATTGGTGACCTGGGGCAACAGAGGGCCAGAAGAAGCCATGCAAGTGGCCATTGCAGAGGCCTACGGCCGCGCGTAAACCTTTGCTCCGAACCGATATGTAATGCGGGAGGGGCAAATGGACATGACGCGAGTGGCCGAACAGGGGCTTGTGCTTCTGGGGTGCGGAAAGATGGGGTCCGCAATGCTGGCGGGATGGCTGGAACACGGCCTTCCGCCAGCTTCCGTTTGGGTCATCGATCCCTACCCGTCAGATTGGCTGAAGGCGCAGGGCGTCAATATCAACGCACCGTTGCCCGAATCCCCCGCCGTGGTGCTGGTTGCGGTCAAACCGCAGATGATGGGCGAAGCCCTGCCTGCCCTTCAGGCACTGGGCGGTGGGTCCAGCCTGTTCATTTCGGTTGCGGCTGGCACCTCGATTGCCACCTTCGAATCTGTTCTGGGCGGTGACACCCCGATCATTCGCGCCATGCCCAACACGCCCGCCGCCATCCGTCAGGGCATCACGGCACTGATCGGCAACGCACACGCCTCCGAGGCCGATATGGAACAGGCCGAAAACCTGTTGGCAGCAGTGGGTCAGACCGTACGCCTTGAGGATGAGGCACAGATGGACGCCGTCACCGGGCTCAGCGGGTCCGGCCCGGCCTATGTGTTCCATCTGATCGAAACTCTGGCCGCTGCGGGCGAGGCGCACGGCCTGCCTGCCGAGCTTGCGATGAAACTGGCCAAGTCCACAGTGGCCGGTGCCGGGGCGCTGGCCATGGCGTCCGACGAAGACCCGGCACAGCTGCGCATCAACGTGACTTCTCCGAACGGCACCACACAAGCCGCGCTTGAGGTGCTGATGCATCAGGAAACCGGCTTTCCCGACCTGCTGCATCGTGCCGTCAAGGCTGCAACCGACCGATCCAAGGAGCTCTCGCGTGAGTGAAATTTCGTTCGATGACTTCCTCAAGGTCGATATTCGCGTGGGCGAGGTGATCCGCGCCGAACCCTATCCCGAGGCCCGCAAACCCGCGATCAAGATGTGGATCGACTTTGGCGACGAGATTGGCGAGCGCAAGACTTCGGCCCAGATCACCGCGCATTACGATCCGGCCACTCTGGTCGGCAAACAGGTCATGGCTGTCGTCAACTTCCCTCCGCGCCAGATCGGCAAGTTCATGTCCGAGGTTCTGGTGCTGGGTCTGCCCGATGACAGCGGCGAGATCGTTTTGATCGGCCCCGACGGCAAGGTTCCAACCGGCGGGCGGATGCACTGATGAAACTGCTGATCACGCGCCCGATGACTCCGGCAGTCGAATCGCGCGCCCGCGCCGATTTCGATGTGAACATCCGGGAAAACACCCTGCCCATGTCACGGCAGGAGATGCTGGCCGCTCTGGCCGACTATGACGTGGTCGTGCCGACACTGGGCGATCAGTTCTCGGCTCAGGTCTTTGCGGATGCAGGTCAGCCGCGCTGCAAGCTGCTGGCCAATTTCGGTGTTGGCTTCAACCATATCGACGTGGATGCGGCACGCGCGGCCGGAATTGACGTAACCAACACCCCCGGCGCAGTCACCGACGCCACGGCTGATATCGCCATGACCCTGCTGCTGACCACAGCCCGGCGCGCAGGTGAGGGTGAGCGGCTGGTGCGGTCGGGTCAGTGGCAGGGCTGGCACCCGACGCAGATGCTGGGCCATCATGTGACCGGCAAGCGCGTGGGCATCGTCGGCATGGGCCGCATTGGGCAGGCCATCGCGCGCCGCTGTCATTTCGGGTTTGCAATGCAGGTGGCCTATCAGTCCCGCAATGCAAAAGATCTGGATTTCCCGGCGGAATTCAAACCTGACTTTGAAACACTCGCCGCCTCGGTCGATTTCCTTGTGCTTGCTGTTCCTGGCGGTGCGGAAACCCGCCACCTGATCAATGCGCAGGTTCTTGAGGCGATGAACCCCTCGGCTATTCTGGTCAACATCGCCCGTGGCGAGGTGGTGGACGAGGCCGCGCTGATCACGGCGCTGCAAACCGGTCAGATCGCGGGGGCGGGGCTGGACGTCTACGAATTTGAACCCAAAGTGCCGCAAGCTCTGTGCGATATGGAAAACGTCACCCTGCTGCCCCATCTGGGTACAGCCACCGAAGAGGTGCGCAGCAGCATGGGTCACATGGCGCTGGATAACGTGGCGGCCTTTGTCGCGGGCAGGGCGCTGCCCAACCCGGTCTAGTCGCCCACCGCCTCACGCCAGTGTTTACGGCAGAGCGAGACATAGGTCTCGTTCCCGCCAATCTGCACCTGCGCCCCTTCGGTGATGGCCTTGCCGGTTTCATCCCGCCGAATCACCATCGTGGCCTTGCGACCGCATTCACAGATCGTGCGCACCTCGCGCATTTCGTCGGCAAGGGCCAGCAGGGCGGCGGAACCGGGGAACAGTTTGCCCTGAAAATCCACCCGTAGCCCATAAGCCAGCACCGGCACATCCAGATCGTCCACCGCACGGGCCAGTTGCCAGACCTGCGCCTCGGACAGGAATTGTGCCTCATCAATGAAAACGCAGGCCACGGAACCATTGTCCAGCCGGGATCGGATCATGGCGAAGACATCATCTTCGGGTGTGAACGTGTCAGCCTGCTCCGATATGCCGATGCGCGATGCAATCCGCCCCGCACCCGCCCGCCCGTCAAGGGCGGCGGTCATCAGATAGGTCTGCATCCCGCGCTCGCGATAGTTGTGCGACGCCTGTAGCAACACGGTCGACTTGCCCGCGTTCATGGTGGAATAGTTGAAATACAGCTTTGCCATGGCGTGGGTCTAAAACGCCCGACGAAAAGGAACAAGAGAGCAATCGGTCGTAAGAAGCGACGTCGCCGTTGCGTGTGCAGAGGCCGAGCTGGGCTCGTAGGGGATGGAACCCCCGCGTCTGCAACAGCGACGCCGTCGGCCAACATGTGGCCAAAACAAAGCAAGGCCCAACAATACCGCCCTGCAATCACTCTTTACCGGCTTGAACTGCCGCCACTCACTCACAAAATCCCCCGCTTATCTGAGGGATAGTCAATGTATGACATTTCAATTATGACTCAGGTATGGGAAATTTCCCGACGCTTTCCCCGGTTTGGACACCGGGCGGGCGTTTGCAGGTAATAAAGGTAAATCAATGGCAGATATCGGGGCCTATCTGAAGAAACACACAGAAGCGCTGGTCAAAGATGTCGGAATAGAAGCTGCTTGTGAAATCACCGGAAAATCCAAGGCGACCCTGGGCCGGTATTATTCGGACAATGCCGAACACGCGGACAGGTTCATGCCCGTGGATGCGGTGGCTCGGCTTGAAAACGCAGCAACTTATCCGCATGTGACATCCGCGCTGGCGGATCTGAAAAACATCACCTTGTCCTACAGCGAACGCAACACCGAGGATCCTCGCACAGGCGGGGTGAATTCGGATGTCATCGCGCTCAGCCAGCGGTTTGCAATGCTGATGACTGAATATCAATCGGCAATCGAAGATGGCATCATCACGGTGAACGAAGCCAAAAGGCTGCTGAAAGAAACCAGTTTGCTTCAGCAGGTCCTGATTGAAATGAAACTGCACCTGGAAGAAGAAAGCGTCAGCTAGGCTTGACTGCGGTCCGTAACCGGCCAAATTCCGCCTGCCCGGATTGCAGCAGATGTCGTGCGCTTTGTGGAATGATCACCAACCGGACCCTGTGCCTCAATTCAGTCACGTCTTTCCGATAAGCTGCGGCGCAGGCAAGATCGTCAAGGGCAGTAAACCATGCAGAAAATGCAGGGAAATTACAGCGTTCTCGCAGACCATATGGTTTGGCGGTCGTTCCTGTTTGTCTATACGCTTTTTCTGGCCACAGTGCTGTTTGGTGCTTATCAGGAAGGCCCCGATGACGCGATGCGCTGGGTCATGGTGCAGGACCTGCTGGCGGGGCAGGGCTGGTTTGACGCCTATCAGCATCGGCTGGGGCCCGGTGACGGTACGCTGATGCACTGGTCCCGGCTTGTCGATGCGCCGATTGCCGGGCTCTACACGCTGTCCGCGATGGTCGTGCCACCCGACAGCGCCTTGCAAGTGACTGCGTTTGTCTGGCCGGTGCTGCTGGCGGGGCTGACCCTGTGGGCCTTTGCTGTCACCGGTGGAGCTTTGGGCGGGCGCAATGGCGCGGTTTCGGCACTGGTGGTCGGTGTGCTGACGCTCGAACATTATCGGAAGTTCGACTATTTCTCGTTTGACCACCACAATGTTCAGATTCTGCTGTTTGCAGCGGCCCTCATGTTCTTTGTCCTGCGCAAGGCCAAACCCTCTGCTGCGGGGTGGCTGGGTGCCTGCCTCGCCCTTTCGGTGTCCGTCGGCACCGAATCGATCGTGCAGATCGCGGTTATCGCGGTGTTCCTTGCGATTGACTGGATCGTGACCGGCACAGCCGCCCGCCGCAACACCATGGTGTTTGGAGCCGGGCTGGCGCTGACCCTGTTGCTGGCCAGCGTTGCAACAACGGGACGTCAGGGCTTTCTGTTTCCAAGCTGCGATGCCCTGACGATCAGTGTGGCCCTGCCGGCCGGGATCGCGGCCCTGTGCCTGTGTGCAGCAGCCTGGGTCGGGTCGGGCTGGTCCTATTGGGGGCGTATCGGCGCGTGTCTTGTGATAGGCGCTGTAACACTTGGCTGCGCTTACGCATTTGCACCCCACTGCCTTGAAAACCCGATTGCGGATCTGCCTCAGGACATGCGCGACTTCTGGCTCAGCCAGGTCGCTGAAGCACAGAATATCACCGTCGTTCTGGAACGGCATCTGGGCGAGGCTGCGGCCCTGATCGCCATGTCTGTCATCACGGCGGTGGCGGCCTTGATCTTTGCCCGCCAGTCACAAGACAAAATGGATTACCTCCTGTTTCTGGCGCTGATTGTGACCGGGTTTTCCATGTTTCTGTACCAGTCCCGGATGATGACGTTTCTGGGCGTGTCCCTTGTGGCTGTTCAGGCTCAGGTGCTGCGGGCCCTTTACGTCAGTTACAGAACCCATGGCCGCACGCTCTCCGGCTTGGCTATGATAGGCTTTATCGTCTGCGTCTCGCCAAAGATCGGCATCAGCGTGGAAAAACAGCTGGAACGGTTTGCGCGCCCATCCCTTGCGGCACCCGTCGCCGAGGTAGCACAGGATTCGCAAAACATCGGCGCCCCCTGCAAAGCGCCCGAGGCCTACGCGGCCCTGCAAGACCTGCCAGCCGGAATGGTTCTGGTCGATTTTGACTATGCGGCAGAGGTGCTGCGCTATACTGATCATTCGGTTCTGGCTGGAAATTATCACCGCAACCGGGCCGGAATTCAGGCGCAGATCGCGGTTTTGCGTGTGGATGCGTCCCAGGCCGGTCCGCGTCTTGCTGCACTGGGTGTAAGCTATGTGCTGCTGTGCACCGCTGCGCCCCGTGCCGAATTCTGGGACTGGGCGTCTCAGGGGCGCGGGCTGCAATCCCAACTGGCAAAAGGTGAAACCCCCGCCTATCTCAGCCGGATTGATCGTGGGGAAGGGGCCGCGTTCCAGGTTTTTCAGTTGGCGGCCGATCTCTAGGCCGTCAGCGCTTTGCGGAATGCAGATCAGGCGTGACGCTTCACGATCACCGATCCAACCGAATACCCGGCCCCAAAAGAACAGATCAGGCCCAGATCGCCCTCTTGCAGATCGTCAGAGTATTTCGAAAACGCAATGATCGACCCTGCGGATGAGGTGTTCGCATAATCCTGAAGGATATTGGGTTGCTCGCCCGCCTCGGGTTCGCGGCCCAGAACCTTCTTGCCAATGAAGTCGTTCATCGTCTTGTTGGCCTGATGCAGCCACAGGCGTTTGAGGTCGGTATTGCTGACCCCTTCGGCCTCCATATGGTCGCTGATATGCTTGCTGACCATCGGCAACACTTCCTTGAACACCTTCCGGCCGTTCTGCATGAACTGCATGTCGCGGCGGTCAATCACACCATCGGGGCGCGACCGGCGCAGGAACCCGTTGTTGTTGCGGATATTGTTGGAAAAGGCGGTGGCACAGCGGGTCGACAGGATTTCGAAATGCGGGCCTTTTGCGTCTTCGATCCGCTCGATCAGCGTTGCCGTTGCCACATCACCAAAGATAAAGTGACAATCCCGGTCGCGCCATTCCAGATGGCCCGAGCAGATTTCAGGGTTCACCACCAACGCCGCGCGCACCGAACCGGACCGCACCATATCCGCCGCCGCCTGAATGCCGAACGTGGCCGAAGAACAGGCGACATTCATGTCAAAGCCGAACCCGTCGATACCCAGTTCCTGCTGAATCTCGATTGCAATCGCCGGATAGGCGCGCTCGTGGTTCGAGGCCGCACAGATCACCAGATCGACATCCGCCGCCGTGCGCCCCGCCTGCGCCAGCGCCTTCTTGCAGGCATCCACTGCCATCTCGGTCATGATCCCGGGCTCGTCATCGTTGCGCTGGCGCAGCGTCGGGTGCATCACGTCCGGGTTCAGCACCCCGGCCTTGTCCATCACGTAGCGGTTCTGAATGCCCGACGCCTTGACGATGAACTCTTCCGAGGAATGCTGCATCGCCTCCATCTGCCCGGCTGCGATGGCCTCGGCATTCTTCGCGTTCTGCTTGTCGGCATAGGCGTTGAACGCTTCAACAAGCTCCGCGTTGGTGATGACGTTTTCCGGGGTGAAGACACCGGTACCGGTGATGGCGGGGGTATACATGGCGGGTCCTGAATGTTTCGGATTCGCCCAAAATGCAGTCATGGCGTGATTTGATCAAGATATGTTGACCTAAGGGAATTCGTTCCGGGGCGCAGTTTCATATCTTGAATAGTTCAGAAATTGAAGTATATCGCCCCGTAACCCGCGCGGAGACCCCCCCAATGCCAGACGATATCAGCGCCAGACTGGGCCGCCTCAGCCCCGAGATTCAGGCGATCATGGGCGTCTATGCCCTGTACTGGAAACTGGAAGAGACCTTCGACTGTATCGAAACAGACCTGAGCCACCCGGAATGCCACATGCTGATCAAACTGGATCAGCCCAAGCGCATGGGCGTTCTGGCCGCTGATATGTTAAGCGTCCCGTCAACGATCACCGCCACAGCCGATGCCCTTGAAAAAACGGGCTACCTGACGCGGCGGCGTGACCCCGAAGACCGCCGGGCCTGGTTGCTGGTGCTGACAGAGCAGGGCGAAGAGGCCCGCAACATGCTGGTCGCCGCCGCCGGGGACCTGTTTCACAGGGCCTCGGGCCTAAACGAACAAGAAACTGCCGAATTCGCGCGACTGGCGCGCAAAATCCGCGACAACGTATTGAAAACGGGAATTCCCGAGGGATTGAAGAAATGAAACTCCTGACCTCTCTGGGCCTTGCACTGGCCATTCTGGCAACCCCGATTGCCGCTCAAGATACCCCGAAACCGGTGAAACTCATGCAGGTGCGCGAAACCGCGCCGGGTTTCACGCGGCAGTTCTTTGGCCGCGTCGCCGCGCGCCAGACCGTTGATCTTGCCTTTCAGGTTGCCGGCCAGATTGTCGAGATGCCCATCAACGAAGGCTTCATGATTCCCAAGGATGGTCTGATTGCCCGCCTGGATCAGGAACCGTTCGAGCTGCGCCTTGATCGGGCGCGGCTGCAAAAGGAACAGGCCGACCGCACCGTCGCCCGCCTGTCGCGCCTGCGCGGTACAACCGCCAGCCAGGTGGCCGTGGACGACGCCGAGACCGAGGCGCAGCTGGCCGCAATCGCCCTGCGCGACGCGGAATATGAACTGGAACACGCCACGTTGACCGCGCCGTTTGACGCGCTGGTCTCCAGCCGCTCGGTCGAGGCGTTTACGACCGTCTCGGCGGGCACCCCCATCGTCCGCATTCACGACATGTCGGAACTTCGCATCGTGGTCGATGTGCCCGAGATCCTGTTTCAACGCTCTGGCCAGAATGACGACTTCTTCATCACCGCGAAATTCCCGGTCAGTGACGAAGTCTTCCCGCTGGAAATCCGTGAATTCGACGCGGAAACCTCCAGCGTCGGTCAAACTTTCCGGATCCAGTTTGGCCTGACCCCGCCAAAGGGGCTGCAAATCTTTCCCGGTTCTTCCGTTACCGTCAACGTTCAGGTGCAGGACAACCGCACAGGCATCGTCGTCCCGGCGACCGCCGTGGTCGCTGACGCAAACGGCGCGCTGAACGTCGTGGTGTTTTCCCCGGTAGGGGCGGATGAGGGCACCGTGCGCCGCGTCCCAGTGACCATCGAGCCCACGCAAACCGGCGAAGTCCGGGTGCTGACGGGCCTGTCAGATGGGGATGAGGTCGTTGTGGCCGGGGGCGCTGTGCTGACGGATGGTCAGACGGTGCGCCGGTTCGCCGGTTTCGCGAACTGAGGGGCTGACAGATGAACATCGCCCGCGCCTCAATCGACCGGCCGCTTTACACATGGCTGGTCATTCTCATTGCTCTCATTGGGGGCATCTGGGGGTTCACATCGCTTGGCCGTCTGGAAGACCCGGCCTTTACAATCAAGAACGCGGTTGTCATCACGCAATACCCGGGCGCCACCGCCGAACAGGTGGCGCTGGAAGTATCGGAACCGCTGGAATCCGCCATACAGCAGATGGGCGAGGTGGACGTCATCACCTCGGTCAATCAACCCGGACGGTCGCTGATCGAGGTTGAGATCAAGTCGACATACGACGGCACCGAACTGCCCGCCATCTGGACCCGGCTCAGGGCCAAGGTGCGCGACGCCGCGCGCGGCCTGCCATCGGGCGTCGGCCAACCGTTTGTGAATGACGGGTTCGGCGACGTGTTCGGCCTGTTCTATGCGGTGACCGCCCAAGGGTTCTCGGACGCTGAAAAGCACGAACTGGCAACCTTCCTGCGGCGGGAACTGCTGACCGTTGACGGCGTTGCGGATGTCGAGGTTCAGGGCCTGCCGGACGAGGCGATCTTTGTCGAACCCGATCTGGCGATTTCGGTGAACCAGAATGTCCCGCTGCAAGCAATCAACCAGGCGATTGCCAATGCGGATTCGGTCAATTCCTCAGGGTCCTTGCGCTCTGATAACGACCGCACCACCATCCTGACGGCTGAAGGGTCGGACAGCGTGTCGGCCATTGCGGGCCTGTCTGTCGGTTCGCAAGGGCAGGTGATCAACCTCTTTGACATGTCCGATGTCTATCGCGCCCGTCAGAACGACCCCGACATTATCATCCGCTACAACGGGACCGAGGCCTTCACCTTGGGTATCGCGGGTCTGGCCACTGAAAACATTGTCGAGGTTGGCAAACGCGCTGACGCCAAATTCGCGGAGTTGAACACAAGCATTCCCTTCGGTGTCGAAATCCTGCCGATCTATCAGCAACATGTGGTGGTCGAGCAGGCCTCGAACGACTTTCTCGTGAACCTTGCCATGTCAGTGGCCATCGTAGTCGCCGTGCTGGGCATCTTCATGGGCTGGCGCGCGGCCATTGTTGTCGGCTCGACCTTGCTGCTGACCGTGGTCGGCACGCTTCTGTTCATGTCGCTCTTCTCAATCGAGATGGAGCGAATCTCACTGGGTGCCCTGATCATCGCCATGGGGATGCTGGTGGACAACGCCATCGTGGTGGCTGAAGGGATGCAGATCTCCATGCTGCGCGGCCAGTCCTCGCGCGATGCGGCCGACGATGTGGCGTCAAAAACCCAGATCCCGTTGCTGGGTGCGACCGTGATTGGCATCATGGCCTTTGCGGGCATTGGCCTCAGCCCTGACGCAACCGGAGAATTCCTGTTCTCTCTGTTCGCCGTGATCGGCATTTCACTGTTGCTCAGCTGGGTTTTAGCGATCACCGTCACGCCGCTATTGGGGCATTACTTCTTCAAACAGGGCAAAGCAGGCGAGATCGACGCTTATGGCGGCCTCCTGTTCCGCATCTATGGTGCGATTCTGCGCTTTGCGCTGCGCTTCCGCTGGCTGGTTGTTGCTGGTCTCGTCGGCGTAACCGTGGTGTGTTATGCCGGGTTTGGGCTGATGAAACAGCAGTTCTTCCCCAACTCCAACACGCCTTTGTTCTTTGTGCACTACAAACTGCCGCAGGGCACACCGATTGCACGAACAGCCGAAGACATGGCGGTGTTCGAAGAGTGGCTGGCAGCACGCGACGACGTCGTCTCGGTCACGACCTTTGTCGGCCAGGGGGCTACCCGTTTCATGCTGACATATTCAGCCGAAAAGCCGAACCCCAGCTATGGGCACATGGTCATCCGCACAGCAAGCCTGGACGACATCCCGGCGCTGCAAGCAGATCTTGAAGCGTTTGGGTCTGTCCAATTCCCCGAAGGTGAGTTCGGTACCAAGCGTCTGGTCTTTGGCCCCGGCGGTGGTGATCCGATTCAGGCCCGCTTCTCGGGCAGCGACCCGGTCGTGCTGCGCCAGCTTGCCGATGAGGCGGTGCAGCGCATGGCAGCCGCATCGCCGAACGCGCTGCTGGTTCATCACGACTGGCGCGAACAGGAACTGGCGCTGCAACCGATCTATGCAACAGAACGGGCGCAGACAGCAGGTGTCACGCGCGAAAATATCGCCGCCACTCTGCAATTCTCGACCGACGGCATCACGGGTGGTGTGTTCCGTGAGCGCGACCGCCTGATCCCGATTATCCTGCGCCGACCCGCGGACGGAGATTACTCGATTGTCGATCAGGTCGTGTACTCGGACCAGTCGGAAAAGTTTGTACCAATTGAACAAATGGTGGATGGATTCGAGTACAAATCGCTCAATACGTTGGTTCACCGTCGTGATCGGGTTCTGACCATCACCGTCGGCGCCGACATCCCGCCCGACCTGACAGCGGCACAGGTCCACGCCGAAGTGCGCGACGCCATCGAGGCCATCGATCTGCCACCCGGCTACAAGATGGAATGGGGTGGAGAGTTCGAAACCTCGCGCAAAGCACAGGCAAGCCTGGGCAGACAATTGCCGCTGAGCCTGCTGATCATGGTGTTGATCTCGGTCCTGTTGTTCAACGCGATCCGCCAGCCGATCATCATCTGGCTGCTGGTGCCGATGTCCGTAAACGGCGTGGTGATCGGCCTGCTGGGAACAGGGTTGCCCTTCACCTTTACGGCACTTCTGGGCCTGCTCAGCCTGTCGGGTATGCTGATCAAGAACGGCATTGTTCTGGTTGAGGAAATCGATCTGGTCCGCGCCACCGGCAAGCCCTTGCGCGAGTCAATCATCGAAGCATCCGTGTCGCGTTTGCGGCCCGTCATGCTGGCGGCTGTCACGACCATTCTGGGCATGGCGCCGCTGCTGACGGATGCGTTCTTCGTCTCGATGGCAGTGACGATCATGGGCGGTCTGGCATTTGCCACCGTTCTGACAATGGTTGCGGCACCGGTGTTTTACCTGTTGTTTTTCGCCCGTGACGAACGAAAGAAAACGACGGAATCGCTTGCGTAAGGCATTGGAAATAAAGAAAAGCCCCAGAGTTTCCTCTGGGGCTTTTTCGTTTGGGTCAGGGGTCTTTACCCCTGTAGCGATTTCACCTCGACGTCGCCTTCAGCCTGCGCCTTGATCGCCAGTGCAGCGGCGTTGGCACCTGCTGCGGTGGTGAAATATGGGATCTTGTCATACAGCGCGATCGAGCGGATGGCCTTGCTGTCCTCAACCGCCTGCGCGCCTTCGGTGGTGTTCATCACCAGCTGCACCTGACCGTCTTTCAGCATGTCCACAACATCCGGGCGGCCTTCGTACACCTTGTTCACAACGTCACAGGCAACACCCTGTTCGTCCAGCCAGCTTTGGGTGCCGCGCGTGGCCACAAGCGTAAAGCCCTGGTCAACCAGAACCTGTGCCGCTTCCAGCATGGCTTTGCCCTTGTCGGCATCCTTGATCGAAATGAACGCACGGCCAGAGGACGGCAACACCATGCCCGCGCCCATCTGCGCCTTGAGGAACGCACGTGGGAAGTCACGGTCCCAGCCCATCACCTCGCCGGTCGAGCGCATTTCCGGGCCAAGGATGGTGTCAACGCCGGGGAAACGGGCGAAGGGCATGACAGCTTCTTTTACCGAGAACCACGGCATGTCCGGATCGGCCAGCGTCATCTGGTCCGCGATCTTGGTGTCCTTGCCTTCCTGATAGGGAGGGCGCATCGGGAAGTTGGCCAGCTTCTCGCCCGCCATGATGCGTGCAGCAATCGATGCAATCGCACTGTCGGTGGCCTTGGCAACAAACGGTACGGTGCGCGACGCGCGCGGGTTCACTTCGATCAGATAGATCTCATCATCCTTGATCGCGAATTGCACATTCATCAGGCCAACAACATTCAGAGCCTTGGCCAGCTTGAACGCCTGATCCTTGATCTGCCCGATGATCTCTTTCGACAGTGAATAGGGCGGCAGCGAACAGGCGGAATCGCCCGAGTGGACGCCCGCCTCTTCGATATGCTGCATGATGCCCGCGACGTGGACATCGGTGCCGTCACACAGGGCGTCTACGTCCAGTTCGACCGCGCCCGCCAGATAGCTGTCCAGCAGTACGGGGCTGTCGCCCGAGACCACAACGGCCTCGTTGATATAGCGTCGCAGCTGATCCATGTCGCGCACGATTTCCATCGCACGGCCGCCCAGAACGTAAGAGGGGCGGATGACCAGCGGGAAACCGATCTCTTCCGCAATCTCCAGCGCCTTTTCGTCGGTCGAGGCAATGCCGTTTCTGGGCTGTTTCAGGCCCAGTTCATTGACCAGCGCCTGGAACCGTTCACGGTCTTCGGCCAGGTCAATTGCGTCCGGTGTGGTACCCAGAATCGGAATACCCTCGGCCTCAAGCGCGTTGGCCAGCTTCAACGGTGTTTGACCACCGAACTGAACGATCACGCCGTGCAGCGTGCCGTTTTCCTGTTCCTTCGTCAGGATTTCCATGACGTGTTCAAAGGTCAGCGGTTCGAAATACAGACGGTCCGATGTGTCATAGTCGGTCGAAACCGTCTCGGGGTTGCAATTGACCATGATGGTCTCGTACCCGGCCTCGGTCAGCGCATAGCAGGCGTGGCAGCAGCAATAATCGAACTCGATCCCCTGACCGATCCGGTTCGGACCACCACCAAGAATAACGACCTTCTTGCGGTCGCTTGGGCGTGCCTCGCATTCGACATCGCCCATCATCGGCGCTTCGTAAGTCGAGTACATATAGGGTGTCTGCGCTTCGAACTCGGCGGCGCAGGTATCGATGCGTTTGAAAACCGCGGTAACGCCCAAATTGTGGCGGGCGCGGCGTACGTTATCTTCGCTGCGGCCAGACAGATTGCCCAGACGCGCATCGGTAAAGCCCAGCATCTTGAGCTTTCGTATGCCTTCTTCGGTCACTGGCAAACCGTCCTTGCGCACAGTGCGCTCTGCCTCGGTGATCTCGCGGATGCGGGCCAGGAACCAGGGGTCAAACTTGGTAACGCCGAAGATTTCGTCGTCGGTCAGGCCATGACGCATGGCTTGTGCGATAGTGCGCAGGCGGTCGGGGGTCTGCTTGCTGATCGCTTTGATGACATGTGCCTTGTCGTCGCTGCTTTCGACCTCATCCCACAGGCCGATGCTCAGCCCCGGAATTTCGATCTCATCAAACCCGGTCAGGCCGGACTCCATCGAGGCCAGCGCCTTTTGCATGGACTCGTGAATGGTGCGGCCGATGGACATCGCCTCACCCACCGACTTCATTGCAGTGGTCAGATAAGGCTCAGAGCCGGGGAATTTCTCAAACGCGAATTTCGGGATCTTGGTGACGACATAGTCGATGGTAGGTTCGAACGACGCAGGCGTGACCTTGGTGATGTCATTGTCCAGCTCGTCCAGCGTGTAACCCACGGCCAGTTTCGCAGCGATCTTGGCAATTGGGAAACCCGTCGCCTTGGAGGCCAGCGCCGAAGAGCGCGACACGCGCGGGTTCATTTCGATCACAACCATGCGGCCATCATCGGGGTTGATCGCCCATTGCACGTTCGAGCCACCGGTTTCCACTCCGATCTCGCGCAGCACGGCGATCGAGCCGTTGCGCATGATCTGGTATTCCTTGTCGGTCAACGTCAGGGCAGGGGCCACGGTGATCGAGTCACCCGTGTGCACGCCCATCGGGTCGACGTTTTCGATGGAGCAGACGATAATGGCGTTGTCGGCGGTGTCGCGCACCACTTCCATCTCGTATTCTTTCCAGCCCAGCAGGCTTTCATCGACGAGGATCTGGTTGACAGGCGAGGCATCCATGCCCGAGCGGCAGAAATGGATATAATCCTCGCGGTTATAGGCCACACCGCCGCCTGTGCCGCCCAAGGTAAAGGCCGGGCGGATGATGGCAGGCAGGCCGATTTCCTCCAGCTCGTCCAGAGCGATCTGGACACCTGCGTCCAGATCGGCAGAGCCGTCGGCCTTCTTGGGGGCGGTCACGATGGTGGCTTTAGGGTTTTCCAGCCCCAGCCGATCCATCGCTTCGCGGAACAATTTGCGGTCCTCGGCCATCTCGATGGCGTCGCGTTTGGCACCGATCATCTCGACACCGAACTTGTCCAACACCCCCATCTCTTCCAACGCGAGCGAGGTGTTCAGACCGGTTTGCCCGCCCATTGTGGGCAGCAGGGCATCAGGGCGTTCCTTTTCGATGATCTTGGCGACGACCTCGGGCGTGATCGGCTCGATATAGGTGGCATCGGCAAGTCCGGGGTCAGTCATGATTGTCGCCGGGTTCGAGTTGACCAGAATAACCCGGTAACCTTCTTCGCGCAGGGCTTTGCAGGCCTGCGCTCCGGAATAGTCGAACTCGCAAGCCTGACCGATAACAATGGGACCCGCCCCGATGATCATGATCGACTTGATGTCGGTTCTCTTCGGCATGGCCTGGCCCCTTCGATTTTGCACGAGTCGCGGGCACCGCCCAAGCGCCCAAATTGTCGTGGGTTATAGGGACCACGCAGAAAGGTTCAAGGGGTATCGGAAACAGAAGCGAAATTGCCGCTTTCCCCCCTTTCCCCTGCCAGAGTATTCTCTATATCGCCCTTCACGGCAAAAGAGGATGCAGTTGCGTATTCGTTTTGATCAGGGACCAGCCGGTCGCGGAACCCGGTTTCAGCGCCCGTCTCGGATTATCCGCGCAGATACTGCGGAGGACGTGCCCCAGGCTCTGGCGGCGCTGGATGAGGCGCGCGCGGACGGGGCCTGGCTGGCTGGCTATGCCAGTTATGAACTGGGATATGTGCTTGAACCCCGGCTGATCGATCTTTTGCCGGATGCGCGTCGGTTGCCCCTGCTGTGCTTTGGGGTTTACGGCGCACCGGATCGGGTTGCTTTACCGACGCCTGCGGGCGAGGTGCGCGTGTTTCAGCCGCGCTGGGATGAGGCGCGTTATGGCGAAGCCTTTCAAGTGGTGCATGATGCCATCGGTGCTGGTGATATCTATCAGGCGAACCTGACCTTTCCGATTGATCTGACCGTCTCGGGCAGCAGTGAAGCCCTTTATGCGACACTGGCAGCGGGGCAGCCCGTTGGGCATGGCGCGCTGGTGCAGCAGGTCGGATTACCCGATTTGCTCAGCCGCTCGCCGGAGTTGTTCTTCCTCACGGACACGGATGGAAAGATCGAAACACGACCGATGAAGGGTACCCAGCCGCGCAGCGAAGACCCGGATGAGGATATGCGACGCCGGTCGTTTCTGACCACGGACGAAAAGAACCGGGCGGAAAACCTGATGATCGTCGATCTGCTGCGCAACGATATCAGCCGTGTCGCGCTGCCCGGTTCCGTTCATGTACCTGAACTGTTCAAGGTGGAAACCTATGCGACCGTGCATCAGATGGTTTCACTTGTCCGTGCCCAGTTGCTCAAATGCGCAGGGCTCAGCGATATATTGATGGCGTTGTTTCCCTGCGGCTCGATCACGGGCGCGCCCAAAATTCGCGCCATGGAAATTCTGGCCGGGCTGGAACCCTGGCCGCGCGACATCTATTGTGGCACCATCGGCTGGGCCGCGCCTGATGGCCGGTCCGAGTTCAACGTGGCCATTCGTACGCTGATGCTGGAAGGCGATCAGGCCACCCTGAACGTGGGCGGGGGCCTTGTCTGGGACAGCACCGCCCCGGCAGAATATGAGGAGGCGCTATGGAAAGCCCGCTTCGCCCGCCAGCTGAGCCTGATTTCCGCCTGATCGAAACGCTGGCGTTTCGGCCAGATCAGGGCTTTGTCCGAAAAGACCGTCACCTTGCGCGCATGGCCCGAACCGCTACGGCCTTTGGCCTTCCCTTCAACCCGGATGCAGCGACCGCCGCGCTGGATGGCGCGTTGGGCGACACCCCCTTGCGGTGTCGTTTGACGTTGGATGCATCGGGTGCATTCGAATTGACGACCGGGGTTCTGGCCAGCAACCCTCCGGTCTGGCACCTAGCCCTGTCTGACCAGCGGCTGGCTTCCAATGATCTTTGGCTGCGTCACAAGACAAGCCGCCGCGCCCTATATGACGATGCCCGCGCCGCGCTGACGGATGGCATAGACGAAGTGTTATTCCTGAATGAGCTTGATGAACTGTGCGAGGGCACCATCAGCAACCTTTTCGTCGAAAAGCAGGATGGCCGTATTCTGACGCCTGCGCTGTCCAGCGGTCTGTTGCCTGGCATATTGCGCGAAGAGTTGCTGGATAAAGAAACAGTGTCCGAGGCCGTGCTGACCCTAAGCGACCTGAAAAATGCGCAAACTGTCTACATGGGCAATTCACTGCGCGGGCTGATCCGGGTGGAGCTGACAGACACGTGATCAAAGACGGCGCGATGGTCGGGTCTCCGGTTGCATTGCCGCGGTTAAGGGTTGAGTTCGGCCTGTTTAATATTGTCCCGCCGCTGGTCATCGCGGTTTTGTTTCCTATGAACAGGATGTTTCCGGCACTGTTTGCCCTGACCGGGATAGGGATATTGCTGCTGCATTGGACACCAGGCTTTCAATGGGCCGAGCTGCGCTATGATTGGGCCAACTGGTCGCTTCGCGAAGTTGTGCTGTTCCGCCCACTGTTCTTCCATCGTTATCACGCGATCTTGCCAGAGGGGCGCGCGGCTTATGTGCTAAATGCTGCCATCTTCTCGTTCGCGCATCTGATGTATTGGAGCTGGATTGTCGCCCTCATGACATTTGCGGGCGGGCTGCTGTTTACATGGGCCTACAGGCAGCGCGGCTCGTTCTTCTTTGCGGTGCTGTTGCACGTGATTGTGGGTAATATCATCTTTGCGGTCGGGCTGGGTGTCTATTTCTACTCAGGCAACGTGCAAAGGCCGTTTTGACAGGGCGACCCGCCTTGACTTTCCGGGCCTGACAGGGTGTATCGGCGCGACGAATTCTGCGCCCGAAGGGATATGATCCATGCACGCCTATCGCAGCCACACCTGCGCCGCACTGACCGCCGCCAATGTCGGTGAAACCGTTCGCCTGTCCGGTTGGGTGCATCGGGTCCGAGATCACGGGGGCGTCCTGTTCATCGACCTGCGCGATCATTTTGGTGTGACACAGGTTTTGTGCGATGGCGACAGCGCCGCTTTTGCTGCGCTGGAAAAGGTGCGTTCCGAATGGTGCATCCGCATCGACGGAACCGTCAAGGCGCGTGCCGCCGAACTGGTGAACCCGAAACTGCCCACCGGCGAGATCGAGGTTTACGTGCGCGAACTGGAAGTTCTGGGGGCTGCGGAGGAACTGCCGCTGATGGTGTTCGGCGATCAGGAATACCCCGAGGAAACGCGCCTGCGTTATCGTTACCTCGACCTGCGGCGCGAGGCGATGCAGCGCAACATGACCCTGCGCTCGGACGTTGTGGCCTCCATGCGCAAGCGTATGTGGGATCAGGGGTTCCGTGAGTATCAGACGCCGATCATCACCGCATCCTCGCCCGAAGGCGCGCGTGACTTTCTGGTGCCGTCGCGCCTGCATCCGGGCAAGTTCTACGCACTGCCGCAGGCCCCGCAGCAGTTCAAGCAGCTGATCATGGTCTCGGGCTTCGACAAGTATTTCCAGATTGCGCCCTGCTTCCGCGACGAAGACCCGCGCGCCGACCGCTCACCCACCGATTTCTACCAGCTCGACCTCGAGATGTCCTTTGTCGAGCAGCAGGATGTGTTCGACACGATCCAGCCCGTTCTGGCCGGCGTCTTCGAAGAGTTCGGCGGTGGCCGCAAGGTTGATCAGGACTGGCCGCAAATTTCCTACAAGGATTCGGCGCTGTGGTACGGCACGGACAAGCCCGACCTGCGGAATCCCATCAAAATGCAGGTGGTCTCTGACCACTTCCGCGGGTCTGGTTTTGCGATTTTCGCAAAACTGCTCGAACAGGAAGGTACCGAAATTCGCGCTATCCCCGCGCCAACCGGTGGCAGCCGTAAGTTTTGTGACCGTATGAATGCCTTTGCCCAGAAAGAGGGTCTGCCGGGGATGGGCTACATCTTCTGGCGTGATCAGGGCGAAGGGATGGAAGCCGCAGGTCCGCTGGCCAAGAACATCGGCCCCGAACGGACCGAGGCGATCCGCCAGCAATTGGGTCTGGGGGTCGGCGATGCTGCATTTTTCCTGGGTGGTAAGCCGAAAGCCTTTGAAAAGGTTGCAGGCAAAGCGCGCGACGTGATCGGGGATGAGCTTGGCCTGACCGAGAAGGACCGCTTTGCCTTTGCCTGGATCGTTGATTTTCCGATCTACGAGCAAGACGAAGAAACCGGCGCTATCGACTTTGAGCACAACCCGTTTTCGATGCCGCAAGGCGGCATGGAAGCGCTGCAGGGCAATCCGCTGGATGTGCGCGGCTATCAATACGATCTGGCGTGCAACGGATACGAACTGGTGTCGGGTGCGATCCGGAACCACAAGCCGGAAATCATGCTGAAAGCTTTTGAACTGGCGGGCTATGGCGAGGATGAAGTGAAATCCCGATTTGGTGCCCTGTTCAACGCCTTCCACTACGGTGCGCCGCCGCACGGTGGCTGCGCTGCAGGGATCGACCGGATCGTGATGCTGTTGGCGGATGAGGCCAATATCCGCGAGGTCATGATGTTCCCGATGAACCAGCGGGCCGAAGACCTGATGATGCATGCGCCGTCGGACCCGACGTCAGATCAGCTGATGGAACTGGGTTTGCGCCTCATTCCGCAGGACTGAACGAGAGCCGCCCGCATTTAGCGGGCGGTTTCATTTTGATGCCAGCGAGTATTCGCGGGTCAGTCCAGCGGGTTGTTCAAATCACCTCGGTTGACACGAATTGAACGTGCAGCATGCCGTGTTTGGCGATAGGCCCAGATGCACAGAAGCGTTGCAGTGATGAAGTAGGCTGCAATCACGTCAAATCGCCTTTCTTTGTTCCAGGCGGTTCTGCACCATGCCGGCGACCTGCGCTGCCTGCGCGGTGATCGGTGCGCCGTTCGCCCGTGACAGCGCCAGCTTTCGGGCGGCTTCTGCCAACGGTCTGTCATCGGCTTCCCGTGCGACCCCTTGCAGGAACTGGGCAGCGTAATCCCACGTGCGATGATCGTTGGGCCCGGTAAGGACATCGGCGATATGCGCCATATCGTCCTGATAGGCCATCGGGTCGGGGCGGATGACTTCATCTCGAACCGAGTGGAGCCCGCTTGGGCGTCGATCCTCGGGCAGGCACTCCAGAATGGACTTCTGAAAATAAGACAATGATTTTATTGGCTTGGAAAGAAATCCGTCCGCCCCGGCTGCGTGCGCCAGACTTTCGGTGGCGTCGTCGCCCGACAGGCCCATGATCACGCTGATCCGTGGTGAAGCTTCGGCCAGTTCGGCGATCAGGTCGGCTCCGGACCCGTCGGGCAGGCCCATATCAACCAGAATGAACGAAGGGCGATAGATTTGCAGGTGTCGCCGTGCCGATTTCAGGCAGTCAGCGCGTCGGATACGTGCGCCGCTGTGCAGGCACATCAGGCGGATCGCGTCGCAGGCATATCGGCTGTCTTCAACAACCAGAATTGTCTGTCCCAGCAAGGGCCGCGTTGCGGTGGGCGTGGCGGCGGTGGTGGCAATGAGGCCCGAATCGTCCATGGCAGCTCTCCTATCCAGCAGATGCTTCACGCTAGGAACTTCTGGCTAACACGACGTTAACGCGCGATTTGGCGCACTTGTCCTTTTGCAGAGCAACCCCCATAACCCACGCAAAGCAGGACATCAGGAGTGTGACATGATTGGACGTCTGAACCACGTTGCCATCGCCGTACCCGACCTTGAGGCGGCATCCGAGCAGTACCGCAATGCGCTGGGCGCCAAGGTCGGCGCGCCGCAGGACGAGCCGGATCATGGCGTCACGGTTGTGTTCATCGAACTGCCCAACACCAAGATCGAACTTTTGTACCCGCTGGGCGACGACAGCCCGATCAACGGGTTTCTGGAAAAGAACCCGGCAGGCGGTATTCATCACGTATGCTATGAGGTCGACGACATCATCGCCGCCCGTGATCATTTGAAAGCGACCGGCGCCCGTGTTCTAGGGTCGGGTGAGCCCAAGATCGGCGCACATGGCAAACCAGTGTTGTTCCTGCATCCCAAGGACTTCAACGGCTGCCTTGTCGAGCTGGAACAGGTATGATCCGCAAAACCCGGGGGACCTGAAGTGACCATTACTGCTGCATTGGTGCTGTTCGCCGTCATCTGGTTCATGACGTTGCTTGTGGTGCTGCCCATTCGCATCAAAACTCAGGGTGACCTGAACGATATCGTTCCGGGCACCCATGCGGGTGCGCCGGAAGTCCATCACATGAAAGCCAAGATGTGGATCACCACCGCCATTGCTGTGGTTTTGTGGGCGATCATTGCCGGGATCATCATTTCCGGTGTGATTTCAGTGCGGGACCTCGACTGGTTGAACCAACTGGAGCCGAGGTAATCTGTGTCAGACCTTTTGGCCTGACACAGCATGATAAATATGGGTGAATGTCGCCGCGCCAAGGATCGGGATCACCAGATTCAACAGCGGTATCGACAGCGGAATGGCCATCAGGGTTCCGGCGACCCAGATCGTGGTCGAATGTCGGGCCCGCAATTGGCGCGCGCCATCCCGCCCGATCCGGCGTATGGCGGCCAGCGTGAAGTATTCCCGCCCCAACAGGAACCCGTTCATGACCCAGAAGATGAAGGGCGCAAACGGGGTGAAGACCGCATAGAGGATCAGCGCCAGCAGGTTTGCGACAATCAGCACGCCAAGAAAGCTGAGGCCGTCAAACAGGGCCTCCGACACCGGGATGCGTCGTGCAGGTGGCAAGGCTGGAAAATGCTTGTCCTCGACCGCCTGCGCCACTTCGTCCAGAAAGATCGATGTGATGGCTGACGCCACCGGTACCATCAGGAAAACAGGCAGGGCCAGGACGAGAACGATACCTGAATAGTTCAGAACGTCGTTCAACCACGGGACAGCTCCGACAAATGGCAGCGAGATTTCACTGCCCGACAACCAGTTGATCAACTTGATCGCACCGGCACATGCAAGACCCAGCAACAGGATGGTCAAACCTACACCGCGCAGCAGAACGGCACGGAACTTGGGATCTCCGATCTGGCTTAGTGCGCTGAAAAAGGCGTTCAGGATGATCATTCTGTGATCCATTCCGTTATGGCTGCCACATCGGGCCGCGGGCGTTCGGGTGGGGCAGTTCCTTCGGTGGCGATATGTATCAGCCCGGCGACACGCTCGTTCTTGGCAAGGCCAAAGGCGTCGACACAGAAGTCGTGGTCGTGGGTTTGCCAACCTGTCAGCCAGTTTGCACCCCAGCCCGCGGCCAGCGCGGCATTCAGCAGGGCCAGACAGACCGCGCCCGCAGAATAGGTTTGTTCGATTGCGGGTATTTTCTCAGACGGTTTTTGTACTTCGATTACGGCTACGGCCAGATGCCCCATGTCGAATTGGCTGCGCGCTTTTGCAATATCTTCCGGGCTTTTCTTCAGCCTTTGCCCGCAGGTCTCGGTCAGGGTTGCCAGTCTTGCCATGGCCCCCTGTTCCAGAACGATAAATCGCCAGGGTTCCAGTTTTCCGTGATCGGGGCTGCGTGCAGCTGCGATCAGCAAGGGGCGCAACTCATCCCGTGTCGGGGCCGGGGCCACCAGTGTCTTGGCGGGTCGGGACCGGCGCGACTGCAAAAACTCCAGAGCAGCGGGGTTTTCCATGGACATATGTTAACTTCCTTTACATCACGTCTCTGTATCTTGGTCGGCATGCCGAGGGTTTCAAGGGCGCGGCGACGGATCGCGTGGATCAATTTCATCCCACCGCCCATCATGCAAGACTATTGAGGGAAGGGGCGACAATGGCGAAACCCAAACTGCGAGATCTGCCGGATCTCAGCGCGCAGGCGCACGCTGGGGCAGTGTTTCACTTGAAAGTAACACCTAAGGCCGCGCGCGACCGGGTGATCGTGGAAGGCGGGCAGATCAGGGTATTTGTCACGGCTCCGCCTGACAGTGGCAAAGCCAATCATGCAGTTCAGGCGATCCTTGCGAAATGTCTTGGCGTTGCCCCTTCGACACTGACACTCAAGCAGGGGCAAACCGCGCGCAACAAGGTGTTTGTCTATGTGCCCTAAGGTTCCGTTTCACGGATCTGGTAAACACCCTCGGGCAGGTCCAGCGCTGCGGCCAGATCGCGGACCTGTTCGGGCGACAAGGTGATCTTTTGCACCTGGTCGGTTCGCGGATCAAACTGTTCCAGCGTGACGCATTCGGCGAAATTGTTGATCACAACATCTTCCTGCAAGGGTTTTTCACCTTCGTCCACAAGCGTTATGACCGTCGAGTCGAATTCATGCTCAATCGAAAACATAAGGACAGAGTGCAAGCCGTCGACGCGCAATGCAAGACGTTCGTTTCAAAGCATTGTGTGGTCACTCTGAGCGGCAGGTACTATGTTGAAATCGCAGTCAGACCGAGCCGAAGGATGTAACATGCGCAGACGCTTTGTTTTGGTGTTTCCCCTGCTGCTTGCGGCCTGTGCGGAAGGTGCATTGCGCTTGCAGCCTGCCGCGGACTGGCTGGGTGAAGGGCCGGGTTCTGAGGATGTTGCCCAGACCTTTCGCGAAGTCAGCCAGAACATCGTGGCTGAGGCCCGCAGCCAGTGTTTGAAGCAACCAAGGCCTCAGAAATGCGATTTCCAGATTCTCGTTGACCTGAATCCGCGCGCATCCGCCAATGCCTTTCAGACATTGGACGACCAGCGGCAACCTACCATCATTTTTACCGTTGCGATGATCCGTTCTACGCAAAACGCAGACGAACTGGCTTTTGTCATGGGACATGAGGCGGCCCATCACGTTCTGGGGCACATCGCACGGCAAAGCGAAAATGCCAGCGCAAGCGCCACTGAGTTTGGAAAGGCGGAAAAGCTGCGCGGGGGTGACGCCGCCGACATAGAAGAGGCTCAGAAAGTGGGCGCGCAGGTTGGTGTTCAGGCTTATGTGAAGGCTTTTGAACTTGAAGCTGACCAGATGGGAACGATCATTACACATAATGCGGGCTACAACCCGCTGGTTGGGGCGAAGTTCTTTGACCGGATTCCGGATCCTGGCGACAGGTTTCTGGGCACCCACCCACCAAACGCGCAGCGCGTGCACATCGTGCTTGAAACCGCCACGCAACTGGGGCTGACGCAATGACCGATCTTGTGCGCCTTGGCGTAATTTTGACGGATCGCGGGTCGAAATATGCGGTATCTGGCGCGCCTGTGGCGTCGCGCGCGGAAGTTGACGCGGTTCTGGATCAACTGAAGTCCGATAAATCCTATGCCAAGGCCACACATAACACCTGGGCCGCCTCTTTGCCGACCGGAGCACTGAAGGCCGATGATGGGGAAAGCGGGGCCGGTATGGTAATCCTGCGGATGATCGAGCGTGCAGGGTTGGACAATCACGTGATCATCGTCACCCGCTGGTACGGAGGCAAAAAGCTGGGCGGGGACCGCTTTCGCCGCGTTCAGGATGCAACCCGGGCCTATCTGGATCACATCGGCGCCCAATTTTGACCTGTGTCAAAGTATGACGCCCCTGATGCGCTACGATTTCGTAAAGCGCGAAAGGGAAAGGATACAGCATGCCCACCCGAGAGTCATTGAGGCTTCATGCCGGATTGGTGGACGACATGGCCAGAATGCTGGACATCGATCTTGAGGAAGCAGCCATTGGTGGCAAGGTGTCTTTCGACCAGATTTCCGAGGCAGTTCTGCGATGTACCGATTGTCCAAACCCGGATCATTGTCAGGATCTGCTCAACAAAATGGCGACCGCTGGGCGGACACCGGAATACTGCCGTAACCAGGAGTTACTGCACAAATTGATGCCTTAACTGTCAGGTTCGCCATGCCACGACTCGGTGAAATCATGGCCCACCTTCGTCTGGTACTGCGGATGGGTCAGGTCACAGGAGCCGACTTGGCCGCAGCCTATCGGGATGGTCAACTGAAACATGAGGATTGGGCCGAGATCGTGCAACAGTGTCGCGGCTGTACCTGGGCCAGAACCTGTCCGGAGTCGCTGGAACGGCGCGAACAGATTGATCATGCCCCGTGCACATGCCCGAACCGCGGTCGATTCAAGGCCATCAAAGCTTTGCAAGCGGAGGACGCGTGATGCCTCGGGATATTCTGGGTGAGGTCGAAAAGCACTTTTGGTTGACGCGCTCTGTTTCCCGCAGCATGGGAATTTCACTGAGCGAAGCCATGGCCGAAGGGCGGTTGTCGCCCGAAGGATACGCTGAGCTGGTCACGCGCTGTCGCGCCTCGGGCTGTGATGCGCAATGCGCCAACTGGCTGGCTCAGCGGCAGAATCCAGCGGAAACGGCCCCGGATTTCTGTGCAAATTCAGAGACACTGAACAGATTGAAGGGCTGATCAAAGGTCTTTATGGGTTCCATCGCACAACGGCGCGTTCGCACTGTGTTTGCACCCGCAAAAGAAAACCTTTTTGCTGGTCTCGGCCGTATATTTCACCGGTTCGAACCCGCTGTCTTTATGTGAGCCATCGCAAAAGGGTTGCCGGTTCGACTTTCCACACGCGCACCAGAAATAGGTTTTTCCTTCGGCAACTTCGACTGGAAAAGGGGTTTTCTGGGCAATAACGGGTGTGTCTGACATGTGGCTTCTCCGTATTTGGCTGAAACGTCACACAGTTTAGGACGATGCAGACAAAAAGGTAGCTGTAATGCCGCAAGGATCATCGTTTGGGCTTCGAACTGGCATGGAATCGCTCTTCCTCACAAGGAAGTGACCGTTTTAGTTGCCAGATTGCCGTTCAGCCCGTACTCTGGAAGCGGCCCGAAAAGCTGGGCAATATCAGAAAAGTAATAGAGGATTGACGGACATGAAACTGAAACTTGCAGCCGTTGGCGCATTTGCCCTGGTCCTGACCGCTTGTGCGCAGCAGGAAGAACCGACCCCTGTTTACGTACAACCCGACTATGACAAGTATGGCTCGGCCAGCTGCTCGGCAGGCTATGAACTGGCAACAACCGAAGCAGGTCAAACCGTCTGCAACCCGGTTTCTCAGTAAGCTTTTCGCAGGCGGTTTGACTACGGACCGCCTGCACCTTTTTCAGGAATTTTCGCCGCCATTCATGGCGGTTTTTTTCTACCTGAGCTGTACTTCGTAACTATTGACCCGAAAACACTATGGGGCAGGCTACTGGCGTTAAACGGGTTTCCCCCACAGATCGTATTCCCCTGCCTCGTCCACTTCGACGGTGACGATATCGCCGGGTTTGAGGCCTTCGAAGCCCTCGTCAATGAACAGGTTGCCGTCGATCTCGGGCGCGTCCGACTTGGTGCGGCAGGTGGCGGCTTCGTCATCCACGTCGTCGACGATTACTTGAAGCGTTTGTCCGACTTTAGCTTGCAACTTGGCTTCTGAAATGGCCTGAGCCTTTTCCATGAAGCGATCCCACCGCTCTTGCTTGACTTCGGCCGGGACGTGATCGGGCAGGTCGTTTGAGCGCGCACCGTCCACGTTTTCGTATTGAAAACAGCCGACACGATCCAGTTGCGCCTCGTCCATCCAGTCCAGCAGGGTTTGGAATTCGGCCTCGGACTCACCCGGATAGCCAACGATAAAGGTCGAACGCAGGGTGATATCGGGGCAGATTGCGCGCCAGGCTTGGATTTCGTCCAGAGTTTTGGCCGCTGCGGCGGGGCGGGCCATCCGTTTCAGAACATCCGGGTGGGCGTGCTGGAACGGGATATCCAGATACGGCAATATGGTGGACCCGGCATCCGCCATCAGGGGGATCAACTCGCGCACATGTGGATAGGGATAGACATAATGCAGCCGCACCCAGGCATCCATCTGACCCAGTTCACGGGCCAGATCGGTGATGTGGCTGCGGACCTCGCGATCTTTCCACGGGTTCACATCGTATTTCCGGTCCAGCCCATAGGCCGAAGTATCCTGCGAGATCACCAACAGTTCGCGCACGCCGTTTTCGACCAGCTTTTCCGCCTCGCGCAGAACCGCATGGGCCGGACGGCTGGCCAGTTTTCCTCGCATATCGGGGATGATGCAGAACTTGCATTTGTGGTTACAGCCCTCTGAGATTTTCAGATAACTGTAGTGGCGGGGGGTCAATCGAACGCTGCTGGCGGGCAGCAGATCGACGAACGGGTCAGGGTCAGGGGGAACGGCGGCGTGAACCGCATCCAGTACCTGTTCGTACTGATGCGGACCGGTGACCGCCATGATGCGGGGGTGGTGCTCGCGGATGTAATCCGGTTCGGCGCCCAGACAGCCGGTGACGATGACCTTGCCGTTTTCAACCAGCGCCTCTCCGATCGCATCCAGCGATTCTGCCTTGGCGCTGTCGAGGAAACCGCAAGTGTTCACAATGACGGCATCGGCCCCGGCATAATCGGGCGAAATGCCGTATCCTTCAGCACGAAGCCGGGTCAGAATGCGTTCGCTGTCGACCAAAGCTTTTGGACAGCCCAGCGACACCATGCCGATCGTCGGCTGGTTTGAACGGGGTGTCTCGGTGATCCGGGCGGCCGGAGCCAGGTCGGGGCGGAGGTTTGGCGGGTTCGTCGTCATGGCGCGGCATATAGTGGGGAAAGCTTCCTCTTGCAAATGTGACGTGCGATTTGAATGATCGCGGCAAAGACAAGCCAAAAGGCGGAGAGCAGATCATGAAATGGCTGATACGCATCCTGTTTATTGTTGTGGCAGTGATTGCGCTGGTAATTGGCGCGCTTTTGCTGATGCCCGGAGACAAGCTTGGCGCGATTCTGGCTGAGCAGGTCAAAGCCCAGACCGGGCGCGAACTGAGATTGAGCGGCGACGTGCGCCTGTCGTTCTGGCCGGTGCTGGGGATGGAAACCGGGCCCGTGCGTTTTGGGAACGCCAGCTGGGCCGGGCCAGAGCCGATGCTGAGCGCTGATAGCCTTGCAGTGGGCGTGGATGCTGCTGCGCTTTTGAATGGGGATCTGCGGATCAAACGCGTTTTCGCGGAAAACCCGGTGCTGCGGCTGGAGCGTTCGCAAGGGCGCGGAAACTGGGAGCTGAGCGCGCCTGTGACCACCGCGACGGCCACACCGTCTGCAGGGACGGTTCCGGCCAGCGCATCGTCGGCCGTAACTTTGGAAGAGTTGCAGCTTAATAATGCGCGACTGATCTATGTGGAAGACGGTGCCACGCAGATGGACTTTCCTGATGTAACCTTGTCGGCCAGTTGGCCTCAGGTCACTGCACCGATGGTAATGGAGGCATCAATGCCTGTACCCGGAGGTGCTGTTCAGGTCGATCTGAAGATTCCGGACTTGCCAGCCTTTGCCGCAGGGTCCGTAACCGCGCTTGAATTGGCCCTGACTGCACCGGGTGGTAAGATTGGCTTTGACGGCCACGTCAATCTGGCCGGAGAGATGGACGGAACCACAAAGATCATCACCCAAGATACAGAAAAGATGCTGGCGGCCTTCGGTCAGGCGGGCGTGGCTGTGCCGTCGGGATTGGGTAACGTTGCCGATATCTCTGCGCAAATGACCTATACGCGGGACGGTCGGATTTCCCTGCGGAACATGACAGCGCAGTTGGATGACAACCGGTTTGTCGGAGAGGCGGATATCACCATTTCCGATCCTCCTCAGATCGTCGCACGCCTGGATGCGGGCAATCTTGACCTGTCGAAGATATCCGAAACCGGCGCTGGGTTGGGTGGCGCGTCTCAATCTGCCTCACCAGTTCAGGAGGGCTGGTCAAAAGACCCAATCGACGCATCCGCGTTGGCTTTGGCGAATGGCAATATTCGCCTGACGGCCAACTCAATCGCAGTTCCCGGCATGACGTTTGGGAAAAGTGACCTGACGCTGACACTGGATCACGCGCGGGCGGTTCTTGCGATGCATCCGGCGACGTTGTTTTCGGGTCAGTTGAACGGGCAGGTGGTTGCCAACAATCGCAATGGCCTGTCCGTGGGCGGCAAGGTGACGGCAAGTGAGATTGATCTGAAACAGGCATTGTCAACGTTGGCCGGTGTCGAACGCCTGTCGGGAAGCGCGGCAGGAACCATTGAGTTTCTGGGTGTCGGTCAGTCTGAGGATCAAATCATGCGGTCTCTCAGCGGTAAGGGAAATCTGGATGTCGGGACGGGGGTAATATCCGGTTTCGATCTGGATCGACTTATGGGGCAGGGGACCGGATCGGGCGGGACAACTGTGTTCAACAGCCTGTCGGCCAGCTTTACCATTGATCAGGGTGTGTTGACGAATAACGATCTGCTTATGTCGCTCAAGAATTACCGTGCCGATGGTCAGGGGGTCGTGGGGCTGGGTGCGCGCAATATCGATTATCTGTTCACGCCTGTAGCTTTGCGTGCCAATTCGGGGCAGGGCATCTCGGTGCCTGTGCGCATCGTTGGCCCGTGGAGCAACCCGTCAATCAAGCCGGACCTGTCCAAGGTCATCGAAGCGGCGGCAGATGTGAAGGTCAAAGAGCTGGAAAACGACGCGAAACAGAAAGTTTTCGAGAAGGTTGGAAACGAGCTGGACACCACCATCACGGACAGCGATCAGATCGAAGATGCGCTCAAGAACAAGCTTGAAGAAGAGGCGAAGAAAGGGCTGCTCAAACTGTTTGGCGGCAACTGAGCAAGTGTTGCGCTTGGGGCAATCAGATATGTCCCAAGCAGTTTTCTTCAGATGGTCTGGTCGTAATCGCCAACACTGGGTTCGGTTCGGATCACCGCATCGATATCGGCAAAGATCGCACGCATCTCAGCTTCGCTTTCGCTGCTTTCACACACGACCACCAGATTGGGTGTGTTGGATGAAGCCCGCACCAGCCCCCAGCTGCCATTGTCCAGAATCACACGTGCGCCGTTCACCGTAACGACCTCCTTGATCGCGCGGCCAGCAAATGTCTCATTAGCTTCGCTTTTGGCAACCAGCTTGTCGACCAGTCGCTGCAGGATATCGTATTTTTCGGTATCTGCCGCATAGGGTGACATGGTGGGCGTCGACCAGGTCTTGGGCAGAGCTTTGCGCAGGTCGGACATGCTTTGATCCGGGTTGCGGTCCATCAGTTTACAGATCTCGACCGCGACGCGCATTCCGCAGTCATAACCGCGCCCGACCGGCTCGGCCAGAAAGTAATGGCCCGACTTTTCAAACCCAGCCAGCGCACCGATTTCCTTGACGCGCCGTTTCATGTGGCTGTGGCCGGTTTTCCAGTAATCTACCTTGACGCCAAGGGCCTGTAGCTCGGGATCGCTGGCAAACAGGCCGGTAGATTTCACATCTGCGACAAAGGTCGATCCGGGGTGCAGCTTGGCCAGATCGCGGGCCATGATCACGCCCACCTTGTCGGCAAAGATTTCTTCACCTTCATCATCGACGACGCCGCAACGATCACCGTCACCGTCAAACCCAAGTGCCAGATCGGCACCGCTGGATTTTACCGTTGCCGCCATGTCATGCAGCATTTCCATCGCTTCGGGGTTCGGGTTGTAATTCGGGAAAGTGTAATCCAGCCGGTTATGGCTGGGGACGACCTCAACCCCCATCCGTTCGAAGATTTCGGGCGCAAAGGCCGAAGCGGTGCCGTTTCCGGTTGCGCAGACAACCTTTAGCGGGCGGGACACTTTGAAATCGCCGACGAGGTCGTCGATATACGCTTCTTTCACGCCCTCGACGAATTCCCAAGATCCACCCGCATGCGTCTGACCTTCGCCATTCAGAACGATGTCGCGCAATTCAGACATCTCGTCGGGGCCGTGTGTCAAAGGGCGGTCAAAGCCCATTTTGACCCCAGTCCAGCCGTTTGGATTGTGGCTCGCCGTAACCATCGCCACGGCCGGTACATCCAGATGAAACTGTGCGAAATAGGCCATCGGGCTAAGCGCAGGGCCAATGTCTTTCACGCGGATACCGGCCTGTATCAAACCCAGGATCAGGGCGTTTTTGATCGCCAGTGAATAGTCACGGTAATCGTTTCCTACAGCGATCACGGGCTCGATCCCGCGCCTGCGCATTTGCGTGCCAAGTCCTAGGCCAAGCGCCGTCAGGCCCGGCAGGTTAATCTCTTCCGGATATTTCCATCGGGCGTCGTATTCGCGAAACCCGGTGGGTTTGATCATTGCGTCGCGGAGAAAGCTCCAGGTGTTTGGTGTTACCTCGGGAATCGGTTTGGTCATAACAAGTCTCAATCGTTAAATCTGAATAGGATCAGCTTTGGCCAGCGCATCGAAGCGCATCAAAGTGTCAATGAGTTGGGGCATCTGATCCAACGGAATCATGTTGGGCCCATCCGAAGGGGCATTGTCCGGATCTTGGTGTGTTTCAATGAACACCGCGCCAATACCCAGCGACACGGCGGCGCGCGCCATGACCGGAGCAAATTCGCGTTGCCCGCCCGAGGATCCACCTTTTCCACCCGGTTGCTGCACGGAATGGGTCGCATCCATCACCACCGGATAACCGGTTTGGGCCATTTGCGGCAGGGACCGCATATCAGCCACCAGCGTGTTATAGCCGAAAGAAGTGCCACGTTCGGTCAGCAAGATATTATGATTCCCCGTGCTTTCGATCTTGGACACGATATTGGGCATCTCCCACGGCGCGAGAAACTGACCCTTTTTTACATTGACCACTGCGCCGGTATTGCCCGCAGCGAGCAGCATATCCGTCTGGCGGCACAAAAACGCCGGGATTTGCAGGACGTCTACCGCCTCGGCGGCGATGGCGCACTGCGCTTCGGTATGAACATCGGTCAGGACCGGAATGCCCATCGATTTGCGGATGCTATCCAGAACCTGCAACCCCGCATCAATGCCCATGCCGCGCTTGCCGGACAGCGAGGTCCGGTTTGCCTTGTCATAAGATGCTTTGAAGACATATTGCGCACCGGCTGCGTCGCAGGCCTCTTTCATCTTGCCAGCAATCATCTGCGCGTGGTCTGCCGTTTCAAGCTGGCAGGGGCCTGCAATGATGGTCAGCGGAAGGTCGTTGCCGACTGTCAGGTCGGAGATTTTTACATGTTTCATGAGTCTTATGAGGATACCTGTTCACGAAGGACCGACGCGGTAAGCGAGATCATGAGGTAGATACCAGCAAACAACAGGAATGCCAAAATCGTATTTTCGAACTTGCGCGGATAGCTGGGTTCCTGACTGGGGATCGGGTTCACCGAGACGGTCAGATAACGCACCTGCCGATTGGCTTCGGATCGGGTCGATTCCATTTGCTGCATTGCCGTTTGCAGCATCATGTCCCGCGCCGCCAGATCCGCCTGAGCGATCTGGATGCGCACGCTCAACCGCGCCAGCGAATTTTCGCCATCGGAAGCATCCTGCATCTCGGCATTCAGTTGTTCCAGCACCTTTTCAAGCCGGGCAATGTCAGCCTTGACACCGTCAACCTTGGCTTTGTTCGGGCGCAGGTTGTCCTGCAGGGCGGCAAGTTCAAGCTCTTTGTCCTGCACCAATATCTCGATCTCGTTGATGCGGGCGCGCAGGCTGGCAATGACATTCTCGGGGTCCAGCACCGCCCCTTGAAGCTGAAGCTCGATCAATTCCTCCTGCGCCTGCCGCCGCGCCTCCTGCGCCGCTTCAAAGCTTTCCAATGCATCGCGCATCTGGTCTTCGCGCTTCTTGCCGGACAGGGCATTCACCCGATCTTCGGCGTAAGAGATCAAACGCTCCGAGAACTCGGTCGAGGTCTGTGCGTCCGGTGCTACAACCTCCATCCGAATGACCCCTTCGGTTGGGTCATACCCGATGGTGATCATGCGTTTGAACAGCTTGTATGCGTCTTCCAGCGTGGCGTCGGGTGAAAGCCTTTGAATCGGATCAATCTTTTCCTGCCTGAAGACATCGGAAAACCCTGCGTCCCGATCCAGCAGCAACAAAGCCTCTTTCGACTCCAGGAAAGACTGAACCGAGATGGAATCCTGCGTGGTGGCGAATTGCGTCCCGGCAAGCAGCCCGCCGATAGAGCCTGGCCCGCCATCGGCTTGCAGGATCAGAAACTCGGAATCGCTGGCATACATCGGGGTGGCGATGCGATAGAAATAGAACCCCACAACAAAGGTCGGCAGGAACACAAAAGCGGCCAAACGTGCGAAAAGGCCAAACAGCTTACGCCTGCGTCGACGCGCGATGTCCTTCTGAATCTGACCGATTTCAAGGTTGCGCCGCTCAGCCGGGCTGAGCTCGGGTCCCGGAAGGTTCGGTGTGCTTGCGCCAATGGATTGCGGCAACTGAATGCTGATCTTGTCTTTGACCTTCGAACTGTCGCCCTGTGCCGAGGGCTTTGCCGCGGCAAGATCAAGAAGGTTCGTGCGCTGAAACGGATCAATGCCTTTCTTGCGCAGCAAGCGCACCGCATCATAGTCCGATGTTGCTGCCAGTCCGTGTTTCTGCGCCAGTTTTCGCGCGATGCGCAACTGGCGGCCTGTCAGGCCTTCGCGCTTGATGTCGTCAATTTGCGTGCCTGGCTGAGCCTCGGCCGCTGGTGCCTGGCCTTGCGTCGCGCCCCGTATGCGAGAGATTGCATCCGCACGCGCCTTGGCCGAATCTTCCACCTGACGATTGTTGCGCCAGTTGTACTTTCTAACCTTGGGTTTCGTAGTCATATAGCTGCTTTGCCTCTTCCAAGGAGTCAAACATGTACAATTGCCCGTCCAGCAGAACGGCGGCTTGCTGAGCGAATTTCTCCAATACAGTCGGGCTGTGCGACACGATCACCAAAGTCGTAGTGCGCAACCTTTCCTTCAGGATCGCCCCTGCCTTTTCGTTGAATTCAACATCGGTAGATGCTGGCATCCCTTCATCGACAAGATACATGTCGAAATCCAGCGCCAGCATCAAAGAAAACGTGAATCGTGATCGCATCCCCGAAGAATAGGTAGACAACGGCTGTTCGAAATATTCACCCAAGCCGCAGAGCCATTTGCAATACGCCTCAACATAGTCCGGGTCCATGCCGTAAATCTTGGCGATGTATCGCGCGTTCTCAAGCGCTGACAACTTGCCGGTTACACCCCCGGTAAAACCCATGGGAAAAGAGACCCGGCATTCGCGGCGGATCACACCTTCGTCGGGCTTTTCCAGACCGGCCATCATGTTGATCAGTGTGGTTTTGCCAGTACCATTCGGGGCCAGAACGCCCAGCGACGTACCCAGTTCGACACGGAACGAGACCCTGTCCAGGATCACCTTGCGGCGCGTCCCGGTCCAGAAGGACTTGCTGACATTGTCGAACTCTAGCATTCGGGGCCTGCTGCTCGTTTCCGTTGTGTCGCCGCGCTTTCAGGCGGTCAGAAAGGATGGTTTTTACCAATCCATGTTGGCTACATTATGTCGAATTATGAAACAAATGTTCAATGCGTTGCTGCCAAACCCGCAAACAACTGATCGGTTGTCGGCAATTCCGCTGCACTTCTGGTAATCTGCCGCACCTTTATTATGTGGTTTCACACCTGATCTTTGCAAAACAGCTTTGGGAGGTTACGCAACCAGATGGAAAATCTAGATGGCGAAATCCGCGCGTGCCGCCTGTGCGCTGCGTCCTTTGCGCAAACCAAAACTGCTCATGAACCCCGCCCGGTGGTTTGGTTTCGGCGCGGAACACCCATCCTGATCGCAGGGCAGGCACCGGGTGCGCGCGTGCACGAGTCGGGGCAGCCCTTTACTGACCCGTCAGGCGACAGGCTGCGCCACTGGCTTGGGGTCGATGCACCTGTGTTTTATGATCGTGACCTCGTGTCGATAGTGCCCATGGCATTCTGTTTCCCCGGCTATGATGCCCGCGGCTCTGACCTTCCTCCGCCCGCGATATGCGGCAATACCTGGCATGACAGGGTGATGCAGGAACTGGGGCAGGTGCCGTTGACGGTGTTGGTCGGTGGTCATGCGCATAAATATCATCTGGGCGCGCGGGGTTCGGTGACGGACACCGTTCGGAACTGGCAGGACCATGCGCCGCGGGTCTTTGCCTTGCCTCATCCGTCCTGGCGGAATACGGCATGGGTAAAGAAAAACCCGTGGTTCGAGGCAGAACTACTGCCGGTTCTGCGCGCGCGGGTCCAAGAGGTGCTGAATGACTGAAACCACAGCGTTGGACACGGCGCATACCGCGATGCTGGCAGATCCGCAGAACGATGCTGCCCGTCTGCGGTTTTTTGAACGGCTTGCTGATAGTGAGCTGTTCTTGATGCTGACAGAAGAAGCGGTGGGCGAAAACATCTCGCCCGAAGTGTTCGATGTGGCCGACGGGCGCTTTGTGTTGGCTTTCGACCGCGAGGAACGATTGGCGCAGTTTGCGGGGAGGCCTGTGCCTTATGTTGCGCTGTCGGGGCGTGTGTTGTCGGCGATGCTGGCAGGGCAGGAGATCGGGTTGGGCCTGAACCTGGAAACTGCCCCATCATCCATGCTGGTGCCTGCCGAGGCCTTGGGCTGGCTGGCCGAAACGTTGCTGCATGGCCCGGAAGAGGTCGAGGAAAAGCTTGCCGAGTTCATGCCGCCCGCCGGTTTGCCAGACAGCCTGTTGACCGCCCTTGATGCAAAGCTGGCAACTGCTGGCGGCCTTGCCAGTGCGGCCTATCTGGTCGCCACGAAATCAGAAGCGGGCGCTCAGGGTCATTTGCTAGGGTTTGTCGGAGCGGTTGAAGGGGCCGAGCCAGCGCTGGCCAAGGCAGCTTCGGAGGCGTTGACGTTTTCAGGGATCGAGGCGGGGGCGATGGATGTCGGGTTCTTTGCCACAGATGACGCCGCTGCCGCGCTGCTAGCGAAGACGGGGCTTCGCTTTGACCTGCCCGAACCGCAGGTTGCAGATCTGGTGCGCGAGGTACCGGGCAGCAATCCCGCGAAACCACCAATTCTGAAGTAACGACCAAAACGCAAACACGCGGCGCATATTGCGCCGCGTGGCACTAGGATGGGACGCTGCTATTCCGCAGCAGCTTCCAGTTTGTCTTGCGTGCGTGTTTCGAAATCGCTGGCGTCGTGGCGCTCGTGAAGCTGCGTGTGCGGCTCGCCAAAGGCGCGGTTGACCATACGGCCACGCTGAACCGCAGGCCGCGCGTCAATCGCCTTGGCCCAACGCACCACGTTCTTGTAGGATTCCGCGTCAAGGAACTCTGCCGCGCTATAAAGTCGGCCCAGAACCAGCTGACCGTACCACGGCCAGATCGCCATGTCGGCAATCGTATATTCCTCGCCCGCGATATAGGTCTTGTTCGCCAATTCCCTGTCCAGAACGTCCAACTGGCGTTTTGCCTCCATCGCGAAGCGGTTGATCGGGTATTCCCACTTTTCAGGCGCGTAGGCGTAGAAATGGCCAAACCCGCCGCCCAGATAAGGGGCGCTGCCCATTTGCCAGAATAGCCAGTTCATGACTTCGGTCCGTTCCGGCCCGGACCCGGGCAGAAACTCTCCGAACTTCTCAGCCAGATGAAACAGGATCGAGGCGCTTTCAAACACCCGAACCGGCTTGTCGCCAGAGCGATCCCAAAGGGTGGGGATTTTCGAGTTTGGGTTGACCTCGACAAACCCTGAACCGAACTGGTCGCCATCGCTGATGTTGATCAGCCAGGCGTTGTATTCAGCGCCTTCGTGACCCAATGCCAGCAACTCTTCCAGCATTACGGTGACTTTGACACCGTTGGGCGTGGCAAGGGAATACAACTGCAAAGGGTGGCGTCCAACCGGCAAGTCCTTGTCATGGGTTGCGCCGGCAATAGGTCGGTTAATGTTGGCGAACTGCCCGCCACTTTCACTGTCCCATGTCCAGACTGCTGGAGGGGTATACGAAGATTGGTCGCTCATGTCTTGCCTTTCATGCCTTTGTCCGGGCCGCGTTCGGTGCAGTCTTACAGGTAGTGTTGCAATCCGCCGAGTCCAACCCAGCTTTTCTGGCTTAATTTGTAATAATCCGCGACCAAACTCTCACGTTTGCTCGAGAGGGGTCACAGCGGCGCGAGGAGGGCTACGAACAGAATGAGAATCGCATATTGTTTTGCCAGACCCGCCATCACGGCGTCACCGATACCGCTGGTACGAAAAGGATAAACTACATGAAACGCTTTGCTTTGACCTTTGCTGCGGCCCTGGCCCTGGCCGTTCCGGCATTTGCCGGGCCGCAATATATTGACGGCACGGGGTTTGCCGTCTCGGGGTATGATGTGGTCGCCTATCGCAACCTGGATCAGGTACCGGTAGGACAACCGCAGCACGAAGGCGTGCGTGGCAAGGCCAGCATCACTGCCGAGTACAATGGTGCAACCTGGGCATTCTCGTCTGAGGAAAACCGCGACAAATTTCTGGAAAACCCGGCCTATTATGCCCCGCAATATGATGGGCACTGCGCCTATGGTGTGTCGCGCGGCGGCAAGGTTCCGGCAAACCCGAACTTGTGGCGGATCGTTGACGACAAGCTGTATCTAAACATCACGGATGTGGTTGTCGGGTTCTTCGAAGAAGACATTCCGGGCAACATCAACCTTGCTGAAGGCAACTGGCCGGGTATCGAGCCGTCTGACGCCTCGACCAGCGTTATCCCGAAATTTACCTCGGAAGGCCCGGTGAAAAACTGACCCGGCCGCAAATGCACAAAGCCCGGCTTAACCAGCCGGGCTTTTCGTTCAGCCAGCAAGCCAGAACTGATCCCGTATCGCCTGATCTGCATCAAACCGGATCCTGACGCTTTTGGCACCCGGGAATTTGCGTTCGCGGATCGTATCGGGAATGACTACTTCCCCAGCGCCTGTGTCGCTGGACTGAAAGCTCAGGATTTCCGCTGTGGTGTGCCGCGCACTGGTCAGAACGGTCGTTGGCAAAGCCACACGATTTGCGCCCTGATTGACCGGTGTTGTGACGAAGAAAGTCAGGTGTCGCCCATAGCATCCGACCGCGTCGGGAACATGGTCAGCAACACTACTGCAGCATTTGGGTTGAATACCAGGCTGACTGTTCATATGCGACAGCGCTTGCCCAGGATTCAGCATCGCCTCACAGGCGGCAATATCCTCCTGCGGAAGCTCGATGATACGTTTTTTCAACCGCGCCCGACGTGGTTGTGGCGGGCCAGCAGCGGCGCCGCCCTTTGTCGCCAGCCCTTCTTTGCGCAGAAAATCATAGGCTGCCTTGGCGCGCGAAAACCCGGAACTGTCGCCTTCCTTATGATCAGGATGCGTGTGAAAGGCGATGTGACGCCAAGCCTCTCGTATTTCACTGGAATTGGCAGACGGGTTCAGGCCCAGATCTGCCAGGGCATCCGTGCGTGCCCTGACCTTTTCGACAGGTTCCATACTCAAAACACTCATTAAAAACTACACACCCCTAGTGTTGCCGATGGCATGGTTTTGTCAAATCTCACGGTTGATTGAGAGAGAAGCTGACAACAATCGCGATGCGAAGATTCCATTGTTCCGCAAAGGCGTGAATTCGCGGATGCGACTGTGAAACAGGTCGCGTATAAGAAAAGGAAAACGCCCGGGCATGTTCGTAACCCGGGCGACTCATTGGATTTTTCAGATGTCAGGCGACGTTTTGCAGATCGACCTGTGGCGTGATCCCAAGGGCAAAGCACACATCGCGCGTCAGTTCGGGACGGTTAAGGGTATAGAAATGCAGCTTGTCCACGCCACCTTCGATCAAGTCCGAGCACAACTCGGTGCAGATCGCAGTTGCCAGCAGATCCTCACGCCCGTCGCGCACGGCCTTTTCAAAGGCCTGTTCGACCCAATCGGGAATATGCGTGCCGCAGCTTTTGGCGAACTTGCGCGCGCCTGCCCAGTTTTCAATAGGCAGAATGCCCGGAACGATCGGTTTGTCGATGCCCGCCTTGGCGCAGGCGTCACGGAAACGGAAGAAGGTTTCGGCTTCGAAAAAGAATTGCGTCAGCGCTTCGTCAGCGCCCGCGTCAAGTTTAGCCTTCAGCCAGTCCACGTCTGCTGACATGTCCGCAGCTTCAGGGTGCTTGTCAGGATAGGCCCCGACACGGATGCTGAACATTTCGGTTTCAGCCAGCGCCTCAATCAATTCAATCGAACTGTTAAAGCCTTCGGGGTGCGGGACGAACCGGTCGTGCCCTTTCGGCGGGTCGCCCCGTAGGGCCACGATGTCCTGCACGCCCGCACGTGCGAATGTGTCGGCGATTTCCAGCGTTTCCTGCCGCGAAGCGTCGACACAGGTCAGATGCGCGGCGACGTTCAGGCCAGACGATTTATGCAGGGTTGCGACCGCGTCGCGCGTCAGTTCCCGGGTCGTACCGCCTGCACCGTAGGTGACGGAAACAAAACGAGGCTCCAGCGGTGCCAATGTCTGGACCGTATCCCAAAGGCGGAAAGAAGCCTCCAGAGTTTTGGGCGGAAAGAACTCGAATGAAATTTCGGGTTTGGACATGGCTGCCTCACTGGATCAACTGACTATCTTGTGCCATGACAGGCATTGTGAGACAAACTCATATTATTCAACAACAACATGAACGATACTTGAGATGCACATTGAATTCCGGCACCTGCGAACCATCAAGGCGATCCATGAATGTGGTGGGTTGGCACGCGCTGCCGACCAATTGAACATCACCCAATCCGCATTGAGTCATCAGGTCAAAGGGTTGGAGGATCAGGCCGGGGTCGAGCTGTTTCTGCGACGTTCAAAGCCGATGAAGCTGTCAGCCGCCGGTTTGCGTCTGCTGCGGTTGGCCGAGCAGATCCTGCCGCAGGTCGAGGCGGCACAGAATGAGTTTTCATCGCTGCGGGACGGGCGTACCGGACGGATGCATATCGCCATCGAATGTCACGCGTGTTTCGAATGGCTGTTTCCGGTTCTCGAATCCTTCAGGAAATCCTGGGGCGACGTGGATGTAGATATTCGACCCGGTCTGGCCTTCGACGCCCTTCCAGCCTTGCAGAAGGAAGAGGTTGATCTGGTGGTCTCATCCGATCCCGAAGATCTGCCGGGTGTCGAGTTTGTGGAGCTGTTTGACTACAACCCCGTCTTTGTCGCTGCATCAGCCCATCCACTGGCGGAAAAAGCCTATATCGAGGCTGAGGATTTCCGAGGCCAGACTCTGATCACCTACCCGGTGGAGCGCACACGTCTGGACGTGTTCAGCCAATTGTTGATCCCTGCACGGGTCGAACCTGCCTCGATCAGGCAGGTGGAACTGACAGCTGTGATCCTGCTTCTGGTGGCATCAAACCGAGGCATCTCGGTTCTGCCGGATTGGGTCGTGCGCGAGGTCAAATACAACTCGGACTATGTGACCCGGCCCCTGACCAAAGAGGGGATCACGCGTCGCCTTTACGCAGCGGTCCGATCAGATGATCTGGATAAACCCTACGTGCAGGAACTGGTGAAACTGGCCCGCGAAGAGGCGCACAAGCTGCAATCCCGGTAGAGGCGTTTTCTGCGGGTCTGTTATGCGTATCATTCCTCTTGGCAAGGAAGCCTTGCGGCAGTATACGCGCGGTTTGACCGGACAGGAGCCCTTTTACAATGGTTGGCAGTGCAAATCTCAACATCATGATCAAGGCCGCGCGCAAGGCGGGGCGTTCTTTGGTCAAGGACTTTCGTGAAGTCGAGAATCTGCAGGTGTCGATGAAAGGCGCGGGCGATTTTGTCTCCAAGGCCGATATCGCGGCCGAAGCCATCCTGAAGGACGAATTGCTGGGCGCACGCCCAACCTATGGCTGGCTGGCCGAAGAGGGCGGTTCCATCGACGGAGAAGACCCGACCCGCCGCTGGATCGTAGATCCGCTGGACGGCACCACCAATTTTCTGCATGGCCTGCCCCATTGGGCAATTTCGATTGCACTGGAACATAAGGGCAAGATCGTTGCCGGCGTGATCTATGATGCTGCCAAGGATGAGATGTTCTTTGCTGAAAAAGGCGAAGGTGCGTGGATGAACGACACCCGAATTCGTGTGTCGGGGCGTCACCGCATGATTGAATCGATCTTTGCAACCGGCCTGCCTTTTGGCGGTCGTTCTGACCTGCCTGCAACCCTGCAGGATCTGGCGCGTCTGATGCCCGCCTGCGCCGGTGTGCGCCGTTGGGGTGCTGCGGCGCTTGACATGGCATATGTGGCTGCGGGCAGGTACGAAGGTTTCTGGGAACGCCGCCTGAACGCCTGGGATATCGCCGCCGGTATCATCATCGTGAAAGAGGCGGGCGGCTTCGTGCAGGCCCTGAACCCTGAAGGCAACGCGCTGGAAGATGGTGAAGTGATCTGTTCGAATGAACCGATCTTTGATCAATTCTCCAAAGTCATCCGGGGCTGATCGCCCCTTAGCCCAGCTTTATCGACGCGGAACGCGCGGTATACGAGACTGCGACAGCTTGTACTTTGTCTCTGGGTGGGGCGGATGCCCGTGCGTGCGGTTCCAGAATTGCACGCCGCCGCGCCGCAGCCACAATGGTACGCATAAGATCAACCCCACGGCAAACCCGCCGGTATGGGCCCAGTAGGCGATACCGCCTTCGTCCGGGTTGCTGGTGACGCTGCCAAAGAACTGAATCGCCAGCCATACGCCCAGCATGATGAAGGCGGGGATGGTAAAGACCCTGAAATAGACAACCAGGATCAGCAGAATATCCACACGCGCCTTGGGAAACAGCAGCAGGTATCCCCCCATGACACCCGCAATCGCGCCCGAGGCGCCGACGGTAGGCACCTGAGAGTCCGGCCCTGTAACCACATGGATCAGACCTGCGCCGATACCTGCGACCAGGTAGAACAGCAAAAAGGGCAGATGGCCCATTTCGTCTTCCAGATTGTCGCCGAATATCCATAAGAACAGCATGTTCCCGGCCAGATGCATCCATCCCCCATGCAGGAACATGGATGTTACAAGGGTTTCCAGACCAACCCCGTCGCTGACCCGCGCCGGGATGATGGCGTAATCGAAGAACAGCCGGTTGATAAGTGGCGCATCATTCATGATCCCCACATAGCTGAGGAAGATCAGGATGTTGGCCGCCAATAAGACGTAGACAACATAAGGCGTGCGCCCTGAGGGGTTATGGTCGCGGATCGGAAACATGAGGTGACGCTGGGCTTTTGCGCGCCCAGCGTCAAGGCAAGCTTATGCCGCACCTCCCAACAACGCAGCGTTTCCACCGGCTGCGGTCGTATCGACACACACATGGCGTTCACCCAGCACACGCGCGCGGTCGGGTCTGCCCGGAATCAGGGGCACAATGGGACCGTTCCGGCGGGCCAGGTGCTGTTCGATCTGCTGCGCGGTTTCAGCGTCGCCCCACCAAAGGACACCCGAGATACCGGTCAGGTTCTCCAACCGGTGAAGGTCAAGCATTCCGGTTGCCTGAATGGCCGTGCCACCCAGCGCCAGTACGGCGTCAGCCTGCGCGCGCGCTGCCGTTTCCCCCGGCCCCATGCACAGAAGAGGCGGGCGGGGATATTCGCTCAGCCGGTTCGATTCTCCGGTTGGGCCGGGCAGAGAACGGGTCCGGATTGGGGCAGGCTGGCCCTGAGGAGCAGGTAGGTCTCCCAAATGCTCCCAGGTTTCTGTCGTGATTTGCCGATCCGGTGCACAGAACCGGGCCATGTAATTCGGGCCGCCCGCCTTCGGACCGGTGCCTGACAGCCCTTCACCGCCAAAAGGTTGGGAGCCAACGATGGCACCGATCTGATTGCGGTTTACATAGATGTTTCCGGCATGGATAGCTTCGGTCACATGCTGCACCCGGTCGTCGATCCGGGTTTGCAGGCCAAAGGTCAGCCCGTATCCGGTTGCGTTGATATCCGCGATGACCTTGTCGATCTCCTGCGCTTTGAATCTTACCACGTGCAACACGGGGCCAAAAATCTCACGCTTCAGCGCGGCAATGCCCGAGATTTCGATCAACGTTGGGGCAACAAAGATGCCTTCGGGCGGCAGCGGCAGCTCTTTCAGAACGCGTCCTTCGGCCCGTGCCGTAGCGACGTGATCGGCGATGACCTGCCGGGCCTGCGCGTCGATCACCGGGCCGCAATCGGTAGAGATCAGCCAGGGGTCCCCGATGCGCAGGGCATCCATTGCCCCTTTGAGCATGGTCAGCACGTCATCTGCGATATCCTGTTGCAGGTACAGGCATCGCAGTGCCGAACACCGCTGGCCTGCGGATTGAAAGGCACTTTCAATGATCGATTGCACAGCCTGTTCCGGAAGTGCAGTGCTGTCAACGATCATGGCGTTCAGGCCGCCGGTTTCCGCGATCAGCGGGGTGCCGGGGCGCATGGACCCAGCCATTGCCGACCGTATCCTGAGAGCGGTTGCCGTTGAACCGGTGAAGGCCACGCCCGAGACGCGCGCATCCGATGTCAGCGCCGCGCCCACGGCCGGACCACCCGGCAGCAATTGCAGCGCGTCGCGCGGCACACCAGCCTCATGCAGCAATTGAATGGCGCGGTGCGCGATCAGGGGTGTCTGCGGCGCAGGCTTGGCCAAAACGGCGTTCCCGGTTGCCAAAGCTGCCGATATTTGCCCTGAGAAGATCGCCAGCGGGAAGTTCCACGGGCTGATGCAGGTGAATACTCCAGCGGGCTCGGCATAAGGTATGTTGGCGGCGTAGTAACGCAGGAAATCCACCGCCTCACGCAGTTCCGCCACGGCGTCAGGCAGCGACTTGCCAGCCTCGCGCGCCAGCAGGGCGAATAACTCGCCGTAATGCGTTTCATAAAGATCGGCGGCAGAGTTCAGGATGCGGGCACGTTCGACTGCCGGGGCCTGCCACGGCTTTGCCGAAGCCAGCGACAGTTCCACATCTGCTTCACTTGCCGAGGCGACCGCGCCCGGCTTGTCGGCAGGATTCGCCGGGTTGATTACCTGCTCATCCGCCTGGGGTTTGGCAGCGTCAGCCAGCAACGGCTGTGCATACCAGTGATACGCACGGAACTGATCCCGCGCTGCATCAATCTTGTCCAGCGTCGGGGTGTGGTGTAGATCGAAACCTTTGGAATTGGGGCGTTCCGGCTTGAACAGTTCGGGCCCGGTGGGCAGTGGGGGCGGCGGTGTCAGCACCGTAACAAACGGATCCGAGGCAACCACTTCCGGCGGGACGTTTTCGTCGACAATCTGGTTGACGAAGGATGAGTTTGCGCCGTTTTCCAGCAGACGCCGCACAAGGTAGGCCAGCAGGTCACGATGCGCACCAACCGGTGCGTAGATGCGACAACGCGTTTTCTGCCTGTTCATCACAAGCTGATGCAATGTCTCACCCATACCATGCAGGCGCTGGAATTCAAAAGGCTGACCTTCGGCCATGTGCAATATGGCGCTGACTGTATGGGCGTTGTGGGTGGCGAATTGTGGGTAGATCCGGTCTGTCATGCCCAGCAACTTGCGCGCATTGGCGATATAGGACACATCGGTGACCGCCTTGTGCGTGAAGACGGGAAAGCCATCCACGCCTTCGACCTGCGCGCGTTTGATCTCGGTATCCCAATAGGCGCCTTTGACCAGACGCACCATCAGCTTGCGATCGTGGCGTTCAGCCATGTCATAGAGCGTGTCCAGAACCAGCGAAGCGCGTGGCCCATAAGCCTGAACCACGATGCCGAACCCATCCCAGCCAGCCAGAGCCGGATCGGACATCACCGCTTCAATCACCTGCAATGACAAAGACAGGCGATCCGCCTCTTCGGCGTCGACGTTTAGCCCCATACCAGCGGCCTTGGCCAAAAGGGCCAGCGCCCGCAGTCGGGGAACCAGTTCATCCATCACGCGCTTTTCCTGCGCCAGTTCATAACGGGGATGTAGGGCTGACAACTTGACTGAAATTCCCGGGTTGGCGCGGATATCCTCATGGGTGCAGGCTTCGGCGATGACCGAGATGGCGCGTGAATACGACAGGTGATATCGTGCGGCGTCCGCCTCGGTTCGCGCGGCCTCTCCCAGCATGTCGTAGGAGTAGGTATATCCCTTGTTTTCCATCCCGCGCGCACGCTCCATCGCGGCGTTGATGGACTCACCTAACACGAATTGCCGCCCCATTTCCTTCATCGCACGCGACACGGCGGTACGGATCACGGGTTCACCCAATCGCTTGATGGCCCCGCGCAGGGCGCCAACAGGCGAGGCCTTGCCTTCGTCCAGAACCTTGCCCGTCAGCATCAGGGCCCAGGTTGAGGCGTTAACCAAGGATGAAGACGAGTGCCCAAGATGCTTGCCCCAGTCCGAAGGGGCAATTTTGTCTTCAATCAACGCGTCAATCGTGTCGGCATCCGGCACGCGCAACAGCGCTTCGGCCAGGCACATCAGGGCGACGCCTTCGTCGGTGGACAGGCCGTATTCGGCAAGAAACACCTCCATCAACCCCGGAGACGTGCTGGAGCGGATGTCGCGCACAAGCTGCGCGGCGGCGGCGCTGATGGCGGCGCGGTCTGTGGCGCTCAGGCCGGCCTGAGAGATCAGGGTTTCAAGGATCGCCGACTGGTCAGCATAGGTTGAGGTGTCGATTAATGTACGCAGGGTATGAGACATGAGTCCTCCGGTCTTTGTGCCAATATACCTGCGAAAACTCAGGACAATCGCCTGAGTTTACGATAATTGAAGGCGGAACACCTGAAATTTCGCCAGAGAGCAGCACAAATGAACTTTCCTGACCTGGACCGGTTTGACCGGTCGATTCTGAGAATTCTGGCCGAGGATGGGCGCGTTTCGGTCGCCGATCTTGCGCGCGAAATTGGTCTGTCGAAATCACCGACACAGGCGCGCCTGAAACGGCTTGAAGCAAGCGGGGTGATCAAAGGATACCGGGCGATGCTGGATCCGATCAGACTGGGGCTGGACCACGTTGCCTTTGTCGAAGTGCGCCTGACCGATACTCGCGAAAAGGCACTGGCCGAGTTCAATGCGGCTGTCCGAAAAACTGCCGAGGTCGAGCAAGCCCATATGATTGCTTCGAATTTCGACTATTTGTTGAAGGTCCGCACAGCCACGATGTCAGAGTATCGTCGTGTTCTGGCCGAAAAGATTTCATCCATGCCGCATGTCGCCAGCACCTCGACCTTTGTGGCGATGGAGGCGGTTAAGGAAGCCGGCAGTTTGGGTGGGTTCGAGCATCAGGCTTGACGGATCAGGATTACGAGCCATCCTTGGTACATGACACACGCTTTCCTCTCTGCTCTTTCTGTTGTTGCCTTGTCTTGTGCGGCGCACGCCCAGTCCTGCCCTGATGCTCCGGATCATTCAGAAGGTGTGGATGCGCTAATCAATCAGGTTCAGAAGGCAGAATCGCAAATTGATGCGCGCGCCATTTCCAACCAGATGTGGGAGCTTTGGACGGACGCGCCGGATGCGCGTGCGCAAGGCTTGCTGGACCGGGGAATGGCACGGCGGGAGGCTTGGGATTTACTGGGCGCGTTGGAAGAGCTTGACCAGCTTGTCGATTACTGCCCGAACTACGCTGAAGGCTACAATCAGCGTGCGTTTGTGAACTACCTCAGACAAGACTTCGCTGCTGCTTTGCAGGATCTGAATGTCACGATCGAGTTGTCGCCGAACCATATAGGTGCGCTGAGCGGTCGCGCCTTGTCATTGTTGGGTCTGAAGCGCCTTAACGACGCGCGCGCTGCCCTTGCCGAGGCGCTAGAACTTAACCCATGGCTGTCAGAGCGGGCATTGTTAGAACCCGGCGGTCTTTTGGAACCGCCCGGTCAAGATATCTGACGCCGGGTTTTCGAAAGAACCGCAAGGGAAACCGAACCTTTTTGCGGGCAAACTGGTTGTGTTGGACCCCTTCGGAGTTGTTGGCTGGCTATCCAGTGGTATGGGTTCTGGCTGTCGGGCGCGTGTATCGGACGCTGAACATCATTGTCGAATACACCAGCGAGGCGCTGATGATCCGCGTCGATCGTAAGCTCAACTCAACAGATGTGCTGAATGCATTGACTGACCTGTTCATCCTCCGCGGCCCGCCGGCATTCATAAGATCCGACAATGGGCCGGAATTTATCGCCCAGAAGGTGCGGGAGTGGATTGCAGCTGTCGGGGCGAAGACGGCTTACATCGAACCGGGATCACCCTAGGAGAACAGTCATTGCGAAAGCTTCAACGCCCGGTTCCGGGACGAGCTGCTCAACGGCGAAATCTTCTAAAGCCTAAAGGAGGCGCAAACTCTGATCGAGCAATCTCGTATCCACTACAACACCGTCAGGCCGCACAGCGCGTTGGGCTCCTGCCCGCCTGCGCCCGAAAGCATCGTCCCGATAGACCAGAGGCCCACGATGCACTAACAAACAAACCGGACTACCCGATAGGGGCACGCGACCGAGCGCGCTGAAGGCGGCAATGCTGGCCCTGTTTGACGAGTGCGGTGCGGAATATCCTGCCGAACACTATGTGGGGCACATGTACAAAGCCAAACCCGATTTGGCGGCGCATTACAAATGCTGCGATCCGACCAACTCTTTCAATCCGGGGAACGGGAAGATGTCCAGGGCGCGAAGCTACAGGTGATTAACGGTCACATGGGATTTGGGCGCGTGTGATAGGCATCAAGCAGGGCTTTGCCGTTTTCATAAAACGCAGTTTCACCAATCAGTTCTGTGATGCCGTAGCGATCCAGCTCGGCTTTCACATCTGGCTCGACCAGCGTGAAAACCAGCCGTATCCTCTTGGATCGCAGGAAATTGGCGATACTGCACAAAGTGAACCCGGCTGTGAAATCGACAACGTCAATTGCCGAGGCGTCGATGCAGAACCATGTCAGTTTGCCGTCTGCGTTCTGAACGATTGTTGTCACTTCCTCGGTGAAAATCTGCATGTTCGCGTAGTACATACCGTGTGAAAACCGGTAGATTACCAGACCGGGTTCGAACTGGTTTGGCGCTTCCAATCCCTTTGAACGCCAGCCACCGGACTCGGTGCGCAATACTACCGAATTCTTTGGGTGATATCCCCTGCGCGTGTGGTCGACCAGAGACAGGACCATGGCAAAAATGACGCCTTGCTCGACCCCAACCAGAACGACCACGGTGGCAGTTGCCGTGGCAACCCAGAACTCGGACCGGGCCTGCCTGTAAATTGTTGCCATTCCGTGCAGGTCGATCAGCTTGAGACCGATCAGGAAAACGATGGCCGACAGTGCTGCTGTGGGAAGATAGGCTAAAGGCTTGGTCATAAACAGGATAACCAACAGGACTATTACCACTGTTGTCAGCTGCGCTACCTGGCTGCGCCCTCCGGCGCTGGCGACCATCTCAGTCTTTGTGGGGCTGCCATTGACCACAAATGTTCCCGTGAATGCAGCCCCGAAATTTGCAAGACCCAGTCCGATCAGGTCCGTGTTTTCGTTGAATGTCTCATCATATCTTGAGGCGTATGCCCGCGATGTGGCGGCGCTTTGTGCCAGAATGACAACGAAGATGGACAGGGCCGTGGGAAGCAGTTGTTTGAACAAGGTCCAGCTCCACTGCACGTCCGGGATCGAGAAGGAGGGCAAACCGCCGGCGACTTCTCCCAACACCGAGATTCCGGAAGTGCCGAATGAAAAGGCCCAACTGCACAGGACCACCCCGACTATGGCAACCAATGGCCCCGGGATTTTGCGCGACAGTCTTGTGCATCCTAGGACAATGCCCAACACGGCTGATGAGACGATCACGGTTGGCCAGTTGATGTTGGATATGTTGAAATAAACGTCCGTCAATCTCGCAAGTGTTCCGTGCCCAGCGGATTCGATGCCCAACAATCCGGGGATTTGACCTGTCGCAACCTGAATGCCTACGCCGGTCAGAAAGCCGACCAATACCGTTCTGGACAGGAAATCGGCCAGAAACCCTAGTCCTATGACACGCGCACCTATCAAAAGCATGGCAGCCATAAGTGCCAGCAAGGACGCAAGTGCCAGATACTCGGAGGTTCCGGACACCGCCAAGCCCGCCAGCCCCGAGGCGGTGATGGCTGCTGTCGCCGAATCGGCACCGACAACAAGGTGTCGGGACGATCCGAACAGCGCAAACAGAGCCATGGGAATCAGGATCGTATACAACCCGGACATGACCGGAGTGCCGGCGATTTTGGTGTAACCCATGACTTCGGGGATCGCGAGACAGGCAAAACTCAGACCAGCCAGCATTTCCGCCGGAAGGCGCGCACAGTCAAAAGGCAGAATGCCCTGCAGGACTTGCAGATGCGCCGCTCTCTGATTTCTGGCCTGTTTTTCCATGGGTTGCCTTTCACCCGCATTCAGCCCGAGAACTGAATGTTCGAACCGTCAAGCCATCTTATAGGCAAATTTTCACAGGTAAATTGGGTGGCCTGAATTGCTGTTTTTTCCAGTTTTTCAGTTATTTTCGCCGAACTACGGGAATCCCCCAATTTCGCTGGCTGCCGATCGGGGGTACACATGACTTACCGTACTTACCACACACAAACACGGTATTTACTTTCCCCGATGAGGGGCTGGTCACACCCCCTCGACCGGCCCCTCTTAACTTTTAGGGGTTCGCGAAAGCCCAAGCCATTCGTTTGATGACTGACATCGTGTGAACGTACTTAGTTCTGGATCAATTTGGTCACGAGTGTCGGCAGTGTTTCGGACGCACTGTACGCAACGGTGTGCGGTATACTGGCCACCGGGGTTTTGCGGTACCCTTCCGTGAACAACAGAAACGGTATCCTGGCGTTTACAGCTGTTTCTGCATCGACTTCGCTGTCGCCGACATACAAGCGTGTGCCCGAGGTCCCAAGTGCTTTGAAGCTTTCCAGCAGGTGGCCCGGATCCGGTTTGCGAATTGGCAATGTATCACCGCCGAAAACAACGTCGAAGAACCGGGATAGGTTGAGCGCCTCCAGCACGTGACGTGCGGGTGCTTCGGGTTTGTTGGTGCAGATACCAAGAAAGCACCCCATCTGTTTCAGTGTTTCCAGGGCTTCGGGAACTCCGGGATAAGGCACGGTCGTTGCACTGACGGCCGCATTATAATGCTTCAGTGTCTGTTGTGTGAGTTCCGCGTGGCGATCCATGGACAAATCACAGTGTCGCATCAGGCGCTCGACCAGTTTGGGAAGGCCATTGCCAACAAACCCTCTGATCACATCAACGGGTACAGGATCGTGACCGACGCCATTCAGCGTTTTATTGGCCGCTGCTGCCAGGTCCCCGACGCTGTCGACCAACGTTCCATCCAGATCAAAAACAACTGCTGCGGTCACGTTTTGCTTGCCTTTCAATACTTGTACCAAGTCTTAACCCGTCGTTTTCAAGGGCGCAATCGGCTCAATGACACCTGATTTGAAACAGCGCTTGACTTACCTTACTAAAACAATCAGATTTAATGTCAGAAACGGAAAGCCAACCCTCTCGGGTCAGCCAGATCAAACGAAACGCAACAGGTATGGCACCATGCCGACTCGCTCTGGAGATGCCCCGATGAATGTACAGAACCCGACCCCAACCCAAGGTTATGCTGTCTCGATGTTGCCTGCGCACAAGGCCGAGGATTTGACCAAGGGTGGCCACCTGGCCCATATCGAGTTGGGCGACCAATTGTATACCCTGCGCATCACCCGTGCGGGTAAACTGATCCTGACGAAATGAGCGCGCATTCATTGCGCGGCGGTGCCGCGGTCGGCCGTCTGGCGGACCTTGATCCAGTCGAAGCGGGTGCGGTGATGTATCTGCGGATGTGGAGTCAGGGCGAAAGGGGTCGCGCTGATGTCGCGAGCGATTTTCGCATAGCGCTGGGATCAGATTATGGGCGTGCCGCCATGCTGACGCTGGATCGTCTGTGTTCGCTTTGCGCTACGCATTGTCGACGTCCGTTAATCAGGCACGGTCTGGGGTGTGCATGTTTGGGCGCGGATGAGAATTGTTTTGCCCAAATGGTTGCGGCTGCATCTGAAGGGGCACGCGAAGATGCGATGATGATGGCGTCACTGATCGTGCGCCCGGATTTTGCGCCTGCTCTGGCATCCCTGTCGGAGGAACTGGGCCTGACGCTCCGGCGTATGACAACGGGAAATGCGATTCCGACGACAGGCCACGATACCCGCACTGCCGTTTTGCATTGACTGTGCTTGCAGGACGGTCAAACCCCGGCAAAGCGCCGGGGTCAATCCTTCAGCAGCACCCGCATCCCGCATGGTGATGGTCGTGATCGCAAACCGGAGCAGGAGAGAAGTCACCGACCTCGGACAGCACGTCCCTTAGCGCCCACAGGATCATGTCCACATCCTCGGCCTCAATCGTCAGCGGTGGGCGGATTTTCAGGATGTTGTCCCTTGGTCCCTCACTGCCGATCAGAATTCGGTGATCGCGCATCCGGTTTTTGACATAGCTGCAAATCTCGGTTCCTTCGGTTCCGTCGGGATTGATCAGCTCAACACCCAGAAACAGCCCCATGCCCCGTACATCGCCAACACAACCAAAGTCGCTTTCGATCTGGCGCAGCCCGGTCATCAGGCGGTCACCCATCTGACGTGCATTGTCCTGCAGGCCCTCGTCATCGACGATATCCAATACTTCCTTGCCGATCCGGCAAGACAGCGTCGATCCGCCAAAGGTCGAGAAGAATTCAATCCCGTTATTGAAGCTGTCGGCAATCGCCCGCGTCGTGACCAGCACACCCAGAGGGTGCCCGTTACCAATTGGCTTACCCATCACCACGATATCAGGAAGCGCGCCCTGATGTTCAAAGCCAAAGTAATATTCACCCAGGCGACCCAGACCCGTTTGCACCTCATCTGCAATGCAGACACCCCCGGCGGCACGGATTTTTTCATAAACCGCAGGCAGGTAACCCTTGGGCGGAATGATCTGTCCACCGACAGACGGGAAAGTTTCAGCGATGAACCCGGCCAGACCCTGACCCCGGTCCTGCAAGGCAGCAATGGCCGGGTCCACAAGATCGGCAAACTTCTGCGCCCGATCCGCATCGTCACGCTTGAACGAACCGCGATAGTCGTCCGCAACCTCGACCAGTTCGACCCAGTCGGCTTTCCCGATGCCACCGGGTTTGTTGAACTTGTAGGCCGATATCGCCACAGCCGCATTCGTATTGCCGTGATAGCCATGGTCTGGCGTCACGATCCCCTTGGCGCCGGTATGGGCACGGGCAAGCCGCAGGGCCAGTTCGTTCGCTTCAGTTCCGGAATTGACGAAGAAGCAGACCTCGAAGTGATCGGGCAGTTTGGACAGGATCTTGTCAGCAAAAGTTGTCTGTGCCGGATGCAGGTAGCGGGTATTCGAGTTCATCCGCTTCAACTGATCCGCCGCTACAGCTTGAATGCGGGGATGCGCATGACCCACATGAGGGACGTTGTTATAGGCGTCCAGATAGGGGCGGCCCCATTCGTCAAACAGGTGATGTTTCCACCCGCGTACGAGCATGACAGGGTCATCATAAGTCAGCGACAGGTTGCCGCCAAAGTGATCGCGGCGACCCTGCAGGATCGCCTGTTTGTCGGTGGGTTGGTAGAAAACCTTGTCATCCGGCAGGTTCAGTAAGGCCGCCGGGTTCGGGCAGACTGCGTGCCACAACTCCATCTCATCCGGATCGCCGACACCGGGCCAATCCGCCTCCATGCCATTGGTTGTCAGCGCCAGCTGGAAATGCACATGCGGTGCCCATCCGCCATTCTGGCTGGCGTCGCCCAACCGGGCGAACGCCGCCCCCTGTGCCACCGGATCGCCGGGTTTCAACCGGTCACAGCATTCCGGGTCCAGATGACCATAGAGCGTGTAGAACGGATCGCCATCCGGCGTTCCATGGTGCAGGATTATCACCGCACCGTAATCGAGGTGCTGATCTCGGTTCTCGACCACTTCGACCCGCCCGCTCATTGGCGCATGCAGCACTGTCCCGGCAGGTGCAAACACATCTACCGCCAGATGCACTGTTCGCCGATCCGAGGCTTTCCAAGGCCCTTTGCGAAATCCCGGCTCGGCATAGATCAGGCGGGGTTCGTTGTAATAGCCCAGCCACAGCCCTTCGCCGTATTCTTCACCAACATGTGCGGCCTCGGCCAATGGCATGTGGAAAGGGTTCTGGGGCCACACACAATTTTCAACCGACAACGACCCCATAGGAACATCGCTTAGGTCCTGACCGAACAGTTGGGAAAACCGGCCGCGATGTTCTTGCAGATACGCATGGATGCGTTCTGCGCCGTCCACGACCGGCAGCCCGCACGCTGCCCGAAGACGCGCAGACATCAGTCCGCCGTTGACGGATGCATTCTCAAGAAACCGCCACGCAGGTGCCTGCGAGATTGTCACATATGGATCGTCCGGGTTTTCGACCGCCATCAGGGTCGAGTTGAGGACAGATACTGCCAGTCGCATCCGCAGCAGAGGCCAGATCAGGTCGATCTCCTCGGCTTGCAGTCGGTTTGCGGCATGGTACCCCCGTATGAGAGCAGTTAATGCCCGCTCGGGTCTGGCATGATCTAGCACCACATAGGCCCCGGCGATCGCAAGGTCACAGACGCGCGGTGCTGCACACATGTCACCCAGATCAATCAGGCCGGAAACCCGCCTCCGCTCGCCCAATTCGCCTTCAACCAGAACGTTATAATCATTGGCGTCGTTGTGAATGGCCTGTTTCGGCAGGCCCTCAAGCCTATCCGTGATCGCCGTGAATTCGTTGCAGATATCCCGAAGCAACGCCTGACGCGCGGGATCGCTGATGGCGCCCAGTTTGTCACTGATCCAACCCGCTTGTGTCAGGTCCCATTTGAAATCTGGGCGGTGCAAAGCTTCATGCTGAAACCCCTCCAGCGCGCGATCTGTTGCGCCCAAAACACGACCCAATTTCAGGATCAGCTCTTCGGATTTCGGGTTCGCTTGTGCATAGCAGCGCCCGGGCAGGCGTTCCTGCAACCACACCAGCCGCGATTTCCCTTCGGAATCGGAAATTTCCGGCAACATTGCGCCGTTCAACGCCGGGAACACCTTGGGAAACGGCAACCCCGGTGCTTCCGAGGCGATATGCGCAAGCGCTTCGATTTGAAGATCTACCAGGCCCGCGTCACACCCCGCGCGCATGACTTTCAGCACATAGTCCTGGCCATTTCTGGCCTGCGCCAGAAAGTTTAGGTCATACTCGCCATCCAGCCGGGTCAACCGTGCGTCCAGCCCCCAGTGTTGGCGCAGCGCGTCTGCCCAGAAGTTCACCAAATCGCTCATTTCTTTCTCCGTCCCGCTCATCCGGGATCCTCTTCATCTGGCCGGAAATATCCTCGGGGGTGAATTGGCCCAAAGGGACAAGAGGGGGCAGACAGCCCCCTGGCCCCTCAATCCAAGGCACGCAAACGTTTGAACAGCGATGACGTATCCCATCGTCCGCCGCCCAGTTTCTGCACGTCCTTGTAGAACTGATCGACCAGAGCGGTCACCGGCAGAGACGCACCGGTTTCATTGGCCGTATCCAGACAAATCCCCAGATCCTTGCGCATCCAGTCAACAGCAAAGCCATGTTCGAACTGATCATCCAGCATGGTTTCATACCGGTTTGCCATCTGCCAGCTGCCCGCCGCACCCTGGCTGATCACCTCAACAACGGCCTTTCCGTCCAAGCCCGCTTTTTCGGCAAAGTGCAATGCTTCACTGAGACCCTGAACCAGTCCGGCAATCGCGATCTGGTTGCACATCTTGGTCATCTGGCCCGCGCCGCTGGCTCCGAGTCGACGGCAGATTTTGGAATAGACGTTCATCACCGGTTCAGCCGCATCATAAGCTGCCTGATCGCCGCCACACATAATTGAGAGAACGCCGTTTTCAGCGCCCGCCTGACCGCCCGAAACGGGGGCATCCACAAAAGCGATACCCTCAGATTGGCCAGCCGCATAAAGTTCGCGCGTGACCTTTGCCGAAACTGTCGTGTGGTCGACAAAAATGGCCCCGTCGGACATGCCCTGAAACGCGCCGCCCTCTCCGGTGCAAACCGCGCGAAGGTCGTCGTCATTACCGACGCAGGCCATGACAAACTCAGCACCCGTGACGGCGTCTTCCGGAGTGGTCGCCATCGCGCCGCCATGCTGCGCGACCCAGGCCTCGGCCTTGGTAGTCGTACGGTTGTAAACGGTGACGTCATGGCCTGCGGCTTGCAGATGTCCGGCCATGGGATAGCCCATGACACCAAGGCCAAGGAACGCGACTTTTGCCATTTTGTGATCCTCTCCGCTGTTCGGTCGGCTTCAGCGAAACAGGCCTGACCGAAATCTCTGGCGAAGACAAAGCAAAGCTGCGCCCAAAGGGCAACCCCAAGTCAGCCTTTCCCACCCAGATCTCGTAGGATTGGGCAATCGGGCCGGTCGTCCCCGGCGCAGGCGTCGATCAAGTGACTTAGCGTATCGCGCATGGCGTTCAGGTCTGCGATCTTGGTTTCGATCTGAACAAGATGGTCGCGTGCAACCTGTTTCACGTCGGCACTGGCACGGGTCTCATCTTCGTAGAGTGCCAGCAGGGTCCGGCAATCCTCGATGGTGAACCCAAGCGCCCGGGCGCGACCCAGAAAGTTCAGCTTATGCACGTCCTGGTCGCGAAACCGGCGATAGCCATTGTCGTCGCGCATTGGTTTGATCAGGTTAATGTCCTCATAATACCGGATCGTCTTGGCGGGCAGGCCAGTGCGGGCGGAAACATCTCCGATGTTCATGCGTGCACCTCTTTGGTGGCCGTACCTGATGTTTCCGGCAGGCTGGCGCGAATGCGGCGCAGGCGCAGCGCATTCGAGACCACAAAAACGCTCGACAGTGCCATTGCACCAGCCGCCAGTGCAGGGGATAGCAGATAGCCGCCAAACGGGTACAGCGCACCGGCAGCCACCGGTATCAGAAGGACATTGTATCCGAAGGCCCAGCCCAAATTCTGGCGAATATTCTTCATTGTCCGGCGGCTGATCTCGGTCGCATTCGCGACGCCCCGCAAATCACCGGACATGAGGACAACGTCGGCTGTTTCGATGGCCACATCCGTGCCGGTACCGATGGCGATGCCGATATCAGCCGCCGCAAGAGCGGGGGCATCGTTGATCCCGTCACCGACAAAGGCCAGCACTCCGAACCGGTCCCGCAAAGCCGTTATTGCATCTACCTTGCCATCAGGCAGTACCTCGGCAGTGACATGATCAATCCCCAGCCGGTCGGCCAGAGCCTGCGCCGTGCGCGCGTTGTCACCGGTGATCATGGCCACGGTTAGCCCCATTTGGTGCAACCGGTCCAGCGCCTCCACTGTGCCGGGCTTGATCGGGTCAGAAACGGACAAAGTGGCCGCCGCCTGCCCATCCAGAGCCACGAACAGAGGAGTTGCCCCTTGAGCGGCACGGGTTTCGGCCTCATCCGTCAGAGCTCCAAGGGTGATCCCACTCTGCTGCATCAACCGGTGCGACCCGATTAACACGTCGCGGCCTTCGACCAACCCTTGCAGGCCAAGCCCGGTAAGCGAACGGACATCCGATGCCTCTGGCAGTGTCGCGGGCCCCGCTCGGGTGATGGCGGAAGCGATCGGGTGTTCCGACCTTGCCTCAAGGGCTGCGGTCAGCCGTAGAACCTCCTCCCGGTCAAACCCCTTAGCCGTTGTCACGCTGTCCAGTTCGGGGCGCCCCAGCGTCAGGGTTCCGGTCTTGTCCAACGCGACGACGCGCGCCTGCTGAAGCTGTTGCAACGCATCCCCCTTGCGGAACAAAACGCCCATTTCTGCCGCACGCCCGGTGCCCACCATGATCGAGGTTGGGGTCGCCAACCCCATTGCGCAGGGGCAGGCGATGATCAGAACTGAAACACCTGCGACAAGCGCAAGGGGAAGGGCCGGGCTGGGGCCGAAGATCAGCCAGAGCGCGACGGTGATCACCGCAACAGCGATGACCGCAGGAACAAAGCGATAGGTAATCCGATCCACCAACCCCTGAATAGGCAGTTTCGCGCCCTGCGCCTGCTGCACCATACGAATGATCTGTGCCAGAGCCGTGTCGCCACCGACCCGGGTGGCGCTTACCCGTAGAGCGCCGGTGCCATTCACGGTGCCGCCGACAACAGGCGCTCCCACCGACTTGCCAACAGGCACAGGCTCGCCGGTGATCATGCTCTCATCAACGTAAGAGGTGCCTTCAAGCACTTCGGCATCCACCGGTACACGCTCGCCGGGGCGGATGTGCAGGATATCTCCGACAACGATTTCGGCGATTGGCCGGTCCTGTATCTGTCCGTCTAATTCGACCCGTGCGGTTTTTGGTTGCAAACCCACCAGTTTTCGGATCGCAGCCCCTGTTTTGCCTTTGGCGCGTGCCTCCATCAACCGGCCGAGAAGGATCAGAACCACGATCACCGCGGCCGCTTCGAAATAGACATTGGCCGTACCCTGCGGCAGCAGGTCGGGCGCGAAAGTGGCCGTGACCGAATACAGATAAGCCGCGCCGGTCCCAAGTGCTACCAACGCGTTCATGTCCGGCGTGCCCTGCATCAGCGACGGGATACCTTTGCGGTAAAACACACGGCCCGGTCCGATCAGCAGAGCCGAGGTCAGGGCAAATTGAATCAAATGGCTCGTCTGCGTTCCCATGGTCGCCTGTATCCAATGGTGGAAGGCGGGGATCACGTGCCCGCCCATCTCAAGAATGAATACGGGCAGGGCCAGTGCCGCTGCCAGTATTGTGGAACGAACCAGCCGCTGAATATCATTGTCTTCCCGGCTTTCTGGTCCGGCAACGCCTTGGATACGCGCAGGGTATCCAATTCCGGTAACAACCTGAGCCAGCGCCTCGGGCGTAGTTGCAGCTGTGGCGTAAGTCACCGAAGCCGTCCGAGTTGCCAGATTGACCTGCGCTTCGATCACGCCAGCGGTGGACGCCAACGCGCGCTCTATCTTGCCAACGCAGGATGCGCAGCTCATGCCCTCGATGCTCAGATCCGCATGACTTGTTTCAGCCGGATAGCCGGCTGCATCCAGCGCCGCAGTCAGGGACGAAACCGGCCCGTCAAATTCCACCTGCGCCGTCTTGGTCGCGAAATTGACCGAGGCCGCATCAACACCAGATACATTACGCAGCGCAGCCTCGACACGGCCCACACAGGACGCGCATCCCATGCCGGTGACTTTCAGTTCTGTCAGTGCTTTTTGCGCCATGCGACTCATCCCACGTGGTTTCTGCCCTCCAGATGGGGGTTCCAGTGACAGGAAGGTCAAGGGGGTCGCGGCAAAATTCTACGATCCCGGCCCGCGCATGTTACGCTCCATTAAGCGCTGATACAGGCGTGGTGACAGACGGTTGAGCCACCACGACATGTGTGCAACGCGTCCGACCGGGATCATGGGCTGCGATTTGTCCAGTCCGCGCAGGATCGCCACGGCGGCGCTCTCGGGGCTCATTTCGTCCATTCCGTCCTTGGCCGATCCGGGGCGCGCGGTTCCGTCGGGTTGCTCCATTGCGTTGTCAGGGTTGGTGGCCACAAAAGACGGCGCTGCAATCTGAACCTGAACACCATGTGGCTTTTCTTCGGATCGAAGCGATTTGAAAAAACCCTCAAGCGCGTGTTTCGAGGCTGCATAAGCCGTGCGATGGCAAAGCGGAGCGAAACCAGCCACCGACGAGATAGCCAGATGCGTTCCCTTTGACACGCGGAGAGGCTGCAAGAATGCACGAGCCATCTCAACGGCTGCAAAATAGTTGATATCGAACAGTGCACGGTGACTGGCCGTGTCAGCCTGATCAAACCCCCGAATTTGAGTAACCCCGGCGTTGTAGATGACCAGATCAATGCTGTCGCTTGACGTGATCGCCCTTTGAGCTGCGTTGGCGAGCTGTTCGGGGTCAGTCAGATCACAGGCAATTGGCAGTTGGTTCGGTTCTGTTTGCAGACCGGATACATCAAGATCCAACAGCACCACCCGCCACCCACGGGCTTGCAATGCGCGGCTTAGAGCCTGTCCCAAACCGCCCGCACCGCCGGAGATGACCGCGGTTTTCATAACCCGGCCTGCTGTTGCCAGAGCGCAAAAACCTCGGCGCTGGTTTTTTCGGGCACATAGCCGAATTCAGATTTCAGGGCGGAGTTGTCCAGAACTGGCCGATATTGAAGGAACCGTACCTGTTCCGGCCCATAGCGAGATAAACCCAGTGGGCGCGCTACGGCTAGGGCCGCTTTCAACACCCATGCGGGCAGGCGCAGAACCGGTTTTCCCAAGGCGCGGGCCAAGTCGGTCACGCCCATCGTGCCGTCACCGGCGACGTTGTAAATCCCGGCTGGCCCGTCGGTTGCTGCACGCTGAAGGATGCGTGCCAGATCCCGGGTCCAGATAAAGACAAACGGGCTGTCGCTGCCGGATACCGCCAGCAAACGTGGCTTGAGAAACAGGGCGGTGATCTGGTTTTCGGTTCCAGCCCCCAGAACCGTGCCCACGCGCAGAACAACCTGCTCAAGATCGGGGGCGGCGCTGCGGGCTTCGGCCAGAATCTGTTCGACCTGGCACTTGTGATCTGAATAAGGAAACTCGGGGTTGCCGCGCAATGAATCGCCCTCGCGCAACGGCACAGGATTGTCTGCATGATAGCCATAAGCGGCACCGGACGACGTAACGACCAATCTGCGCACTCCGTTTGCGATAGCGGCATTCACCACATTGCGCGTGCCTTCGACATCGACAGCATAGGCTACGGCGCGCGCCATCTTCGGTGGCGGCGTCACGACAGAAGCCAAATGCACAATCACATCCGGTTTCACATTGGCAATCACACGTGCAGGAGCGTCGGTAGTAACATCCATGGACAAAAATGAGACGTCTTCCGGCAGGTTATCCGGGCGTTTCAGATCGGTTGCAAAGACCTCGTGCCCCACAAATTCGGGTAACAGCGCTTGCCCGACCATCCCGGCAGCGCCGGTAATCAGGATGCGGGTCATCGTGCGGCCTCGGTTCGTGCCATGACCGACGCCAAAGCCAGGCCCGAGATAGCGTGCCATACTCCCCAGAATGCGGCGACCACGGCCATGCCGCCAAGACCGTTGAAAAATGCAAAGATTAGGACAAGCCCAAGTCCAGAGTTCTGAATTCCGGTCTCAATGGTGATGGCGCGGCGGTCAAAGGGGGACAGCCCGGTCAGAGTGGCCACAACCCAACCGCCCCCCAGCGCCAGGGCATTGTGAAGGATCACAAGCCCGGCAACAGCCCCGGCAAACCCAAGGAAAAACCCCCAGTTGGCAGCCAGAGCAAGTACGATAAACCCAGCAAAGATACCCATAGACAGAAGTTGCAGCGGTGCGCGTAACCGTGCCGTCAAGGCGGGAAGGCGTTGATTCAGCGTAATTCCCAGAACCAGCGGCAGGATCAGCATCAGACCGACCAGGATTGCGATCTGCATTGGGTCGATCTGGGTCTGTTGCAGGATTGCGCGGGTCGGTGGGTAAAGCCCGCCCCAAAGCGCAATGTTGAATGGTGTCATAAAGATTGCACCGATGGTGGCGAAGGCTGTCATCGACACCGAAAGCGCTGCATTCCCGCCCGCGCGGTGGGTGATGAAGTTCGAGATATTGCCCCCTGGGCAGGCCGCGACAAGGATCAGGCCAAGCGCAATTGACGGTTGCGGTGCGGTAATCCACACCATCACAAAGGTCAGCGCAGGCAGGACGACGAGTTGTGAAATCAATCCGACAACCACTGGTTTGGGCGCGCGCCTTAAACGGTCAAAATCCCGAGGCGTCAGGTCGATGGCAATCGAGAACATCACGATTGCCAGAATGGCATTCAACAGCGTCAGAGACGCCGGACTGAAATTCAGTGTGATCTGGTCAATGCCACTCATGCGATGGCCTTCCGCAGTCGGTCGATCCAGCCGGTGACAGCCTTTCTGTACGTATTCTTGTCCACGTAATAGGCCATGCGGGGCAGGTCGATATAGTTCATGCCTCCGGTGGCGCGCGCATAGTCTTTTTGCTTTTCTGCTTGCAGATCGGCTGCCACGGGGCAGCCGTGTCGAAGCCCCTTGATGTAGCGCGCCACCATCTCGGCCTGCTCGTGCCTGCCCTGCCAGCCCAGACCTGTGGCCTCGACCATGCCCAGCACGAACAGATCGTCCCGTTCGGGATGGATTGTGTTCAGATACAGATGCGGGGCATCGCCCTGCCAGTTCAGCAGGTCCTTGTCGATAAACGGGTAGTGCAGTTTGTATCCGGTCGCGGCGAGGATCATGTCATAGTCGTCGCAGGAGCCGTCCTTGAAATGCACGGTGTGGCCTTCCAGCCGTTTAATGTCCGGGCGGATTCTCAGATCGCCATGGCCTGCGTGATACAGAACCAGCGAATTCACCACGGGGTGGCTTTCGTACAGCCTGTAATCCGGTTTGGGAAAGCCGTACTTCTGCGGATCGCCGACAAACCAGCCAAGGATCAGGCTGTCGACCTTACGCTTCAGCCACATCGGCAGACGGATCTTTCCGCCCATTGTGTCAGCGGGTTTGCCAAAGACGTATTTCGGGACGAAATAATACCCTCGCCGCATCGACAGATCGCAGCGTTTCGCGTGATGGATCGCGTCCACTGCGATGTCACAGCCGGAATTACCCGCGCCCACAACCAACACACGCTTGCCGTCGAACTGACTGGGATACCGATATTGTGAGGCATGGATCAACTCGCCGTCAAACGTACCCGGAAAGCTGGGTACATTCGGTTCCGACAGGGTGCCGTTCGCAATGAGTACGCCGGCATATTTGGCCTGATGGTCGCCATCCTGATCCCGCCAGCACACGCGCCAACCGTCACCCGGATTGCCCAGCGGAGAGACTTGAGTGACTTCTGCATGGAATTTGTAATTCTCACGCAACCCGAAACGATCCGCAAATGCGCGGAAATAGTCGCGCATCGCCCGGTGCGAGGGGTACTCGGCGACCGCGTCATCCATGGGGAAATCCGCAAATTCGGTCATGCGTTTGGACGAGATCAGGTGCGCCGACTCGTACATGGTTGATCTTGGGGCATCGATATCCCACAGACCGCCCACATCCGAATGCAACTCAAACCCCTGGAATGCGATCCCCTGTTCTTTCAGCACCTTGGCCGCGGCCAAACCCATTGGTCCCGCCCCGATCAGGGCGAATTCGTCGCGCGTTTCTGTCATGAACCCTCCCAAAGTTCGTGAGGTTTAAATTGAACGAACGACCAAAATAAGGCAAGATGAAATTCATGACGCTGAAAAACGTAGAAAAACCAAGACAAAGGGCACCGTCCAAGCGGTCTTTGGAAACCAAAGCGCGGATCATGGATGCCGCCGAAACAGTCTTTGCTGAACGCGGATTCGAAGGTGCGTCGATCCGCGATATCGCTGCGCTTGCAGGCGTTCAGGTTGGCCTTGTTCATCACCATGGCGGCGGCAAGGAGGAGCTGTTTTTTCGCGCCATAGCACGTCGTGCTGGCAAGCTGGCACAGATCAGAACCGATGCGCTGAACAGGGCCAAAGGGGCGGGTCCACTGACACTGCGCGGAATCTTGGACAGTTTTATCCGGCCTTATGTGGAACTGGCAGAAACAGGCGGTTCGGGATGGATGGCCTATGGGCGCCTTGTGGCGCATGTCTCGGTCGATCCCCGCTGGCGCGATGTCGCGGCAGAGTGTTTCGATCCGACCGCCCGGCTTTTTATCGACGAAATCGCTGCTCTTTATCCAGATGTTGACCCTGCGCTGCTGGCCAGCGGCCAGGTCTATTCCGTTTCGGCAATGCTGGCGCATCTCAACAGTGGCTGGCGGGTCGGGGCCCTGTCGCAAGGCGGCAGGGTGTCAGAAGTGGAACGCCTGATCGATTTTTGTGCAGCCGGTATCGAAGCGATGGTTCAGACCAGTCGAGGTTGAACGCGCGGCATTGCTATTGCTGCAAATGGTTGAACAGGATGGTGCTGAACACAGAAGGTGGTGATGTTCGGACGGCGCTAGGCGAAGCAAAAAAACCAAACATCATTATCATAAGGATCAGGGCCGCTCCGGCAAGGCACGCCGCAGAAAGCTGAAAGACCGAACGAACCATTGGCTTATTCCCTGTTTATACTCAATAAAATCTGTGGTGTCTTACGCGTCACGAGAGCTTTGACAGCTCTTGTTTCAGCCTTTCATTTTCAGCCTGCAACTGCGCGAGTTGCTGGCCCAAACTGTTCAGATGCGGTCGCAGTTCGGCTTCGGTGAAACGCGGCGTGATGTGGCGCGGGCAGTTCCAGTCAAGCGCCTCAACACGTATGATCACCGCCCGCTCTGCAGGGGCTTCGGCCTCTTCTGGATACAAGCTGGCAGCGGCGGCTTGACCCTCCGTGAATTCGACACGCCCCAGGATCTTTAAACGACGTTGATTGGCGTAATCCATCAGGATCAACGCGACCCGATCGTTGCCGTCCAGATTCCCGCGCGAGATATACTGTTTGTTACCCGAAAAATCGGCATATCCGATGGTTTGGGGCCCCAGTACTTTCAGAAACCCGACCGGCCCGCCGCGATACTGCACATAAGGCCAGCCTGTTTCAGACACCGAGGATTGATAAAACCCGTCGCGCGCCTGAATGAACTGTTTTTCCGGCTCGCCGAACAAATGGCCCTGTTGCGGGCCACTTTCAATGAATTTGGCATAGGTTTTTGCCGATCCCATCCGCTCCTGATGGGCACGGACGGTAGGGGTGAAGGTCAGTTCGGAAAACGCACGCGGCACGGTATGTCCTTTCAAAGACCCAGATCAGAAAGCCCGAGATGGTCATCGGGGCGTTCACCCAATGGCCAATGGAACAAGCGGTCGCTTTCGGCTATGGGGTGATCGTTCAGCGAGGCATGCCGATGCGACATGCGCCCGTCTTCGGCAAATCCCCAATTCTCGTTGCCATAAGACCGGAACCACTGACCGCTATCGTCGTGCCACTCGTAAGCGTAACGAACGGCGATGCGATTACCGGTAAAGGCCCAGAGTTCCTTGATCAGTCGATAGTCCAGCTCCTTGTGCCATTTACGGCTTAGGAAGGCGTGAATTTCGCCATGTCCTGACAGAAATTCCGCCCGGTTACGCCACTGACTGTCATCTGTGTATGCGGGGGTGACGCGGTCGGGATCGCGGCTGTTCCAGGCGTTTTCGGCCATGCGTACTTTTTGTGTGGCAGTTTCGAACGTGAAGGGGGGAAGTGGGGGGCGGGACATGGTGCAGGGGGCTTTCAGGTCAGAGAGGCGGCAAGGATGGCCAGTGTCAGAAGAAATGGAACGTACTGAGGGGGGAATATGCTGGCGCGACGTTTCATCGGTCAAATCCTCTGGTGTACTGATCGGTTAACTTTCTAATAAAGTGTACCGATCTGTTAACTTTTGCAAGGGGAAAAGCAGAAAATTTCCCGCGCGGTTTAAGGCGAGCCATGAATTCTAATGAAAACAATGAGTTGTGTTAGGCCGGTTGTACTTCATGTTTCGGGGTAATATGTACAGAACGGTACACCATGGAGCCGAATCATGCGTCCAAACAAACGGGATGAACTTGTCAGCAAAGCCCTGAAGGTTTTTTACCGCGACGGGTTTCACGCGACCGGCATGGATAAGCTGGTGACCGAAACGGGCGTGTCGAAAACGTCGATGTACAAACATTTCCGCACCAAGGAAGACCTGATCGTAGCCGCTCTGCGCCTGCGGGATGAGAATTTTCGCGAGTGGTTCTATCGGCGCATCGAAGAGATGGCAGAAACACCGGCCGAGCAACTCATCGCTAGTTTTGATGCCTTGAAGGAATGGTTCGAGGAGGATGGGTTCCGGGGCTGCATGTTCATCAAGGCCGGGGCTGAATATCAGGATACAGATCATCCGATCCATGTGCAGGCTGCCGAACATAAGCAGCTGTTGCTGGAGCATTTCACGTCCGTCGCTGAACAGGCTAGTGCGCGTGATCCTCAGAAACTCGCCAGCCAGATCGTGTTGTTGCAGGAAGGGGCAATCGTGTCCGCGGTTTTGCTCAAGAATTGTGATCCTGCGGAAGACGCCAGGGATGCAGCACAGCAATTGCTGGCATTGGCGCTGAGTTAATTTCCTTAAAAACAAGCAGGTTCTTTTAGTTACTTAGCAAAGAAACGTTGCGTTGTTCGAAGTCGGAACGCCACGTCACGTGGATTGGCGGGAATCGGGCCGACCGTTAGGCTTTTGCGAAAGACTGTTTGGAGAGCCTTTGATGTCACTTTTCACTTCGACCGCGGCATGGGTCACCGACGAACACCGCATGTTCGCGGATATGGCTGGCCGGTTCATGGATGACGAACTGTCGCCGAATATCGAAACCTGGGTTGAAAACGGGGCCGTTGATCGCGACTTCTGGCGCAAAGCGGGTGAAACCGGCCTGATGGCTGGTGCAATCCCCGAAGAATATGGCGGCGTCGGCGGTGGTATGGGCTTTGACGCCATCACCGCGTACGAACAGGGCGCACGGGGCGACGCCGGCTGGGGCTATGGTATTCAGTCGATCGTGACCCATTATCTTACCGCTTATGGCAGCGAAGATCAAAAACGGAAATGGCTGCCCAAACTGGCTTCGGGCGAAATGGTCGGTGCACTTGCCATGACGGAACCCAGCACCGGCTCGGATGTTCAGGCTGTGCGCACAACGGCCGAGAAAGACGGAAACTCCTACCGGCTGAATGGCTCGAAAATCTTCATCACGAATGGCCAGACGGCGGATCTGATCATCGTGGCCGCCAAGACTGACAAGTCCGAGGGCGCGCGGGGTGTGTCATTGATCGTGGTCGAAACCGAAGGGGCCGAGGGGTTTCGCAGGGGGCGCAACCTCAAAAAACTGGGGATGAAGGGCAACGACACGGCCGAGCTGTTTTTTGAAGATGTCAAAGTACCGATGACGAACCTGCTGGGGGCTGAGGAAGGTCAGGGGTTTTATCAGCTGATGAAGCAACTGCCATGGGAACGGCTGAATATCGCGATCATGGCGCTGGGTTCGATCGATTTTGCCATTGCCGAAACGGTAAAGTACGTGCAGGAGCGCAAAGCGTTCGGTCAGCGGGTGATGGATTTCCAGAACACGCGTTTCAAACTTGCAGAATGCAAGACCAAGGCCGAGGTTCTGCGCAGTTTCGTCAATGACTGTATCGGCAAACTGGAGGCAGGCGAACTGGACGCGGCCACCGCCTCGATGGCCAAATACTGGGGCTCGGAGGTGCAGAACGAAATCATGCACGAGTGCCTGCAACTGTTCGGCGGATACGGTTTTATGATGGAGTACCCAATTGCCCGTCTCTACGCAGACGCCCGCGTGCAGATGATTTACGGCGGCACCAACGAGGTCATGAAAGAGGTGATCGCACGGTCGCTTGACGTTTGAAGGTATCCGGGCGGCCTCTTGCCTGATGTCATCATTCCTGACGGAATGCTCGCTTCTGTTGGACCTCGCAGGCCCGTGCTTGCGGGGTTTTTTCGTTGTTGACCCGACCACAGTTGCCCACTTGCAAAGGACGTGCAGCGGTATGATGATCCGCCGAAAAGACTCAGAGGTCTGACGTGAACGATCCCGAACAAGCCTTGTGGCGGACTACATGTACCGAAGCAGTCACTGCTCTGCCGCTGAGCAGTGACAAAACTGTCGATCTGGCCATTATAGGTGGCGGATATACCGGGTGTTCAGCTGCCTTGACGGCAGCCCGTACCGGCGCTTCGGTCTGTTTGCTTGAAGCGCAGAAGATCGGGTTTGGCGGGTCAGGGCGCAATGTCGGTCTGGTCAATGCCGGGCTGTGGCTGCCACCGGATGAGATCCGCGCGCATATCGGTGCAGAGGCTGGTGATCGCCTGATCGATCTGCTGGGCAAAGCACCGTCAGACGTTTTTTCCCTGATCGAAGAACACGGCATCACATGTGAGCCCATTCGCAACGGAACCCTGCATTGCGCGCATTCCGCCTCGGGCCTGAAGGACCTGCAAACGCGACATGCGCAGCTAAGCGGGTCTGGCGCGCCGGTAGCGCTGCTGTCGGCGGATCAGGCCCGTGACCGGACCGGCAGCGATGCTTTTCATGGGGCGTTGTTCGACCCTCGCGCAGGAACAATACAACCCTTGGCTTATGTCATGGGATTGGCGCGTGCCGCGTCTCAGGCCGGGGTGCAGATCCATGAACAAAGCGCGGTGCAGACCCTTCGGCACGAAGGTGGGCAATGGGTGTTGACCACACCGAGCGGGACTGTAAGGGCCAAGTCCGTCATTCAGGCAACCAACGCCTATCACCTTGGCTTGCCAGATACTGCGCCTGCCTATGTTCCCGTTTATTACTTTCAATACGCTACGGCCCCGCTGTCGCATAATCTGCGCGCCAGCATTCTGCCGCAGGCAGAAGGATGCTGGGATACCGGGCTGATCATGACGTCCTTCCGGCTGGATCAGGCGGGGCGGATGATCATTGGCGGCATGGGTGATCTGGGGAATGCAGGACGCAGCGCGCATACCGGATGGGTCCGACGCAAACTGGCTGAGCTTTATCCTCAGCTTGCCGATCAGCCGTTTGAACAGGGTTGGCACGGGCGGATTGCCATGACCTCGGACCATATCCCGAAAATCACGCAGATTGGCCCCAACGCTCTGGCCGCGCACGGATATTCCGGCCGTGGTATCGGCCCTGGCACGGTGTTCGGGCGAATGATGGCCGAAAGTCTTCTTGCAGGTGAGCTTTCGCTTTTGCCCGTTCCTGCGGTGCATGAGCATCGCGAAAGCTGGACGCGCGTGCGCCGCGCCTTTTTTGAATCCGGCGCGGCGCTGACGCATCTGATAAAGGCGCGGATCTGAATTCAGACCGAGCGGGTAATGCCACCATCAACCCGGATATTCTGCCCGGTGATGTAGCCACCGCCTTCGGATGCCAGCAGGGCCACGACCGAGGCGACCTCGTCATAACTGCGCCCATAGCGCCCCATGGGAATGCGAGCGCGGAATTCTTCTTTTTCGGGCAGGCTGTCAATGAAACCGGGCAGGATGTTGTTCATGCGGATGTTTTCGGCAGCGTATTTGTCCGAGAACAGTTTGGTGAACGCGGCCAGCCCGGCGCGAAACACACCTGAGGTCGGGAAAACCGGGTCAGGTTCGAATGCAGCGAAGGTCGAGATATTGATGATCGATCCACCGCCCTGCGCCTGCATGATCGGTGTCACAAGCCGCGTGGTGCGGACCGCATTCATAAAGTAGACGTCCATACCGGTGTGCCAATCCTCGTCCGTCAACTCAAGGATCGGAGCACGGGGGCCGTGGCCGGCGGAATTGACCAAGACGTCAATGCGCCCCCAATGGGCCATGGCCGCATCAACAAGCTTTTGCAGATCCACCGTGGACTGGTTCGAGCCGGTTACACCGACGCCTCCCAACTCATGCGCCAGCGCTTCGCCCTTGCCCGAGGATGACATAATCCCGACCTTGAAACCGTCTGCGGCCAGCCGCCTCGCGGAATCCGCGCCCATGCCGCTGCCGCCTGCTGTGATGAGTGCTACTTTCTCCATCTGAGATCTCCGTTTTGATTTGGTTTCAGGATGGCGAATGATTTGCGGTTTGACCAATCAGTTTTGTTGAGTACTCGTGACCGTGTCCGCAGCCGAACCTGGCCCGGGTCATGCGCAGCTGACGGCTGTCTCAGGTCTGAAGGGACGTTGCGATGGCTTCTATCCGGCCGCGTAACCAGCGATGGGCGGGGTCATTGGTCGATCTTTGATGCCAGACCATATAGATGGACACAGGCGGGCAGGCGAAAGGTAACGGTGCGCAATCCAGCGCGGCAAGTGGGCCCTGTTTCATCAGTGCCGTATCTGTCGAGATCAGGTCGCTGCCCTGCACAAAGGCCGGGATCGCGTTGAAATGCGGCAGGGTTACAACCGCAGGATTGATCTGGCTTTGATCAACGCCGCGCATCACGGCACGGGCGTTTCGGCCATCGGCAAATCGCACCTCGACATGGTCGCTGTGGCAATAGTCCTGCCAGCTGCCCGGTGGTCGGCGTTGCGTCGAGTCGTAGAACACCATCAGCGGGCTTTCGATCAGTCTTTTCTGGAAAATATCTGGTCCGTCGGGCGGCAGCGGGGTCAGCATCAACTGGCACCGGTCGCTGCGCAACAACTCGGGATCGGGCACACCCGATGGGATGAATTCCAACCGCAGGCGCGCGCCTTCGGCGCGGGTGTGACGCAGCAGCTGTGGAAAGATCAGCTCTCGTGGCATGTCATTAGTGGCAATGCGGATGTTGATCTGTTCCGACAACGGATCGAACGGTCGGCCGTCGGTCAGCGCGCGCATCCCGTCCAGCACCTTTTGCGCAGGCTCTTTCAGGGACAGGGCGCGTTCGGTAGGCGTCAGACCCTGACCTGAACGAACAAAGAGCGGGTCGCCCAGAACCTGCCGTAGTTTGGCCAGTGTATGACTGATCGCAGATTGCGTAACCCCCAGCCGATCTGCGGCTTTCGAGACCGAGCTTTCCTCGAGTATCGTCAAAAAAATGCGTAGAACCTTGCCATCAAGGTCAGTGAAATCAATTTTGCTCATACTATTTATGATTAATCATGAATGGTATTGCTGTCCATGGCGGGGTACGGGACGGGCATCAACAGGAGATATTCGATGGGGATCCGTCTATTCTCGGACAAAAACCGGCCCGTTCATATGGGCGGTTACCCGCTGGAGCGTTTGGCCCGGCAAAATGACATGCCGGATCTGTCGCTTGTGCCCCCTTTGGCCGAGCTGAGTTTCCGCCGACCGGAACACCCTGACAGCATCGTCAATGCGATGGGTGAGTTTCAGGCGATGATGGACGCCATCCGCGACGGAATGGTGAACCCGGTTGCCTCGGAGATTCCATCGAACCCGCAGGAACGGGCCAACCACATTAAAGCATTCGGCTATTTCAACGATGCGTCGATGATGGGGTGCGGACCGCTGCCATCTGATGCGCTGTTGCCCGAGGCCCGCCGCAATCCCGATATTGACCGGCTTGCCCACGCTTTGCGCACCCGTCAGACCAAAACGCTGGCATCCGGGATCGACGTCATCATGGCTGATCTGAAAGACAGTATGGAGGCCGCGCCCAAGCCAATCGACAGCCATCGGCACAGCATTGTCTTTCTTTACGAACACAACCGCGACCCCGACCTGTCCGAACCCGGAGCTGATTGGATTGTCGACGCCCAGGATCATCGTGCCTGTCTGCTGGCGACCGAGAACGCGGTGGTCATCGCCAATTACATCCGCCTTTTGGGCTTTGACGCGCGGGCGCACAGCATGATGTCGACCGACGTTGATTTGGGCAAGCTGGCGGTTGCCGCTGGGCTGGCTTCGGTCGAGAATGGCGAGGTCGTCGTGCCCTGGCTGGGCAAGCGCTTTGGTTTGGCCGCTGTGACGACTGAGATGCCGATCGCCCATGACAAACCGCTCAAGCCTATGGCCGATCAGCCCTGGTTCCGGACGCAGGGGCCGGCATGGTGGTTGGGAACGGGCTTTGCCAAGAACGCCCTCAACCGTGACCCCTATGCCAAGCGGCGCTATGTGGACGGGGCACATCCGTTTGAGAAACTCAAACGGGTCGAGACACCTACGACCTTTATTGACGAAGAGAATGTCGCTCGCGTGCCCAAGCGTGCGGATATGTTTGCCCGGGCGCAGTTTGGAGATATGGGCAAGTCGCTACAGGACGCGGCCAAAGGTGGGTACTACGTACGCAAGGCAGCACCGAGTTTTGCCCAACGCCGCGCTTTGGGTGCGTTTGTGCTGTTGCAGGACGGTGAAAGCGCTGACGCGTCCAAGCAATCTGACGCGCAACGCAACGCAGCAAACTTCAAGGCTGCGACTTATTTTCTGGGGGTCGATGCGGTGGGTCTCAGCCGCTGCCCGGAATGGGCCTGGTATTCCCATGACGCGACCGGCGAAGAAATCGTACCGCCCCATGATCAGGCCGTCAGCATGATCATCGATCAGGGATATGAGACTATGGAGGGTGCCAGCGGCGACGACTGGATCAGCGTCGCTCAATCGATGCGCGCCTATCTGAGATTCTCCTTGCTGGGTGGCGTGATTGCTCAGCAGATCCGCAATCTGGGCTACAAAGCCAAGGCGCACACGGTGATGGATGGCGAAGTTCTGCAACCTCCGCTTTTGTTGCTGTCCGGTCTGGGCGAAGTCAGCCGGATCGGCGAAGTGATCCTGAACCCCTATCTGGGGCCCCGCCTGAAATCAGGCGTGGTGACCACCGATATGCCGATCGCGCATGACAGGCCCATTGATTTCGGTCTGCAAAGCTTTTGTGAGTCTTGCAACAAATGCGCGCGCGAATGCCCATCGGGCGCGATCACGGCTGGGCCAAAGCTGATGTTCAACGGCTATGAAATCTGGAAATCCGACAGCCAGAAATGCGCGACCTACCGCGTGACCACTCCGGGCGGCGCGATGTGCGGGCGGTGCATGAAGACCTGCCCCTGGAACCTTGAGGGTATCTTCAAGGAACGCCCGTTCCGCTGGGCCGCGATGAACATCCCCTCTGCGGCGCCTGCATTGGCCAAGCTGGATGATGCGGTTGGCAATGGCGGTCTGAACGACACCAAGAAATGGTGGTGGGATATCGAGTTGCAGCCCGACGGGGCGTATCGGCCAACAACACACCCTTTGAACCGGCGCGATCTGCAAAAGGATCTGGACCTTAGATACGAGGATCAGACATTGGCGGTCTACCCGGCCTATTTGGCCCCGCACCCTTGGCCCTATCCGTTTGCAATGGATCGCGAGGCAGGAATTGCCGCCTATGAGGCTTTGGTGACAGCCAAAGAGTACAAGGCGCGCAAAGCTGCGGGGGATATGTCGATCATTCATCGCTATCAGGTCGCAGGTGATGCGCCGGTGATGAGGGTCGCTGTGACTAAGGTCGACAAGATGACCGCTGACATCACCAAGTATGAATTTGCCTCCCTTGACGGTGCGCCGCTTCCGGAATGGTCCGCAGGCGCGCATCTGGATGTGCTTATCGCGCCAGAGTTCCTGCGACAATACTCCATGTCCGGCGACCCGTCAGAACGGGGAACCTATCAGATCGGTGTTCTGTGCGAGGATGAAGGGCGGGGTGGCTCGGCATTGCTGCACCGAATTTTCAACGTAGGGCGCAAGGTTTTCATATCGAAACCGATCAACCATTTCGAACTGGACGAAGAGGCGTCCAGAACCATTTTGATGGGGGGTGGTATCGGTATCACTCCGATGATCGCATTTGCTCATCGCCTGCATGCATTGGGCATGGATTTCGAGTTGCACTACTCGGCCAGGACGCGGGGCGGTGCGGGGTATCTGGATGATCTGGCGGGGATGCCCTGGGCGAACCGCGTCCACTACCATTTCTCGGATGAAGGCACGCGCGCTGATCTGGATGCGATCCTTTCGGGGTATCAGCAGGGATGGCACGTCTATACGTGCGGGCCTGATCGGTTCATGGATGGCGTCATGCAGGCGGCCGAACATCAGGGTTTCCCCGAAGAGGCCCGACATCTTGAATATTTCTCTGTCCCGGAAACCCCGGAATACGAAAATCACCCATTTACCCTGAAACTCGCGCGTTCTGGTAGAACGCTGCCGGTGCCCGCAGACAAGGATGCCGCGCAGGTTCTGAACGAGGCGGGTTTCCACGTGGATGTGAAATGTGCCGATGGTATCTGTGGTGTGTGCAAATGTGGTGTCCTTTCGGGCGAGGTCGAGCATCGGGATTTCGTGCTGTCCAAAAAGCAGCGCCAAGGGGCCATGATTCTGTGCCAAAGCCGCGCTGTGGCGCCGGATGGTGTGATCGAGCTCGATCTGTAAGCATGGTCAGAAAGCGACCTTTGGACGGTGAAATTTGGTCGCTCGGCCCATGGACGTCAGGTGGGTGGTGAATTAACGTCGCCCGGAACCCAGATATCCCTGACCAACAGGTGCGAGGTAGCATTATGGATTATCACAGCCCCGCCAGCTTTGCCGAGGCTTCGGCTCTGGCCGCAAATGCGACGGGCATCACGCGCTTTCTGGCGGGCGGCACTGACGTATTGGTGCAGCTGCGCTCGGAGTTGGTGACGCCTGATACGCTGATCGACATCAAGAAAATCAACGGTGTACACGACATCACCCGCAACGCTGATGGAAGCTGGACGTTGGGAATTGCCGCAACCGGTGCCGAAATGAGCGAGCATCCAGAGTTGGGTCGTGACTGGCCCGGTGTGGTCGAGGCGATGGACCTGATCGGATCAACCCAGGTGCAGGGGCGCGCAACACCGACCGGTAACCTGTGTAACGGCTCACCTGCGGCTGATTCCGTGCCCGCCATGGTCGCAGCTAGTGTGACCGTCACCGTGACCGGTCCGGACGGTACTCGCGAAGTCGCGGTCGAGCATATTCCGACCGGCCCCGGCAAAACCTCGCTGGCCAAAGGCGAGCTGATCTCGGCGGTCAATATCCCGGCACGTGGAGAAAACGGCGGCGATGCCTATCTGCGGTTCATCCCCCGCACCGAAATGGACATCGCTGTGGTTGGCGTTGGCGTGAACCTGCGTCTTGACGGCGACACCATCACCGAGGCCCGTGTATCACTGGGCGCTGTGGCCCCGACCGTTCTGCTGGTCGAAGACTGTGCCAAGGCCATTATCGGCAGCACGCTGGATGATGCAGCCCTGGAAGCGCTGGCCGCCGCCGCCTCTGCCGCCTGTAACCCGATTGACGACAAGCGCGGCACGATCGCGTTCCGTACCGAGGTCGCAGGCGTTCTGGCCAAGCGCGCCGCAAAAATTGCTTATGCCCGCGCGAAGGGAGAAGACGCATGAAAAAGTTCCACGTAACCACCACCGTGAATGGCGATGCGGTCGAATACCTGTGTGATCCGCGTGAAACCCTGCTGGATTGTCTGCGTGACAAGTTGAACCTGACAGGCGCGAAAGAGGGGTGTGGCACCGGCGATTGCGGCGCATGCTCGGTCACCGTTGATGGCCGTCTGGTCTGTTCATGTCTGATGCTGGGTGTCGAGGCCGAGGGTAAGCAGATCGAAACCGTCGAAGGCATTGCCGACGGTGATATTCTGCATCCGCTGCAAAAGAAGATGATCGAATACGCCGCCCTGCAATGCGGCATCTGCACGCCAGGCATTCTGGTGGCGGCCAAGTCTCTGCTGGAGAAAAACCCGAACCCGACCGAGGAAGAAACGCGGTATTGGCTGGCAGGCAACCTCTGCCGTTGTACTGGATATGACAAGATCATTCGCGCCGTGATGGATACGGCGGCTGAGATGCGGGAGGCGTCGTAATGGCTCTGGACGATCGTAAATCAGATTTCACTTTTGTCGGCACCCGCCCCAACCGCCCGGACGGTCTGGACAAGGTGACAGGTCGCGCCAAATTCGGTGCGGATGCCTACGCCCCGGGAATGCTGCATGGCGCGATCCTGCGCTCACCTCATGCTCATGCGCGGATTGTGAAGATCGACGCGTCGAAAGCCGAGGCGCATAAGGATGTCAAAGCTGTTGTAACGCGTGCCGACTTTGCTGACGTGCCGTTCAAACCCGGTCTGGAAGGCGAATTCTATAACGTTCTGGAAAACGTTATGGCCGGTGAGAAAGCGCTATATGACGGGCACGCGGTTGCAGCGGTTGCTGCGACTTCGGCATTGGCGGCTCGTGACGCGCTCAAGCTGATCGAGGTCGAGTACGAAGTGCTGCCCCACGTCACCGATGTGGATAAGGCGATGGCACCGGATGCGCCTGTCATCCGCGAAGGAGCTGCGGATTATTCCGTGCCGGAAGGAATGCACCCGAACGTTGTCCGCTACCATGAAAGCGGTCACGGCGATGTCGAGGCCGGATTTGCCGAAGCTGATCTGGTCATCGAAGACAGTTTCGTCACCGAAGCGACGCATCAGGGTTATATCGAACCGCACGCTTGTTTGGCCATATTGGGTAATGACGGTAAGGGTGAGTTGTGGTGCACGACGCAGGGGCATTGGATTGCGCAGAAAACCTGTGCCGCGCTTCTGGGGATCGAAACCTCGCAGTTGCGTGTCACTGCGTCTGAGATCGGCGGAGGGTTTGGCGGTAAGACAACCGTTTTCATCGAACCCGTCGCATTAGCGCTCAGCCGTAAGGCCAATCGCCCGGTCAAGCTTGTGATGACCCGGTCCGAGGTGTTCCGGGCTACTGGTCCGACTTCGTCTGCCTCGATGGACGTCAAAATCGGCATGAAGAAAGACGGCACGATCTCGGCGGCTCAGGGCATCTTCCGCCTTCAGGGCGGAGCCTTTCCCGGCGCGCCGGGCGACATGACTGCCATGTGTGCCTTTGCGCCGTACAACCTGACCAACGTCAAGCAGATCGGCTATGACGTTATGGCCAACCGCCCAAAGCAGGCAGCGTACCGCGCGCCGGGTGCACCGATGGGTGCCTTTGCGGTCGAGTCGGTGATTGACGAGTTGTGCAACAAGCTGGGTCTCGACCCCGTTGAGGTACGCCTGAAAAACGCCGCGCATGAGGGCACGAAGGCCAGCTATGGACCGACCTACGAGCGCATCGGTCTTGTCGAAACGCTAGAAGCAGCCAAGGCGCATCCTCATTATTCGGCTCCGCTGAAGCCGGGGCAGGGGCGCGGTATTTCCTGTGGCTTCTGGTTCAACCATGGTGGCGAGACCAGCGTGTCGCTTGCCTTGTCCGAGGATGGCTCGGCTCAGGTGATGGTCGGAACGCCTGATATCGGTGGTTCGCGCGCATCGATGGCCCTGATGGCGGCCGAGGTTCTGGGCATCCCGTATGAGAATATCCGGGTGACCATCGCCGATACGGCCACACTGGGCTACAATGACGTAAGCCATGGCTCTCGCGTGACCTATGCGTCAGGGCTGGCAACTATCAAGGCTGCGAGGCACGCGGTCGAGAAACTGTGCGAACGGGCTGCGGCCAAATGGGGCATCCCGGTTGATGCGGTGAAATGGGAAAACGGCTGTGCGGTGCCCTCAGGCCCGAATGCAGGCGATTTCGATCCGATGCCGCTGGCCGATATCACCGCTGATATGGGCCGAACCGGTGGTCCGATCTCGGGCCATTTCGAGGCAACCCCCGAAGGTGCTGGCGTGTCCTTTGGCACCCACATCGTCGATGCCGAGGTTGACCCGGAAACCGGTAAGACCAGTGTGACCCGCTACACGGTCATTCAGGACGCGGGCAAAGCGATCCACCCGACCTATGTCGAAGGCCAGTATCAGGGCGGTGCCGCGCAAGGTATCGGCTGGGCCCTGAACGAGGAATATATCTACGGCGAAGACGGTCGATTGCAGAACTCGATCTTTCTCGACTACCGCATCCCGGTGGCCAGCGACCTGCCGATGATCGACACCGTGATCGTCGAGGTTCCGAATCCGGGCCACCCATTTGGAGTTCGCGGTGTGGGCGAAACGGGTATCGTGCCGCCACTGGCCGCCATCGCCAACGCTGTGTCCAACGCGGCTGGCGTGCGAATGAAGCGGCTGCCGATGTCGCCGCCACGCATTCTGGCCGCTCTCAAGGGCAATGGTTGAGGTTCACCTCTGGTCCGGCCTCCGGTCACTGACCGGGGGCCAGCAGGTGGTTGAGGTCGAGGCCAAAACCACCGGAGAGTTGCTGCGTGCGCTCGTGCGTGCGTATCCGCAGCTTCAAGCACCCATCGACGCTGGCGTATCTATCGCTGTCGACGGGCGCGTGATCGCGACCGGGCTGACCGAACCGATTCCCGAAGGCAGTGAAGTCTATTTGATGCAAAGACTGAGGGGCGGTTAAGCGTCAGGCGACCAAGGCTCGCGCCCGACCATTCGGTCTGCCTCGGCCGTGATATCGTTCATGTGTTGTTCGAGACTCAAACGCAGCGTTTCTATTTCGTCTTCGCTGGCTTTCCGAGGAACTGTTTCTGTCCATTCCCGGCACAGAAATACCCCCTCGTTACCCCATGGCCGGGGCATCAAAAGATGATCCCATGTTCCTGCTTCGCGCCCATGTTTCGCCGAAAAGGTAATACCAAAAACACGTTTACCCGATGTTCGCGCCCAAACCAGAGGAACCGTCGACAAAACCCGCTCTGGCCCACGGGGGCCGTCCGCCGCTATGCCAATGGATATCCCCTGTTTCATTTTGCCTAATACCTGTCGCGACAGGGCGACATGGCGTGCCTTGCTGGCCATGGCAATGGTGTCCATTCCAAACAACTTTTGCACGCGACCCACCATGCTGCCAGCCCGCGCAGAAGATGTAATCGAACAGATGCGCCCCTTGTCCAGCGGGAAAAAATAAGGCGACTGCACCAGCCGTTGATGCCAGAGAACAACGATGACCGGCTCACCCTGTTCGGCCAACTGGTCCAGTTCTTCATAGCCGATGCGCTGCCAACGTGTGTTGCGGTGTACCAGCCGAATATAATTTGCAATCCGACGCGCCACCCAGTTTAGCACAGCTTCGCTGTCTGCAATCTTCTTACGGAGGTTCACGCCGGGTTCCTTCTGCTAACCGGTCCTTGTCTTAGCGCACCACGCATTTTGCGCAACTTGTTTGTCCGGACATTTCGTGGATCGGAATCTGAAAAAGCCTCTTGAGTCCGCCGCGCGGCTGGCATATCTGGGGCTCACTACAGGGGTATAGCTCAGTTGGTAGAGCGACGGTCTCCAAAACCGTAGGTCGCGGGTTCGAACCCTGCTGCCCCTGCCATTGAAATTGTCCGAATACTAAGTTGTGATTTCCAAGGATGAACGGGTTTCAGCCTTTGAGTTCGCTATACCTGTCTTCAGCTATTTCGCGCTTGGATCAATACTAGTCGCAGCATTGGCTTCGACAACACTGCTACAATGACGCGAGGCCATCGTGACCTGTTGTTATCTTTTGTTGGCACCTGTTTTTTCGTGCGGGCGTACCGCATCCAGTTTTTCAGCCCACATATTCTGATATTCTTGAAACACCGCTGGTTTGTCTGAGTGGAGCGCCATCAATGCACACGCGGCCCACATAGCGACATCGTAATCCGAGTCGGTCTTTTTCAGTAATTGCGCATTCAGTGCAGCGGCTTCTGATGTCGAAGGTTTATGCATTGCCATCGGACCCCTTGTGCCAACTGATACTGTTATTTGCAATCGTCCTGTCACGGACATTCCCAAAACCGACAGGTATCACTATGTGGGTAGTACAGTGAATGGGCTGGAAACAAGGCGTTAACGTGTCGTTAACTTTTTGCTGGGGTTCTTGTCCATAAGAGTGTTCATGTGACCGGTTCAAAGGTGAACTAAATCACAGACCAATCACTAGAATCCCGCTTTACTTACAACTGTTACGAGTTGGCGCTCACGTTCGGTACATGACGCTGTTTTGTTTTTCCCTCCTGTGGCCGGGGCGCGCTTGTGGTTGAGCGCGCCCTTCCTATGTCCGAATAACTAGGTTGCCGTCGATGCCGGTTCTGAGGCGGTAATCGAGGTTTCCTTGGGTGGGCGATTGACTTATTGTCCGGCCACGACGCAATCAGCCGGATGAGGATATATGTCGCGTTTTGATGGATATTTTCTGCGGCAATTGCTGGTTTTATTCGGCTTCTTCACCCTCGTCCTGGTGGGTGTCTTCTGGATCACCCGTTCTGTCAGCCTGTTTGACAAAGTCATCAGCGGTGGCCAGTCCGCTATGGTGTTTCTTGAATTCACCGCGCTTACCCTGCCAACGCTTGTTCGTACGGTTATGCCGATGGCGGTATTTGCGGCTGCCGTCTATGCGACCAACAGATTGAGTCGCGAAAGCGAGATGACAGTGATGCTGGCAACCGGGTCAAGCCCGTGGCGACTAGCGCGGGCCGTTGTTTTGTTCGGTGTGATCACCGGTCTGATGATGGCTGCCATCAGTGTGTTCCTGCGCCCTGCATCGGTCCAACAATTGGAATACCGGCAAGCCGAAGTAGCAGGAGATGTGACAGCGCAGTTGTTGAATGAAGGCGAATTTCTGCACCCCGCCGAAGATGTTACGGTTTACATCGGTGGCATCGATTTGGACGGTACGTTGCACGAGGTGTTCGTATCCGATCGGCGCGACCCGGAAAACGCAGTCAGCTATTCCAGTGTGACGGCCTATCTGGTCAATAACGACGCGGGAATTCATCTGGTGATGGTCGACGGGGTGGCGCTGCGCCTGAACAAGGCGGGCAGGGTTCTCTCCTCGACCCTGTTTCAGGACGCATCATACGACATTTCGCAACTGACGAACGCAAGCCCGTTGACGAACCGCAGCCTCGAAGCCATTCCGACCTCTGATCTGATCCTCAACCGGGATACGATTTCAGAAACCGAGGGGTTCAGCCAGGGTAAATTGATCGAAGAACTGCATCAGCGATTTTCCTGGATAGCCATTTGCATCGCCGTGTCGCTGGCGGGGTATTCAACCCTGATGCTGGGCAGCTTTTCACGGTTTGGATTGTGGCCTCAGATTTTGGGTGCCTTTACCATTCTTGTGCTGCTTGAAGGCGTACGCGGGTTTGTGTCCCCGGTTGTGATCGATGACCCGAAGCTTTGGGCACTGCTTTACCTTCCTGCCGTTATGGGTGTGTTGATCTCGTGCTGTTTTCTGCTTGTCGCAGGTCGTCCGCTATTGCGGAAACGTGCGCGCGGGTCCGAGGTCATCCCAACACCCGCTTGATTTCAGGTTCGAAGTTCTTTCAGACAACAACGAATGTCGTCGAATTCTTCGCGATCGCCACGGGCGACCAAATACATCGGCAACGGCAGGCTTACACTGTCTTCGACCCGTTCGAGCGCACCCGAAGCCAGATGTTGCGAAATGACGTAGTCGGGGAAGTAGCCGCATCCGCCTCTTTGCAGGACATATCGTAGCGCCATCATGCAATTGCCAAGAAACAAGGTCTGCCCTGAGGCACGTCGCGCAGCCGATCTAACGTGATCTTGGTAGATCTCTCCAAGTTCAAGATTGACGAAGACCAAATCGTTTTCTGCCGTTGCTGCTTGCGGGGTTCTGACGAGGGTTAGAAGCTCCGGTTCCAGTTCGTGATAGGTGACGCGTCGGTCTGATGGCGTTTCATGCGTGATCGCCACGTCCAGCACATGGGTCGCCACAGCTTCAACCATGTTCAGATCGTGATCGTAATTCAGTGTCAGCAGCAGTTTGTCAAAGCGCTGTTCGAACCGAACAGCCAGATCCACGAGCAAAGGGTCCCAGATGCTGAGCTGACCACCTAACCGCAGCGCCGGACGGTTCTGTGTCTGCAACGGTAAATCGCGCGACGCGAAGGCCCAAAGGGACAATATTTGTTCTGCATACGGTTTGAATTGTCTGCCAAACTCGGTCAACGCCGTACCACCGGCGCCGCGGGTAAACAGTGGTCTGCCGGTTTCTTCTTCGATCAGATGAATGCGCGCGCTGACGGCCGTTTGAGTCACATTCAGCTTACGGGCAGCGGCATGAAAACCACCCGTTTCTGCCACACATAGAAAGGTTTCCAAAGCTTTGGTTCGCATATCGAGAGTATTTTTTGATCATTGTGATAAAATCAATTCATTTTTTTGAAGTTGCGACTCGTAATATTGTCGACTTCAGGAAACACGCCAAGGGATCAGCCATGCTGGACAAAAGCCACAAACCGACCTGGACCAGTTTTGAGAATGCCACCAAGGCCGACTGGGACGCCGTTATGGATTATGAAGAGGCGTATAATGCGGCTCTGCCGGATCGCATCCTCGACGCTATTCGGTCGTTGGACGAGGAATGGACACCCTATCCGGTCAACCGGTATCAGCACAGCCTTCAGGCCGCGACCCGGGCTTATGAGGATGGCGCGGATGAGGAGTTGGTGGTCGCCGCTCTGATCCACGATACCGGCGATATTCTGTCACCCTACAACCATGGAGAGCTGTCAGCGGCGATGATGAAGCCCTATGTCAGCGAGAAAACCTATTGGATACTCGAACACCATTGCGTGTTTCAGGGTTACTACTACAATCACCACCTTGGCGGCGACCGCAACGCGCGCGACAAGTATCGCGACAGCCCCCATTGGGAAGACTGTCGCTATTTCTGCCATGAATATGATCAGAAGGCGTTTGACCCAGACTATCCGACGAAACCGCTGGAGTTTTTTGAACCCATGCTGCGCCGCATCCTGAGCAAGGGCGAAGGCCATATGGAGCTGAACGAAACTGCCGAAGATTAACAGGCGGCCATCAGGCGATAGACAATCTGAGCTGTGGTGAAGTCCCAGGCGGCATTGCCGTCCGGGGCCAGCTCAACCACGTCGAAGCCCACGCATCTGCGCCCCTTGAGCGCGTGTTCGACCAGCCGCAGCGCCTGATAATAGCCTAACCCTCCGGGCACCGGTGTTCCGGTGGCGGGCATCAGCGATGGATCCAACCCATCAACGTCGAAGCTGACATAGACCAGCTCGGGGAAGTCTGCAGGCAGGTCAACCGAATGGATGTTACCTGTCACCAGTTCCTCGGCATCCACGTGAAAGACGTGGTTTTTCAGTCGGCTTTGGGCCTCTTCAGTTGAAAAAGCGCGGACACCGAACTGGGCCAGCCGCACGCCTTCTTCGGCAAGCAGGTGCATCACTGAGGCGTGGGAGTGTTTTTCGCCCTGATAGGCGTTGCGCAGGTCGGCATGGGCGTCGATCTGGACGATGCCGATGGGTTGGTTTAGCGCACGGGCTACACCTATCACTGCGCCATAGCTGAGGGAATGCTCGCCGCCCAAAGTGACCGGCACCTTTCCGGCCCGAATTGCAGCCTCGGTGCGGTGCGCAAGGCGTTCCATCACCTCGGGCAACGGGCCGTCACAATTCAGCGGTTCTTCGGTGAAAATCCCTTCGACACAGGGCTCCGCGTGACCGGTGATGCGTTCCAGTTCATTGCTGGCCTCGATAATCGCTTCGGGGCCTTTGGCCGTGCCGGAACCGTAAGAGACCGTGCGCTCCAAAGGCACCGGGATCACGCGAAAGCGGGCATCTTCGGTGCGTTCGGATGTGGTCAATTCGCTGTCGAGAAAAATGCTCATGAGAGTCTGTCCTTGAAGTCGTCATATCCGAAATGCCGGATGATCTTCAGCTCGTCCGTTTCGCTGTTCCACAGGGCGATTGTGGGCAGGGGGACGCCATTAAAAGTGTTCGTCTTGACCATCGAGTAGTGCGCCTGATCGAGGAAGGCAAAACGTTGCCCGATCTCCAGCGGCTTGTCCCAGGTGTAGTCGCCAATAACGTCACCCGCCAGACAGGACGGGCCGCCAAGGCGATAGGTATGGCCTGTTTCGGCCTCATCCATCAGGGCAGGGCGATAGGGGGCCTCGATCACGTCGGGCATGTGGCATGTGGCCGAAATATCGGTGATCGCGAGGTTCATGCCGTTGGTCGGCAGGTCGAGGATTTCACCGATCAGAACACCTGCGTCCAGCGCCACAGCCTCACCGGGTTCGAGATAGACATCTATACCGTAAGTTTCTCGGATGGTTTGGATGAAGGCCACCAGCCCGTCGCGGTCATAATCGTCGCGGGTGATGTGGTGGCCACCGCCGAAGTTCAGCCACTTGAGCTGATCAAGGTACGGTTTGAGCTTCGGTTCGACAGCGTCCCAGGTGCGCTGCAAAGGCGCAAACCCTTGTTCACAAAGCGTATGCATGTGCAGCCCGTCAACACCGCGCAGGGTGTCGACGGTCAGTTGGCTGACCGGTGTGCCAAGGCGCGAGCACGGGGCGCAGGGATCGTATTTCGGAACCTCGCCTTCGGAATGTTCCGGATTAATGCGCAGGCCAATGTGCACTTTGGCGGCTTGGGCTTTGGCGAGAAACCGATCCTTTTGGGCAGGGGAGTTGAATATGACGTGATCGGACAACGACAGGATTTCGTCGAAATCCGCGTCTTTGTACCCGGCGCAGAAGGTGGCAACCTCGCCGCCATATTCCTCGCGGCCCAGCCGGGCCTCATAGATACCCGAGGCGCAGGTGCCCACAAGGTGTCGGCGCACCAACGGGGCCAGTGAGAACATTGAAAACGCCTTGAGCGCGCTGAGAACATGCGCGCCGGAACGGGTTCCGACATCAGCGAGGATTTTCAGGTTTCGTTCAACCGCTTTTTCGTCGACCACAAAGCAAGGGCTGGGTACACGGGAGAGGTTGAAATTGCGGAAGGCACCGGCGTCTCCGGCCTGTGTGGTCATCATGTCGGACATAACCGGCGTCTCCGTTTGGTGGAGAGGCCGGGGGCGCTGCCCCCGGACCCCCGGGATATTTAGGGCCAGATGAAGCTGAAGCGGATCAGAAGGTGACCGGGCCGTCGAGTTCATGGACCTGCCATGGCAGGCCATGTTCGTTCAGCATGGCCATGAAGTCGTCCGGGTCGAGCTGTTCCATGTTCCATACGCCGGGCTCGGTCCAGTTGCCTTTCAGCACCTGCGCCGCGCCGATCATGGCGGGGACACCGGTGGTGTAGCTGACGGCCTGGCTGCCGACTTCCGCATAGCATTCCTGATGATCGCAGATATTGTAGATGTAATAGGTCTTCTCGCCCGAGCCATCCTTGGCCTGACCTGTGGCGATATCGCCGATGCAGGCCTTGCCCTTGGTTTCCGCGCCCAGATCACCGGGATCAGGCAAAAGGGTTTTCAGGAATTGGATCGGAATGATTTCCTTACCGTCATGCATCACAGGGTCGATGCGGGTCATGCCTACGTTTTCCAAGACCTTGGCATGCATGATATAGGCGTCGCCGAATGTCATCCAGAAACGGGCACGCTCGATCTCGGGGAAGTGGGTCGAGAGCGATTCCAGTTCCTCGTGATACATCAGGTACATGTTCTTGGGGCCGATGGCGGGGAAATCGAACTCGACCTTGTGGGTCATGGCGGGAGAATGTTTCCATTCGCCGTTTTCCCAGTGGCGCACTTCGGCCAGTACTTCGCGCAGGTTGATTTCGGGGTTGAAGTTGGTGGCAAATTCCTGATCGTTCGAACCGCCATTGGCATCAAGCACGTCGATCTGGCGGATGGTGTCCAGCTTGTGCTTTTTCAACCATTTGGCAAAGACCGATGTGACCCCGGGATCGAAGCCCGAACCAAGGATGGCTGTCAAACCGGCCGCCTTAAACCGTTCCTGATAGGCCCATTGCCAGTGGTATTCGAACTTGGCCTCGTCCTCGGGCTCATAGTTCGCGGTGTCAACGTAATGAATGCCCGCCTCAAGGCATGCGTCCATCAGCACCAGATCCTGATAGGGCAGGGCGAGGTTTACGAGGATTTCAGCACCAGTTTCCTTGATCAGCTTTACAGTGTCTTCGACCTTGTAGGCGTCCAACTCGGCGGTCGCGATATCAACGCCCACACGGTCTTTCACCGACCTGGCGATAGCGTCGCATTTCGATTTCGTGCGGCTGGCCAGCGTGATTTCGGTGAAGATATCTGAATTCATTGCCATCTTGTGCACGGCAGCGTGGGATACGCCACCTGCGCCGACAACCAGTGTTTTGCCACTCAAAGTTCCCATGGGGGTGATCTCCTCTCAGGGGTTATTCGTAATAGGTGTAACCATTGATCGAGTCGCGGTAAGCGCTCATCAGGGTTTTGCGGTCCTTGGCTTTCAAGGTGCCGGTCGAGATCGCCTCATCCACCATTTTGCGGAAGGCGGCGACGCAATCCTGCGGGTCGAATTCGACATATGACAGAACCTGGCTGATCGTGTCGCCCTCTTGTTCGTGCAGCAGGTCAAAGCCACCGTCCCGACGCAGGTCTATGGTGACGACGTTGGTGTCACCAAAGAGATTGTGCAGATCGCCCAAGGTCTCCTGATAGGCGCCGACGAAGAAGACACCCATGAAGTATTCGTCCTCTTCGGGCAGGGAATGCACCGGCAGGCTGGGGGAAACACCGTCGGCCAGAATGAACCGGTCGATCTTGCCGTCGCTGTCGCAGGTGATATCGGACAGCACGGCGCGACGGTCGGGGATCTGGTTCAGATATTGCAACGGCACGATCGGGTGCAGCTGGTCGATGGCCCAGACATCTGGCAACGACTGGAACAGCGAGAAGTTGCAGTGATAGATATCAGCAACCTTTTCAAGCTGGTCATTCAGGTCCGTTTCCAGATCCTCTGACGCGGCCAATGCCTTGAGCCGGGCCATCAGCGACAGGTATATCCGTTCGGCCCGCGCCATCTGACGCAGGTCGACATAGCCGCGACGAAACAGGGCGCGCAGCTCGTTACGATAGAAGGTGGCGTCGTTCCAGCATTCCTGCAGACGGTCGCGGGAGAGGTATCCGTGCACCGCGGCGAGGTCCGAGACCAAGTGGTGGTCATCCGGATCAACCTCGGGGCCATTGGGCGCATCGTAAAGCGTGCTTTCGAGCACGTTGAAGACCAGCATCGAGGACGTCGCCACCACCGCGCGCCCACTTTCCGTGACCAGTGTCGGATGGCCCACCTCTGCCTCGTCCATGGCGTAGGCCACGGTTTCGACGACATTGGCGCAGTATTCTTCGACCGTGTAGTTGATCGAGTTTTCGGCAGCTTTCTTTTCGCCGGTGTAATCGACCCCCATGCCGCCACCCAGATCCAGGTGAGTCAATGGCACGCCTTCGCGCGTAAGCTCGGTGTAATAGCGACAGGCTTCGCCCACAGCACGGCGCACATCGTTGACATCCTGAACCTGGCTGCCCAGATGTGAATGCTGCAGCTTGAGGCAATGCAGCAAGCCTGCGTCTTTCAGCTTGTCTACCGTGGCGATAAGCTGATCGGTGTTCATCCCAAAGGCCGAGCGGTCGCCCGAGCTTTCTTCCCATTTGCCGCTGATCTGGTTGGTCAGCTTCACCCGAACACCGATCAGGGGCTCGATGCCCAGTTCGTTGTAAACTTCGATTACCGTGTCGGCCTCTTTCGGGCTTTCCAGAACGATGACCGTGTTGAACCCGATCTTGCGGCTTAGAATAGCCAATTGGATGAATTCGGCATCTTTGACACCGTTACACACGATCAGCGCGTCAGGGGCCAGGCGATGCGCAAGCGCAATCACCAGTTCAGGTTTGGAGCCGGCCTCGAGCCCATAGTTATATTTCTTTCCAAACTCGACGATCCGGTCAACAACCTGGGCCTGTTGGTTCACCTTGATCGGGAATACGCCGCGATAGCTGCCATTATAGCCCACGCGCGCAATCGCATCACGAAAGCTCTCGTTCAGATGGGCGATTTCGTGTTCCAGATAAGACGCGACTCGCAGGACCATCGGTGCCTTGATGCCGCGGTCGTCCAGATCGCTGAGGATACCGGGCAGGCTGATCGCCGCTGTCTCGGGGGCCATGGGATTGCGCAGACCGATCTCGCCCTGTTCGGTCACCTCGATGAGGCCTTTGCCCCATTTCTCAACTCCGTAGATGGAATGCGGTGCGTCGGGCGTCTGTTTCAATCAAGTCGGTCCTTAACGTAGGGTGCCAGTTTCGCGCCCGCCAATACGGCAGCAGTTTGATTCTTCCAAGTGTAAACTATCTGATTGGGGATTCCGAATTTTACGCGGACGGGTGGATTGGGATCAGATGATTGTCCCATTGGCATTCGGCGCGGGTTCGAACAGCTGGGCGCGCGCCCGTCAATGTCCCGAAGGCGCCTGTTCCCGTGGTAAAGACCAACCCGTTCGCACCGGCCCCAAGCCCACAGACATCCTCAAGCGCGAAGGCGCCGATGAATGTGCCACTGGTTGTGTCAAACTGGTGCAGCGCATTGCCGCGCGGACAGGTGATTGCGATCGTCTCGGCGTCGGCTGAAAATGCGATGCTGCCAGCGTATCCCTGCAACATGCTTTGTTCGTGATCCGGCGCGGCAAGCAGGCGCGGGGCTTCACCCTGACGATGCAGGCCCAACAGGGGCGGGTGTTCGGACTTGCTGCCCTGCCATTGCATGGCAAAGCCAACCAGACCGTCGCTCCGCACCGCCAGATGGCGGATCGAGTTCTTGTGAAGCTCGTCAGGTAACGACACCTGCTCTTGGATCCTGCCCGACAGGGTGAGATAGCTCAGGTTGGGTGCCATCGTCGGCAGGTTCAGCTTTGTGCGCCCGGTTTCGGGGTGCGTTTCGATCCCGCCATTGGCAATCACCAGCGTTTCCCCGTCGGGCATCAGGCGCATGTCATGCGGGCCTATTCCGCCCGATGAAAACTCACCCAGACGCGAAAAACTTTCTGCGTCCCAGACACTGATAATACCTGTCCCGGCTTCGTAGTCGTTCTCGGTGGCATAAAAATACGCGCCATCTGCCGAGAATGTGCCGTGGCCATAGAAGTGTCGGCTTTCAGGGGCCTTTAGCTGCGCAATCTGCGCGCCGGTTGCGCAATCGATGACGATGGCAAAGGTGCCCGGACGCCTGGCAAACGCGACCGCCAGAGCTTTGTGCGGGTGGGCAGCGGCCGCATGTCCGCGTCCGGGTAGAGGCACGGAGAACACGATCGCGCCCAATGTGCTCAACCCGGCAAGTCGAAAGGACCCGTCGGGAAACAGCCCTGCGGCCAGAAAATCAGGCGAACCGGCCGAGGCCCACCCGCGGATCGGGGAAATCGTGGTCGCGGCAAGACCGGCAAGAAAATGGCGGCGTGACGTCATGGGTTAGTCTCCGTCCAGCGAGTTGAATCCTGCGCTGATCCCCAATGTCGGACCCAGCTCGGTCACGGCGATGGTGCTGATATCGTGGATCGACTGTTGAAGCGCCTCGATCCGGAACCGGGCCTGGGGATCTGAAACCCCGGCCAGCGAGGGATCGTCAATGGATTGAGCGTTCTGGATGGCACGTGCAAACGCAGCGTCCAGTTCCGACGCGATTTCGGGGTGATCAAAAGACAGCCGTGCGGCTAAATCTCGCAAGGATATCAGCGACAGTTCTACATGGCGTAAAGACCGCCCGGACCGCCACGCTTCTGCCCGGTTCGGACGGGGGCGGTCAAATGTCCCCATGGGGCGACCCAGCCGAGTGTCAGCCGTGAACTCAAGGCCGGTAGACAGGGCCTTGAACAATTCCTGCATCGCTTCGTCCTGCGTCCGGTAGCGGCTGTTCTCTCGGGGTTGGGTAAGGCTAGGGGAATAGCTGTGCCAGTCCTGCGCCATCGCCCGGGCATTGGCATCTATGTCCGCCGTGATCGCCCTGATCAGCGCGCAACGATATTCGGCATTGCCCTGTTCCGCGAAGGTGGGATCGAACAACATCCGTTCGAGGGCAAAGAACCCGCGCCCTGCGATTGACGTTTCGGCATAGGCGTCCGGGCTTTGCACGGCTTCATCCTGAGCCTCGATATGCTGGGACAGAGTTTTGGATGTGAACCCTTTCGTGTCCGGCCAGAAAGCCATGGCGAAAGCGCGATCATCGACCTCAGTCGGACCGAACCTCAGGTGGCTGGCTGAAATCCAGCTGTCGAAAGCCGCATCGTAGGCCGCGCGCAGCGTCGGTGAGGTCGGGTCGCACACAACCAATGATGTGCCGACAAGCGCGCCGGTCATTACCGGAAGGGTGTCGAACCGGGGCAGGATATGCGTTTCAGTCACATCCATCAGGACCGGTGCGCGATCCTGTGCCTGCGCGGCAAGTGGCATCAACAACACTGCAACAAGGGTAAGAAAACGCATGGGTCACAGGCTCTCCAGAAATTTGATCAGGGCGTCACGGTCTGCCTTGGGCATCGAGACTACGGCATCACGGGCAGCCTGTGCTTCACCGCCATGCCACAGGATCGCCTCTAGCAAGGTGCGCGCCCGCCCGTCATGCAGAAACTCCGTGTGGCCCGAGACGCGTTCGGTCAGGCCAACGCCCCACAAAGGCGGCGTGCGCCATTCCCGGCCTGTCGCTCGGGCCTCGGGGCGATTGTCGGCCAGACCTTCGCCCAGGTCATGCAGCAACAGGTCGGTGTAGGGCCAGATCAACTGAAAACTGTGCTCGGGCCGGTCTTCCATCCGATGGGTGACGTGTGACGGTGTGTGGCATGACGCGCAGCCGGTCGCATGGAATACCTCTTTGCCGCGCAAAACCTTGGGGTTGTCCACGTCGCGGCGACCCGGCACGCCCAGATTGCGGCTGTAGAAAGCGACCAGGTCCATACCCTGATGATCGATCTCAAAGCCGCGCTCATCATCGTCGCCGTGCGGGGCTTTGATGCAGTTCACCTGCACATTGGTGCAGTCCCCGTGCGGAGCAGGGTAGAGCGGGTTCGATATGCCGATATCCCCGGCAAAAGCAGCAGCCGATTGTTCCATAACTGTCGGCATCCCCGCCTTGTGACCGAACCGGCCCATCATTGGGGTGTCAAACTCGACCGACCAGACGATATTCGGGCGACCCGATATGCCGTCCCCATCCAAATCGTCGGGGTCGGCCCTGGCAAGCAGGTCTTCGACCGGGATCGCTTCCAACAGGCCAAGCCCGATCATCTGCGGCGCGATCCGTGGGCTTAGCATCGCGTCCGGGTGCAGCGGACCATAACCCAGACCGGCTGCCTGATAAGTCGGGCGGCGCAGTGAGGCGGTTTCACCGTCAGAAAGCGCTACCGGGATTTCTTCGTACGAGATGTCCAGCCGGTATTCCGCTGGATGACCTGCCAGTGCGAAATCCTGCATTTGCCCACCATAGGTAGGCTCGGGCACAGTGGCGATGTATTCTTCGATCGCTGCATAGCCATCTTCCGACGTGCCGGGGATCGAGACCCGCAGGAACATCGAAACCGAGTTGTCATCGGGCCCGTTTGGCGTGTGCCCGCGCCCATCCTTGATATGGCAGCGCTGGCATGACCGCGCGTTATAGAGCGGCCCCAACCCGTCAGAGGCGAGCGTCGATGAGGGCGACGAAACCCAAACCTTCTTGAACAGCCCGTTTCCGACCTTGAAATTCAGCTCCTGTTCAAAGCTCAAGTTGTCTGAGGGTTGCGAGAACGCATCCGCGTCCGTACGAACTCGAACTGTCGCGGCCCCGGCGGGCAGTTCTTCAAATTGCTGCGGTGCGCTGAAATCCTGGGGCGGCGCCGTGACAACGGCAATCCGGGCGCGTTCATCGTCAGTGCGGGGGGTGACGTTCAGATGCAGATCCACCAGTTCGGCTGACAGGGAAGGGGTGGCCGCAAAGGCGACCACCGACAGGGCGACAAAGCTATTCGCCTTCGTCCATTTTCGATGCGTTGAGTTGCGCATAATTGGCTTCGCCGATCCTTTCATAGAGGTCGAGCTGCGTTTCGAGAAAGTCGATATGACCCTCTTCATCGGACATCAACTTCTCGAACAGCGACATCGAGACATAGTCGCCGGCATCCCGACAGTATTCGCGCGCTTCCTTGTACAAGGCCCGTGCATCAATCTCGGCCGCAAGGTCACATTCCAGCGTTTCCTTTGGTGTTTGACCTATCCGAAGCGGGTCTAGCTTCTGAAGGTTGGGGTAGCCTTCCAGAAAGATGATCCGTTCGATTAGCATGTCCGCGTGGCCCATCTCTTCGATGCTTTCCTCGCGGCTTTTCTTGGCCATGTGGCCAAGTCCCCAGTCTTCCTGCAACCGGTAGTGCAGCCAGTATTGGCTGACAGCAGTCAGTTCATGCCGCAGAGATTTGTTGAGATATTCGATGACTTTTGGATCGCCCTTCATCTGCACTCTCCTGTGATACTGCCGCGCGCAGGGCGCGGAGTTGCATGGGTACTTCGAGATTATCGCTTGACCGCATCGTGTCCAGAAACAGAGGCATGCATCCGCCGCAATCCGCCGATTTTCCAAGAGCACGGTAAACCTTGCCCGGGGTGATGATGGTTCGGGGGTCGGCTGTCCGCATCCAGTCGATGGCGGCGCGGATGTCGTGGTCCGAGATGTTGGTGCAGTGGCAGACAATCATGGATGTTGGCTTGAGTTTGTGTGGCTCAGTGGGCTGGCGGGTCAGCGTGTTGAGTGTATCGGGGGCAGGCAAGCCCCCGGCGCGCGTTCTTGTTTAGTGGAATACCGCGTCGGGGTTATCCAGACTGTCTGATCCTTCAAATTCAATCTGGTCCAGTTCCAGTGCGGTCACGATGCGCTCGATTGTCTTGGTCTGGTCGATCAGGCCGTTGACGCCGGTCATGATCAGGGTTTCACCGCCTTCGTTGCCGCGTTCCAGCATTTGGTCATAGGCAAACCCTGCTTCCGCGGTCGATTTGATCCTGCCAAGGGCTTGCATCGTGACGGCCAGTTTCGCTTTCATCTCGGCGTCCAGTTCCGGGTCTGTTGCGTTTACCAATTCGGCCAGTGATGCGCCCGATACAGGTGTTCCATCGATGCGGGTATAGCTGCCCAGATAGACGTTCTGAACGCCCAGCCCATCGTAGTAATGGCTGTTGTGGGTGTTGTCCGAAAAGCAATCATGCTCTTCTTCCGGGTCGTTCAGCATCAGGCCCAGACGCATCCGCTCACCCGCCTGTTCACCGTAGGACAGTGAACCCATACCGGTCAGGATCGCACTGACACCCGCCGTTTCATTTTCCATCAGCGCCGCGCGCGCCGCGCCGCCTTGTTTCCATTGATCGGTCATCCAGGTCAGATCGCTGACCAACAGGTCGGTTGCGGCGCTCAGATACTGGGCACGACGGTCGCAATTGCCACCGGTGCAGGCATCGCCGTTTGCATAATCAGTGGCTGGACGGTTGCCTGCACCTGCCCGGTGGCCATTCATGTCCTGACCCCACAGCAGGAACTCGATAGCGTGGTAGCCGGTTGCGACGTTGGCTTCGATACCATCAGCTTCGTGCAGGGTTTCTCTCAGCAGGGTCGGAGTAATCGTGCTGGCGTCAATGGTTTTGCCCGACAGTTCGAAGCTGGGGTTGGCGATGACATTCAGAACCGCAAATTCGTTCTCATCCGTCGCACCACCATAGGCCGCGTCGACGTAGTCAATCAGACCTTCATCCAGCGGCCAACCGTTTACTTTGCCTTCCCAGTCATCAACGATTGCATTGCCAAAGCGATAAACTTCGGTCTGTTGATAGGGCACACGCGCTGCAACCCATGCTGCCCGTGCCGCAGTCAGAGTCACGTCCGAGGGTTCTGCAATCAGCGCATCGACTGCATCCCGCAAAGCCTTTGCCGCAATCAGGCTGTCGTCATACTTGGCTTCGGCAATATCGGCATAGGTTTCCAGAATATCCGCTTTTGCAGGCACATCCCCTGCAAAAGCAAAAGTGGCTGTCGCAAATGTCAAAGCGCTGGCTGTTGCAAACAACTTGGTCATTGAGGTCATTACTTTCTAGTCAGAACTGTCAGATCAGGCGGGTTTGTTCCCGCGGCGGCTTTCGCTGAAATAACTGAGTTAAAAAGTCAACATTGTCAATCTGAGTTTTTTTATCGGGAAATGGAGTTGCTGGCCTGGTGGTCACCATCCCCATATCTGACGAGGTCTTGATCCGGCGGATGACATTGTGCGGTACATGTTTCCGGCTAAAATCAGCCAAGTGATTCTTTGTAGGTGGTTTGTGGTTCATGAAGCGCGTGGTTCTGGCCTTGTTCCTGTTTCCTGCGGCACTTGCGGCGCAAGCAACGCAGATTTCCACGCCTCATCACCATGGTTCGGGCCAGATCGATATCGTGTTTTCTGACACCGGGTTCGCCTTGGCGCTGAGGGTGCCAAGCATGGACATCGTCGGGTTTGAATCCCCGGTTGAAAACGATGACAACCGCACGCGTGTGGCCATAGCAATGTCAGAACTTTCCGACCCGCTAGACCTGTTCGTAACCCCGCCCGAAGCTGGGTGCTCTACGGTGGCCGCCCATGTGGTTCTGACATACGGCATCACACAGCAGAAAGGTGAGGCGAACGCAGTCACAGGCTCCACAACGGCAGAGAGTCACTCGGAGTTTCAGGCAGACTATGTCATTCAGTGTCAAGATATGGGTGGGCTGAACATGATCGAGTTCGCCTATTTCGCGCGGTTCAGTGGGACTGACCAGCTGAACATCCACTTGAATACGAGCGGGGTTCAGGACGCTGTCGAAATTACACGCGCGGCACCATATCTCGATCTTCGGCCGGATCGATGAACGCTGAAATTCAAGGAGAAACCAGAAGTGGTGTTTTAGTTCGAAGGTCGGGGGATTTTGGTAGCGGAGGAGGGACTTGAACCCCCGACACGCGGATTATGATTCCGCTGCTCTAACCAACTGAGCTACTCCGCCGTGAGTGAGAGGCGATGTAAGCGAGGGGCCGGGGAGGGTCAAGAGGGAAATCGCCCTAACCGGGGAATTCTTTCACGGGCTCTGTCACCGGGTCCTGCAAGGACGTCTGACGGAATATCGTGGCGTCCACCATCCTGCGGATAAACGCGGCGCATATTTCCGGTTCTGTGATCAGGATCATATGACCCAGACCGTCAAGCTCTTCATAGCTCAGACCATATTTGGCCATCGGCGGTCCGTGAAGGGCAGGGGACAGAAGCGCGTCCTGGCGGCCATACAATATCCCGCCGGGGACAGACAGCTCGGGGTATCTGGCCACCAGCGCATCGCAGCTGGCATCCAACCCGATAACGTCCTGCGAGGCCGTGACAAAGGCCGACGGGCGCAGCCCTAGCGCACCACCAGCACGGTCCAGAAAGTCATTTGGAGGGGTTTCAGGGTCAAATGCCACACCCAGACTGTGCGGTGCTGTTTTTGAGGCCATGGGAACCGCAATCGTGTTGGCAATCAGGCTGCGCAGCCATTTGGTCCGGATTTCGAGCGGCTTGAAGATCACCGGTGTTTCAGGCAGCCTGTGCGTTAGTGGTGCCAACAGAGCGAGGCTGGATACCCGCTCGGGGTAATCCAAAGCCAGTGCCAGCGACACCGCACCGCCCAGTGAATGCCCGACCAGCACGGCCTGATTCACGCCTTTGGTTTCAAGAAACTCAGCTATCATCGCGGCCTGCTGCGGCAATTGTGCGAGTTCTGCCGTATCCCGGGTTGAATATCCGCAACCGGGGCGATCCAGCGCGATGACGTGGTAATCCTCGGCCAGTTGATCCGCCAACGCGTAGGTAAAATGCTGTAACTGCCCAGCCAGGCCATGAATCAGAACAACCGTCTGCGCGTCCGGATTGCCCATTTCCACATAGTGGATGCTGCCGCCCTGCACGGACACGATCTGGCCCATCTGCGGCACGGTTTTAAGCCCCTGACGGGTTATCCGCCGGGTCCACAGGGCCATGGCCAGAAGAAAGACGGCAAAGGCCGTAACCACGCTAAGAATAAATGTCATCTAGCTGTCTCCGGTCCTAACGGGGTTGTATTGCTCCAATCCTGATTGTGCCATGCGTTTCTGAAACTCGGCAACTGTTCCGGGCCAAAGCGTCGTGTTTTGCCCTTTCGCATCAATGTACCAGGATGTACAGCCTCCGATCTGCCAGACACTGTCCGCGTGGCGGTCATGCATTTCCTGCGTAAAGGCCGCCTGTTTCACCGCATCGGGAGTGATCACCGACAGTTCCTTGCGTTGCATCTCGATTAGAACCCGGCCGATATGCCCGACCTGAGCTTCAATCATCAGCACGACCGAATTATGCCCCAACCCGGTATGAGGCCCCAGAAGGATGAAAAAGTTGGGAAAACCGGCTATCGCTGTACCCAGATGTGCACACATCCCATTCGCCCAGGCCGACCGCAGCGTTAGCCCATCTGTGCCGGTGATATCCAACCTTTCAACGACATTGGTGACCTGAAACCCGGTGCCCCAGATCAGCGCGTCTGCCTCTGTCCTGGTGCCATCTGTCGCCAGGATGCTGTTTCCATCGATACTGGCGACGCCGTGCGGAATGACGCTGACATTGTCGCGGGCCAGGGCCGGATACCAGTCATTTGAACTGAGAATGCGTTTGCACCCAATTCGATAGTCCGGGGTCAGAATGCGCCGATCTTTGGGGTCCGCAATCGCGCCTTCCAGCGACTTGCGCCACATTTTTAGGGCAAAGTTCATCGCGCGTTCCTCGCCCCTGAACACGCGGTGACGGAACTCGAAGAACATGAAAATCAGTTTGCGCCGGATGCGGGGAAGCAGGGGAAGGTAGGCATAAAGTTTGCGCACCCATGGCGCGATCGGGCCGTCAGGGCGCGGCATAACGTAAGGCGCGCTGCGCTGAAAAACGGTGACGAAGCGCGCAACCTTGGCAATCTCGGGCACGAACTGAACGGCTGACGCCCCGGTGCCGACAACGGCCACATGCTTTCCGGTCAGATCGACGGTGTGATCCCATTTGGCCGAATGAAAACAGGGGCCGGGAAAGCTGTCGGTGCCGGGAATGTCGGGAATGCTGGGATGATGCAGCGCGCCAATGGCCGAGACCAGAAACCGGGCCGACCAGAACTGGCCATCCATGGTTTCAACCTGCCAAAGCGTGCCATCCCATTTCGCCGATTTCAACTCCTGCCCAAAATGGCAAAGATCATACAATCCTTCCTGATGCGCGACATTTTGCAGATATTCCTGTATCTCTGCGCCACCGGCATAGGCGCGACTCCAGTACGGATTAGGGTGGGTCGCCATGGAATACAGATGTGAAGGCACATCGCAGGCGACGCCAGGATAGGTGTTCTCGCGCCACGTGCCACCGATATCTTCAGCCTTTTCCAGAATGGCGATATCTTTGATGCCGTGTTTGCGTGCCTCAAGCGCCATCGTCAGCCCTGAGAACCCGGCACCGATGATCAGCATCTCTGTCGCGTGGTGCATTGAAGTGCCCCTCCTGAAACAACTTTATGGATTTCTGTTGCAGATGTCTGCACGTGATTGGCAGTGAAGTAGGTCACACAAGATAAAATGACCGAACGACCTTACGTGAACAGGCGCGGCGAAAAACCGTCATCAGGGCGGTGTCGCTTCCTGCAAACACATATCGCAATCAGAGAGGTGAACGCGGCGTATTTCCGTCAGTCTGATTCAAAACAGGAGGATTGCCCCTTGTCGACCCGTACTCTTGCACGCGCCGGTGGGCGTTCGGCGCGCCGCGCTCTTCGCACCGCGCCGAACTTCGACATGCTGCCGGGTTTGACCCGCGGCATCCCGCATTGCGAAGTTATGAACGGAAGCCAGATTGAGCTTATCGACAAGGCCGCCATGAATATTCTGGAGAACGTTGGTGTCCAGTTTCGCGACCCGACCGCAGTGGAAGACTGGAAAAAAGCGGGCGCGAAGGTTGACGGAGAGCTGGTCTTTCTGGACCGCAACATGGTGCGCGAGCTGATCGCGACCATTCCGGCGCAATTCACCTATCACGCACGCGATCCGCAAAAGAACCTCGCTCTCGGCGGCAAGCACTCGATCTTCGTGCCGATGACCGGCGCGCCGTTTCTGCGTGATCTTGACGACGTGCGCCGGAACCCGACGCTGGACGATCTGGCGATGTTTCATAAACTGTCGCACATGATGCCCGCACTGCACAGTTCGGCCCATCATATCGTCGAACCTTACGATCACCCGATCAGCCAGCGGCACCTGCGCATCACTTATTCGTCGATGAAATACTCGGACAAAACCTTCATGGGAATGACCACCTCGCCCAGGAATGCCGAAGACGTGATGGACATGTGCGATATCCTTTTCGGCGAAGGGTTCATTGATGACCACCCGGTTACAACGGGCAACTGCAATGGCAACAGCCCGCTGGTCTGGGATGAAACCATGCTGGGTGCAATGCGCGCCTTCTGCCGCCGGAATCAGCCGGTTTTGTGCTCGCCCTTCGTTCTGGGCGGTGCCAATACGCCCGCATCGGTACCCGCAACCGTGGCACAGCTGACCGCTGAGGCGCTTTCGGCGCTGGCTTATACGCAGGTGATCCGCAAGGGCTGTCCGGCGATTTGGGGGCACTATCTGTCAACCGTTTCGATGAAATCCGGTGCGCCGATGGCAGGGACGCCTGAAATCAGTCTGATGAATTTCATGATTGGCCAGATGGCGCGCTTTTACGATGTGCCATGGCGCACCTCGAACACGCTGGGCGGGGCCAAGACGTTTGACGCGCAGGCCGGGTACGAATCCGCGACAACTCTGGGCGCTGTTCTGCATGCAGGGGCCCACTACATCTGGCATTCGGCAGGCTGGAACGAGGCGGGGATGCATTGTTCGGTCGCCAAGTTTGTTGTGGACGCGGAACAGTGCGCGATGGCCTATCGGATGGCGGAGGGGCCTAAATGGCATGATTTTGACGAAGGCTTGGCCGCAATTCCGGATGTAGGTCCCGGCGGGCACTATTTGGGGCATCCGCACACCCAGGAGAATTTTCAGACGGCTTTTTTCATGCCCGAACTGTTTGACAACAACTCGATCGAACAATGGGTGGCGGAAGGCGAAGTTGAAATCACCGAGCGCGCCCTGAACTACGCGAGGAAGCTTTTGGCCGAGTATCAGGAACCCAAGCTGGATGAGGCCAAGAACGACGCCCTTCTGGACTATATCGCCCGCCGCGAGAGAGAAATCCCGGCCGCGGATGAGTTGAACCAGAATTACTGACGGTCAAGTTCATTCTTTGCCGGATCGCCACTCTTTCCAGATCAGATAGCTGTTGGCGGCAAGCGAGGCGAATGGCTCGGGCGGCAAACGCGGCAAGTCCGGCTGCGCCAGAAAATGATCGGCGATGTCAGACCGCCGGTCCAGCACCAGTTCAGCGATGCCCATGCCTTGCAGTGTTCCCCGTGCGATGCCCAGACCGTTCTGGCAACAGGCAGAGTAGACACCGTCCTCAAGCTCACCGAACGCGGCCGATCCATTGCGGCTGAGGCAAAGCATCCCGGCCCAGCGATGTTCCATCTGCACATCCGGCAGATTCGGGAAGCGTTCCCTGAACTTTCGGTCATGCACCCAGCCTGCATTGCGCAGTCGCATTGGACTGGTCTCGATTGTTGGATGAAAGCTGGAGCAGGTGCGGATCAGGATGCGATCCCCATAGCTGCCGGAAATGCGCCGTACTGACGTCCCCATCGGGTTCGCTGGCGTCACCGACCAGCGCGACTTCCCGCCCAGTGTCTTGATCTGCGCCTCGTTCAGCGGGGCTGTGAGCGAGGCGTAAAGGCAAATGTGCATCAATTGCCGCTGGTAGAACCCAAAGCTCTCCAGGTGGCCGTTATTGGCCAGAATTATCCGCCCGGTGCTCACCTTGGCCTTGTTGGTGCTGACCACCCAGCCTGCGCCTTGTTGTTCCAAACCGGTAACGGGTGAATGCTCGAACACTTCGATCTGCCCGGCCAGACGGGCGGACAGCGCTCGCACATATGCCGCCGGCTGAATCATCACTGTCCCCGGCGCATAAAGCCCCGAGGTATAGTGCGGGCTGCCCGTGACCTCTTGCATCTGCTGCTGATCTAAAAGCTTATGCGGCTCGTCCAGTTTGGTCAGATGCGCGGCAAAGGCGCGGTTATACGCGTCGCCCGCTTTGGTGGCGGCTGCATTGTATTTGCCGCAGGGGTCGAACATTTCCTGTGGCAGCCCGCAATCGGAGGCCACTTCTGTCGCAAAGGCAATGGCCTTGCGGTTCAGCGCAATGATGGCGCGATCCGCGTCCGACCCCTTGCCTGCGTAGTTGTCCGAGGCCAAGTCATGGGGCAGGTCGATCATGAACCCAGAATTCCGGCCTGCCGAGCTCTCCGCGAAACGACCGGCTTCCAGCAGAACGATTTTCAGAGAAGGATCCAATTGATGCAGCCGCCGCGCCGCGCTGAGCCCGGCAAACCCGCCACCAACTATTGTGATATCCGCGGTCAGGTCCCGTTCCAGCACCGCCAGAGGTGTTTGGGGCGGCAGAATCGTATTCCATCCCGACGGGCCTGTCTGCCGGGGTAGCCTTTTGGCGTCGTGTCGGCTCAACCGACGGCCTCATCCGCGTCATCGGCCAGATCGATCCAGATGGTTTTCAACTGTGTGTACTGGTCATGAGCATGGATCGAGTTATCACGGCCACCAAATCCCGATTGCTTGTAGCCACCGAAAGGTGTCGTGATGTCACCTTCGCCGAAGCTGTTCACTGTCACGGTGCCTGCGCGGATCATCCGCGCACCACGAATGGCACGTTTGACATTGGCCGTAAAGATTGAGGCGCACAAGCCATAGTCGGTGTCGTTCGCGATCTGGATCGCTTCATCAAAGCCCGAGACTTCAATTACCGACAAGACAGGGCCAAAGATTTCCTCGCGCGCCAAAGTAGCGTCATTGCCGGGCACTTCGACCACGGTGGCCTCGACAAACCCGTTGTCCGCTTTGCCACCGATCACCACGTTCTCGGCCTGATCCAGATAGCCACAAACCTTGGTGTAGTGGTCTTCGCTCACCAGTGCGCCCATGCGGGTTTCGGGGTCGAGCGGGTCGCCGATGTTCCATTGTTTGGCGTGATGCGCGATGCGCTCCAGCAGCTCAGCCTTCACTTTCTTATGCACGATCAGGCGTGACGAGGCCGAGCAGTTCTCACCCATGTTCCAGAATGCGCCATTGACGATATGCGCCGCCACACGGTCGAGGTTTTCGGCATCCTCCATGACGATAGCAGGGTTCTTGCCCCCCATCTCCAACACCACCTCTTTGGCGTTGCTTTCTGCCGAATAGGTCAGAAAACGTTTGCCGGTCACGGTTGAGCCTGTGAAGGACACCATGTCGATATCCATGTGCCGCCCAATGGGTTCGCCCACCTCGGCCCCGCCACCGGGAACGATGTTCAAGACACCGCGCGGCAAGCCGGCCTCCATCGCCAATTCGGCAAGGCGCAGGGCCGTCAAAGTGGTTTCCATCGCCGGTTTTACAACAACAGAACAGCCTGCCGCCAGCGCTGGCCCGATCTTCCATGCCAGCATCAGCAGCGGAAAATTCCACGGCAGCACCAGACCCACAACGCCGATTGGCTCGCGCACCACCATGGCGATGTGATCGTCGCTGGCGGGCGAAACCTGATCGTAAATCTTGTCAATCGCCTCAGCGTGCCACTTCAGGCAGTGGATTGTCTCAAGCACATCAACAGTTTCGCAGTCGTAGATGGTCTTGCCACTGTCGATACTCTCCATTACCGCCAGTTCACGGGCGCTGCGAGCCATCAGTTTGGCCAGCCGGATCAGCACATCCTTGCGCTCGGCGGGGTGCAGTTTGGACCAGCGGCCATCGTCGAACGCCTCACGAGCTTTCTTGACGGCAAAGTCCACATCCTCCGCGCCACAGGATGCGATATCGGCCAGCTTTTCACCGGTTGCAGGGTTCTCTGTCGCAAAGGTCTGGCCCGAAACCGCCGGACGAAACGCGCCGTCGATAAAGGCGCCTGTCGGCAGGCTCAGACCTGCGGCGATGGATTTGTACTCGTCCTGTGTCAGCAGATCCATGTTTGTCACCCCTCAGCCACGATGTCGGCGATTGTCTTTCTCAGCACGCGCGTCACCTGTTCTAGCGCGCGCTTGTCATCTTTGTTCAGGCCCTTCAGCGGAGGCCGCATGATACCCGCGTCGATCCCGTTCATGGTGACGCCATGCTTGATGGTCTGGATAAACTTGCCGCCCTGTTCCAGCACCCGCATCAGCGGCATCATCGCTGACATGATCCGACGCCCCTTGGCAAAGTTGCCTTCGATCACGCAGGCCTGATACAGCGCCACATGTTCCGCTGGCAGGAAGTTCGAACCGCCGCAGACCCAGAATGGTGCGCCCCAGGCGAAAAACTCCAGTGCCTGATCGTCCATGCCACAGCCCAGCTGGATATGCGGATAATCCCGGGCCAACAGATGCACCCGGTTGATATCGCCCGAGCTTTCCTTGATGCCGCAGAAATTTCGGCTACGACCTACGCGGTCAAGGAACTCTTCTCCCATCATTGTGCCGGTACGGTGCGGATAGTTGTACAGCATCACCGGCAGGTCGGCGGCCTTGTCGATGGCCAGTGCATTCAGCGCGTTTTCGCGATCCGTCGGCACCGAGTAGGGCGGGCTGGCCAACAGGATGGCGTCCGCGCCGATATCGCGCGCGCCAGCGGCCAGTGCAATCGAGTCCAAAGTCAGCATCGCGCCCGTGCCAACGACCAAGGGCAACCGCCCTTTCAGTTGCTTATGCGTGAATTTGGCCAGTTCCAGCCGCTCCGGCACGGTCTGGGCATAATTCTCACCCGTGGATCCGCCGGAAATCAGGCCGTGCACACCATTTTCGATCAGGTATTCGATCACGTCGGACAGGGTGTCCCAGTTCACGCTGCCATCGTCGTGATAGGGGGTGACCACAGGAGTATAAATTCCTTCGAACTTGAAAATCGGGTTCATTTCGTCCTCATGCGGGCTTCGAAAGTGGCGGGATACCCATTGCGACATCCAGTGCGTCAGGCATCACGAACATCCCGATCTGATCCCGGGACAGGTTCCAGTGATCCTCGGCCAGTTTCGCCGCCGCAGCTTCATCGCGTGCCTTGATGGCTGCGATGATCGCGTCATGCTGTTGGCTGGCCAGCGATAGGTTTTCCGACATTTCAACTGTCTGCGGCCGATAAAACGTCATGCCAATCCGTGCATGATCGATCAGCAGCCGGTTGAATGACGGAAGCAGGTAGACATTGCCGGACATCTCTCCGGTCACGTCATGAAAACGGTTGTTGGCAAGTGCGCGATCCTCGACCGACCCTGAACGAAGGGCAGCTTTGAACGCGTGCTGAGCCGCTTTCAATTCTTCGATTTGCGCGTTAGTCGCGTTCACTGCCGCCAGACGCAGGATGGCCCCGTAGACCATCGGCGCGGCAAGGAAGAAATCGCGCAGTGTGGTGTAGGACATTTCCGAAACACGGGCGCTGCGGTTTTTTCGCAGATCCAGATAGCCTTCGCCTGCCAGTTGACGAAACACCTCGCGCAGAGGCGTGCGCGACAGGCCGAATTCATCGGACAAATGCGCCTCATCCAGATCGTCACCTGGACCAAGGCGCAGCGTCAGGATGGACATCTTCAGGTGTTCTCTGAGCGCATTTTTGCGCGACTTGGCTTCGTCTTTCATCCTTTGGCCTCACTATGTCCTCTGGCTGCCGTGTCCGAATCGCGGTGGTCGTATTTTTGTATTTCTAAAAAATACAACTTGTATACAAAAAAATCTCGTGCAGCATGGGTGTCTGCAAAATAGACTCACGCTTGGGCGTCGGCCCAGTTTGGAAATGGTCCTGCTCATGCTTCAGACGCAGCACTTCGCCTTCATCCTTGTCGAGGAGTTTTCGCACCTCGCCTTTTCCTGTGCGGTCGAACCGCTGAGGATCGCCAACCTAGTGAGTGGCGATGAGCTGTATCGCTGGTCTTTTGTATCCGAACAGGGCGAGCAGGCCGTGTCTTCCAATGGATCCGTCACTCTTGTGCATTCCGGACTTGAGGAACTGCCCAAGTGCGATCAACTCTTTGTTTTGTCGGGCATTCACATGCGTGACCACGTGACTCGTTCCCTTCTGGCTGCACTGCGGCGCGAACGCGCGCGCGGAACGCGGATCGGGGCATTGTGTTCCGGGGCGTGGTTGCTGGCCGAGGCCGGGTTCCTCAATGGTATGCAGGCGGCGATCCATTGGGAGTACCACGACGCATTCATGGAGGCGTTTCCGGATGTCAATCTGGTGCGCAGCGTCTTTGTCGCCGACGAAAAACACATTACCGCATCAGGTGGAACCGCGACCGCAGACCTGATGCTGCATCTGATCGAACGCGACCATGGCGAAGAACTGGCCACTGATGTTGCGGATCAGATGGTCTATAACACTGTGCGTAATGCGACCGCCAAGCAGCGCGTCTCGCTGCAATCGCGCAATGGAATGCGCAATGCCCATCTGGCAAAAGCGATAGATATTATGCAGGACAGTCTCGAAACTCCTGTCTCACCATCCTTCATTGCCGGTGTTTTGGGTATTTCCACCCGTCAACTGGAACGGTTGTTCGGCAAATACCTTAATACTTCCCCCAAAAGATACTTTATGGAGATGCGGCTGGAACGGGCCCGGAAACTGCTATTGCAAACCGAGGCGTCGGTTACCGAAGTCGCCGTGGCCTGCGGCTTCGAAAATCCGGGGCATTTCTCTCGGGTATACCGATCCAGTTTTGGCATCACACCCCACGCGCAGCGCAACAAGATCAACTGAAGAAAGATGAGTTGCTGGTTCGCGCTTACCGGCGGGGGTGCCGCGATCTGTTGGCCTCGAACTGGCCCGATCTGGCACCCCCTGATCCTGCCGGGATACCCCCTCGTTAAAAACTGGACTAGTCAACAGACCGGCAGGATTACCCACCAATAAATCTCGATATAGGCATAAGTATATCAAGAACTTGTCATCCAGAGATTTGTTGTGCCCTGTTTCGTTAATCTACCGTTAATTTAAGGCTCAAGTTGAGGCTTTGATTGTGGGTAATCTGCAATATCGACGTGCGGTCGCCGCAATCTGTTCAAGCTGATGGCGTTTCGAGAATTGGGTCAGGTCCCAGTGGTTTCCGAAAGGAATCTGTTTCACGGTTCAAATCAAGTAGTGAACATACCATAAGGGTTTGGTCGACCAACGCTCGGACGACGCGCCTGCCGATCATCTTGGAAGGCAAGAAAACGAACAAATCCTATTTCTGTTAGAATCTAGACAGCATTCGACGAGCAATTTTGCAGTTTGTGAGGAAACCCAGATCAAGCTTGCTCGCCGTTGGAATACGCCTTCGAGGCCGTAGATTGTACGTATCTGGCATGGCGCGCTGACGACGCTGATATCCTGTGCGACCAGAAGCGATCGGGATCCGTCAGTCCAGATGATAGGACAGAAACCGTTCTGTCCTGCCGGCACTATACCCCCACTGTGCTTTGACACCGAAAACTTCTGAAACGGTTTGCAAAGACAAGGCTTGTTTGGGCGGGCCAAGAGAAACCAGCTGTCCTTTTGATAAAACAGCCACGCGATCACAGGCCATTGCCTGATTCAGATCGTGCAGTGCCATCACCGTTGTCACTTTTAGAATTCGAACACAGTCCAGGATCGACAGTTGGTGATGTATGTCCAGATGGTTGGTCGGTTCGTCCAAAAGCAAAAGGCCCGGTTGCTGCGCCAAAGCCCGCGCGATGTGCAGCCGCTGGCGCTCTCCTCCAGACAATGTTGCCCATTCTCTGTGTGCCATATCGGCCATTTCCACAGTTTGCAGGGCTTTGTCGACTTGCCTGGTATCTTCGGCGCGCCAGGGCCGTAAGGCCGACAGCCAGGGCGTGCGGCCCAGCTCGACCACGGACCGTGCAGTTACGCGTTCGGCTGTATCAGCCTGTTGTTCAACAATGGCAATCCGTTGGGCAATCTGTCTGCGCGACAAATGCGAAACGGGATGGCCCGCTATGACGACTTTTCCCGAAACCGGACGTGCCAAACCCGCCAACAGGCGCATCAGAGTTGATTTGCCCGAACCGTTGGGTCCGACCAAAGCCAGTGTTTCGCCGGGCTCCACGACAAACGATACGTCTGACAGCAAAGTCTTGCCGCGAACCGAAAATGTCAGGTTTTGCGCCTCGATCTTCATTGGGCGTTCCTCTGGCCGCGCACCAGAATTACGGCAAAGGCAGGCGCACCGATCAGGGCGGTAACCACCCCAATCGGCAGAACCTGACCCGGGATGATGATGCGCGACACTATATCGGCGCCGATCAGGAAGACCGCTCCGATCAAGGCGGCCGTTGGGATAAGCCTGCGATGCCCCGGTCCTACAAGGAACCGGGCAGCATGAGGGATGACCAGCCCGACAAAGCCGATGGACCCGACGATCGAAACCATGACCGCTGTTGTCAGCGCGGTGGCGAAGATCAGGGTTGCCTGCACCCGCCGCACCGGTATGCCCAGCGAGGCCGCTGAATCAGTGCCGAAAATAAATGCGTCCAAAGCTCTGGCGTGAAAGCGGCAAATAAGCCAGCCGGCAAGGGCCACCGGAATGGCCAGATATACATCCGGCCAGCGCACGCCGCTGAGGTTTCCCATCAGCCAGAACATGATCCCGCGCGCCTGATCGGCATTGGCGGATTTGGCGATGATGAAGGCCGTTAGCGCATTGAACAACTGAGACCCGGCAATTCCCGCCAAAACGATTTGCGCCGTCGCAGCCCGCCCGCCGCCTGCGCCGGAGGCTCGGGCCAGCAACGCGACAAAACCGAAAGCCAAAAGCGCGCCATTGAACGCGCCAAAAGACAGCGACAAAGCTCCCCCGCCCAAACCAGCGATGGTAACAGCCACGGCACCCGTCGAGGCCCCGGCAGAAATGCCCAAAATATAAGGGTCAGCCAACGGGTTTCGCAGCAATGCCTGCAACACGACCCCTGCGACAGCCAGACCGGCACCGCAGGACGCAGCGACCAGAGCGCGAGGAATCCGGTAGCTCCAGATAATACCCTGATCAATTGGGTCGACGGGCAGGTCCGCTCCGGCCAGCTTGTTGACCAGAACGGAGAGAACCAAATCGGGCGACAACGAGGTTTCCCCGATCATCGCGCCCGCAAGGACCGCCGCAATCAACAGTGGCACAGTTAGGCACGCGGCCTTGAAACCCTGCCGAAAGATTGCGGCGACCTCGTTCACAAGTTGTTTCCGATGGTATCCAGCTTCTCGGCCAGATCCTCCAGTGCCGGGATTGCGCGGATGGTGGCGTCCATGGCCTGCGCATCCATAACGACAATCCGGTCATTCTTGACCGCATCCATCTGGCTGGTCACCGGATCAGCGCGCAGGAACTCCAGCTTTTTCAGGTAGTCGTCCGCAGCAAAGCGACGGCGGTCCATCTTGGCAATCACGATCACCGTCGGATTGGCCTTGGCAATGGTTTCCCAGCCCACTGTTGGCCATTCTTCATCCGTCTCGACGACGTTGCGGATGCCCAATGTGCTCATCATGTATCCCGGTGCGCCCTTCTGCCCGGCCACAAACGGATCGCTTTCCATTTCAGGAGAGGAAAACCAGAATACGGCGGACACATCGTCCAGCTTCACGGCTTGCGCCTTGGCGACGGCTGCGGCTTCACGGGCCTTGTACTCGGCAACCAGGTCCGTGCCGCGTTCGGACACATCAAAGGCTGCCGCCAGTTCTTCGATACCCTGATACAGCGTATCGGTCGAGAACGCTTGCAGGCGGGTGCCATCGCCGCCGACCGTATTGTCTTTGCCGACGCAATCCGCAGGCATCACGTAAGTTGGAATACCCAGTTCGTGAAATTGCTCACGCGTGGCGACGATGCCCTCGGGTCCGACATGCCATTCATATTGCGCTGCGACCAGTCCCGGCCGCTTGGCAACAACGCTTTCAAAGCTGGGATCATTGTCTGCCAGACGCTCTACCTTGGCATTCACCTCGGCATATTCAGGCAGCACCTCGTTGAACCAGACCGAAGTTCCAAGAACCTGCTCACTCAGACCCAGCGCATAAAGCACCTCGGTCGCGGCTTGGCCGACCGTGACTGACGACGTCACTGGCGCGTCAAACGTGACCGAGTGACCGCAGTTTTCGATGGTTAAGGGAAAGTTTCCTTCGGCGGCAGCGCTGGTAGCCAGCAAGGAAAGGCCAATCAGGCCAGTGCGTAGAAACATGACAATCGATCTCCATGTGTCAATGACCAGAGAACGGGTGAATGGGCATTTACCGAAGCAACAGACGCTTTTCTGCCTGCTGTGAGCGCAGAGTGGTACATAGCCCGCCCGGCGCGTTTCTTCGGCAACCTCCCCGGACAACCCCGCCCGGTGTGTTTCGGTTTCATACCGGCAGGTCTCCTGACTGACGGGTCTTTGTCTGTCCTGTCTTCCCAGACCGAAATGGCCCAGTGACGGAATGGACAGCGCTCGCCGCCTACAGTTGCGGGGGCAGTTCCGGTTGGCACCAAAAGGCACCTCGGATTCCCTCTTAGCCACATCGGGACCGGTAAAACGCGGGTACCTTAACACTTACTCTGCGGCAAGAAAAAACTCGGGGGTCTTTCCCATTTTCTCCCAAGGGCATGAACCTGCGCGTCTCAACATGGTGCTGACGTCAGACAAGCCGCTGAGAAGGCGCTACAATCCGCCCCGAGGACGTCGGTGTGTGATATATAGGAAAATCATGGCTGGGGTGGTAGGAATCCTTGCCGTCCGATGAAACCCAAGAGCTTTTCCAACTAGCCCGAGAAACTGGGGCGGTTTCGGGGGCATTCTGCTGAGCGAAGCGACGGGTATTTTTACCGCTAGAGAGACCCGTTACGAGACCGCTAGAGAACCGCTAACCGGCGCTGACGAGACCGCTAGCTCGACCGCCCAGTGGCGCAGGACTGGACCGCT
>NZ_JBQFZL010000004.1:0-276453 GCF_056542225.1 Ruegeria sp. AE3 | reverse complement strand
TTCGACCAGCATAGGGTGAATAGGCCGGCGCTGGATAGGTATCGGCGAGCTGTTCCGAAGCTGGGGTCCATTCCTGCGCATGGGCTGGCATTGCCGTAGTGAGGACAGTCGTTGCGAGCAAGGCAATCGCGTTTTTTACGGCGGCGTGTCTCTGCTGTTCCATGTCTTCTCCTCCCAACGCTTCTGTTTTAGCATAAAACCATATTTTAGCGGTTTGGTCGAACAGTAGCCATGACCGAGATCAAACGGACGTCGTGCTTGGTATAGAGATTTGGCGCGGGCAATCTGGCCTGATTAAGGGCGCCTGTTTGGTGTCAAAGCTTCCGTGCCATGATACCCTTGCTCATCGTAGAATGCATGGAATCCGGCGGCAAGCGTCGCGAGGTTGGCGATTGTATATGCCTCAAGATTACTTGGGTTTTGTGTAATAGCTTGCAATCACATCGCCGACCGTAGAGCTTACCCCCTTGTGGCGACTGATACCCGAAGGCCTGATGATACGCATGCGCACGCTTCTTCTTTCCCCGCTTGTCCATTTCTTCGCGCTTGGTGCCCTGATCTTTGCCGCATACGCGGCGATCGAGGATGAGCCAGTTGCGCTCAGCCCCGATATGATCAGCTTGACCGAGAGCGAGGCAAACCGACTGGTGCAGAACTTCATTGCCACCTGGAACCGCCCCCCCACGATCCGGGAGTTGGAGAACTTGATGCAATCGTGGGCGCTGGAAGAGGCCTATGTCCGCGAGGCGCTGATCCTCGGACTTGATCAAGGCGACGTGGTCATACGCCAGCGATTGAACCAGAAGATGAAGTTCCTCGCAGAATCCGGCGCCGCGATGGTGGAACCAGATGAGGCCATTCTTCAGACGTATCTGGACCAAAACCCGGAACGGTTCACGCAAACCGCTCGAATGGCTCTGGAACAGATCGTTGTGCCCGGAGATCGGGATACCTTAGAACTTCTGGCGCTGCTGGAGAACGGTGCCGACCCGGCGACGCTGGGACCGGCTACTCTACTGCCACAGTCCTTTCCGATAACGCCTTCGCCGGTGATCGACCGCACATTTGGAGAGGGGTTCCACGAGGCGCTGGCGGACCTGCCGGTCGGAAAATGGCAGGGTCCGGTCGAGAGCGGCTATGGCCTGCATCTCGTGCGGGTAATCGAGAGAATGGACGCCGTGCTGCCACCGCTGTCCGAAATCCGCGACCGCGTAAAGGCCGAATGGCTCGCCGCTGAGACAAAGAAGATGCGCGAAAGCTTCGGTCAAGCGCTGCTGGATCGCTACACCATTATCTTGCCCAACGCCGAAGAGGTGTTGAACAGATGAAACGGCTGCTGTTACTTCTGCTCGCCATTTCCGCCATCTGTCTGCCGGGATACGCGCCGGCCCACGCGCTTGATCCAGGGTATCTCGATCTCGCGTCCATGGGGCAAGAGCGCTGGCGCGTGACCTGGCGCGCACCTGACGTGAACGGTCGAATGATGCCCATAGAGGCTCGCCTGCCAGGGAACTGTTCACATGAGCCGCCTCCGTCACCGTCCTTTGATGGACGTGCCTGGACAACCGCATGGGTAACCACCTGTCCAGGAGGCCTTGAGGGCGGTGTGATCGAGATCGTCGGGCTGGAGCAGACCAGAACGGAAACCTTAGTGCGGTACGAATTGGAACCCGGACAGACGCAGGTGCGTCGCCTGACATGGACCGAAACCGCATTCACTGTACCTGAGGATCCTGGGGTTCTCGACATCCTTTCGAGCTATGTCGCGCTCGGAGTGACACACATCCTCGAAGGCCTTGATCACCTGCTTTTTGTCTTCGCGCTTGTGCTGCTGATACGCGATCGCAGTCGGTTGTTCTGGGCGATCACGGCGTTCACCGTTGCGCACAGCATCACGTTGGCTTCGGCCACTCTCGGCTGGCTGAACCTCCCTCCTCCACCTGTCGAGGCCGTGATTGCGCTTTCAATCGTGTTCCTCGCCCATGAGCTATCGCTTTCACCGGAGAACCGTGACCCGTTGGCCGTGCGTTTCCCCTGGATCGTCGCTTTCGCATTCGGCTTGATACATGGTCTGGGGTTCGCCGGGGCACTGAGAGAGATCGGCTTGCCCGAAGGGGACATTCCACTGGCCCTGTTTGCTTTCAACGTCGGGGTAGAGCTTGGTCAGATCCTGTTTATCGTTGTGGTACTGACCATTGGGTTCGCGGCCCGGCTTCTCTATCCGGCAGTAAAAGAGCGAGCGGTCCAGCTTGAACACGTGACAAGTTACTGCATTGGTAGTCTAGCCGCCTTTTGGGTAATTGAACGGATTGCGGGATTTTGAGCGAAGTTTGAAGAAGCTACCGAAAAAGCCACTGGTGCAAACCTTCGCCCGCGAACACCTATCCAAGCTTTATCGGCGGCTACGCCAAGTTGTCTGACGTGGATTGGAATAAGCGTGAGGTCATAGCAATTCATCTGGTTCATCTACGAAACTACACAAATGCATTACTGCGGTTGTTGGATTGGTTTGATTGAAACAGGGCTTTCGGATCAAAAGAACCACTTATGCCGTCATCGTTATTGATTTCGGTGTATATAACAAGTTGGGTGAAAGGCCCTCTGGCTAGATCAATTCAGTGTAAGTGGTGACAGCGCCAGGGTTGGTATTAATGGTCGTGTCTTAGGCTCAGGACCTACAAATCTTGCTCGTATAAAGTGATCGGCTGGCTGCGAGGAGCTGCAACTATTCAATTCGGGCGGAGGTCTGCCTTGGTTCAGGGGATTTAGGCTCGCAATGTTCCGCCGCCCCGGATTTCCGGAGCGGCGGTTGTCATGTGATACTTGGAGGGGTCGGTCTAAGTTTCAGGAGTTCGCGTTGCAGGTCCCCCATTTTACGTCGCCATTGCCATCATTGGCCTGCTGGATGAGGTCGGCGCAGACAGGACCGTCGAAGGCCTTCGTGTCCTCAATGTTGAAAGTGATCGTCTGAGCCGTATCCATGGCGCGGGTGCGAATATCCCCATTGTCCAAGTTGTACTGGAAGCTTACCCAGGTGGGGTAGTCATCGCCTGCGCCGTTGTCCTGCGGGTCCTGGATGTTCAAGGGCACGGTCACCGAGTAATCGAAGGCCTGCTGGATGCGGCCCAGCGTTTCGGCGTAGTTCAGATCGCTGTAATCCTGGTTCATTGACGTCCAGAGCATCCGGACATTGCGGTTGGCCGACCCGATGTCGGCAGGGATGCCTTGCCCCGACGGATTGTTTGCAAGATCAAATTGGGCGGCGTACTCGCGCTGGTCCTGCTGGAGCGGGCTGTTGACCATGACCCGCAGATCGCTGTCGGTATCGCCGGTGTAGACGACCTCCAAGCCACCTTCGTTGAGCTGGAAGAGTGCGATATGGCCGCTTTTGTCGACCGCCGAGAAGTGCACGCCGTGGTAGCTGTCGCTGCCGCGCATCTTTGCTCCCCAGGCGATCTGGAAATCTCCGGCCTCGTGTCCGGCGACGACCTCGGCCACGGTGGCGTAGTTCTCGGCGATAAATGTCGTCAGGTCTGCCATGTTGACCGCTGGCGCACCGCTATCCTTGTGCTCGGTAACGAACGGTTTGGAGTCGTTCATGTAAAGGCCCATGGCGCTCAGGCCCTGGTCGTTGATTGCCTCGGCGGTGACACCGTGGAATGTCTCGTGCTCTTCCATGGCAACCGTGTGATACTTGACGGTCCATTCCTTTACGTTGGCGTATTCGGCAACATCAGAGGAAACGCGGGCTTCGCCCTCCGGGTGGACACGGGCATAGGCGCCCAGACGGCTGCCGCCCCAGTCCAGCGAACGGGTCACGATTGTGCCATGGTCCGTGTCGGCAACGAAGCGCGAACAAGCATTGGCTGTGACGGCAGTGGTGGTCACAGTGGCAGCCAGGATGGCGGTGATGGCGGTGGAGGTCCAGGAGCGGTTCTTGGTGTTGGAGGCTTTCATCTTTCTGTTTCCCTTCGGCTTTTGCGGATCTGTCCGCGTTTTCGATGATTGGGACTTAGCCAACGGTGTGATGAAGCGGGACGTCGACAACTGTTAACAACAGTTGGGCGATCAGAGCCGAACGCCAACCAATCCACCCGATGGGGAGCAATTTTGCAAACAGGTTGCAAGCGCGGGCTTGCGGCTTAGAGTTTAGGGGTTGAAGCTACAGAGGCTGACCATGAGAGACCAACCGAGCAACGAAGAGATAGCCCAACAACTTGAGCAAATCCTGGCATCGCCTGACTTCACGGCTGGCCCAAGGATACAGAAATTCCTCGCCCACATTGTTACCGAAGAACTTGAGGGTCGGGGCGAATACCTGAAGGGCACTGCTCTTGCGATGGATATCTTCGGACGCGGCGCCGATTTCGACTCAAACAATGACTCCATTGTCCGGATCGAAGCGATCAAGCTGCGCAAGGCAATTGAACACTACTACCTGACGGCTGGTGTCGCCGACGAGATCATAATCACTGTTCCGAAGGGCAGGTATCGCCCGCAGTTCGTGCGGCGCGCGGTAGAGGAAAGCAAAATCCAAAAAAGAATCCCTCGTGGACTACCAACACTCGCAATCTTGCAGTTTGAAGGTGCGGACTCCGAAAAAGCCCTGATTTTCCGAGAAGGGTTGCCTGAGGAGATCGCGCTCGAGCTCGCCCGCTTTGGCCAGATCAAAGTGTTGTCAGGTTGGCACACCGACCACTCAACGCGGGAGATAGGGCAACAAGAACTTATAGAGAGCTCAGACTACATCTTGAGAGGCAATGTCCGGGAGGCTGGTGGGAGCCTGCGTGTGTCAGTTCAACTCGACCGAAACCCTGGAAAAGCTTTAGTCTGGTCCGACAGGTTTCGCGTTTCCGGCGATTCAGAAGATCCCTTCGATGTGCAGGAACAAATTGCGCGGCAATGCGCGACCCGTATGGCGGACGCCTACGGCGCAGTCGCCGAAGATCTCAATGCGCAATACTCCGGGAGGCGTGCGGAAGATGCAGGTGTCTTTGAGGCCCTTCTGGCGTTTCACGCACACATGCGGACTTCACGCCGATCCAGTCTCGAAGAGTTCAGTGACCTCATCGACACCGCGCTACGCGACAATCCTTCGAGCGGGTTGGCCCACGCGCTCAAGGCCATTGCACTAATCGAGGAAGCAGCTTTGGGCGCCCGGTCTGCGGAAGATGTTGTCTCCGATGGAAGGAGCCATGCAGAAACGGCCATCGCGTTGGCACCTAACTGTCAGGAAGCTCTCTACGCCGCTGCGAGTTTCGCGCGATTCCACGGTGAGAACACCCGGTACGCAAACCTGATAGAGCGCGCTATCGAGGCGAACCCGAATGCCACGTTGTTGACTGCGATGGTGGGAGGTTGGCTCGCCGCAATCGGGGACACGCGAGAAGCGACAGCCATGATTGAAGGCGCAAGAGAACACAACCCGCTACTGCCAATCTGGATCAACATCCCTTGTGCGCTCGATCCCTTCATGCGGGGCGAATACGAGGTGGCCTCGGATATGATCAGCGAGGTGGATGGCCGTGACAATCTGTACGACTGGATGCTGATTGCCGCCATGCATGCAATGGCCGGGCGAATAGATATGGGGAAAAAGGCTCTGGCGGCATTCTTCGAGGCCGGGGTCGACCCAGAATATTTCCTGCGTTCGATCCCGCTTGCGGAGCCTGTCGCAGGACGCATCGAGCAGGGGATTAGCGCTCTACTCTCCGTTAAATGAGCTCCAACCGAACGCGGACTTTGGAAATTGGCGCTGTGTTTTGCTAACGGTTGCCCCTTCCGTCAGACGGCGGAAAAGTCGGCATTCTTGACGTTCGATATGGCGGTTCCAACCGGCGTAAGCCCGTGATTCAAGGGCGACGGGAGGAATGCACATGTCGCATCTGTTTTGGCATAAGTCAGACCACGTGAACCGCATCAAACACCTTTTCCCGAAACCTCGCGGGGGTGGACGATCCGACGACCGAATGGTGCTTAGCGGTATCATCCATGTCATTCGAAACGGCCTTCGGTGGCGAGACGCTCCGGCGGATTATGGGTCGCACAAGACGCTCTACAATCGTTTTGTGAGATGGTCCCGCATGGGTATCTTTGCCCGTATCTTTAGGGAACTGGCTCAGCTAGGACAGGATGGTGAAACCATCATGATCGACAGCACTCACCTGAAGGCACACCGAACAGCGTCAAGCCTCTCAAAAGGGGGGGCTCGAACGCGTGCCATCGGTCGCACAAAGGGCGGTTTGAACAGCAAACTGCACACGGTCTGCGACAGACGTGGAAGGCCACTGACGTTCTTCCTCTCATCCGGCCAGATGAGCGATGCAAAGGGTGCTATGGTGTTGCTGGGCAGCCTTCCACGAGCCAAATCACTCTTGGCAGACAAAGGGTATGATGCAGACTGGTTCCGTGAGGCGCTTGCCGAACGCGGCACCGAGGCCTGCATACTGGCGCGACGTGGTCGAAGAAATCCGGCTGAACATGACGCCAAGCTATATCGTCAGCGCCATCGCATCGAGAATCTGTTTGCCAGATTGAAAGACTGGCGCCGTATCGCGACGCGCTATGACAGGTGCGGTGACTTGTTCCTGTCCGCCATATGCCTTGCCGCGACCGTCATCTTTTTGTTGTGAGTCCTGACCGTAGGGACATGGCAACCTGGAACGCATAACTTTGCCCCGAGACATCAATTGAGCTGTTTGGGTCAAAGTTCAGCCAGACGCAGAATGCGGAATCGTTGCTTTCGGCATTGGTTAAAGTGATAAAGAACGTGCGGTTTTTCGGAAGAATTGTCTGCTTCTTAAACCCTAGATTTGTTCTTTCTCTGTCGGCCCCCGCCGCTACTGCAATTGCAAGATATCCGGAACGCATAGCTTTCTTTTTGTCGGCATTTTGTCCGCACCATCCGATCGTTTCAGTCTTTTTGGTCCGTCTTTGACCTTAACCTTCGGCTTAGCCAGCGGGCCCTTTAAAGTCACTGGCCACGGACTTCTCGAAAGAGGCTCTCCGATTTTGCGGGGTTGTAGATTTAGGTCCAAGGCCTTGCCCGCCAAATCAACAGCACCAAAGACGACAACCTGGACGTGATCTGTTTCCAACGTGGTTTGTTTCGTCGAGAGGTTCCCATTGGAAATACTAATCGGCGCTCGCAGACATACAATTGGAGCTACCTTCTGTTTTTCCTTGGTAAACACCCAAGGTAGCAGCCCTAACCCTGCCAGATCTAAAAGCTGGGTTTCGATCGAGCCATCACGCAGTGACACTGTGGCGTTGCCGCTCATAGTGTTAGTAAAATGCTTAGGTGAATCGGTTCCCCCTGTCACCGAAAAGTCTGTATAGATCTTACCGCTCGCGCCTTTCTTGAAGTTCAGATTGTGAAGAATATCCTCCAACTGCCAGCCACCTGCTTTGCCGGTCAACGTGAGCAGGTGCGCGTCGTTTGATAGATCCATTTGCCCGCTGACGTCAAAATTTGCGCCCCCGTATTCAAACTTCAAAGGCCCAGCCTTCAGCTCGTTTTTGTTGAGCGTCAGTTCGCTCTGCAAACTGCTGATGCCCTTGGCACCCTCTATGTGCCGAAGGTCGATGTCGACATCCATATCCATACCGGACAAGAGAATTGAACGCCCGATAGGTTTAAGCGTTACATCTCTTAGCGCACCTTGGTCGCGCTCGTCTTCTTGCTTAGTTTCTTTCTCTTCCGGCTCTGGACCGCCTATTTTCCTCAACTGTGCAGCAGCCTGAACGATGGTTCGGATCTGATCTACCTTTATCAGGTCACTCTCTATGGAACCCTGCAGTACAGGGTCACTTGTCGCATCATCAAGATCGGCCACAATTTGCAAGACCGAGTCGGCAACCTCGACGTTGGCACTCGCGTTCCAATCGGTGCCTTCACTAACGATGTCTATTTCAAGGCGAGCCTGCCCAGTTTCCACGCGTTCAAGCGATAGAGCCTCCAATAGGTCCGCTCCGGATGGGACTGCGACATCAATGGCCAAATCCAGGTCCTCGAATTTAAGTACGTTTTTAACAGTGCCATGCACCTCGAGGTTCCAGACTTCCGTTTCGCTTGTCTTTGCATCCAAATTCGTCAGCGAAAGCTGATTGATGTCACCGTTCAAATGGAAGCCGCCGGAAAACCTGCCGAGCTGGTCGTCCGGTCCTAGGAGTTCTGGTGAGATCAAACTGCTTGCATGAATATCCATTAGGCCTTCGGCTGATACTCCTTGCACCTGAAGCGCGTCATCGACCGAACCTTTCAAAATGATAAACGGATTGGCGGGTTCCCCAATTCTCAGGTTGATGCTCCCGACCCTTAAGGCGCCTTCGGGTGTTCTAGAGAGCTCGGAGAACTCTATCGGGGGCGGGCCTTCGCCAGACGTGTCCAACGTGAAGCCGTTGGTCTCAATAACCATTTGTCGCTGCGGAATCTGCCCGGGCACGCTGTCAATAACCATGTCGACCGCGATAAGTTTAAGATCATATCGCGATGCGGCAGGGGCTGGTTCAGCATCTTCAGGGTACAACCTAATGCGGGTTGTCAGCGATACGTCTTCCGGGTTTCCCAATTCTCCGACCTGCCCCGTCAGCGAAAGGCTTTGTCCGCCTTCTAATTCAGCCGATACAGATAGGTCGTCAATTCGTGCTACGCCGTCAACTGAATTGAACGTTGCACCAATATTTCCAGTACCTTCCAAAACGCGGTTTAGCTTCAGGATATCGAGAAACTGGCCAAGTTCGGCAACATCTAAGGTCGTTTTCACTTGTAACCCGTTCTCTTGAGGGACTTCCTGAGCGGCAATCGAGATCTGCTCGAAGTTCACTGCAACCTGAAACGGGTCTTCCGCGGGAAATGTCCCGTTCAGATCAAAACTCTCTCCGTTTAGCGAACCAGTCCCAACTGCGGTCGCAACGTCGGTTTCCGTATCACGCTTCAAAAGCAACTCAGGCAGCTGCAGATTCAACTCAAGCCCGTTTAGATCGTTCCGGTAAAGAACGGCAACATTAGTCAGGTCAATTTTGTGGTCCGTTAGAATTCCAGCTACTGGCAGTTTCGGAGATTTTGCAGGTTTCCCGGCATTAACGTCCGCTTGGGAAATGGACTGCCAGTTTCCGACGCCTGCTTTGTCTGTGATCAGGTTCAGGTGAACCCCCAAGAGAGAAAGGTCACTCAGCGAAAGTTTACTGTTCCAGAGGTCGCGCGCGGAAACTTCAAACTCAATTTCATCGATTGCTGCCAAGTTCACATCAGCATTCGGAGGTCCAGGCAATACCAGCCCCGCCGCTGATACCTGCAATTGCCGACCAAGACCCAGACGCACTTCATCTTCAATTCTAACCTCTTGACCAAGTTTCTTAGAGATCAGATTTTCAACGAAAGTTTTCCTGACAGAGGAAAACAACGCAGAAGACAGGAAAAGCCAAGCTGCCAACACAGCGACAAACGCGACAGCGCAACAAATCAACATACCTTTCGCAACGTATCGCAAGGCTTTCTCCTAATATTCCGTTTCATCCCGTGGGCAACCTAGACCATTTGATCAATAAATTAATGAAATATATGGTCGGCTACTATTCTGAACTGTAAATGACCTTGACCGTATAGCTGGCACTCTCGCCGATTTGGTCGAACGTCTAAGAAACGGGTAAATGACCAACGCTCTGTTTGTGCGGCACACCGGCCTGTTGCACAAATCAGGGGGTGAGCACACTTCCCCTTTCCCCGGACGGATTTATGCTACGGGCTCAGTGTTGGTTATGCCAAGAGCTGTGCAGCGGTTGAGCACCGCAATCCGGACCTAGAACTCGGCAACCTGCCGATCGAAGTCTCGGGCCATGATGCCTTGGCCAAGGAGTTTGACGCAGTTCATCTTTGTCTCTGTGCGGCTTGGGGCATCGCCGATGTTGCTTGTCGTGACATCAACCGCGCGGATCTCCAGTGTTTCTTCATCTATTCCGAGATGAAGCTTACGCCACAGGCGCTTTTTTACTGCCGCCATGTTTGCGGGCGTTCCACTCACCTTCGCCCTCAGCTTTGATCCCGGTCGCGTCGATCAACAGGTGCAACGGCCCAGTTCCACCGCGGTATGGGATAGAGACGTTCAACGTCTTCTGGTGACGACAGAGGGTAAGAAGTCCGGAACTTTCCGGTCAAGCCCTGCTGGGCGCAACAGGCTTTCAACGAACCCTGTCGTCTGGCGAAGAGGCATGCCGAACAGCACCTTCAGCATCAGACAAACCTGGATCGCTGCATCGCTGAAATCTGGCTGACGACCGCACTTGCCCGTCGCTGGCGCATACCATGCCATCTCAGGTTCAAACCAGATCGATAGTGAACCGCGCTGCTTCAACGCCGTGTTGTACGACGGTCAGTTCTTGGTCTTGTACTTCGTAGGGGACCAACTGCTCATACTCTCCAGCTATCAACTTGGATTCATGGAGTGAATCCCTAAGCGCAATTGTGCAACAAAACCCGGCACACCCAGTTTCTGAACAGCTGGTTTGAAGTGGATTTCAAAAGCCAGAAACGGACACGTTGCATGAGCTTTGACTATGGCTGCTGGACACATCTTCCAAACTACAGGCAATCAGATTCCTTCTATTCCCCACATTCATGTAATTACTGCTATATGTGAATTCTTCAATCAACGAGGACAAGATGAATTCACTAACCAGAATAACACGAGGGATAGGCGTCGCTTTCAAGGACGGTAGAGTTAAGGGCATCCTTGCCTTCACAATTGGAATGATTTTTTGGGCCTCGGTCTTTTACCACTTTGTCGAAGGTTGGAGTTGGCTCGACTCAATCTACTTTTCTGTAGTGACAATTTCGACCGTGGGGTTTGGTGACTTCTCCCCTGAAACTGCGGCAGGAAAAATCTTCACAATGGTATACATCATCGTGGGCCTCGGTGTCTTCGTGACAGCAGCTACCACGGTGGCAGATACGATCTTGTCTCAAGACGACGAAAAAACGGATAAATAGATTATACCCAATTCAGCCAAACTGAGTTCATGCGCAGGTATTAGTTTGACCAGGCACCTCAGGCCGCGCCCCAGATTAACTTGTGTCTTCAAGCTGATAGGCGGACGCATAAAACTAAAACATATATACATATTTTGCTTTTTGAGTGTAATGTTCAGAAAACAGCTAGTGGAGGGATGGAATGGAAAAGACCCAGGACGCGAAGATTGTCGATCTGGCGATACGATTGCTCTTTCTCGGACTATTCCTTTACAGCGCTCTGGTCATGGTGGCCCCGCTTGCAAGCGTAGTTATCTGGGCAACGATCCTCTGTGTGGCGCTTTACCCGGTATTTAATTGGATGCAGTCCAAGTTAGGAGGCCGAAAGAAGCTTACAGCGACGATCTTGGTTTTGATGGGTCTTGTTCTGACCCTCGGGCCAGTCGCAACTGCGGTGTCTGGTGCCGCAGAACTTGGGTCTGAATTCGCGGAACAAGCAGACAGGGGTGAATTGAAAATCCCCCCAGCGCCCGAAGGTATCAAGGAACTACCGCTAGTCGGAGGAAAAATTGCCGATGTCTGGGGAATGTTCGAACGGAATCTGGACGGTGCGCTTGCAAAATACGGCGCCCAGATTCTTGAGATCACTAAATCCTTATTTGGAAAGGTGCTGGGGATCGGAATTGGACTTCTCGGCCTTGCATTGTCGGTATTGATAATGGGGGCTTTGTTTAGCCCAGGGCCGAATCTGGTTCAGGGCCTTCAGCACTTTGCAAACCGTGTATTTGCGCCGCGTGGCGGTGAATTCGTAACATTGGCGGGGGCAACGATCCGTAATGTAACAAAGGGTGTAATCGGCGTTGCAGCGATTCAAGCGGTGGTCGTTTGGGTATTGTTGGTGCTGTTCGGGATTGGCTCGGCCGCCACGCTGGCGTTCATCTGCCTGATCCTCTCGATCATCCAGATTGGACCCGGCTTGGTTCTTTTGCCTGTTATCATCTACGCATGGAGTTCCATGTCCGGAGGTGCAGCTTTGATCTTCACCATACTGGCGATTCCCGTAACAATTATGGACAGCTTCCTGCGGCCCGTATTTATCTCAAAAGGCCTTGATACGCCCATGCTTGTGATCCTCATCGGGGTGCTAGGAGGCATGATGGCCTATGGCTTAATCGGCATTTTCATGGGCCCCGTTTTGTTTGCTGTCTTCTATGAGTTGTTCAAAGTCTGGATCGACGCCTCACCGGGCACCGAAAACGCCGCTGAAGGAGTGGCGAAATGAGGAAAACGATCTGGTCTACATTGGCTGTCATTCTCATCTTTCTCGTCTGGTATCTGGTCGCTGACCGCAAGACACCTTTCACCGGGAACGCCAGAGTAAAGGCCGTGGCGACCCAGATCGTTCCGCAGGTCACTGGGACGGTGACCGAGGTTCTTGTTGAAAACGGTCAGGTCGTTTCGGCAGGAGACGTTCTAGTTCGGATTGATGCCAGACCTTACGAAATTGATCGCGACAAAGCCGAAGCCGATCTCGAGGCAGCCACTCAGGAAGTGGGAGCGTCGTCAGCGGAAGTAAGCGGCGCGCAAGCCAAACTGGCAAGGGCGCAGAGTGATCTCGACACCATGCGTCTGCAGACGGAGCGTGTGTTTGCGCTTGAAAAGAAAGGGTTGATTGCCGTCTCAAAGGCCGATGATGCCCGAGGGCAACTGGCACAGTCCGAGGCGAACTTTGAGAACGCAAAAGCAGATCTTGAAAAGGCGAAGCAGCGGCTTGGTGTTGACGGGATTGATAACCCGAAAATCCAGCGCGCGTTGGCGGCCTTGGCGGATGCAGAACTAAACCTTGAATGGACTGAACTGCGTGCTCCGGCGACAGGTATAATCTCGAATCTGCTGATAGCCCCCGGAACGTATGCGAGATCCGGCCAAGATCTTCTGACATTTCTGGATGCAACCGACATTTGGATCGAGGCGTACTTTACCGAGAACAACTTGGGAAGAGCTTCGGTGGGGTCTCCGGTTGATGTAGTGTTGGATATGCATCCCGGTCAAATTGTTACGGGCGTCATTGAGAGCTTCAGTGCTGCTGTGTCTTTGAGTGGCGGTGATGAACCCGGAAAATTGGCTAGCCCACCAAGCACAAAGGGATTTTTGCGTGAGCCGGAAAGGTTCCCGGTCAGGATTATCTTGCCCGGCTATGAAGCTGGTAGTGCTGAAGATGATCTTCGTTTCCAACTGAACGGGCAGGCCGATGTGATTATGTATCTTAGTGACAACTCGTTGCTGAACCTCGTGGGCCGTACCTACATCCGCGTGGTATCAATTCTGTCCTATGCGTACTGAGGACCGGCGCTCTGTCACCCGGCTTGCGCTAGGTGTTACCGGTGTATTTACATTGGGCCTGTTTCTCGGGTGGCCACTCGCCGTCGTCGGGGCGGTTTTCACTGCCCTTTTTCTTCAAGCGCCTGCCGCTTTGCCTTTGGCAGCATTTGCTAAGTTGTTTGTCTTTTCAATTGGATTGATGTTCATTTCCTTCCTGGTCTCGTCAATCTTCTCGCCATATCCTCTTGTGTTCCTCATCCTCGTGGCCATTGGAATAATCCTGTCGTTCATTTGGTCAGTTTCTGGTGCCGGAGTATTGCCGGGTGTCATCGCCCTCATGGGGGCCTTGATGATTCCAAACCTGGTTCTGCAATCTCAGAATCTGGCTTTGGTGCTCGTGTATTGGATACCGTTGAACCTGCTTTTTGCAGGCTTCGTATCGACGCTGATGTTCGTGTTGATACCCGCTGAACCTCAAACGGCGGCTCAAAAGAAGGCAGCAACGTCGCCGGACTTCGACCCCCATCGCCGAATTGTCAGGATGTCGCTTGTAACAGTTCCGTTTGCTATGGCGTTCTTTATTTCCGGAGCGTCCGCATTGCTGGTTCTGTTTTTTGTCGCTCTGCTGAGCCAGCAACTTGCGGCTATGCCTGCCGCAGGCAAAACCGTTGCAAAAGCTATGCTGACGGCAAACCTTCTTGGGGCGGCAGTATCCATCATATGCTATGAAATAAACGTAATAGCTCCGGTTATTCTGACACCCGTTCTGCTATGTTTTTTCTTCTGTCTGACCCTCGGAGCACTTGGAAAATCTCAAGTCCCGCTCGCAGCTGCCGCCGGCTCTGCTATTACAACGGCTCTGATTGTGTATGGTGGGTCTGTTGCACCATTTTCAGACGAGGCTGACGTCAAGAGCATCACTCGAGTATTACAAGTTGCTAGTGCCGCCTTCTTTGTAATTATCGCATATGTCGTTGTGGATGAATTCTGGCCGGAAAAAGAGCGCCACGCAACTCAATGAAGTTAGTTACCAAGTGGTATGGTTCTGAATCAAGTGGAGTTCCCAGCTTGACCACTTTTATTTAATTCATCCGAGCCGAAAGACGTCTGCATTGTCCGGAGGCTGTGTGGAAACGCGCAGTATTCTGTCTGTTTCTGAGGATTTGAGTTTTGGCGCGGAGTTTTCCCTAGATTTCTCAGTTTCGGTTGCAAAACGACCTTAGTGGCTGTTTTGGCCCGTCTAGGTTGATGGGACCGGTGCGGCGGCTGGTTTTCCGGCCGTAGAAACGGCCTATGCCTTCATTGCGGCAATCAATGCGGGTGTTCCGATCAGGTTCATCACGCGGGTCGGCGCCTTTGGCCATAGGCGTTTCAGAGGCTATAGTGGTTCGAGTTTAGTTTATGAGCGGTTCGATACAGCCCGGAGGCGTCAAGTGCAGTGCCTGCGGGATCGCGCGAAGGCTCTGATCACTTGGCGTCGGACGAAACCGACCACGCAAAATGAAATGATAGCTGCGGTTGAAGGCCCCGGAACAGGGGAGTCTGACCCTGATATTTCTCCGCTACGCAGACCAGGGGATGGACTGCGGCGGAGCGTGTTTCGTGGCGGTCGGGCTTAGGTCATGCCCAGCGCTTCTTTGTACATTTCGATAACGGCCTCTTGCTCGGCGATGTCATCCTTGTCCCTTTTTCTGAGGGAAATGATGCTGCGCAGGGCCTTTACGTCATAACCGCGCGACTTGCTTTCGGCGTAGACCTCTTTGATCTGGTCGGCGATGTCTTTCTTTTCCATCTCAAGGCGCTCGATACGTTCCACAAACTGGCGCAGCTCGCCCGCGGTGACCTTGTAATTTGCTTCTGCTTCTTCAGACATGCTCATCTTTTTTGTTCCCGGTTATGGACCTGCAACCAGAAGTGGACAGCCTGTTGTTGGCAGTGAACGGCGGTGGCCCGATCATCGGGGGCACCTGCCTGACGCGCCTGTTCCAGAGGCTGAAACCCTGGTGTGGAATGCCGGATACAGTGCTGCCGCCCGGGTCGCAAGCACCCATTGGGCCGGCGCACTTGTATGACCCCAACCGATCCGTTAAGCGCGTGATCAGTTCACGAGGATATGCGGGGAACCATGTTTGAATTCATCACCTGGGGCGGTGCGGCCCTGTCTGTGGCCGGGCTTGCCGGTCTGGTCTGGTGCATTCTTCGCGTGATGCGGGCACGCAAGGCCGGTCTGTCGGATGACGAGCTGCGCGCGGTGGTTCAGGGGGTCCTGCCCTGGAACCTGGCCTCGCTGTTTCTGTCCGTGCTTGGATTGATGCTGGTCATCCTCGGGATATCCCTTGGATGACCATCCGGTTCACACCGGCAAGTTATCAAACTGCGCTTCAATCGCGTCTTCGCACAAGGCCGCATCCAGACGACGCAAGCGCGAAGGCACCTCCATCCCCTGCTGCCGCATTCGGTCAACAATCTTACTTACACTCGGCTGAAGCGCCAAACGCGTTTCCAGACCCGCGTTTACAAGCTTACGTTCAAGCTGCTCGGCTTCGGAATAAAGACCAGTCGGTGTCATAACCATCCTCCCAAGTGGCGCCAGTATCCCCAATATACGTAACGGGATTGCGACCCGCAGATAATATCGTAACCTTGTGCGGGAAATTGCCTGCCATGGTCGAAGTTTCGGCAATCTGACGCGGATAGGCTAAAGATTAAGCCAGGATTTCAGCGGTTGCTTTGACCGGCATCAAATTCAGGTTCGATATTGCATCACATTCCAATTCACATATATGATATGCGTGACCGAAACGGAGAAGATCATGACACCGAAAGTGAAAGCGTTTTTTGACGAGCAGACCTTCACGGTTTCCTATGTGGTTCATGAACCTCAGGGGCGGGCCTGCGCCATCATCGACAGCGTGCTGGATTTCGACCATGCCTCGGGGCGGACGTCGACAACCTCGGCGGACAAGATCATCGATTTTGTGCGCGCGCAGGACCTTAAGGTCGAGTGGATTCTGGAAAGCCATGTCCATGCCGATCACCTGTCGGCGGCCCCCTATCTGCAACAGGAGCTGGGCGGCAAGATCGGGATTGGCGATCAGATCGTCACCGTGCAGGACACGTTCGGCAAGGTTTTCAACGAAGGAACCGAGTTTCAGCGCGATGGCAGCCAGTTTGATGCGCTGTTCAAGGAAGGCGACAGTTTTCACATCGGCCAGATGCGGGGCGACGTGCTGCATACGCCGGGTCACACACCGGCTTGCATGACCTATGTGATTGGCGACGCCGCATTTGTCGGTGACACACTGTTCATGCCCGATTTTGGTACCGCACGTTGTGATTTCCCCGGAGGATCGTCGGCTACGCTGTTCCAGTCGATCCAGAAGATACTGTCGCTGCCGGACAACACCCGCATCTATGTCGGGCATGATTACAAGGCTCCGGGCCGCGACGAATACGCGTGGGAGACGACGGTAGGTGAACAAAAGGCGCTGAACGTCCATATCGGACAGGGGCGCAGCATCGAAGAATTCGTGGAAATGCGCGACGCGCGGGACGCCACGCTGGCCATGCCGCGGCTGATCCTGCCGTCTTTGCAGGTTAACATGCGGGCCGGTCAGATGCCTCCGGCGGATGAACAGGGCGATGTTTTCCTGAAACTGCCGGTCAACAAGCTGTGACGCGGGAACAACAAATCACAAAGGGAATTCCCACATGAATATAGAGTGGATCTGGGGGCTGTGCGGCGGTCTGGTGATCGGTCTGGCCGGGGCGGTTTACCTGCTGGGCAATGGCAGGATCATGGGCGCAAGCGGCATTCTGGGCGGCCTTGTCGATGGCAGCGCCAAGGGGAGCATGGCCGAAAAGCTGGCCTTTATTGCGGGGCTTGTCGGAATGCCCCTTCTTCTGCGCCCGTTGATCCTGCCCGAGGCTCAGACGCATCTTACCAGCAATCTGGGTGTTGTCATTCTGGCCGGGCTGCTGGTCGGTATCGGTACACGGATCGCCAATGGCTGTACCTCGGGGCACGGGGTGTGCGGGATCTCTCGGTTCTCGCTGCGCGGCATCGTGGCCACCGTTTTCTATATCCTTGCCGGGGGCGTGACCCTTGTGCTGCTGCGTCATGTGATGGGAGTGATCTGATGCGTCTTATCATTGCGTTGATCGCCGGATCACTGTTCGGTGCCGGGTTGCTGATTTCGGGCATGACGGACACCACAAAAGTTCAGGGCTGGCTGGATGTGTTTGGCAACTGGGATCCGACGCTGGCCTTTGTGATGGCCGGTGCCATTCTGCCGATGCTTGTGGCATGGCGGATGACTACAGGTCGCCAAAACGCCCTGACCGGCGGAGCCTTTCCACCCCCTGCCAAGCCCGAGGTTGATCGCAGGCTGATCGTGGGTTCGGTTCTGTTCGGGATGGGCTGGGGATTGGCCGGGCTGTGCCCCGGACCGGCAATGGCCTCGCTGAGCTATGGCGGGCTGGGCGGGCTGGTCTTTCTGGTTGCAATGGCGGCTGGGATGTTCGTGGCACCACCGCTGGGCGCGCAGCTGGACAGGGCGGCAAACGCGGCCTAAGGAATTGGCATGGAGATTCGTCAGATTACCCCCCGCTATGCTGTCTCGCCGCAGATCACGGTCGAGGATGTTCCGGCCATCGCCGAGGCTGGCTTTGCCAAGGTGATCTGCAACCGGCCCAATGCCGAAGTTCCCCCGGCCATGCAATCCGATGCGATCGGCGAAGCGGTGCGGGCCGCCGGTATGGAATATGAGGTGCTGGAGCTGACCCACCAGACGATGACACCTGAGAACGTGAAGCGGCAGCGCGACATGGCGGAAAACGGCAGTGGCCCTGTTCTGGCCTATTGTGCCTCGGGCACGCGGTGTTCGGTTGTCTGGGCGCTGGGCCAGTGCGACCACATGAGCACGGACGACATCCTGAGTGCGACCGGCAAAGCCGGGTATCAGTTGGACAATCTGCGCCCCATGCTGGAACAGATGCGCGACAATGGCGGCTAGGTGCCCCTTAACCTAGCTGGCGGACTCCGGGGGCGCCAGCCCCGCCAGCTGCGTGATTTCCGCGACCATCCGTTCTGAATCGTTCACGATCAGATCGCTATCTGTGAGATCTGACACCCCGGCCGGGACGGTCTGGGCGTGCGCATCATGCACAGCCGGTTCAACCGGGTGATCTTGCGGTGGTGTCCCACTTTTGCTGGCGATGAAGTCCTGCGCGTCAGAACCAGTCAGGGCTGGCAATGCAGCGGTTTCATTCAGCCGCACGGCCCGGAGACCACCGCATTGCCCAAGGCGACCGATACCGGCGCGTGTCCGGTCGATCGTCAGAACCTCGGTCCTGTCCAGACGCGCCCCGCGCAACGGCAGAATGTCCCCGATCCGCATTCCGGACAGGTCGGACAGGGACAGAGACATGCGGCACAGCGCGGCGGTCAGTTCCGCCCGCATCACGCCCGAACACTGATCCATGCGCAGATCAGCCTTTTCCCCGGTATCTTCTGCCACATCCGAGACGGCAGGATGTTCTGGCAGAAAAACCGAGATGCGACCCTGCTGCTCTCCGTTCGCCAGATCGACGGTCAGTTCGAAAATGCGATACACCTCTTCCGTCATCGCCAGCGACAGGGTGCGCAAATCCTTGGCGCGAAAAGAATATTCCAGCCCCGCAAGGCAAATCTGATCCGATGAGGCGTCGAACAACGCGGCGGAACCGGTCAACGCGGCTTCGATCAAGGGAGCCACGATGGCGGCGTCCGTATCCGTGAACGTGCGTGCGCCGGGGTCACCGGGCAGAACCTGACCAATGGTCTGGGCCTGAACAATGGCCGAGACCACATTCGGGTTCAGACAGGCCGCGGCGCGGCCTTCAGGGCCGTCAAACACCAGCAGCAGCCAATCCTGCCCCGCCGCGTCCCCCGGCACGTCCTGCGACTGGCTGGATTGTTTTGCCCCGATAACCGCAAGCGGCAGGTTCAGCCGGTCGCCCGCAGCCCGCGCGAACCCAAGGCGCAGCGCCCGCAGAACCGAACGCGGGCGATCCCCCAGATCCTTTTGCCCGACGGACAGTTTGCGCGCCAACGCGGCATTGACATCTTGTGACATGACGCCCGATCACCAATTGTTCCAGCACCTGGCAACCGGTTTACACCCGCGGGCGTTACCAAGTTCTTTATGGCCGCGTCACTGCGCCGCCTGCTGATAGGCCTGTGGCAGGCTAATCCGGAAGGCCGCACCGCCCTGCCCCGGCAGATAGGTAATCTCACCCCCCAGCCGCTGCATGATTTCGCGGCAGATGGCCAGACCAAGCCCCGCTCCGCCAGCCTTGTCACCACCCACGCGGGCAAATTTTTCAAACACCATCGAGCGCGCGCCCGGTGGGATGCCGCTGCCATTGTCGATGAAGTCGACGATGACCCGCCCGCCGACATCATGGGCGGAAATGACCAGCACCGGATCGTCCGCGTCACAGTATTTCTGCGCGTTCGAGATCAGGTTGATGAACACCTGCCCCAACCGATCCAGATCCGTATGCAGAAAGATACGTTCGGCCGTGCGGGTCCGGCGGACGGTGATCTTTCGGTCCGCCCCGGCCAGAGCGCTTGGCACGGCGCGGTCCAGAACCGAGCGCAGGCTGTCATCACTGAGATTGAGGCTGACCTGCCCGTTTTCCAGCACGCTCAGATCCAGCAGATCATCGAGCAGCCGGGTCAGGCGCAGGGCTTCGTCATGAATGATCGCGGCATAGCGGGTCTGCTCCTGGCGGCTGAGGCCATCGGTGTCGCGCATGATTTCCGAAAACGCCCGGATCGAGGTCATCGGCGTGCGCAATTCATGACTGACCTGACTCAGAAAGCTGTCCTTCTGTTCGGAAATCTGGGTGAGCTTGGCGTTAGCCTCGCGCAGCTGGCGTGCGGTTCGGCTGAGTTCGGAGGACTTTTCCTCGAGCTGGCCGGAATATTCCAGCAACTGCGCGGATTCGTCGGCCACGGCCAGCAGATCCTCGACCGAGACCGACGATCCGCCCACGATCTGGCCGATCATCGCATGGGCCATGGCCGCGCCGACCGAGCCGCTGAGCTCGCGTTCCAGACGGTTGAGAAAGCCCGGCGTCGGTTCCGGCAGGTGCGAACGGCCACCCTGTTTTTGCGCCTCGGCCTGAAAGAATTCCTGTGTGGTGCCGGTGCCCAGAATGCGCTGCGTCATGATCATCAGGTCTTCGCTTTGCGCCACTGACCCGGACCAACCGCGCGGCGCGACCGAGTGATCGAAGACGTTGACGAACTGCGCCCCTTGCAACCGTTCCAACGGGCTGGGAAAGCTGAGCAGGGACGCGACGCAGAAGGCAAGCGTGTTCAGGGACAAGGACCACATCACCGTATGCACCATCGGATCGATCCCCTCGATCCCGAACAGGGCATGAGGGCGCAGCCAGCCGAGACCGAACAAGCCGTTTTGCAGCACGGTTTCGGGCATCCACGCCCCGCCCATTCCCGGCAGCAGCAGGGTGTAAATCCACAGCACAAAGCCGACGGTCAGCCCGATCAGCGCCCCGGTCCGGGTCGCCCTGCGCCAGAACAGCCCCCCGACCAACGCTGGCAGAATCTGCGAGATACCGGCAAAGGCGATCAACCCGATCGAGGCCAGCGCCGCACCGCCCCCGGACAGCCGGTAGTAGAAAAAGCCCAGCGCAATGATGGCGGCAATGGAAACACGGCGTGCCATCAGGACAATGTTGCGCACATCGCCCGATACCGAGCCGGTGCCTTCCTGCGTGTTCAGCCAGATGGGCATGACCACATGGTTTGACACCATTGTCGACAGGGCCATCGCACTGACGATGACCATCGAGGTTGCCGAGGAAAACCCGCCGATGAAGGACAGCATTGCCAGCCAGTCATTGCCCTGGGACAGCGGCACGGTCAGCACGAACAGGTCCGGGTTGGCGCCCTGGGGCAGCAGGTCGAGACCGACTACGGCGATGGGCACGACAAACAGGCTCATGAACAGCAGGTAGAGCGGGAAGGCCCAGGCAGCGGTTCTGAGATGGCCTTCGTCATCGTTTTCCACCACCATCACCTGAAACATCCGGGGCAGGCAGATAAAGGCGGCGGCGGACAGAAAGATGAACGTCGTCCAACGCCCGGCATCGACATTCCACTGGCCGATTTCCGAGGCGTCGATCCGGTCCATCATCGGGCCAATGCCGCCCGCGATCCCCCACACCACGAAAACGCCCACGGCGATCAGCGCAAACAGTTTGACAACGGCCTCGACCGCGATGGCCGTGACCACGCCATGATGACGTTCGTTCACGTCCAGATTGCGGGTGCCGAACAGGATGGCAAACACGGCCAGACCAGCCGCGACCCAAAACACGCTGGACCCTTCACGGTAGAGGCCTGACGGGTCAGCCTCGGCAAAGATCGAGAAGGACAGGGTAATCGATTGCAGTTGCAGTGCGATATAGGGCGTGCCGCCCAGCACCGCCAGAATGGTCACGCAGACCGCCAGCGTGTTCGACTTGCCATACCGGGACGACAGCAGGTCGGCGATCGAGGTGACCCGCTGGCTGCGCCCGACGCGCACCAGCTTGCGCAGCCCCCACCACCAGCCGACCATCACCAGCGTCGGACCGAGGTAGATGGTGACAAACTCCAGCCCCGACCGCGCGGCGTTGCCCACCGCGCCATAAAACGTCCAGGCAGTGCAATAGATCGACAGGGACAGCGTGTAGATCACGGGCGAACGCAACCATTTGCCACGCCCGACCGCAGCCATGCGATCCGCGGCGAAGGCCACCGCGAACAGGAACACGACATAGCCAAGGCAAACCAGAATCAGAATATTTATGGTGGCCATCACTCAGCGCCCGTGTCCGATCCTTCGCGCGCGGCCATGCGGCGGGCGGCCAGCCCAAAGACAAACCCGGCCAGGATCAGCGCGCCCCAGCAGAGGAATATGTAATACATCGCCGAAGACAAGGGCACCGCCGCATCCCCGCCAGACCGATCCGGCCACAATAACGGAAGGGCCAGTAGAGCCGCGCCCAGAAAGGGCAAAATCCGGGCGGCATCCGTCAACCTGTGACGACGATAGCTTTGACGTTCCAGAAAAAGCGAAGGGCGTGCGCCCGGTGGTTTGGTCTTGTTGCCCTCGCCGGACATCAAATGCGCGTCGCCTGCGCGTGAAGGTCACGCACGGCCGTCAGAACTTCGGCATTGGAAAACGGTTTGGTCATGAAGCGGCTGACGCCTGCGTTTTCGGCCATTTCCCGGTCGCGCGACTGACCCCGTGCTGTCAGCATCAGAACCGGCAAGCCTGCCAGTTCCTCCATTTTTCTGAGTTCCCGAAGGATATCCATACCGTTCTTGCCCGGCAGCATGACATCCAGAATGACCAGATCGGGCTGCGCCCCCTGGATCACCTGAACCGCATCCGTTCCATCGCCATGCGTTTCGACCTGCCATCCCTCGCGCGACAGCAGGAACCGGATAGCCTCGGCGATGTTCGGTTCGTCCTCAATCAGCAGAACCTTTCGGCTCATATGTTCAATTCCTCCCATAACCGGCCTTCCATCCCGGGACCGGTTCCCGCCAGATTAAGCGGTCTGTCATGAACGTGTCAAAAACCTTCGCTCAAAATCGACGGCTCGCGCCGGGCTTTGCAATCGCGGTTTGGGCAGACACGGCAATTCGGCCCGACCTGAGTGACCGGCACCCCGTCTGACGGGTCCCTGACAGGGCGCACCACCATGACCGAGCGATAGGCCGGGTCCTGATCGTATCCCGACACTGCATGCGGCCAGGCATAGGCAACGCAGTCGAACAGGGCCGAGGACCTGCCTGTCAGGACGACCTGCTTGCGCACCGGCACCAGCGGACGGCTGATGGCTGTGAACAGCGGCCAAAGCGGGCAGACATCGCCATGCCGGGGCAAGGTAAACCCCTGAATCGGTTTGAGAAACAGGATACTTCCGGACGCGTCGCACAGCACCATGCCAACCGGTTGTGACAGGATGCCATCCGGCAGAAAAGCCAGCCGCCTGAGGACGGTGGCAAAATCAACCGAGAACCGCTGCGCCAGTTCGATGGGGTTCGGATCACCCTGTTGAACAACCGCTTTGACGGCCTCCAGCGGCAGGGCCTGCGCGTCTGCGCGATAGATTCTGAGAACTTCGCGCGCGACGGTGCGCGCCGCCGAGGTATTGAGCCCGCTCAGGTCAACCGCGTCCACATCGCCACCGTCTTCCAGTTCGGAAATCGTGTAGCCGCGGGTTTCAAAGAAGGCTTCGACCTCTTCCAGGGGAACGGCACGTGGATCAACCGCCGAGTCGCTTTCGTCGAGGAAGGTCACCAGCGCCTTGGAACTGCCTGCCAGCCGTTCGGCATCCTGATGCAGGTTCTTGTGGAAACGCTCGCGCCATTCGGCCTCGATATCTTGCGTATCCGCAAGGATCGCGGCGGTCGAGCGTATCGCGGCGGCGGTTGACAGAACCTCGTGCATCGACGCGGCCAGTTGCGGGTCGTGCGTAAGGCGGTCGGACAGGGTTTCGACGTTCCGCTCCAAAGACACGACACGGCGATGCATCTGCGCCAGAACACCGGCCCAGCCGGGAAAACGACCGGCAAACTCCTCAAGCCCGTCAACCTCGGCCTGTTGCCCGACCGCTTCCTCGGCCGCTTCACGTAGGGCGGAAACCAGAGTTGCCTCGATCCCTTGTGTCAGGACCGAAGGTTCAACGCCCAGCGCCGCCGCAATATCGACCAGCAACTTGCCCCCGATCCTGCGGCGATTATGTTCGATCAGGTTCAGATAAGACGCCGATACGCCGGCCTGCCGCGCCAGTTCGGCCTGCCGCAGCCCGGCAATCTGGCGTCTTTCGCGAATGCGGCTGCCTGTCAACGTGTCGCGCATGTCTACTTTCCCTGAATTCAGATCTGGCGGAATTCACATTCGTTTTCAGATTATAACATCTGTTTCTGTAGGTTAATCATTTCTTTTCAACCGGCATTTACAACTTTCACAAACTGGCGCAGACCACAGCATCTGTTTCGGGCGTCAATCTGGCGCAAGACATCGCATCCCCCCTTCATTTCCGCGCGCTTTCCCGGCACCATACACGCATGAGCGACCCCGCCTTTGAATATGCGCCGATCGGGCTTGTTGAGCTGGAAAACCGGATCATCCGGCGCTGCAACCTGCAATTTGCCCGCACCTTTGGCGGAGAAGAAAACGACTATCGCAACATGCCACTGCTGCACCTTTACCCTTCGGTCGCTGATTGGGAGAGGATCGGTGAGCGCAGCCTGCAGGTGATGCGCGGCACCGGGTATTACACGGATGAGCGCGTCATGCGCCGCCGCAGCGGGGACCTGTTCTGGTGCCGCGCCCGGGGCCGGTCGCTGACGCCGGACGATCCGTTCCGCCACGGCATCTGGAGCTTTTCCGACATATCCGAGGAACGACCGCTGGTTGAACTGACCATCCGTGAACGCGAAGTGGCCATCCTGTCCTGCCGTGGCCTGTCGGCCAAGGAGATCGGAGCAGAGCTGGGACTGAGTTATCGCACAATCGAAGCTTACCGCGCCCGTTTGCTTGAAAAATTCGGCGCGCGAAAGCTGTCTGAACTGGTCGCCAAATTATCGGGGATGCCCCTGTGAGCTGTCCGACCCTTTAAATTATGCGTGAAACGCATGCCAGATGGTGCGAGTCGGCGCTTTTCATGCACCGCCGCTTAGCCTATAACCCTGCGTAATTTGATCAGAGCCCGCAAGAAACAGACGGGCCAAAGGGGAACCGTCGAGGATACTCATGACAGACACTAAACACGAAGCGGATGTGGCATTCATCAAGGCTCTGGCCGAGTTGCTGCGCGAAAACGATCTGACCGAGTTGCAGGTCAAACGCGAATATGGCGAAGAAGACAGTCTGAACGTGCGCGTCAGCCGTATGACACAGACCGTGGCCGCTCCGGTTCAGATGGCTGTTCCTGCAGCAGCGCCCGCCCCCGTAGCGGCACCGGCTGCGGCCCCCGCGGCGGCCCCTGCTGCCGCCGAAGATCCGGCCAGCCATCCGGGCGCTGTCACCTCGCCTATGGTGGGCACGGTCTATATGCAGCCGGAACCCGGAGCGCCCGCTTTCATTTCCGTCGGCGCGACAGTGTCCGAAGGCGACACGCTGCTGATCGTCGAAGCGATGAAGACCATGAACCACATCCACGCCCCCAAATCAGGCACCATCAAGCGCGTGCTGGTGGGCGATGGCGACGCTGTTGAGTTCGGCACCCCTCTGGTCATCATCGAGTAAGGCGGGCCCATGTTCGACAAGATCCTGATAGCCAACCGAGGCGAGATCGCCCTGCGCGTCATCCGCGCCGCACGCGAGATGGGGATAAAGACGGTTGCCGTCCACTCCACCGCCGACAGCGACGCGATGCATGTGCGCATGGCGGACGAATCGGTGTGCATCGGCCCCCCGCCCAGCCCGCAAAGCTATCTGTCGGTGCCCGCCATCATCTCGGCCTGTGAGATTACCGGCGCGCAGGCGATCCATCCCGGCTATGGCTTTTTGTCCGAAAACGCCGAGTTCGTGCAGATCGTCGAAGATCATGGCATCACGTTCATCGGTCCCACCGCGGAACATATCCGCGTCATGGGCGACAAGATCACCGCCAAGGACACAATGAAGGCGCTGGGTGTGCCTTGTGTTCCCGGCTCGGACGGTGGCGTTCCCACGCTGGCCGACGCCAAACGCATCGGTGAGGAATTCGGCTATCCCGTCATCATCAAAGCCACCGCTGGCGGCGGAGGGCGCGGCATGAAAGTCGCGATGAACGCGGACGAGATGGAAAGCGCCTTTATGACCGCACGCGCCGAAGGCAAGGCCGCCTTTGGCAATGACGAGGTCTATATCGAGAAATACCTGACCACGCCGCGCCATATCGAGATTCAGATCTTTGGCGACGGCAAGGGCAATGCGGTGCATCTGGGCGAGCGCGATTGTTCGTTGCAGCGCCGTCACCAGAAGGTCTTTGAAGAGGCCCCCGGCCCCTGCATCACCGCCGAAGAGCGTGCCCGGATCGGCAAGATCTGCGCCGACGCGGTGGCCAAGATCAACTATATCGGCGCGGGCACCATCGAGTTCCTGTATGAAAAGGGCGAGTTCTATTTCATCGAGATGAACACCCGCCTGCAGGTGGAACACCCGGTGACCGAGGGCATCTTTGACGTCGATCTGGTGCGCGAACAAATTCTTGTTGCCGCAGGTGAGCCGATGTCATTCGGTCAGGACGATCTGAAGATCAACGGTCACGCCATCGAGGTCCGGATCAACGCAGAGAAGCTGCCGAAGTTTTCGCCCTGCCCGGGCAAGATCACGGCCTATCACGCGCCGGGCGGTCTGGGCGTGCGGATGGATTCGGCGCTTTATGACGGCTATTCGATCCCGCCTTATTACGACTCGCTGATTGCCAAGCTGATCGTGCACGGCCGCGACCGCAACGAAGCGCTGGCGCGCCTGAAGCGGGCTTTGGGAGAGCTGATCGTAGACGGCATCGACACCACCGTGCCCCTGTTCCACGCCCTGTTGCAGGAGCCCGATCTGCACAGCGGCGCGTACAACATCCACTGGCTGGAGCGCTGGCTTGCGGAGAACATGGAAAAATAAGGTCCAGGTACCAGAGGGCCCGCGCCCTCTGGTCGCCCTATCACCGGCATGAGCCTGACCCCCGAACTGCTGTTGCACGGGTATTCCATCGGTATTTTCCCGATGGCCGAACACCGCGACGATCCTGAACTGTTCTGGGTTGACCCCAAGTTTCGCGGGATATTTCCGCTGGACGGGTTCCACATCTCGCGCAGTCTGGCCCGCCGCATCCGGAACTGCGGGTTCGGGATTTCAATCAACCGTGATTTTTCCGGCGTCGTCGACGGGTGCGCTGACCGGTCCGACACCTGGATCAACGCGGAACTGCACGCCCTTTATCGCCAGCTGCATCAATCCGGCCATGCGCATTCACTGGAAGTCTGGGACGGAGCGGCGCTGGTGGGCGGCGTATATGGCGTGACGCTGGGGGCCGCGTTCTTTGGCGAAAGCATGTTTTCGCGTCGCACGGATGCCTCGAAAATCGCGCTCGCCTATCTTGTGGACCGGCTGCGGCAAACCGGCTTTCACCTCTTTGACACGCAGTTCCTGACCGCGCATCTGGCGTCCCTTGGGGCGATCGAAATCCCGCGTGGTGCTTACAAGAAAGAACTGGAAGAAGCCCTGAACCAGAGCGCCGACTTTGCCGCGCCGATCACTCAGTCCGCAGAAGGCGTGATACAGCGGATGACCCAAACGTCATACCGCGCGTGATCCAGCGCATTCAGCGCCGGAGAGGTCGCGATCATCCAGCCGTCAAACAGCTGATCCGCCTTGCCCGTTTCCCAAATGGTCAGATAGGCGAAGGCATCACCTGTCGGGTTGTCCACCGGATACCGGCAATCCCCCAGCGCCACATCCAGCCCGAACACAGGTTCGGTCTGACCTGTCTGCAATTCGATATCAACCGTCTGGCCACTAACTTTGTCGAGCCCCCGCAGCATGGCGCCGGGGCCAGAGTTGACTTTCTGCTGCGCGGCGGCGCCGGTTCCAGCCAGCAACAGGGCAATCAGGGCGGCGCGCATCATTCGCCGCCATCTCCGGCCACGAACTTGACCAGCAGCGAGATCAGGCTGACCGCACCCTGGGTATCCTGAATCTCATCTCCGGGTTCAAAAAAGAAGGGCGAACCGCCGGGCATAACTTCGACAAAGTTTCCACCCAGCAGCCCTTCGGACGAGATCACGATGGCGCTGTCATCGGGCACAAGAACGCCTTCCGCAACAGAGAAAGTCGTGTCAGCACGATAAGTATCCGGGTTCAGCTTGACCCCGGTAACGGTGCCGATTTTCACCCCGGCAAGACGGACATCCGTGCCAACGCCGACCCCTTCCAGCGACCGGAACGAAGCGCCCAGCTCATAGCCCGCAGCACCTTGCGACAGGCCGGTTGATTGGCTGGCATAGACGCCAAACGCAATGGCACCGGCCAAAACGACGCCTCCGACAAGAACTTCGGTCCAGTTATGGGTCGACATCTTCGCCTCGTTTATTCCGGGCTCCAGGCCTCGTAATCCCTGCGCTCAACCGGCTTGGCCCGCCGCAGCGACCCGGCAGGCGCATAGGCCAGCGCCGTACCTGTCAGGTTCTCCTGATGCGGTTTTTCCCAGGCTTTGTGCGGCAGCGGTTTGTCGGTCGGGGGTTCGTCCCAGGTGCGGTGCAACCAGCCGTGCCATTCGGGGTCAACCCGGCTGGCTTCGGCCTCGCCATTGAAAATCACCCAGCGCCTGCTGTCGTCGGCGGTGCGATAAAACACATTGCCTTCATTGTCTTCGCCCACTTTCACACCCTTGCGCGCCGTATAAAGCTGCGTGTTCAGTGTTGAACCGTTCCACCAGGTCACGGCTCGTAAAAGACTGTTCAGGATTCCCATCGGCTGCCTCCGGCATTTCGGTCGAGAGAAGGTATGGACCAAAGGCTCGCCAAGGTCCAGTGCCCCTTGGGCTTCCAGTGTCACTGCGGCAGGATGGCGGTCACTTCGATCTCGATCCGGTACTTCGGATCAATCAAACCGCATTCGATCATCGTCGCAGCCGGTGGATTGGCGCCAAACGTCTCGGCCAGAACCGGCCAGCACGGCGCGAACTCATTGCGGTCCGGCAACATGTAGGTGACCCGAACCACATCTTCAAAACCTGCGCCCGCCTCAGCCAGTGCCTTGCCGATGACATCCAGCGCAGACCGGCATTGCGCCACCACGTCCTCGCCCTGCCCGACGGTCCCGGCGACATGAACCCAGCCGCCCGCAACCACCGCACGGCAATAGCCGACTTTCGCCTCAAACTCACCGCCCGAAGAAATGCGCTTCACTGTCATAACCCGTCACCTTTGTTGTTCGAAAGTTTACTTAAGCTCCCGCCGCCTGACCGCGCATGCCTTCGCGAGCGAGCGACGGATCCCCAGCTTCATCTGGCTATAAATATCCCGGGGGAGATGCCCGAAGGGCGGCGGGGGCAGAGCCCCCTGAACCGGTTCAACTGAAGTCCCACCGTCGCGGCAAAAAGCCCGGCCTCAACCCGCCGAGGCCGATTCCTTGGCCGCATCGGCATAGATGAACAGCGGCTGCGCGTCGGACATCACCGCCTCTTCGTTCACCACAACCTCGCTGACATTTTTCATGCCCGGCAGTTCGAACATGGTGTCCAGCAGGATATCCTCGAGAATAGATCGCAGGCCGCGTGCACCGGTCTTGCGCTCGATGGCCTTCTTGGCAATTGCCTTCAGCGCGTCATCGGTGAAGCCCAACTCAACATCTTCCAGCTCAAACAGGCGCTGGTATTGCTTGACCAAGGCGTTCTTTGGCTTGGTCAGGATGGTGACCAGCGCTTCTTCGTCCAGATCCTCAAGCGTTGCCAGAACCGGCAGACGGCCCACGAATTCGGGGATCAGGCCGAATTTCAGCAGATCTTCGGGTTCCAGATCCTTGAAGATCTCACCCACGCCGCGCTCGTCATTGTCACGCACATCGGCACCAAAGCCCATGGCCGAGCCCTTGCCGCGTTGTGCAATGATCCTGTCCAGACCCGCAAAAGCACCGCCACAGATGAACAGGATATTCGTGGTGTCCACCTGCAGGAACTCCTGCTGCGGGTGTTTGCGGCCGCCCTGCGGCGGAACGCTGGCCACGGTGCCTTCCATCAGTTTCAGCAGAGCCTGCTGCACGCCCTCACCGGACACGTCGCGCGTGATCGACGGATTCTCGGATTTGCGGGTGATCTTGTCGACTTCGTCGATATAGACGATGCCGCGCTGCGCGCGTTCGACATTGTATTCGCTGGCCTGCAACAGCTTGAGAATGATGTTTTCAACATCCTCGCCCACGTAACCGGCTTCGGTCAGCGTGGTGGCATCGGCCATGGTAAAGGGAACATCCAGTATCCGGGCCAGTGTCTGCGCAAGCAGCGTCTTGCCACAGCCGGTGGGGCCGATCAGCAGAATATTGGATTTCGCCAGTTCGATATCATTGCCCGCCTTCTGGGCGTGGTTCAGACGTTTGTAGTGGTTGTGGACCGCAACCGACAGGACGCGTTTTGCGGTGGACTGGCCGATCACGTAATCGTCCAGCACCTCACAGATATCCTTGGGCGTCGGAACGCCGTCCGAAGACTTCAGCCCGCTGGCTTTGGTCTCTTCGCGGATGATGTCCATGCAAAGTTCGACACATTCGTCACAGATGAAAACGGTCGGGCCTGCGATCAGCTTACGCACCTCATGCTGGCTTTTGCCGCAGAAGCTGCAGTAGAGCGTGTTTTTCCCGTCACCGCCTGAATTCGTCGCCATGATCTACCTTTCGGGCCTCATCCCAGCACCCCCGGCGGGGATGCGTTTTCGCCTGTTCGTGCAGCTTAGGCCAGCGTTTTGGCCGCTACAATCTCAAAATGGTTCCTGCGCCGGTGACGCAGGCTCCGGAACTCAGACCTCATCCGCGTCCGTTTTTGCGCGGTTTTCCACGATCTCGTCGATGTGGCCCCATTCCTTGGCCTCTTCCGGGCTCATGAAATTGTCACGGTCCAGCGCTTTTTCAACTGCTTTTTTCGTCTGCCCGGTATGACGTACATAGATATCATAAAGGCGATCCTTGAGTTTTTGCGTCTCGGCCGCGTGGATCATGATATCACTGGCCTGGCCCTGATATCCGCCGCTGGGCTGGTGCACCATGATCCGGCTGTTGGGCAGCGAAAAGCGCATCCCTTTCTCGCCACCGGCCAGCAGAACCGATCCCATCGAGGCGGCCTGACCGATCACCAAAGTGGAACATTTCGGCTTGATATACTGCATTGTATCGTAAATCGACAAACCGCTGGTCACAACGCCACCGGGCGAGTTGATGTAGATCGAGATTTCCTTTTTGGGGTTTTCCGCTTCAAGGTGCAGCAGCTGGGCCACGATCAGATGGCTCATGCCATCGTGTATCGGGCCGTTGATGAAAATGATCCGCTCTTTCAGCAGGCGGGAGAAAATATCGTAAGCGCGCTCGCCCCGGCTGGTCTGCTCAACGACCATGGGGACAAGCGTATTCATGTAGGTATCTACGGGATCGAACATTCGCAACCTGCCTGTTTTGCTGTGGATCGGGACATTATCCCAACAAGTGTTACCTGAGTCTTAGTGTTGGCTCCGGGGGGCTGCAAGGGGGTGTCGGTGAGAACACAGAACGAATGTGGACCAACGCCAATAAGAATGCCACACCTGCCGCTGCCTCGCAGTACCACCACATCCGTGATTGCGCCCTGCACAAGGGGCTGCGGGAAAAACGGCTGCGGGTTCCCCTTTTCTGATCACGGTTTTTTGATTCATACATATAGCAATAATTGATCGAAACATGTACTGGAGGGGCTCGCAGGCGACGAGCTTTACGTAACGGAAACTACGCCCGGTCAACGGGTTCACAAGGAACACATTCGATGGCACTTCCACAGCTGTCCCAGGACATGTCGCAACACGACCTGGATCGTATGGTCGATAATGCGACACGCGCGTCCAACTTCCTCAAAGCAATCAGTCACGAAGGCCGGCTGATGATCCTGTGCCACCTGGTGTCCGGTGAGAAATCTGTCACCGAGTTGGAAGAGCTGTTGTCCGCCAGACAAGCCGCTGTTTCGCAACAGCTTTCCCGCCTGCGTCTGGAGGGGCTTGTGATACCGCGCAGAGAGGGCAAAACCATCTTCTACCGGTTGGCCGATGACCGCCCGCGCCGGATGCTTGAAGTGGTGTACGAGCTGTTCTGCGGTGAGGACAAAGGCTAGCTCTGGCTTGGTGTCGAGAAAGGTGCTACCGAATCCGTATCGAGCACTGAGGAGACACACATGATCCGCGTAATTCTGATTGGCCTGAGCCTGTTTGCACTCACCGCCTGCGAAACCGCCAAAGGCGCGGGTAAAGATATCGAAAAGGCCGGGGATGCAATCCAGAACGCAGCTTCGGACGTGCAGGAAAGCCTGTAAACGCGCTTATCTTGCGGGCGAGCCGGACATTAACGCAATATATGGTTGAAGATTGCGCCCACACGCAGTAGTCTAGCCCTACAGGTGCATAGACGCGGCATTGCATATCTGACACTAAATCGGGGCTCTTTCGCGCACGCAGAAGAGCCCCGTTCCCGTTCGGCAGGGGTGAGTGGTAGCCTGTATGAAACCGAATTTCGGCATAAGAAAAGGCGTCAGGTGCGCAGACGCGGTCTTTGCATGTACCCTTACGGATACGCCCTGACGCCTTACCGGGTCGACGCACCCCGAGGAGCACTCCGATCCAGTCGCCCCAGCCCCCTGAGAGACTGCAGCCGCCGCTTTGTCCCCTAAGGTCCATCGCGACATGCATCGACCGTTTGAGAAGATGGCCACCCGACCTGGGTCCGAGACCCATATCTGGCTGATCACCAACCGGTAAGCCTCTGCAGTTAAATGCAAATCCTAAGATCCGCCTTTCTCTGCTCAGACCCCCTTGGCCTTTGCGTCCCGCCCCGGTTCCGAAGACCCTGTGCGGTGAGATGACTGTTGCACCACGCCCTGCATCCGACAAGAAAATAGCACTGCAGCATGAAAATTAGACGGGGATAAGATGTTGATATCCAGCGGGAGAATTTTGTGGATAACCCCAGAATCCCCGATCCCGTGAAGGGTTGAGGGCGGAAAAAACCGGACATGACCCCGGCGCCCGAAATTCCTGCGATGCTGCGGGTGCAAAACGCTCCGCGCGGGCCGTTAGGCCAAAATTGTGCGATTTGTACAACGCTCAGACCCCCAATCTTACGAATCGTACAGACGGAGATTCGCCGATGCGCTGCACCATTTCCTATGCCCGCGCCCATCTGGGGCCGCTGATCACCCGCGCCCAGGACCCGCGCGAGGTGATCATCCTGACCCGGCACGGCAAACCGCTGGCCGCGCTGGTCTCGATGACCGAGGCCAACCGGATCTGGCAGTTGCAGGATGATGAGGAGATCGGATGGAAGCACCCGCTGTCGGGGCTGCGCGGGATGTGGTCGAAAGGGCGCAACATCCCCGGTATGGAACCGGGACCGGACGGCCGCTATGTCACCGCACGCGAGGCCGCGCTGAAGGTCCGCGAGATCCAGATGACCCGCGCCGAGGAACGCCGCATTCTGGCGCGGGGCGGTCTGGACCCTGTCGCAGGCGGTGAACTGGCCGCCCGGCCTGCCTCCGCACGATGGAGACGCTGGTTCCGTTTCTGAGAAGCGTTCCGGCCCGGCGGTGGTACCAACACCCCCTCCGCCGCAATCCGTGAGCAATGGCGGCTCATACCCCTTAACAACCCGACCGGGCCGGAAACGCTTCGGTTCACCTGACGGGCCGGAACGGGGTCGAAAACAGTCCCGGTGCGCAGGCTACGGAAATCTCTGATCTGATGATCGGCACCCTTCTTTGGGGGGCGGGCCGTGGTGGCCTGTGACTGAGATTGGAAGGGCGCGCGGCGGTTGCAACCTGCGTGAAGGAAACTTCATCAAAGGTTTATGCGCGGGAAAGGTGGACAAGGAGAAAACCCCACCCTGCCCGGTATTACGTTCTGCGTTTTTCCTTCCAACACCGCGCACCACAACTTAAACAGGGATTTCAGGCAACTGCCCTCATCCGGGGGCGTCCGATCAAACTTGAAAAGCCCCAGACAGAACATGCGATTTCCAAAACGACAACATCGAGAGTTCAAGAGCATTGTGCGCAGGTTCCGCAACGAGTTTTCGCTGTTCGTGCTGGAACACAGCCGCGGACAGGTGCTGTGCGGGCCGATGAAGGGGTTTCGCTTTGTCGAAAACGCATTCTGGGGTGGGCATTCGGATACGGCCACGAAAATCTTTGGCCTGTATGAGCAGCAGAACCTGAAGGTGCTGAGCAGCTCGGACAAGCCGGTGCTGGTGGATATCGGCGCGGCGGACGGCTTCTGGGGCGTCGGGCTGGTGGCCGCCGGGCAGTTCGAAAAAAGCGTGTGCTTTGAGGTTTCGGCAAAAGGCCGGGATGTGATCCGGGAAACAGCGGAACATAACGGCGTGGGCGACCGCGTGACGGTGTTTGGGGATGCGCTGACGGACACGGTTGAAAACATCGTAAGCGTGGCCCCCGACCCGGCGGACATCTTCTTTCTGATCGATATCGAGGGCGTCGAATTCAGCCTGTTGACCGAAGACTTTCTGACGCATTACCGCAGATCGGAATTCCTGATCGAACTGCACCCCCAGATGGTCGAGGATGGCGATGCGAAACTGAAAGCGATCGAAGTGTTTTGCGCCGGGTATTTTGATATCGCCTATGTGGACGGAAGCGTGCGCGACACGTCCGAGATGGATGAAATCATCCGGTTGGGGGATGATTTCAAATGGCCGATCCTGTCCGAAGGGCGCGGTTTTCCGATGCAATGGTTGCATTTGGTGCCGCGCGGGTGAGGTGTGATTTCGGCGGTTGATCCGCAGATCTGAGGGTAGCGACCGGCCAGAGCCCCAACGGCGCAAGCGCAGGTACAACCGCCCAACCAACCCCGCCCTACGGATGTCGCGACGGTCTAGGCAAAAGCTGCGATCAGCAGGACCAGCCCGGTCAGGCCAATCAGCGCGTGAGAGACCAGCTTCAACCCTTTTGTGTTTCTGTCCTGCAACCCCTTGGCATAATGGGTATTGGCGAATTCCCCGTCGATATCAGAACGCAGATTGACCAGATCATCCAAAGTGGCCCCGCCCGCCAGAATGCCGTAGGCGGTTGTGGCGATGACCAGAATGGCCTGAGCCAGCGCATAACCGTCGGGCGCAAAGCTGATGATGGCGGCGATACCTACAAAGCAGAACAGCGTGGTGCGCATGATGACGTGGTAGTCTTGAAACCGGCTGATGGCGTATTGCGCCCGAAGTTGCGCGTCCATGGCAATCCCTCCGTTTATCAATTGATTGGAATGCCGGGAGTGTATCACTGTTTGCCATTTTCCCGAAATTTGAACACCACACCGTAGGGCGGGCTTCAGCCCGCCACCGGATACAGCCTTTCCATGCGTGTTGGTTTGGGATCGGGGAGATGGCGGAGTGGAGGATTGGCGGGCTGAAGCCCGCCCTACGGCATATTAAACCCGATTGGGCGACAGAACAGAGGGCAGCGCCGGCCCGAGGGGGTGAGGCCCGTCTCGGAAACGGTCCAGTGGACCGTTTCAGGGCCGAACGGGCGGAGCCCCGGGGAGCAAACGCGCCGCCCGTTTTGCCGGAGGCAAACCTCTGGTTTGACGGGGGCGGGTCATGCCGGAGGCATGCTTTCAGCATGACGCGGCCCGGTGATGCCGCCGGGTGGGTGGGTTGATTGGAGGTTGGTGCTGCATGATGTGATGGGCGTGGACACCCATCCTACGCGCAGTCAGTTCCGACTCATCTCAATTATTAAGTTGAATTCATAGAATTCTTTGTAAGATTCGAAAATCCTGCCCAATTGTTCGGTGAAGCCAGTTTGCGTTTTTTCGGCTTTATATGCTACGTAGCCCGAGACATCTGCCACTTGGCAGCCTAGATCATTCTTAAGTGCAAAGAAGTGTCCAACAAGACCTTGAAAGTTGATCGAAACACTATCCCAGCTTGCTGCATCACCAACTTGATAATATTGGGAAATTTCTTGATCAAGCGAGTTTAGTCCTGCGCGGAGGCCTTCTCTATCCAGTTCAGCCGCGATCATCCACAGCGATTTATCTACTGAGGCATTCGAGGCTCTTAGAAAGGCGTTCGCGACGCAAAAAGAAATCCTCGCATTCCTATCCGTCAAGTATGGGACACTATCGTTGAAATAACCCACGCGACGAAACCGCCCACCATTGCTAGTAAAGTGTTTTAATAGTTCCGAAACTGCGCAAATTTTCCGCTCGTCGGTACAATCACGTAGCAAATCGGAGCCATGCAGTCCGGGCAGCGTAGAAATAACTTTCTCGCCTTTACTCGGGTTCAAAACATGAGAAAGAGATGCGTAGTAAGAAGAGCGGAAGTTATCAATGCGTTCCGCATTGATGTGGGCAATAGTGACCGCCGTAAACCCACGACCGTCCCGCTCACCCTCTTGTTCATCTAAGTAATAAATCCTCAACCCGTTCATCCTTCAGTGGACAATGCAAAAGTGTTGCACCCCTACCCCAACCGTGTGGGCACGCCGGTTGGCTGCGCCAACCGCTTTCGCCCACCGTCACTAAAAATGGACAGCCTTAGCTGTCCATTTTTAGTGCTGAAATAAACGCCTCCTGCGGGATATCGACCTTCCCGAACTGGCGCATCTTCTTTTTCCCCGCCTTCTGCTTGTCCAGCAGTTTGCGTTTCCGGGTGGCGTCGCCGCCGTAGCATTTGGCGGTCACGTCCTTGCGCAGGGCGGACAGGGTCTCGCGGGCGATGACCTTGCCTCCGATGGCGGCCTGAATCGGGATTTTGAACATGTGGCGCGGGATCAGGTCCTTGAGCTTTTCGCACATCGCGCGACCCCGCATCTCGGCCCGGTCGCGGTGAACCATGGTCGACAGCGCATCGACCGGTTCGTCATTCACAAGGATCGACATCTTGACCAGCGCGTCCTGACGGTAGCCGGTCATCTGGTAGTCGAAGCTGGCATAGCCCTTGGTCACCGATTTCAGGCGGTCGTAGAAGTCAAAGACGACCTCGTTCAGGGGCAGGTCATAGACGACCATGGCGCGCTGGCCCGCATAGGTCAGGTCCATCTGGATGCCGCGGCGGTCCTGGCAGAGTTTCAGCACGTCGCCGAGATATTCGTCGGGCACCAGAATGGTCGCCTTGATGCGCGGTTCCTCAAGATGGTCGACCTTGGACAGGTCGGGCATGTCGGCGGGGTTGTGCAGCTCGATCATCACGCCGTCTTTCATGTAGACGTGATAGATCACGCTGGGCGCGGTGGTGATGAGGTCGATATCGTATTCACGCTCGATCCGGTCGCGGATGACCTCGAGGTGCAGCAGGCCAAGGAAGCCGCAGCGGAAGCCAAAGCCAAGCGCGGCCGAGGTTTCCATCTCATACGAGAATGAGGCATCGTTCAGCGCCAGCTTCTCGATCGCGTCGCGCAGGTCTTCGAATTCGGCTGAATCCACCGGGAAGAGGCCGCAGAACACCACCGGCTGTGCGGGTTTGAAGCCTGGCAGCGCGACTTCGGCGCCACCCCGGTCATTGGTGATGGTGTCGCCGACGCGGGTGTCGCGGACCTGCTTGATCGAGGCGGTGAGAAACCCGATCTCACCCGGGCCGAGGCTGTCGATCATCTGCATTTCCGGGCGGAAGACACCGACGCGGTCGACATGGTGCAGGGTGCCGTTCGACATGAACTTGACCCGCATCCCCTTTTTCAACGTGCCGTCCATGATGCGGACCAGAACGATGACGCCCAGATAGGCGTCGTACCACGAATCCACCAGCATCGCCTTGAGCGGCGCGTCCAGATTGCCCTGCGGCGCGGGCAGTTTGTGCACGATCGCTTCCAGCGTCTCGTGGATGCCCTGCCCGGTCTTGGCGCTGACCCGGATGGCGTCGCTGGCGTCGATGCCGATCACGTCCTCGATCTGCTCGGCCACGCGGTCACAATCGGACGCGGGCAGGTCGATCTTGTTCAGGACCGGCACGATCTCATGATCGGCGTCGATGGCCTGATAGACGTTGGCCAGCGTCTGCGCCTCGACCCCCTGGGTGCTGTCCACGACCAGCAGCGAGCCCTCGACCGCGCGCATCGACCGGCTGACCTCATAGGCGAAATCCACGTGGCCGGGGGTGTCGATCAGGTTCAGCACATATGTCTCGCCATTATCGGCGGTATAGTCGATCCGAACGGTGTTGGCCTTGATGGTAATGCCACGCTCGCGCTCGATATCCATGCTGTCGAGCAGCTGTTCCTTCATGTCACGATCCTGCACTGTCCCGGTCTCTTGAATGAGCCGGTCAGCAAGGGTGGATTTGCCATGGTCGATATGCGCGACGATGGAGAAATTGCGGATATGAGCGAGGTCTGTCATGGAGTGGGGATATGTAGAGGAATCGTGGGTTGGTCAAGAAGGATTGAGTGAATGCCTGTAAGCATTTCGAACACTCGAGAACTAGAGATTTGAGTCGACCAAAATGATGACGAAGCCGTGACGCTACTTGCTGCAAGAGCAACATTTAGAGTTCTCCCAAATCTCGTCTGGACACTGGAGAAGGAAAAACCAGAAGATCCTGCGCCCCTCGCGATGTTATGGACGCTCCGTTGCCTGATTTCGGCGATCAGCGCAATTTTAAGTGGCGACGCCGAACTGATCGAAGCTACGAAAAGAGCCGCCGCCTTTACACAATCGTTAGGGCACAGCACCGCGATAAGTAATGCCTATTACACTGCCAGATCAGTAGAGCGCGGCCGAAGTGGAAAACTTTTAGCAATTGGGGTTCTGGACAATCCACAATTTGCCAAACCCGAACGATGGCGAGAAATCGAACTAGATGCCAAGTCAATTGATGAGCGTTCTCATCTTGATTCGCTTATGCGTGTGCCGATTTGGAGAACTGCCCCGCCTTCCGATCTTGCCCCCGATCAACGTTTTTTCGAGAGATTGAAGCAAATTCTGGGTGCGCCAGCATCGGAGTTTTGGAACCAATGGCTTGTGGAAATATACGAGGGTCGCGCAAAGAACTGGGAACTGTATCGCGAGATTTGTTTGATAGACGATGCTATATGGCGCGCGGGGCCGGAAGCAGTTGCTGAAGAAATCGCGGAAATTCGGGCGCGATGGGAAGTCGAGAAAGCCTTATCGGACATCAAAGGCAGTCTGACGGTTCGAAGATCTGCGCGTCTCGGTATCGGAGGCAACAATCCTCCTGAGAGCATCGAAGACGAACGGTTGTCGGGCGCGATAACCTTGATCTGGGAAGCGACCGAAGACCTCTCGACGGCTTTGGAAGAGGAACGCCCTGCTCGTGAGTGGATTGAGGCTATTCTGGCTAAGTTCAAATCTGGATTGGCAGGATTTCTCAAATGGTGTGCAGGCAAGGGCGATCTTGCGGTCGATACTTTGATCAAGTGGGGTATTCCTGCGACAGGAGCAGGGTATGCTGCAAATTATCCAGAGAAAATTGAAGCGTTGATCAAAGCCATCGAAGACTGGCTGCCGTTCCTGTCCTGACCGGTGCCGGGCTGAAGCCCGGCCTACGGGGGTGGTGGGGATGTATCGTTTCCGGACCGTGTAATCACTTTTTCGCAACGTATGATTGATCCGCGCGCCCGTTTGATTCATACTCCGCCGCAGACCGAGAGGGGCGTCAGACCCGTCCGGGCAGGCAAAAACGAGGCTCGAGTATGAAACAGTTCCTCATTATCGCATTTTGTGCGGCATCGCTGACGGCGGTGGCTCAGGTCGCGGATGCGGCGCAGATCAGGCAGGCGTGCATGGCGTCGGACCGCTCGGCGGCGACGCGGGACCGGTGCAGCTGCATTCAGCGCGTGGCGGATCAGGCGTTGACGCGCAGTGATCAGAAGACCGTGGCGAAATGGTTCAAGGACCCCCATCAGGCGCAGGTGCTGAAGATGTCGAAATCCGCGCGCGATGATGCGCTGTGGGATCGGTACCAGAACTTTGGCCAGATGGCGCAGGCGATCTGCAGCTAACCCGTTCAGAATGCTTGACCTGATCCACGCTGCGCCCCAGAAAGGCGCAGCGAAAGGTGTATTGCATGGTAATGAAAGGGCTGACCCTGCGGGGCCTTGAAGTGTTCGAGGCTTTGGCGCGGACGGGATCGGTGGCACAGGCTGCCGAGATCACGGGGCTCAGCCAGCCATCCGTATCGCAGCAATTGCGCAATCTGGAAAACGCGCTGGGGACCGAATTGGTCGATCACGGGCGGCGACCGATGCGGCTGACGCAGGCGGGGCGCAGTTTCCTTGCGCGGGCCGAGGCGGTTCTGGCCGAGCTGCACATGGCCCAGAGCGAGCTGTCGGTCATGGATCTGGGGCATCTGACCACGCTGTCGATCGGGCTGATCGACGATTTCGACAATGATCTGACACCGCGGCTGGCCACCTTGCTGGCCGACAGCCTGACCCGGTCGAAATTCAAGCTGATCACCCTGTCGAGCCTTGATCTGTTCGAGGCGCTGGCCGAGCAGCGCCTGCATATGGCGGTCACCGCCCATAGCGGCGAAGTACTGGAGGGGGTGGTCGAATACCCGCTGGTCCATGATCCGTTCATTCTGGTGGCGCCGCAGGGATCGGGCGGGGTCGAGGCCGTGCAGGAGCGGCTGCCGTTTCTGCGCTATGCCCGCGAGCAGCTGATCAGCCGCCAGATCGAGGCGCATCTGGCGCGCCGGTCGCAGGTGTTCGAGGAACGGTTCGAGATCGGCTCGCACATGGCGCTGATGGCCATGGTGGCGCGGGGTCTGGGCTGGGCGATCACCACGCCGCTGGGCTTCATGCGCGCGGCGCGGTTCCATGAGGGGCTGGAGGCGCACCCTGCCCCGTTCGGGGAATTCTCGCGCAACATATCGTTGCTGGCGCGCACCGAGTGGTCCGATCAGGTCCCGCAGGAGGTTGCGGGCATGACCCGGCGTCTGATGCAGAACCAGATCGTGGACCCGGCGGTTGCCAAGCTGCCCTGGCTGAGCGGCCAGTTGCGGGTGACCGGCGGCTAGGTGTCCAGATGGGCGGCAAGCCCCTCGACCGCCGCTTCGATCAGGTCCAGCGCGCCGTCGAAATCCCGCGTGTAATACGGATCGGGTACGTGATCGGCACCGGTCTGAGGGGCGAAATCCGTCAGCAGGCGAACCGGCGTGCCGTTGCCCGACGGGCGCAGGTCTTCAATATCAGCGATGTTTTGGGCATCCATGCCGATGATCAGGTCGAACCGGTCGAAATCCGCGACGGTGAACTGGCGCGCGCGCAGGTCGCCAAGGTCAATGCCTCTGCGGTTTGCAGCCTTCTGCATCGGGCCATAGGGCGGATTGCCCGCGTGCCAGCCCATGGTTCCGGCACTGTCGGTTGCATGATGCGGTGCGCGGGCGCGAAAGACGCCCTCGGCCGCGGGAGAGCGGCAGATATTGCCCAGGCAGACAAAGAGGATACGGTGTGTCATGGCCAAGGTGTAACGCGCGGAGGGGATATGGGAAAGATCGTCATTCTGACCGGGGCCGGGATTTCTGCTGAAAGCGGGCTGAGCACCTTCCGCGACGAAGGCGGGCTGTGGGCACAGCACCGGATCGAGGATGTGGCCACGCCCGAGGGCTTTGCCCGCGATCCCGCTTTGGTGCAGGGGTTTTACAATGCGCGCCGCGTTCAGGCCGCCGCCGTGCAGCCCAACGCGGCCCACATGGCGCTGGCCCGGTTGCAGCAGGGCTGGCCCGCAGAGGTCGTGATCGTGACCCAGAACGTAGACAGCCTGCATGAAGCGGGCGGTGCGACGGGTGTCATCCACATGCATGGCACATTGGCGGGTGCCCTGTGTTCCGGGTGCGATCATCGCTGGCCCGCCCCGCCTGAGATGGCCGTCGCCGAGCCCTGCCCCGCCTGCGGCCAGCCCACCGCCCGGCCCGATGTGGTCTGGTTCGGCGAGATGCCTTATTACATGGACGACATCTACGACCACCTTGCCAGCGCGTCGATCTTTGCCGCCATCGGCACCTCGGGTCAGGTCTATCCGGCGGCGGCCTTTGTCCACGAGGCGCAGGCGGCGGGTGCGCGGACGGTCGAGATCAATCTGGAGCCGACGCCCGGGCCGTCGGGCTTTGACGAGCGCATTGTCGGCAGGGCATCCGAAACGGTTCCGCGATGGGTCGGGCAGCTTCTTGCGGGATACTCTTAAGCTACAGACAACGCTGGCTTAATTTGTGTACACTATCTGCGATAACGACTGGAGGATGCCCCATGACTGATCAAGACCCCCGCACCGGTGAAATCCTGGATGACGGCAACATGGCCGGGCGCGACATGCTGGGGGAACAGCTTTCCAGCCTGTGGTGGACTTTTCTGCTGCGCGGGGTGCTGGCCGGGCTTGTGGGCATCGCGGCCCTGTTCTGGCCATCGGGCAGCATCGCGCTGCTGCTGCGGCTGGTCGGTGTGTTGCTGATCCTCGACGGTGGGCTGACGCTTTTGGGGGTTGGCCGTCGCGGGGTGCTGGGAGGTGCTGCGATCGGCGCGCTTCTGATCGGGCTTGTCCTGCTGATCTGGCCGGAAGGCACGGTGAAACTGGCGTTTTTCCTGTTGGGCGCATGGGCGCTGATCATCGGGATCGGATCCTTGGCGGCTGCCGGGCAGATGCATGCAAGTGACCCGCAACGCGGTTCCATGCGCGTTTCGGGATTTGTCGCGCTTGTGGTCGGGCTTGTCCTGATGATCTGGCCTGCGGTGGCGCTGGTTGCGCTGGGCTGGGGTATCGCATTCTCGGCGCTGGCCATGGCCGCTGTCATGTTCTGGCTGGCCTCGCGATTCCATCAGGCGGGCGACCGTGTCGGCCTGAAAACCATCAACAAATAACGCCATCCGCGGCCGCATGGAAAACAGGCCGGGCAAAGCCCGGCCTGACGCATGGATGAGGGCTGCCGCGCGGCCCGAAGACAGGCGTTGCCCTAGTTCGATTGTGATCCGTGGCCGCCTTTGTCCTGACGCTCCAGATCCACGGGAATCTCGATCTCGACCTCGCCTGCCTTTTCAAAGATCAGCGTGACCGGCACCTTGGCGTCCTGTTCGAACGGGGCCGTCAGCCCCATGAACATCACATGGTCGCCGCCGCGTTTCAGCATGTGGGTTTCACCGGCTGGAATGGCAAATCCTTCTTCGACATGCACCATCTTGGCCACGCCGTTTTCATCGACCTGGTGCGTGTGCAATTCAACACGCGCTGCCGCGTCCGAGGTTACACCGATCAGCCGGTCATCCGCGTCACCCTGATTATGGATCATCATGAACGCAGCACCGGCGATGGCGGTCTTGCCCGAGGACCGGGCATAGGCGTCGTCAACCGTGATGGTGCCTTCGGCAAAGGCGGGGATGGCCAGCGACACGGAGGCCAGGGTTGCGAGCAGAGTGGTTTTGAGGGACATCGTGCCTCTCCTGTATAAAGGTTTGAAAAGGGTGGGTTTCAAACGCTTAGAGGAGGCGCGCGGGCCGGGGTTGCGGGAACCGGAAGGGCGATCTGGTTGCCCAGATGCCGCAGCGGTGCTGGTTGCGCCTGTTCCGGCGCGGCTGGAAGTGCCTGTTCGGCAACCGCAACGGCCCCCAGCAAGGATATTGCGTAGTCCGGGCAGTAATGCGGCGGGGCGGTCGGTTGCCCGTTTTCGTCCATATAGACGACAACCGGGCCGGTGCCCGTACACAGCACCATCTGACCCACCGCCTTGTCCATACCGCGCGACATGGCCAGCCCCTGCCCGGTCAGAACCAGCAGAAGGGTCAGCACATAAGGCAGAAATCTGGTAACAGAAGGTCTCATTCTGACCCAGCTATAGGTCAGCAACGGGAAAAGCTTCAAGCGCCAAAGGGTCGCGCTTGAAGCTGTTTTTCAATAATCCAGTCCGGGTCTTTTCACCCTGTCTGTGGTGAAGCTGGTATGGGACCGGTTCACCCAGCGCTGCATCCGCGTGCAGGTTGCAATTGCCTTGCGGAATACCGCGGCCAGAAACAGGAAAAGATAAAAACTTTTTAACGTCATAATGTGGCCCCCGCCTGATGGATGACAGTGACGTTAGGTCAGATTCGGAAACCTGTATGTGAAGAAGTTCACCAATGGCGAAAAATTAGTTCCAGATTGAAAACAATGGAGGCCGAAAGGGACTGGCCAAACAGAAAAGGCCCCGCACCGATAAGGTGCAGGGCCTGAAATACTGTTAAGTGAAAGACCTTAGGCCGAAGCTTGCGCCTTGGCGATTTCTTTCTTCACTTTCAGAGCATTTGCCGACAGCTCATCGTCCTTGGCTTTGGCCAGGAACGCGTCCAGACCACCGCGGTGGTCAACCGAACGCAGCGCAGCCGCCGAGATGCGCAGCTTGACGCCACGGCCCAGAGTTTCGGACTGCAGGGTAACGTCGTTCAGGTTCGGCAGAAAACGACGACGAGTTCTGTTTTTGGCGTGGCTGACATTGTTGCCAGTCATCGGGCCTTTTCCGGTCAGTTCGCAACGGCGCGACATGGTTTCTTCCTTTGTTTCTGGAGGCCGGGCTAGATACCCGCGGCCAAATCACAAGGGGCGCAACCCGAAGTCGCGCCCGAAAACTGGTTGGATGCGTGTAGTGGGAATCGCGCGGAGGGTCAAGACGGGCCGCGCGAAATCTTTCATTTTGCATGCCATGCAGGAATGGCCCGGACGGGCGATGCCGTTGGCGAGAGTATTTGGCAAAAGGTGAAGCGGCCATGACGGCCCTTCAGCCGAGCGTGTCCAGAAGTTGTCCGGCGGCAACCGCCGGGCTGAGTCGTCCCTGCGAGACTTCGTCATTCAGGCGCTCCATCTCGGCGCGGGCCTGAGGTGTATCGAGACGGGCGAGAAGGGCGTGGCGGACCTCCTGATCGAACCAGTAGCGGGCCTGGGCGGCGCGGTTTGCCTCCCAGATACCGGTGTCGCGGCGCCATTGGGTCAGGGTTTGCATTTCGTCCCAGGCCTGTTCCAGCCCGTGTTCTTCGACGGCGGAAACGGTCATTGCCTTGGGGAAGCCTTCGGGGTCCTGCGGGCGTTTGCGCAGCAGCCGCAGTGCGCCGGCATAATCCGCGCAGGTGCGGGTGGCGGTGGCTTTCAGGTCGCCATCGGCCTTGTTGACCAGAATGATGTCCGCCATTTCCATTATGCCGCGCTTGACGCCCTGCAACTCGTCCCCACCCGCCGGGGCCAGCAGCAGCAGGAACAGGTCTGACAGTTCGGACACCACAGTTTCCGACTGTCCCACGCCCACGGTTTCGATCAACACCACGTCATAGCCTGCGGCCTCGCACAGGGCGATGGCCTCGCGGGTGCGGCGGGCGACGCCGCCAAGGTGGCTCTGGCTGGGAGAGGGCCGGATGAAGGCGTTCTGCTCGCGGCTCAGGCGTTCCATCCGAGTCTTGTCGCCCAGGATCGAGCCGCCCGAGCGGGCCGAGCTGGGATCGACCGCCAGAACCGCGACGCGCAGCCCCTGCCCTGTCAGCATCATGCCAAAGCTTTCGATGAAGGTGGACTTGCCCACGCCGGGTGTGCCAGACAGACCGATGCGCAGCGCCTGACGCCCCGAACCGGCAAGCTGTGCCAGAAGGTCGCTGGCCTGTGCCCGGTGATCGGCGCGGTTGCTTTCAACAAGGGTGATCGCACGCGCCAGCGCCCGGCGCTCGCCCTTCAGAATTCTGTCGCTCAGGCTGTCTGTCTGCATTCTTGTCCCGTTCCTAGAGGCAGGAACAGTTGCCGTGCTTGGGGGGTGTTTGTCCAGACCGGAGGCGGCAGGAAATGCGAAGATCGCGCAGCCTGCGTCATTTCGTGCGGGGCGATTTACTGATGTGAGCGCGGAAACTGGACGGCACCTGCTGGATCGCGGATAAGGGCCGGATGACCCTACGCCTGCCTATAGACGATGCCATACCCGGCCTGCTGGACACCCTGCGCGCGCAGGGCCGTGCTGTGCTGCAAGCACCGCCCGGTGCGGGCAAGACCACGCGGGTTCCGCTGGCGATGCTGGAGGCGGGTCTGTGCGGCGGCAGGATCGTGATGCTGGAGCCGCGGCGGCTGGCGGCACGGGCCGCGGCAGAGCGGATGGCAGAGACGCTGGGAGAGCGCGCGGGCCAGAGTGTTGGCTATCGCGTGCGGGGCGATGCGAAAGTGTCAAAAGACACAAGGATCGAGGTGGTGACCGAGGGCATTCTGACCCGGATGCTGCAATCGGACCCTGACCTGCCGGGCATCGGGGCGGTGGTCTTTGATGAATTCCACGAACGCTCGCTAAACGCGGATCTGGGGTTGGCCCTGTGCCTTGAGGTCACGGGCGCGCTGCGGGACGACCTGATTCTGCTGGCCATGTCGGCCACATTGGACGCGGACCCGGTGGGGCGCCTGATGGCCGCGCCGCTGGTTACGTCGGAAGGCCGGAGTTTTCCTGTCGAGATGCGCTGGCTGGACCGGCCCTTGGGGCCTCAGGCACGGCGGCTGGATGCATTGGTCGATCTGGTCGTTGAGGCCGAGCGCGAGACCCGCGCCATCGGTGGCGGGATCTTGGTGTTTCTGCCCGGTGAAGGTGAAATCCGGCGGGCTGAAGCAGCCCTGACCGGACGCCTGCCCGCCAGTTGCACGGTGCGCCCGCTGTTCGGAGCCATGCCCTTTGCGGCCCAGCGCGCAGCGATTGCCCCTGTTGAGACCGGGCGCAAGGTGGTGCTGGCGACGTCGATTGCCGAAACCTCGCTGACGATCCCCGATATACGGGTGGTGGTGGATATGGGGCAAGCGCGGCGGGCGCGGTTTGATCCGGGCTCGGGCATGTCCCGGCTGGTGACCGAGCGGGTTACACGGGCCGAGGCCACGCAACGCGCGGGTCGTGCGGGCCGTGTGGCAGAAGGGCTGTGTTACCGGCTGTGGTCAAAGGGGGAGGATGGCGCGCTGGCCGCGTACCCGCCTGCCGAGATTGAAGCCGCCGACCTGACCGGGCTGGCGCTGGAGCTGGCGCTGTGGGGCGCGGATGCCGCCGATCTGGCCTTTCTGACCCCGCCACCCGAAGGCGCGATGGCCGAGGCGCGCGCCCTTCTGGCGATGCTGGGCGCGCTGGACGGCAAGGGGCGGATCACCGAACACGGGCGGGCGCTGGCGGCGCTGCCGTTGCATCCCCGGCTGGGGCATATGCTGGTGCGGGCCGGACCGAGTGCCGCGCCTTTGGCCGCCTTGATGGCCGAGCGCGACCCCCTGCGCGGCGCGCCGGTGGATATCGCCTTGCGGCAAGAGGCACTGCGGGATGTGCGCACCTTTCAGCGCAACCGGGTCTGGCAGGTGAACATGGGCGCCGTGGATCGGATCAATGCCGAGGCCAAGCGGTTGAGGAAACAGGCCGGAAGCAAGACGGATGATCTGAGCGCTGCTGCCATGGCCGCCCTCGCCTATCCCGACCGTATCGGGCAGCGGCGCAAGGGCGATGCGCCGCGTTATGTGTTGTCGGGGGGCAAAGGTGTCGTGCTGGACAGCGGCGATTCGCTGGCGGCGGCGCCTTTTCTGGTTGTCACCGACACCGATGGAAACCCGCGCGAGGCAAAAGTGCGGATGGCCACCCAGATTTCGGAACGCGAGATCCGCGAACTGTTCGCGGACCAGATCCATTGGGCCGAGGTTTGCGCCTGGTCAAAACGTGAGCGGCGAGTTGTGTCACGACAGCAGGAGCGGTTTGGGGCGATCACGCTGGACGACCGCATCTGGAAGGATGTCCCGGACGCCGCCGTGGCGCGTGCGATGCTGGACGGGGTGCGCGATCTGGGATTGCGGCTGGACGGGGCCGCCGCACGGCTGGCCGCGCGGGTGGAACTGGTGCGCGCCGACGGGGTGGACCTGCCCGACTTTTCGGTCGAGGGTCTGATGGCCGAGCTGGACGACTGGCTGTTGCCGATGCTGTCCGGTGTCAAAAGCGCGGAGGACTGGAAACGGTTCGACCCGCTGCCCGCCTTGCGCGCGCGGCTGGACTGGGTCCAGACCCAGGAACTGGACCGGCGCGCGCCGGGATCGTTTGAAACACCCCTGGGGCGCAAGGTACCAATCGATTATGGCGCGGCGGTCCCCGAAATCTCGGTTCGGTTGCAGGAGCTGTTCGGAGTGACCCGGCATCCGGTGGTTGGCGGACAGCCCCTGAAGATTACGCTGCTGTCCCCGGCGCAGCGCCCGATCCAGATTACCCGCGATCTGCCGGGGTTCTGGGCCGGGTCTTATGCGGATGTGCGCAAGGATATGCGGGCGCAATACCCCAAACATCCATGGCCCGAAGACCCGACACAGGCCGACCCGACGCTGAGGGCCAAACGCAGGCAGGAATAGACCCATTGCCGCGTTGCTTCCGGCAAGCGGCTCAGGCTTTCGGGGCTGTTGCACGAAATCTCACAAATCACAGTAGATTGACCGAAGAACCGGTCATAATCAGAAATAAGCGGACATTTCATTGAAGTCTGGCATTATTGTTGTTACGTCACACAGGTTTCGAAGACAGAAACAGGATTTGAAGAACATATCATGAGTGCTTGGCTGCGAAATATCTGGGAAGAGGTCGGACGCCCCTTATTCCTGCGTCCCCAAAGGGTGCAGTTTGCGGCCCTGTGCACGCGCAAGCACGAGGATCAGGACGAGGTTCTGCTGATCACCAGCCGCGAAACCGGGCGCTGGATTATCCCGAAGGGCTGGCCTGTCAATGGTCTGGACGGGTTGGAGACGGCCCTGCTGGAGGCGTGGGAAGAGGCTGGCGTGCGTGCAGAAGCGGTCGACAAGGAGCCCATCGGCCAATTCACCTATGACAAGATCTTCAAGGGGGGATCAGCACAGTCGGTCCTGACTCGCGTCTACCGGGTTTCCGTGCGAGAACTTGCCGATGATTTTCCCGAAGTGGATAAGCGCAAACGTCAGTGGTTTTCACCGGCAGAAGCCGCCAAACGGGTGCAGGAGCTCGAGTTGCAGGCGCTGCTGCGACAGATGTAGCCGTTTCGCAACAATTTGATGGCTGCGCGCTTGCCCCTGAACCGGGAAACCGTTAGCTGCGGGCGATCTGCGAAACTTTGACCAAGCCCATGTCTGACACAAATTCAAAACCGCGCTGGCAGTCGCTTGACAGCGACCTGCAACGCATCTCACGCGTAGAAATCGCCAATCTTCATGTCGCCCGCCCGCTGCTGGCGCCGGGAATTGCACTGGCGTTCATGGTGCTTGCCGGATTGATGGCGGCGGTGCTGTTCGGTCGGGCCGACGGCACCTATATCGTCGTGGCTGCCGCCGCGTTCGGAGCCTATATGGCGATCAACATCGGTGCCAATGACGTGGCCAACAACATGGGTCCCGCGGTGGGTGCAAACGCGCTGACCATGGGCGGTGCCATCGTGATCGCCGCCGTTGCCGAAAGCGCGGGCGCTTTGCTTGCGGGAGGCGACGTCGTCTCGACCATCTCGAAGGGGATCATCGACCCGGCCTCGGTGCAGAACACCAATGTGTTCATCTGGGCCATGATGGCGGCGCTGATCTCGTCCGCCATGTGGGTCAATCTGGCGACCTGGATCGGTGCGCCAGTGTCGACAACGCATTCGGTTGTGGGCGGGGTCATGGGCGCAGGGATTGCCGCTGCCGGTCTGAGCGCGGTGAGCTGGGGCACGATGGGCGCGATTGCCGCCAGCTGGGTGATCTCTCCGGTTCTTGGCGGCGTGATCGCGGCTGGGTTCCTGGCGCTGATCAAGACCAAGATCCAGTATCAGGACGACAAGATCGCCGCCGCGCGGCGTTGGGTGCCGATCCTTGTGGCGGTGATGGCGGCAGCGTTTGCCACCTATCTGTCGGTCAAGGGTCTGAAGCGGATCGTGAAGATCGAACTGGAGGTGGCGCTGCTGATCGGTCTGGGCAGCGGCGTGCTGGTCTGGGCGCTGACGGTTCCCTGGGTACGCCGCAAATCCGAGGGGATGGAGAACCGGACCCGGTCGCTGAAAACCCTGTTCGGCTTGCCATTGGTGATATCGGCCGCGTTTCTGAGTTTTGCCCACGGCGCCAATGATGTGGCCAACGCGGTCGGCCCTCTGGCGGCGATTGTCCACGCGGCTGAGTTCGGAGATTTCGCCCAAAAGGTTTCGATCCCGTTATGGGTGATGATCATCGGCGCGTTCGGGATATCGTTCGGCCTGTTTCTGTTCGGGCCCAAGCTGATCCGGATGGTCGGCAGCCAGATCACCAAGCTGAACCCGATGCGGGCCTTTTGCGTCGCACTGTCGGCGGCGATCACTGTCATTGTGGCCAGCTGGCTGGGCCTGCCGGTCAGTTCCACGCATATCGCCGTTGGCGCAATCTTTGGCGTCGGGTTCTATCGCGAATGGCAGTCGGATCGCAGGCGGAAGCAGAACAATGGGAGAAACGCGACAGCGCAGAAGCTGGCCCCCGAAGAATTCCGGCGGCGCAAGCTGGTGCGGCGGTCGCATTTCATGACGATCATTGCAGCCTGGGTCGTGACCGTGCCCGCCGCCGCCGCCATGTCGGCCGTGATTTTCTGGATACTGACCGGCCTCGTCTGACGACCGGGATCAGAGCCTGATCTGTTCCGGGGACAGCGGATGATCAGGCGCGTGTTTGATCAGGTCAGACACTTTTGTGCACAGGGGGGTGGGCACCCCGGTCTCGTGTCCCAGCCGAATGATATGGCCCTGAAGGCTGTCGATTTCCGTTTGCCGCTCGGCCATCAGGTCATAGGCCATCGAGGTCCGGGCGGTGGGGTCGATGGTGAGCATCCGCGCCGCGATCCGGCTGAACAAAGGTGTCGGCAGGCGCAGGATATGCGGCGTCAGCCACGCCGGAAGCGGCGTTGTCGAGGCCACCGGATGCCCGGCCGCCTTGAGAACGGACAGCGCCTCGGCCATCTGGTCGGCCATGAGGTTGCGCCAGTCACGGCTGAGCAGCTGATCCACAAGCGGCAGGCCTGACAGCGCGTTCAGCGCGTTGTTCAGGTTGATCACCAGCTTGCCCCATTGCACCGCCTCGATCCGGTCACTTGCGATAACGGGCAGGTCCGGGCTGCTGAGGGCGGTGGCCAGGTCGCCGGGGCCGTTCTGGATCACAATTTCGCCTGATGTGGCCCGGTGATAGGTGGCGGGGCCGTTCGGGACCACGTTGAAGGGGACCATTCCCGCGCGCACATCGCGACCGGGCAGCGCCTTGCGCAGGGTCGCCGCATTCTCGATCCCGTTTTGCCAGGACAGGACGGGCGCATCCCGACAGGCGGCGTCCGCGATATGACCGGCCATATCCGCCGTTGCCCCGGATTTGACGGTGACAATGACCAGCTCGGCCTGATCCAGGCAGGCGGGATCCGTGCTGAGTGTCAGGGCTTCCGCCGCAACATGGTAATTGAGGCCATCGTAATTCGTGACCGTCAGCCCATGTTCGCGGATGGGGTCCAGTACACGGGCACGGCCCAGCAAGGTCACCGCATGCCCCGAGCGGGCCAGTAAACCGCCGCAGTAGCAGCCGATGCTGCCCGCGCCTGCGATGACAAGTTTCATGATACCCCCTCTGGTATACCAGAAAGGATCACCGCAAACGGACGGTTACACAAGCCCACCCGCCCCTGACGCCGCTCGCGGGCGGGCCAGCCGGGGCTTTGTGCGCTCAAGCTGTTCCGAAATGGCAATAAATTCGCGGTTATCCCCTGCCGGAAGGTGGAACGCGCCACTGACCCAATCGGCGCTTTTCCACTCATGAATCGCCGTCTCGATCTTTTCTTTCGAGGATGACACGAAATTCCACCAGATATAGCGATCCTTATTCAGGGTAGCGCCGCCCAGCAGCATCAGCCGCGCACCCTGCGGACCCGCTCGGGCCGACAACCTGTCACCGGGGCGGAACACCATCATGCGGCCTTCGTCGAATGTGTCGCCAGCAATCTCGATTGATCCTTGCGTGACATAGACACCGCGATCCTCATGGTCGTCGGGCAGCGGGAAAGTCGCGCCGGGGGCGAGTTCAACATCCAGATAAAAGGTCTCGGACAGCATCGTCACGGGGCTGGATTCGCCATAAGCAGTGCCGAGAATCAGCCGTGCGCTGACGCCCTTGTCTTGGATATGGGGCAGCGCGCCTTGCTTGTGGTGTTCGAACTCGGGGGTCATATCCTCATGCGTTTCGGGCAGGGCAAGCCAGGTCTGAATGCCGAACAGCTTGTGGCCTTTACCGCGCGTTTCTTCGCTGGTGCGCTCGGAATGGGTCACGCCACGGCCTGCAACCATCCAGTTGACCTCGCCGGGGTAAATCATCTGGTGAGTGCCGAGGCTGTCGCGATGTTCGAATTCGCCCTGATAGAGGTAAGTGACGGTTCCCAGCCCGATATGGGGGTGCGGACGCACGTCAATGCCGCCTTCGGTGACAAATTCTGCCGGGCCGACCTGATCGAAGAAGATGAACGGGCCAACCAGTTGGCGTTTGACCGAGGGCAGCGCGCGGCGCACCTCGAACCCGCCCAGATCGCGGGCGCGGGGAATGATGAGCGTTTCCAGCGCATTTTTTTCGGAGGCGCATTCGGGGTCATGGGTGGGGTTCCAACTCAATCCTGATCTCCTTTTTTGGTCCTGCGAGACGGCTTCATGTTCGCCCATGCTGAAGGTATTGGGAAAGTATCGCATGAAAAGTGCATTTTTGCACAATGATCGTGAAGTCCCTGGAGCGATTTGCAGATACTCACAAAGGCGTGGAATGGCGTATTTGGCACGCTCCTTCGCGACTCTCGGAATCATGAACAATCGTGCTATCTTTAGACATCGGGTGTCGCCGGTTCAGGGAAGCCAGTCGAAGATGGGATTCAACCGACAGGAGTGGATGCAATGGCCCGACTCGAAATCAACCGCCGCAAGTTTGTTGCGACAGGGATTGGTACACTTGCAGCCGGTATGATCGGCATTTTCACACCTGCGCACGCCGCCGGTCTTGCGCCGACACCGTCGATGCGGGGCGGGTCGAACAATTACAGGCCCGGTGCGCCGATCGTGAAGCGCATCGGCGGCGGCGGGTTCTGGATGACCGGCACCGTGCGGCGCGCGGGCGACGGAGCCCCCCTGCCCGGCCAGCGCATCCAGATATGGGCCCACACGACCGAGGGGCATGAACGTGACCAGCGCAGCCATGGGGCGACACTAACCGATGCGAACGGAGAATTCCGGTTGGAAATGCCTCAGATTGTGCCTGCTTTTGGTCAACCGCACGGGCATCTGGCCTATGACAGCGGCGAATTTGAGACTGTGTTCCTGCGCCCTGTGATGTCGAGTGCGAAGGACAAAACCCTTGCTGCACATTTCGTGCTGCAACCTGTCTGACAGGTGTTAAAGCGCGTTGCGATCTGGGCGGCATTGATCGCCGCACTTCTGGTACCGGTCGTAGCAGCGGCTTTCAGCCCCTATCTGGCGTGGCGAGAGCCGGTTTACATCGTCGCCGGTTTCGCAGGCATCATCGGGATGTGTCTTCTTCTGCTGCAACCCTTGCTGGCCGGGCGTTGGTTGCCCGGACTTTCTCCGGTCAACAGCCGCCATTGGCACAGGCGGTGTGGCTTGGCCCTTGCTGCAAGCATTATGATCCATGTGACCGGCTTGTGGATCACAAGCCCGCCTGATGTGGCGGACGCATTGCTTTTCGTGTCTGCAACACCTTTTTCGACATGGGGGGTCATCGCCATGTGGGCGGGTTTTGCGGCGGCGGCAATGGGGAATTTTCGGCAGCGACTAAACTTGCGGTTTCGGGTCTGGCGCCTGGGCCATGCAGGACTGGCCATGGTAACCATTCTGGGTAGCGTCATTCACGCACTGCTGATCGAAGGTTCGATGGAGACGATGACCAAGGTCGCTCTGTGCGCGCTGGTGGTATTGGTGAGCGTGGGAACACTCGCCAAGTTGCGGATTTGGGGGGTGCATCGGCGTTAAACCACCGAGGAACGCTGCCGGGTCCGCGTCAACCAGCCAAACGCTTTGCATAGGTGGCGCGGGTCATCTCGACATCCTGCACGGTGATGCTGCCGACCTCGGGCATGGTCTGGGCCAGAACGTCCAGAATGATGGCGTTAAGCTCGGCCCGCGTGGCCTCATCCCGGCCGCGCATCAACAGCAGCGTGGCATGCACGAAGGTCTGCGGTTGCGTTCCGATGTAGGAATGGGCAATCGGCGCGGCGCGGATCTTGAGCGCTGAGGCGTCGATTTCATCATGTTTTGCGAGAACGGTATGCAGCCGCTCGCAGATCATCTTGAAATCATGGGTGTCGTCCAGAGATTTGGAGAATTCCAGGGTAACGTGAGGCATTGAATGCTCCGGGGGTCATGAGAGAGCCTGATGGCCCTCTCGAAACTGCAAGTTGATCCTAAACGCCCAGACACCAGCGCATTACGGCCTTTTGTGCGTGCAGGCGGTTTTCGGCCTCATCGAAGATGACCGAGTTCGGGCCGTCCATGACCTCGGAGGTTGCTTCTTCCTCACGATGCGCGGGCAGGCAGTGCATGAACAGCGCGTCGGGTTTGGCATGTGACATGAGTTCCGCGTTGACCTGATAGGGGCGCAGCATGTTGTGGCGACGTTCCTTGGCGGATTGGCTGTCATGCATCGAAACCCAGGTGTCGGCAACCACCAGATCCGCGCCCTCGACCGCTTTGTGTGGGTCCCGTTCGATGACGACTCTGGAACCCTTCTGGCGGGCAAACCCCAAGAATTCTTCTTCCGGATCAAGCTGGGCCGGGCCACTGAAGGTCAGATCGAAGCCGAATTGACCCGCCGCGTGCAGGAACGAGGCGCAGACATTGTTGCCATCACCGGTCCAGACCACTTTCTTTCCTGCGATGGGGCCGCGGTGTTCCTCGAACGTCAGCACGTCAGCCATGATCTGGCAGGGATGGGTACGATCGGTCAGGCCGTTGATGACGGGCACGTCGGAATATTCGGCCATTTCGGTCAGGATGGTCTCATCGAAGGTGCGGATCATGATCATGTCGACATAACGCGACAGCACACGGGCGGTATCGGCTATGGTTTCGCCGTGACCCAGCTGCATGTCCTTGCCCGACAGCACCATGGTCTGGCCGCCCATTTGGCGTACACCGACGTCAAAGGACACGCGCGTCCGGGTCGAGGGCTTTTCGAAGATCAGCGCGACCATGCGGTCTTTCAGCGGCTGTTCGTCGTCAGGGGCGGCCTTGGGACGGCCCAGACGCGCCTGTTTCATCGCGCCCGCCTGATCGATCATGGACCGCAACGCGGTGGCATCGGTTTTGTGGATGTCGAGAAAGTGATTCATATCGCTTCGCTTTTGGCTGGTCGGGCGGTGGGGGCCAGCCCCCACACCCCCGGAGTATTTGGGAAAAGATGAAACTCAGGCAGTTGCGAGCTGGGTTTCGATCTGATTGGCGGCCTTTTCGAGGCGGATCATGGCCTGGGCGATGTCATCCTCGGTCAGGGTCAGGGGCGGCAGCAGGCGGATGACGTTGTCGGCGGCAGGGACGGTGATGACCAGATTGTCATAGCCCGCATTGACCACGTCGATATTTGGCGCCTTGCATTTCAGGCCGAGCATCAGGCCCGATCCGCGCACCTCTTCGAAAACCTCGGGGTGATCGGCAACCAGACCTTCGAGTTTCTGGCGCAACAGACCAGCCTTGCGGTTGACACCTTCGAGGAAGGCGGGTGTGGCGACCTGATCGATCACCGCACAGCCCACGGCACAGCCCAGCGGGTTGCCGCCATAGGTGGAGCCATGCGTGCCTGCGGTCATGCCGGATGCCGCGTCTTCGGTTGCCAGCACGGCGCCGAGGGGGAAACCACCGCCGATGCCTTTGGCGACCATCATGATATCCGGGGTGATCCCCGCCCATTCATGGGCGAAGAGCCTGCCGGTACGACCGACGCCGCATTGCACCTCGTCCAGGATCAGCAGCAGACCGTGTTCGTCGCAAATGGCGCGCAGGGCCTTGAGCTCGGCATCGGGCACGGGGCGGATGCCGCCCTCGCCCTGAATCGGTTCGATCAGGATGGCTGCGGTATTTTCGGTGATGGCGTTGGTGACACCGTCGAGATCGCCAAAGGTGACGTGGACAAAGCCCGGCAAAAGCGGGCCAAAGCCTTTGGTCATCTTCTCGGACCCGGCCGCTGCGATGCCCGCCGACGACCGGCCATGGAACGAGCCGTCGAAGGTGATGATCTCAACCCGTTCGGGCTGGCCTTTGTCATAGAAATACTTGCGGGCCATCTTCACGGCCAGTTCACAGGCTTCGGTGCCGGAATTCGTGAAGAATACCGTATCCGCAAAGGTGTGTTCGACCAGCTTGTCTGCCAGTGCCTGCTGTTGCGGGATGTTGTAGAGGTTCGAGACATGCCACAGCGCGTGGGCCTGTTCCGTCAGGGCGGCCACCAGCGCCGGATGGGCATGGCCCAGCGCGTTCACCGCGATCCCTGCGCCGAGGTCCAGAAAACGTCGGCCATCCGCTTCAGTCAGCCAGGCGCCTTCGCCCTTTACAAATGACAAGGGCGCGCGGTTATAGGTCGGCAGAACGGACGGGATCATGGGATCATCCTTTTCGGGTCGTTTGAGCCTCGTGAGTGATACACTAAGGCCCGCTTCGTCAACAGATTTGGTGAGAATTGTGCCAATTTGGCAGGCACATGGGATCAAACAGGCCGATTACGCAGAGCGGCGTCGGCGTCGGAGCAACTGGATATGTGCGCGTTTGATCATGGCCGCTCTATAGACGTGAAAAGACAGCCTGAAAACCCTATTATTGCCGCAGGGTCAAAATTGCCACCGGATCATTACGCCGAGCGCCAGCGGTCGAGCTTGCCCATGCCGCGGGTGAAAGCCCAGGCAAGGATGCGGGGCATGCCTTTGGCGACAAGGGCATCGACGCAGTGAGACTGAAACTCTTCCAGCGATGCGTCGGGATGGCGGAACGCACCGTTTTCGTAACACAGCGAGCAGTAACGCGTGCTGCGCCCGCCGCCAGCTTCGGACCCGCCGCCCTGGGGGTCTTTTGACAGCGGCATGCCGCAACTTTGGCATTTGGGACCCATGGTGCTTGTCCTTGCAGAGAATAACTGTCTGACATAGGATCAAAACCATGGAGTTGAGTCAACGGTTTTGAAACATGCGGATCGGGGAACTTGCGCGGCGCAGCGGGCTGAGCCGTGACACGCTGAGGTTTTATGAACGCCAAGGGCTGATCCGGTCAGCTCCGGGGCCGGACAACACCAACAGCTATCGCGACTATCCCGAAGACGCGCTGATCACGCTGGAGCAAGTTGCAGATGCACAGGCGGCAGGCATCAGCATTGCAGAGCTGGTCATGTTGCTGGGGCAGTTGGAAGCCGCCGATCCCGACAGCTTTGACGGCGAGGCGTTTTTGCAGGACCGGATTGACGAGGTCGAAGCACGGATCGCACGGGCAGAGCGGTTTTTGAACAGCCTCAAACAAGCCAAGGCGGCGCTGGCTGCCCCTCCGGTTTTGCGCTGAGCGCAGATTTGCGTCTTGCCAAGGCCCCCGTTTTGGCGCACCGCTTTCGCCCATGTTCACCCCGAAGGCGCAAAATCCTGCTGTGGCCGCAGGGCTGATCTTTGTCGCGACCGCCTTTATCGCGGCGACGACGCTGTTGGCCAAGGCGTTGGGGACGGAGACACTCGGGCCTCCCTTGCACGCGATGCAGATCAGTCACGGGCGGTTTCTGTTTGCTCTGTTTGCCATCCTGTCGGCGGTCGCAGTGCTTCGCCCCCGGCTGGGACGGCCCCATTGGGGGCTGCATGTCGGGCGAACCAGCTTTGGCTGGGCCGGGGTGACGTTGATGTTCGCGTCTGTTGCGTTCATTCCGATGGCGGATGCGACGGCGATTTCCTTTCTGAACCCTGTCTTTGGTATGGTACTGGCCATTCCGCTATTGGGGGAGCGGGTCGGCCGGTGGCGTTGGCTGGCGGCGGCCGTGGCCCTTGTGGGTGCGGTGATCCTGCTGCGCCCGACACCTGCAAGTTTTCAGCCCGCCGCCCTTCTGGCGCTGGCTGCGGCGGCGTTTATCGGGATGGAGCTGATCTTTATCAAGAAACTGTCGGGGCGCGAGGCTCCGATCCAGATTCTGCTGATCAACAACACGATGGGGCTGGTGATCGCTACGGTCGCGGTCAGCTTTGTGTTTCAAATGCCTACGCCGCAGCAATGGGTTGCACTGGTGGGGATCGGCCTGCTGATGGCCTGCGCGCAGGTTTGTTTCATCAACGGCATGGCACGGGCGGACGCGTCATTCGTGGCCCCGATCAGCTATGCCACGTTGATTTTCGCCGCGCTGTACGATTTTGCGGTGTTTGATGTGATCCCCGACCGGATCAGTCTGATTGGCGCGGTCACGATTCTGACCGGAGGGCTGATCCTGGTCTGGCGCGAGGCAGTAAACCGCCGGACCTGACAGAAAAAACCGTCCTTGCGGTTCAGGGGCGACCTTTGTGTCGCAAACCCCCATGAACGGCAAAGCAGCAGGCGCATTCTGGGCTGAGTTGATTTGCGAGTTTGTCATGCATGAACGCCGAATACCTGAATGGGTCCGCCACGCGCCTGCCCCATCAGTTCGCGATTTTGGGATTCTGGCCGGGATTGAAGCCATCGTGCGTGGCATCCTGATTTCAGTCTTTCCGCTGGCGATGTACCGGGCGCTGGGCGATGCCTCGTCCGTGTCATTCCTGTATTTCCTGATTGGCATCCTGTCCCTGCTGGTCGGGTTGATGGTGCCGTTCCTGATCCGTTTTGTACCGCGCAGATGGGCCTATTCCACCGGTTGTGTCATGTTCATCTGTGGTGCATCGCTGGCGATCGAGGGCAGCCCCGAGGCCGTGGTCGGCGCATTGGCCCTAAATACCATGGCCACGGTTGTCACTTTCATCTGCTTCAACACCTATGTGCTGGATTACATCAGCAAGATCGAACTTGGCCGGTGCGAGACCAGCCGCATGTTCTACAGCGCTTTGGGATGGACGGGCGGCCCAATGGCCGGTGTCCTGCTGATGGAGCTGTGGCACCCTGCCCCGTTTGTCATCAGTGCCGGTGCAGCGCTGGTCATGCTGGCGCAGTTCTGGCGCATGCGTCTGGGCAATGGCAAGCTGATCACCAAGGCCCGTGGTCCGGCCAACAACCCGTTGGCCTTTCTTCCCCGGTTCTTTGTTCAACCCAGATTGGTCGCCGGATATCTGTTTGCAATGATCCGGTCCTGCGGCTGGTGGATATATGTCGTTTACCTGCCCATCTTCGCCATCCAAAACGGGCTGGGAGAACAATTGGGCGGCATCCTTCTGTCGTGCACAAACGCCATGCTGCTGGCCGCCCCATTGATCCTGCGCTGGGTCCAGACGCGGTCGCTCAGGTCTGCTGTTCGCATCGGGTTTGCTTCTGCCGGGGGCTGCTTTTTCGCAGCCGGATTGGTCGCGGGATGGCCTGTCGCCTCGGTCGCTGCGCTGGTTCTGGGGTCTGTCTGGCTGATCGTTCTGGATATCTGCGCCGGATTGCCCTTCCTTATGGCCGTGAAACCGTCTGAGCGAACCGAGATGTCGGCGATTTATTCCAGTTACCGCGATGTCTCGGGCATTCTGACGCCCGGTATTGCAGCTCTGGTCTTGCTGGCGGCACCGGTGGCCGGTGTGTTCGCGGCAGGCGGGATTGCTTTGTTTGGGGCATGGGCTGTCTCGGCCCGCTTGCATCCGCGGCTGGGCGAACCCAAGCCTGCCCTGTCGCCCGATAGGCTGGCAGAGCCCGGTTAAGCCTTAAGCCGATAGCCGGTGCGCAGCATTTGCCAGGTGATCAGCCCGATGGCCAGCGTGGCAAAACCACAAACCGCCATGCCCAACCACGGAGAGCTGTCGGACACGCCAATCATGCCGTAACGCAGCCCATCGATCAGGTAGAAGACCGGGTTCAGGTGGGTCAGGCGGTTCAGGACAGAAGGCAGCGCCTCGACCGAATAGAAGGTGCCCGACAGGAAGGCCAGAGGTGTGACGATGAAGTTGGTGATCGCGGCCATCTGGTCGAACTTGTTCGCAAAGATCCCGGCAAAGAGGCCCAGCACGCCCATGAATGCGCCACCCAGAACAACAAAGATCAGCGCAATCAACGGGTGCTGGGGCGCGATGGACAGCAAAACCAGCAACGCAATCGAAATCACCAGCGCGATCATCAGGCCACGGGCGATGCCACCGGCAAGATACCCCAGCAGGATCTCGAGCGGGGACAGCGGCGGCATCAGAGTGTCGACGATATTGCCCTGCACCTTTGCAATCACCATCGAAGAGGAGGTATTGGCAAAGGCGTTCTGGATCACCGTCATCATCAGGATCCCCGGTGCCAGAAACACCACAAACGGCACGCCCATGACGTCAGGGCGGCTAGGCCCAATGGCGATTGTGAAGATCAGCAGGAACAGGCCGGCCGTGACCAGAGGCGCCAGAACGGTCTGGGTCCAGACCGAAAGAAAGCGCCGGATTTCGCGCTGCGCCAGCGTGTAAAGCCCCATCCAGTTGACCGCCCCAAAGCTGCGTTCGGTCTGTTCTGCGGGATTCTGCATGCTTTGCCCTCAACCTGATTCGAAGACAGCTTGTAACTCGAGCCGCAGTGTTTAGAATAGGGGGCTGAGACGAATTCCCAAGGCGGCCCGAATCCGGGGCCGCTTTCCGCTTTTGAAAGGCTGACGATGTCCTGGACAGACGAGCGCGTAGAACTGCTGAAGAAGATGTGGGGCGAAGGCCAATCGGCCAGCCAGATCGCCAAGGAACTGGGTGGCGTGACCCGCAACGCGGTGATTGGCAAGGTCCACCGCCTGGGCCTGTCCAACCGGACAGCAGGCGCAGCCCCGGCCAAGTCCGAACCGAAAGAGAAACCGGCACCCGCGCCCAAGGCCGAAGCCAAGCCCAGACCCATGCCAAAGACAGAACCGGCGCGCCCGGCTGCTGCTGCCGAGGCGAAACCCGCCGTTCCGGCCCGCCGCCAGATCATCCCGGCTGGTCAGCCGCTGCCGCCGCAGCCCTCGGCCAACGAGATCAGCCCCGAGGCGCTGGCCAAGGTCAACGAGATCGAGAAGAAAGCCAAGAAGCTGACGCTGATGGAACTGACCGAGAAAACCTGCAAGTGGCCCGTGGGCGACCCCGCGACCGAGGATTTCTGGTTCTGCGGCCTGCCGGTTGAGGCAGGCAAACCCTATTGCGAGGCGCATGTGGGCGTGGCCTTCCAACCCATGAGTTCGCGCCGCGACCGGCGGCGGTAATTGCGAACACAAGAACCTAAATCTTGTCTATGGAACGTGAAAAAGGCGCAGGCGTTTCGCCACGCCTCTTACCGGAGGCGTTGCATAGTCCAGAACGACGCAAGGCGTAACGGGCTCTTACTTAGAAAACACCCTCGCTGAATGCTGCGAGGGTGTTTTAGTTCGGAGCGTCAACTTTGCGGACAATTAGGACACTGGGCCGTCAAAACTCTAGGTGAAAACTTGGTAGTGATATGATGCGCACGGTTGATGTAGGACGCGCTTGCCATCGACGCTTTCGATGACGCTTTCAAAAGTTTGCCGCATATCGGAAGCCACTGCTTCGTACTGTGAATACCGGTCAGGATCAGGTCGCACGATCTTATCCAAAAAGTACTCAAAAGTTGGGTACTCCCGGGTCAAAACATACTCATTTTTGGCCAACAAGCTGTAGCTTTGGTCTTTATCGAGTCGATTCAAAACGTTGTGGGAGTTTGTACGCACAGACGTCTCGTCTTCGACCATCCGAACTACGTCAAACATTGTTCCATACGGATAAGGTTCGACCACATGCAATCGACCGTTTTGCCTCAAAACCCGGCGAACTTCATCGAAGGCGGCTTCGTGCAGATTGGCTGGCACGTGATGTAGAGAAAAGAAGAAACAGGCCAACTGCTGTGAGTTTGTTTCCAAAGGCAAGTTTTCTGCCGTTCCTAGTCGAACATCAACGTCGGGTGGCAAGTTTGATTTCGCATTCGATACTTTGGCGGGGTCAACTTCGATGGCGGTTACATGTGCACCCTCCGCATGAAGTTGCTTTGAGTACACGCCATCCCCCGCTCCGATATCAACAACTGGGCGACCCTTCATCGAATACATGGACCGCAACAGCGCAATGTGTGCCATGTGGATAACCTCCAATGCGACGGCGCGCACAACATTTCCAAACTAGCACAGAAACATAGTAAAGTCCGAATGGGTTCGAACCGGGCATTCTCTGTTAATCTCATGGGGGTCCGCTGAGCGGAGATACTGTTGAAAAACTCTGCTTGAGCGATGCTTTGGCTGCTGATTCAATTCTCTTGAGTTGCAGGAGAGTTGCTGATGATGGGACCGAGGCAAGTTGCGCAGGGTGCGCTGTTCTACGAGTTCAGTATTGAGGATCACGTTCCGACGGATCACCTTTTGCGCGCGATCGACCGGTTTGTAGACCTTGTTGACATGCGCCGACATCTCGCGCCGTTCTACAGTTCAACAGGCAGGCCCTCGGTTGATCCCGAGCTGATGATCCGAATGCTGATTGTGGGCTATGCCTTCGGTATCCGGTCAGAGCGGCGGCTGTGTGAAGAGGTGCATCTGAATCTGGCGTATCGCTGGTTCTGTCGCCTCGATCTGGCCGATCCGGTGCCCGATCATTCCACCTTTTCCAAGAACCGACATGGACGTTTCCGGGACAGCAACCTCTTCCGGAATCTGTTCGAGCAGGTGCTGGCGCGCTGCATTGCCGAGGGACTGGTCGGCGGCGAGAGCTTTGGAGCAGATGCTTCGCTCATCAAGGCTGATGCCAGCCGCTATACGAAGGTGGACTTCTCGGAATGGTCTGCAGCAGATGCTGCAAACCGGGCGACGCAGGAATACCTTGATACGCTCGATGATGCGGCCTTCGGCGCTGCGACACCGGTAAAGCCGAAGGCGATCTCGCCCGCCGACCCGGCCGCGCGGTTGACCGGAGCCAATGGCGACAGGCCCTTCTTTGCCTACAGCACCAACTACCTGGTCGATCTGGACCATGCGATCATCGTCGATGTCGAAGCGACTGCGCCGATACGTCAGGCGGAAGTGGGTGCCGTGCGAGACATGCTGGTGAGAACCCAAGACCGTTTCGACCTGCACCCATGGCTGCTGGCCGCAGACACGGCCTATGGTGCGGCGGAGATGCTTGGCTGGCTTGTGAAAGAGCAAGGTATCGAACCCCACATCCCGGTCTTCGACAAGTCCGAGCGCAAGGACGGCGCGTTTCCTGCCACCGACTTCACCTACGATCCGGACACCGATGCTTACAAATGTCCCGGCGGGAAGGAGCTGAAGCCGTACTGGCGGAACATCTCAAAGGGGCGCCCGGCGTTCGGCAAGGATGGCTTCAAGAAATACTACGCCCGGAAACAGGAATGCGCGGCGTGTCCGCTGAAGCCCCGATGCACGCCCAACCAGGCGACCCGGAAAATCGCCCGATCCAGGCATGAAGACGCCCGCCAAAAAGCACGGGATATCGCGAAGACCGATGCCTATGTCGTCTCCAGCTACGCCAGAAAGAAGGTAGAGATGCTCTTCGCCCACCTCAAACGCATCATCGGCCTCGACCGCCTCCGCCTTAGAGGACCAAACGGCGCCAAGGATGAGTTCCACCTCGCAGCAACAGTCCAGAACCTCCGCAAACTTGCAAAGCTCAGACCAATCTCGGCGTGAAGAGCCGAGCAGGAAGACTTCAGCCGCTATTTCCGCCGCGCTTACACATCGACTTTTTCAACAGCATCCGGACAATGCAGCCGTTTGATCTATCGCTATTGGGCGGCTCGAAACATCGGAAACAGGGGTGGGGCTTGGTCGGCTTTGATTAGACCCATCTCTTGAAAACCATAGCGCTTATACAGCGATAGATTTGTAGGGTTTGTCGACTCTAAGTAAGCAGGTCTTCCATCTTCGTCACAGCGTTTGAGGCAGCATTCAAGCAAGGCGGACCCCAACCCTTTTCCTTGGCGAAATGGATCGACCGCAATAAAAGCTAAATGCCAGCAGTCCTCATCCGGATGATAATTGTCCATCTGCCCAAAGGTTTCGAACAACGCATTATGCTTTTCTGGTGAGACCGTCTGCTCAAAACAGGCGACAAGCCGTTCTTCATCGGGGTAAATGCCTGGCGGAAGCCAAAGTGCGCCAGCGGTGAAATCATCGTTTCGAAACGCGCTGCCCTGTTCAAATGCCCGCCCTCCAAAGAAGTCCATTACTCGCGGGAAGTGGGTAAGGAAATCGGCAGGTTCAGGATACAGCCAACGCATGAATGGGTCCGCAGAAAATCCAAGAGCAAGTCCGCTTAACAAACTTTCTGCTTCACTTCGGGTTGATGATCTAAACATGGAATTACCTTTGGTCGTTCCACCTCGATTTTTAAGTTTTAGCATGAGGGCCGCAAACACTTGTTGTCAAATGCGCAATTTATTTTCCTGCTTAAGCAACGAAGGATGACTGCTCCGGGCTCGAACCTGACATTGAAGTGCCGGTGATCGTGGAGTCACTGGCACATGGTTGCCTTTCACTGCGCGGGATGTGTCGGCAGGTTCGGCATCGCCACCCAGCCCGGCAGTTCATCCGGCGCGACCGAGACATGCAGGCGTTCTGACTGATCCCGCCCGACCTTGCGGTGTTTGCGCAGCAGAAAGATCTTGCCCCAACCGCGCCAGGTTCCAACCGATTGCGCATGGGCATCCGTCGGGAAACGGGTGCGCCAGCCTTCGGGCATCGGCAGCCCGTGCATCTCGGCCTTGTCCAGCATCCAGATCAACGAGATATTGCTGAGCGGCCGGGCCTCTTCATAGCCGTTCAGCTGGCCGCCGATATCGCCATGGGTGCCACGGAACCAGACCTGTTCCACATGGCCATTGAACTCGGGCTTGCATCGCCACAGAACCGGCTCGAACACCTCGCGCGTTTCGTCGAGGGCCAGCGCGTGATAACCATGGAGCGTTGCCGGGCCCAGCTGGTGGTTGTGAAAGGCATGACGATCCTCGGCCCAGCGCCACAGCAGCGGCAGGCGCAGGCCCAGCGCCTTGACCGTGTCCCAGACACCGACCATCTCGATCTTGACGTTGTCATGGCAGAACTTGCGGCGGAAATCGCGGGCGGCGGTGCCGCTTACATTGCATTCATAATGGCGGTAGGCTTGCAGGATGTTCCGCTCGGTCGCGTGTTCGGCCTTGAGCAGGCCGATCATATCGATCACCCCGGCCAAGCTGCGCACGCCGTAGGCGCCACGGGAATAGCCGATGAAGTAAATCCGGTCACCGGGCTTATAGCGCGACGCCAGATAGCCATAGGCGCGGCGAATCTGGCGGTTGATGCCCCGGCCCATCATCACGTCCATGGTGGATTTCCAGCTTTCCCACTGCACGCCCGCCTCGTAGAACACCGACACCTTGCTGCCCATTTCGCAGCACAGGCGATAGGTCTGACCGGCATGGGTTTCGAACCCCGGTTCGAGGGTGGACATGGTGCCATCTAGGATAATGACGTGGCTGATCGGCTCGCGGTGCCGCGTTTCGGCGGAGTGCTCGGACCGTAAGGGCCGCCCGAGCCATCCCAGAACCTTCCTACTTAGCCGCGACAGATTCATGCGTCAGCAATTCCCAAACCTTGTGAGGTGTGAAAGGCATATCCGCCTGCCGCACCCCGTGATCCCAGAGCGCGTCCTGAACCGCGTTTGCCACAGCGGCCAGAGCGCCCACCGTGCCGGCCTCGCCGCATCCTTTCATCCCCATCGGGTTGGAAGTTGACGGCACCGGCGCCGAGGTAAACTTTATCATGGGTACGTCCACCGCGCGGGGCAAGGCGTAATCCATAAACGATGCCGTGAGCAGTTGTCCGTGATCATCATGCACCACATGCTCCGACAGCGCTTGCCCGATGCCCTGAACCACCCCGCCATGCACCTGCCCTTCGGCCAGCATCGGGTTGATAAGATTTCCGAAATCATCAACCACGGTGTAGCGGTCCACACGGGTTTCGCCGGTGACGGAATCGATCACGACCTCGGCAACATGCGCGCCATTGGGATAGCTGCGGGCATCCAGTTGCGCGCGGGACTCATGCGTCAGCAAGTCCAAGCGCCCGTCGGCGCGCGCCATAGCCGCGGCTTCGGTCAGGGTCGGCGTCAGGTTCGAGCCCGGCGCGCGGAATGTTTCATGGTCAAATCGCACATCACTGTCCTCGACCCCCATCTTATCGGCCAGATAAGGCGTGAATGCGGCGATCATCTTGTCAATGGTGGCGAGGGTCGCGGTACTTTGCACCGTCACCGAGCGCGAGCCACCGGTTCCGCCGCCATGGCCAAGCCGGTCGGTATCGCCCTGAATGACGGTGATCCTGTCCATCGGGACGCCAGTCTGATCGGACAGGAACTGGGCATAAACCGTCTCGTGCCCCTGCCCGTTCGATTGTGTGCCGACATAAAGGTTCACCGTGCCATCCGCGCAAAACTCGACCTTCGAGTTCTCGGAAGGGTCCCCCAAAATACTTTCGATATAGTAACAAAGACCCTGCCCCCGGATCAGACCGCGTTCGGCATCGGCGGCCTTGCGGGCGTTGAACCCGCTGGTCTGGCTGGCCGCACGGCGCAGGACCATGTCGAAATCGCCGACATCATAGGTTTCACCCGTAGCAGAGGTGTATGGGAAGTGGCCGGGTTTGATGAAGTTTCTGCGCCGCAACTCCCACGGGTCAACGCCCAGTTCGCGTGCCGCGCGGTCCATCACGCGTTCCAGCACATAGATCGCCTCGGGACGTCCGGCACCGCGATAGGCGTCAACCTGTGTTGTCGTGGTATAGAACCCCTCGACCCGGAGATAGGTGGTCTGAACGTCATAGACCCCCATCAGCACCTTGCTGAACAGGCTTGTCTGGATCGCCTGCGCGAAATGGCTGTTATAGGCACCAAGGTTGACTTTGCTGTGAACGCGGTAGGCGGTGATCCGGTGGTCGGCATCAAAGGCCAGCTCGGCCAGCGAGGTCAGATCGCGGCCGTGGTGATCGGACAGCATTGCCTCGGACCGGTCGGACATCCAGTGCACGGGCTGGCCCAGTTTCATCGCGGCCACGGCCACGCAGAAATATTCGGGATATGGCATCACCTTCATGCCAAACCCGCCCCCCACATCCGGGGTGGTGACACGGATCGCATCCGCATCGAGTTTCAGCTTTTGCGCCAGTTGTGCCTTCATCGCCCAGACACCCTGCCCGCCATAGGAAAAGTGCAGACGCCCGCCAGACCAGTCGGCCTGACAGCCCCGCGGCTCTAGCGAGCTGATGATGACGCGGTTGTCGTGCACGTTCAGCGAGACGGTATGGGCGGCGGCCTGAAAGGCGGCTTTGGTCGCGGCTTCATCACCCAAGCCCCAGTCAAACGCGCGATTGTCCGGCGCTTGCGGGTGCAGGGCCTCACCCCCCGCGTTCACGTCCAGCTTGGCAGCGCGTTCCCGGATATCTATCCAGATCAGCTCGACCGCGTCCTGTGCCTGCGCCAGCGTATCAGCGATGACAACGGCCACGGGTTCGCCCACAAAGCGCACGCGGTCCCTGGCCAGCATATGCCGATCCGGCGCGGCAGAGCCGGTTCCGTCGCGGTTGGTCAAGGTTGCGGCATTCATCACCGTATCGATGCCCGAGGCGGCAAGATCGTCCAGTGTCATGACCAGCCGTACCCCGTCGGCATCCCGCGCGGATTCAATATCCAGCGCGGTGATATCGCCATGGGCCACAGGGCTACGGAAGAAAGCGGCAAACAGCGCATTGCCGGGCACGGCATCGTCCATATAGCGCCCCTGCCCGGTCAGGAACCTCTGATCCTCGGTCCGTTTGACCGGCTGGCTTTTGCCGAATTTTTCCATGGGATGCTCCTGTCACTGCCTTGATGGCGACACTAGCCCTGCGTTCGCTTATGTCCAGCGCCTTGCATGAAAGCGTGTGGCGACACCGATGTCGTAAACAGGATTGCAGGAGCCGCAGAGGGATTCGTAGGCTGTTTGAAAATGCAGCCTGCCGGAGGTCCTCCATGCCCGAACCCATTTCCCTGTCACAGGGCCGTCTGGACGCCCCATCGATCGACGCGTATTGGCAAGACGGGTTTGCCTTTCCCATCACAGTCTTTTCGCCGGATGAGACCGCACAGTTTCGGGCCGAGCTGGAGCAGATCGAGAAGACATGGCGTGTGGCCGACCTTCCGCTGCCGCTGAACATGTACAAGCGCCTGAACGCCCATGTGGTGATGCCGCTGGTCGCCCGTATCGCACTGGACCCCAGAGTTCTGGACGTCGTCGAAGGAATACTGGGGCCGGACTTGCTGCTGTGGTCTGCGGAACTGTTCATCAAAGAGCCACGCACGACTCAGGTGGTGGGAATGCATCAGGACCTGACCTATTGGGGGATGGGCGAAACACCGGATCAGATGACCGCATGGATCGCATTGTCGCCTGCCACGATTGCAAGCGGCTGCATGGACTTTGTCAGGGGCAGCCACAAAAACCCGATCCTGCCCCATAACGACACGTTTTCAGACAACAACCTGCTGTCGCGCGGGCAGGAGGTGGCTGTCGATGTGGCAGACGAGGACAAAACGCATATCGAATTGCAGCCGGGTCAAATGTCGCTGCACCATGGCCTCACAATCCATGGCTCGGGACCCAATATGTCGGACGATCGGCGGATCGGGCTGGCAATCCGGTATCTGAACCCGAACGCACAGCAAAAAGTGGCGGACCGCGATTACGCGGTCTTGGCGCGGGGCGAAGACCGGGTGGGCAATTTCATCCTCATCGAACCACCGACCGAATTGTTTTCGCCGCCAGCCTTGGCGCTTCATGCCCGCATTCGAGAGGATCAGGCCAAGGCGATGACACAAGGCGCGGCGCAAAGCACGCACCTGTACGGAAACGAGGCGACCGGCACGGGGTGACATCGGCAATCGTCGCCGCGCAGGGCCTTCCCCTTCCCGTCTCCATTCGCTATTGCAGGCGCTGACCCGAATTTGTTGACGCAGGACGCATCCCATGGCGATGGAAAAGACATTCAACGCGGCCGAGGCCGAGGCCCGTATCTATGAGGCCTGGGAACAGGCCGGAGCCTTCAAGGCAGGCGCGAACCGTTCGCGTGATGAGAGCTTTTGCATCATGCTGCCACCGCCCAACGTGACCGGCGCGCTGCATGTGGGACATGCCTTTAACCATACACTGATGGATATTCTGATCCGCTGGCACCGGATGCGCGGGTTCGACACTCTGTGGCAACCTGGTCAGGACCACGCCGGCATCGCCACGCAGATGCAGGTTGAAAAGAAACTGATGGCCGAAGAGGGCAAGAAGCGCACCGACTACGCGCGCGAGGAGTTTCTGGCCAAGGTCTGGGATTGGAAGGGGCAATACGGCCGCAAGATTATCGAACAGATGACGCGGTTGGGGAATTCCTGCGACTGGTCGCGCAATGCCTTTACCATGGCGGGCGCGCCAGGTGACCCACGCACCGGGCACGAAAACTCACCCAACTTCCATGATGCTGTTATCAAGGTCTTTGTCGACATGTACGAAAAGGGCCTGATCTATCGCGGCAAGCGACTGGTCAATTGGGACCCGCATTTCGAGACGGCGATTTCGGACCTTGAGGTCGAGAATATTGAAACGCCGGGCTACATGTGGCACTTCAAGTACCCCTTGGCGGGCGGCGAGACATATGAGTATTTGGAAAAAGATGAAGATGGGAATGTGATCTTTCGCGAAGAACGGGATTATATCTCGATCGCGACGACCCGCCCGGAAACCATGCTGGGCGACGGTGCTGTGGCCGTGCATCCGTCGGATGAGCGCTACGCGCCCATCGTCGGCAAACTGTGCGAAATCCCGGTTGGCCCGAAAGAGCATCGCCGCCAGATCCCGATCATCACCGATGAGTATCCCGATCCCGATTTCGGCTCGGGCGCGGTGAAGATCACCGGCGCGCATGACTTCAACGACAACATGGTGGCCAAGCGCGGCGGCATTCCCATGTACCGCCTGATGGACACCAAGGGCGCGATGCGGGCTGATGGCGCTCCTTACGCCGAAGAGGCGGGCAAGGCGCAGGAATACGCGCGCGGCAAAGCGTTCACCGAGAATGAGATCGACGCGATCAACCTGATCCCGGATCACCTGCGCGGACTGGACCGGTTCGAGGCGCGTGTGAAGGTGGTCGAGGAAATCACTGCTGACGGTCTGGCCGTGATGACCCGCGCGGATGATCCGCGTCTGGGCACCAAACTGGGCGAGGATGACGACCCGGCGGCTCTGGTGCCTTTGGTCGAGAGCAAGCCGATCATGCAGCCCTTCGGCGACCGCTCGAAAGTCGTCATCGAGCCGATGTTCACAGACCAGTGGTTCGTCGACGCCGAAAAGGTCGTCGCCCCCGCGCTGGACGCGGTCAGGAACGGCACGGTCAAGATCATCCCCGAGTCGGGCGAGAAGACCTATTACCACTGGCTGGAAAACATCGAGCCCTGGTGCATCTCGCGCCAGCTGTGGTGGGGGCATCAGATTCCGGTTTGGTATGGGCCACACCCAGATGACGTAGAAAGCCATGAACGTGTATTGGCGTTCACTAGAAGCTTCCCCGTCGGTGGAACATTGCCAATTCCTGACGAACTAAAGGAAGACTTTCGTATCGTCGCGCAAAATAGGAAAATTGAGTTCTGCGCCTCTTCAGAGGAAGATGCAAAGAATGCTGCTCGCAAGGTGTATTCGGAAGATTTTGAAATCGCTTCCCAAAGCTATGAAAGAAAGGTGTCTCATAGAACGGGGCGCGAAGATTTTATCTCTGGAGGCGGCCCGCTACGGATTTCTGAGCGCGCAAAAACAGTTGTCATCTGGCGCGACCCCGACGTCCTCGACACCTGGTTCTCCTCCGGCCTCTGGCCCATCGGCACGCTGGGCTGGCCCGAGGATACCGAGGAGATGCGCCGCTATTTCCCGACCAGCGTTTTGGTCACCGGCGCGGATATCCTGTTCTTCTGGGTCGCCCGGATGATGATGATGCAGCTGGCCGTGGTGAACGAGGTTCCGTTCCACACCGTCTACCTGCACTCGCTCGTCCGCGACGAGAAGGGCAAGAAGATGTCCAAGACCACCGGCAACGTCATTGACCCGCTTGAAATCGTGGACGAATTTGGCGCCGACGCGCTGCGGTTCACCAACGCCTCGATGGCGGCGATTGGCGGCGTGCTGAAACTGTCGCGTGAACGCATCACCGGCTATCGCAACTTCGGCACCAAGCTTTGGAATGCCGTCCGCTTTGCCGAGATGAACGAGGTCTTTACCGACGCCGTTCCGCAACAGGATGTGGCAGACCTGAAGCCCAAGGCCGCCGTCAACCGCTGGATCATCGGTGAAACCGCCCGCGTGCGGGAAGAGGTCGACGCGGCGCTGGAAAGCTATCGCTTCAACGATGCGGCGAACGGGCTATATGCCTTTGTCTGGGGCAAGGTCTGCGACTGGTACGTGGAACTGTCGAAACCTCTGTTACAGGGCGACGACGCCGAGGCTCAGACCGAAACCCGGGCCACCATGCGCTGGGTTTTGGATCAGTGCATGGTCCTGCTGCACCCGATCATGCCCTTCATCACCGAAGAGCTGTGGGGCCTGACCGGCAACCGCGCCAAAATGGTCGTCCATGCCGACTGGCCGACTTATGGTACCGAACTGGTCGACGCCGACGCGGATCGTGAAATGAACTGGGTGATCTCGGTGATCGAGAACACCCGCTCGGCCCGTGCGCAGATGCGGGTGCCTGCGGGTCTCTACGTGCCGATGCTTGTGACCGAGATCGACGCCAACGGCCAAGCCGCATGGGACCGAAACGAGGCGCTGATCAAGCGTCTGGCCCGGATCGACAGCCTGACCAAGGCCGATGAGCTGCCCAAAGGCACGATCTCCATCGCGGCCCCCGGTGCGAGCTTCGGCCTGCCGTTGGCGGATATCATCGACATCGGCGCGGAAAAGGAGCGGCTGGAGAAAGCCAAGGGCAAGCTGGCCAAGGAACTGGGTGGCTTGCGCGGGCGTCTGAACAACCCCAAATTCGTGGCCTCGGCCCCGGATGAGGTGGTCGAGGAAGCCAAAGCCAACCTCGCCGCCCGCGAGGAAGAAGAAGCCAAGCTGAACGAGGCGCTGGCCCGTCTGGCCGAGATCGCCTGATCTTCACCTTTTCAAAAATACTCATACCCCAAACCCCGCCGCTGATCCGGCGGGGTTTTCTTTTGCGCGTTCAGACCTTGCCCGCCCCTGCCGCCGCTTGTTAGCAATCACCAACCCCAACCGCCCGAGGCTGTCATGACACAGTTTGCCCCACCGCTCCAGACAGTCTCGACCGGGCTGGTTGTCGCCATTGTCGGGTTCTTCAGTTCCTTTCCTATCGTGTTGCAGGGGCTGGCCGCGATGGACGCGTCTCCGGCGCAGGCGGCCTCGGGTCTGATGATGGCGGCCATCGCAATGGGACTGACCGCCATTGTGCTGAGCCTGTGGTACCGGCAACCGATCAGCGTCGCCTGGTCGACACCGGGGGCGGCGCTGCTGGCGGTGTCCGCGACTCCGGCGCTGGGGTTTTCCGAGGCAACGGGCGCGTTCCTGTGTGCAGGGGCGCTGACGGTTCTGGCCGGGCTCTGGCGGCCATTGGGGCGGCTAGCGGCCGCCATTCCGACGACTCTGGCACAGGCCATGCTGGGGGGCGTTCTGCTGCCGCTTTGCATTCTGCCCTTTCAGGCCGCAGTCGAATTGCCCGCGCAAGCCCTGCCGGTGATCCTGACATGGTTCATCGCAGGCCGGATCAACCGGCTGTTCGCCGTTCCGGCGGCCGTTGCCGCCGCCGCGCTGGTTGTGGTACTGAACGCAGGCGACACCTCGGTGACCCCGGCGCGATGGCTGGCGGCACCGGTCTGGACCATGCCCGGTTTCTCGCTGGCCTCGACCATCGGAATCGCCATCCCGCTGTTTATCGTCACGATGGCGACCCAGAACATTCCCGGCATCGCGGTGATGCGCAGCTTTGGCTATACCCCGGCTCCGGGCAGGCTGTTTTCATCGGTGGGTGGGGCGAGCCTGTTATCGGCTCCGTTTGGTGCGCCTGCCACCTGCCTTGCGGCGATCACCGCTGCGATGTGTTCCAACGAGGACAGCCACCCCGATCCCGCGCAACGGTACTGGTCGGCCATCATGGGTGGGGTGTTCTATGGTGTATTCGGTATCTTTGCCGCGGCGATTACCGGCTTTGCATCCCATGCCGATCCGCTGTTGATGGGGACACTGACCGGTGTCGCCCTGATCGGCGTGCTGGCCAATTCGATTTTCGCAGCACTTGAGGTTCCGGTCGAGCGTGAGGCCGCGATGCTGACCTTTGCGATCACCGCATCGGGCATCTCGGTCTTTGGGCTGGGCGCGGCGGTCTGGGGCCTGCTGGTCGGCGGGCTGGCCTATCTGGTGAGCAACAGAATCCGGTAGCCGCTTTCGCATCCTGCCCTTGCCGGGATTAATCGCCCCTTGGTTGGTTCGGCAGAACGTAAGGCCGTGATGACGGAAAACGCCGATTTTGAGATGCGTTACAACATGGCTCGCGATGCTCGGCGGCTTTCATGCGGTGATCACTTGAACTCGGGCTTGCGGCCCTGCATCTGCGCCATCACGACCTCCATCTGATGCGGCTTGCCGATCAGCTCAACCTGCTCGGCGGATTCCGCCTTGAGAACATCCGCGCGGGGCTGGGTTTCGGCCACTTCGATCAGCCGCTTGGCGGCACGGATGGCCGAGGGGCTTTGACCGGCGATGTTCTCGGCAATGGCCAGAGCTTCGGTCAGCGGATCATCTGAAAGCTGCGTGACCAGCCCCCAATCCATCGCCTGCTGCGCACCGATGGGCCGGGCCGTGTAGGTCAGCAGACGCAGAACGTCCGAACGCACAAGCCGGGGCAACAGAACCATGCCACCCATATCGGGGATGATACCCCATTTCATCTCCATCACCGCCAGTTTCGCCTCGGGGTGCGCGATACGGATATCCGCGCCCAGCGCAATTTGCAGGCCACCACCATAGGCGACGCCCTGAATGGCGCAGATCACCGGCACCGGTACGCGACGCCAGATCAGGGCCAGCTCCTGCATCTCGTTGGCATCCTCATGGCTGCGGGTCATCAGCCATTCGGTGGGATCCATATGGGCCATCTTTGCAAAGCTCGCCATGTCGAGCCCAGCGCAGAAGCTTTTCCCCTCGCCCGACAAAACCACGGCGCGGGCGTCCGAGGCGGCGACCTCTTGCCCGGCAGAGAGCAATGCCTTGACCATCGCGTCATCCAGCGCATTCATCTTGTCACCTCTGGTCAGGGTGACATGGGCAACATGGTCTTGATAGGTGACGGATACACGTGACATGGGGGACCTCCCGAAATTCAGTTGCGGCGACCATGCCCGGACGGGACGCCGAATTCCACTGCGACGTCAGGGCAGATCGCTGACAGGCATCCGCCCGAACCAGGGGGAATCGAGCGTCATGACATAGAACTGATCGCCCACGATCCGGCCCCCTGTCGTGATGCCAATACGGCCTTGAGGGTCTTGAAGCGTGCGCAGGATCGTGCCTTCACCATCAAACTGCACCAGCATACCCCGATGGATCGGTGCCGGGCGTACAGCCGGACCCAGCCGCCAGACCACCTTGCGCAGGAAGGGGTACGGCATCAGTGCCTCGGACGGGACACGCGGGCTGGCGAAGGCCATCCAGTAGGTGCCATCACCTTGTGCTTCGAGATTGTCGGGATAGCCGGGCAGGTTGTGCAGCAAGACCTCTTGCTGACCGGCTTTGGGCCCGCTGAGCCACAGCTTGTGTACCCGTGCGCGACCGGTCTCGGCGATCAGCAGGAAATCTGCGTCAGGTGAGAGCGCAATGCCATTGGTATAGACGAACCCAGTGGCAATCTTTTCGGTGCGGCCATCGGGTGTGTGACGGGCGACATAGCCTGTATCGGATTGTTCCCAGATGGTCAGGACCGAAGTCGGCTTGGTCCCGCCCATGGTTTCGGGATCGAACCGGTCGGAAGAGTTCGAAAAATAGATCGTGCCGTCCTGCGCCACGTCCAGTTGGTTTGCATAGACCACGGGCGCACCGTCGATATCGGCCACCACGGATTCAAGCGTGCCCGGCCCGGTCCAGCGCATCACGCCGCGAAAGCTGTCGGCAATGTAAAGCGCGCCATCCGGTCCGGCCCTGAGACCCAGAGGACGCCCACCGAGTTGGTCGGCCACAACAGGGTCGGCCCCGTCAATGCGATAGAGCGTGCCAGACCGGCTGGTCGTATAGACCGCGCCGTCGGGCAGGATGGCGATGTCTTCGGGGCCGGTTTCCCCATCGGGCAAGTGGATCAGCTGCGCGGCGTCCAGCACGGTGTTCTCGGCGAAATCCCCTGTGAAACCGGCATCTTCCGGCATCTCAACGGCGACGGGGATAACGGGAACGGGCCAGAACAGAAGATAGGCAAGGCCCAGAAGAACAATGGCAGACAGTATGCGCATTTGCGCTCCTTACTTGTGTTTCAATACGTTCTGACGCGCGGGATGATGTGCGCGCTTGCCCGAAGCTCGGGCTTGGGGTTATCTGCAGGCATGACAGGACCACGATACACCCCGCTTGCCCAATCCCTGCCCGCCACCGTGCCCTTTGTGGGCCCCGAAACGCAAGAGCGTCAGCGCGGCGCGGCGTTCATTGCCCGTCTTGGCGCCAACGAGAGCGTGTTTGGCCCCTCGCCCCGCGCGATCCGGGCCATGGAGCAGGCCGCGTCTGATATCTGGATGTATGGTGATCCCGAGAACCACGATCTGCGCCATGCTTTGGCCGAGTATCATGGGGTAACCTCCGAAAATATCGTTGTGGGCGAAGGGATTGACGGGCTTCTGGGTTATCTTGTGCGTCTGATTGTAGGGCCCGGGGATGCGGTTGTGACCTCGGACGGGGCGTATCCCACCTTTAATTATCATGTCGCCGGGTTCGGTGGCGTTTTGCACAAGGTTCCCTATGCCGGGGATCACGAAGACCCGGCGGCCCTGTTTGCGAAGGCGGCCGAGGTGGGTGCAAAGCTGGTCTATCTGGCCAATCCGGACAATCCGATGGGCAGCTGGCATTCCGGCGCGGATATCGTGGCGGCGATGGACGCCCTGCCCGACGGGTGCCTGCTGATTCTGGATGAGGCTTATGTGGAATGCGCGCCAGTTGGGACAGCGGCACCCGTCAGCGCAGACGACCCTCGCGTGATCCGGATGCGGACATTTTCCAAGGTCTATGGCATGGCGGGCGCACGGGTTGGCTATGCCATGGGAGCGCCCGACCTGATTGCAGCCTTCAATAAGGTGCGCAATCATTTCGGCATGAACCGCGCGGCGCAGGCCGGGGCGCTGGCCGCGTTGCAGGATGGTGCGTGGCTGGAGCATATTCAGACGCAAATCGCCGAGGCGCGTGAGCGGATAGCAACGATTGCCCGCGAAAACGGGTTGGAGCCGCTGCCCTCGGCCACCAATTTCGTGACGATTGATTGCGGGCGGGATGGGGATTTTGCCCGAGCGGTTCTGGAGGCTCTGGTTGCGCGGGGCCTGTTTGTCCGGATGCCGTTTGCAACGCCCCAGAACAGGTGCATCCGGGTAAGCTGTGGTGAAACAGCAGATCTGGATGCTTTTGCGGCCGCCTTGCCCAAGGCGCTAGCGGAGGTGCGGACAAAGACGGGCTAGCTCTGGTCTGTCTTGCCATCGGGTCAAAGGGGGGCTGTCTGCCCCCCATCGCGCAAAGCGCGATTCCCCCCGAGGATATTTTTGGCCAGATGAAGGGGCGGATCAGCGCTGTTCGTCTGAAGTGTATCAGGCGGCCAGGACGGCAGCGGCGGCCTCGAGCGCGCCTTTGCCACGGGGGATATCAAGCGCGGCCATGGCCGTTTCCATACCGCCCAGCATCGCCATCACCATCTGCCCGTTGACATGGCCCATATGTCCGAGGCGGAAACAGCTGTCGTAGTCCTCCATCCCAAGACCAATGCCCAGCGTCAGGCCCAGCTGATGTTCAGTGAACGCGCGCAGGGCCGTGCCGCGCCCCCCGTTCAGGCGCAGGGCGGTAACGGCATGGCTGCGGTGGGCGCGGTCGGCAACGTTCAGATGCAGCGCGCCGCCTTCGGCCCATGTTTCGCAGGCCGCCCAGATGGCAGTAGCCAGACGTTCATGGCGGGCCCAGACCTGTTCGATCCCTTCCGCATGGATCAGGTCGAGCGCGGCGCGCAGACCATAGAGGTGATGCGTCGGCGCGGTACCGTCGAAATACTGGTAGAACAGGTCGGGATTGGCGCGCGGCTGCCAGTCCCAATATCGTGACACACGCGGCATGGCGGCCCGCTTGGCCTGTGCTTTGTCGTTGAAAAAGACGAAGCCTGTGCCTGCGGGGGTCATCAGGCCTTTCTGGCAAGCGGTGACCGTGACATCGACGCCCCATTCATCCATCTCGAACCGGTCGCATCCCAGCGAGGCGATGCAATCGGCCATCAACAGCGCCGGGTGGTCCAGATCGTTGAGCAGTTTGCGCAGTGCCGGGATATCGTTGCGGATCGAGCTTGATGTGTCCACATGAACCGCGAGAACGGCCTTGATCTGGTGGCTTTTATCCGCGCGCAAAGCGTCGGCAATTCGGTCGAGATCCCAGGCGGATGAGGTGCCGAAATCGATCAGCTGCACCTTTGCCCCGATGCCTTCGGCCATCTCGGCCCAGCCATGGGTGAACCGGCCCGAGGCAGGAGCCAGAACGGTTTCGCCGGGGGCGATCACGTTTGACAGAGCGGCCTCCCACGTGCCGTGACCATTGGCAATATAGATGGCAACGTCATGGCCTGTGCGTGCAACCCGACGCAGGTCACGGGTCAGGGCGGGCATCATGTCGATGAGCGCGCCATCGTAGATATTGGGCGACGGACGATGCATCGCCTGCAGGACCGCGTCCGGCATTACCGACGGGCCCGGGATTGCCAAATAAGTTCGCCCATGAGAGAGGGCAGATGTCTGTGTCATGGGGTCAACCTGTCTGAGTTGACGCCCACATTACTGAGGGGCTTCGCGGCGTCAATCCGCCAGCTTCGACGCCTCGCGCGCAAGTGTTTCGATCCCGGCCCAGTCACCGCTTTCGACCATCTGCTTGGGCGCGACCCAGCTGCCACCGGCGCAGACCACGTTGGACAGGGACAGGTAGTCGCGGGCGTTGGACATCGACACCCCGCCTGTCGGGCAAAAGCTGATCTGCGGCAGGGGCGCACCGATTGCCTTGAGTGCGGGCGCGCCGCCCGAGGCCTCGGCCGGGAAGAATTTCAGCATGTCATAGCCTTTTTCCAGCAATGCCATCGCTTCGCTGGCCGTGGCCGCACCGGGCAGCAGCGGCAGGCCCTCGGCCTCGCACGCCGCAAGGAGCGCGTCGGTTGCGCCCGGAGAGACGCCAAACTGCGCGCCCGCCTCTTTGGCGGCGCGGACGTCTTCGGGTGTGACCAGCGTACCTGCGCCGACCACGCCGCCGGGCACCCTGGCCATCGCGCGGATCGCGTCGAGCGCGGCGGGCGTGCGCAAGGTGACCTCGAGCGCTGGCAGACCGCCTGCGACCAATGCCTCGGCCAGCGGGCGGGCCTGCGCGACGTCATCGACAACCAGAACCGGAACGATCGGGGCCAGTGCGCAGATCTCGCGGGTACGTTGGGATTTGGACATGAGATTAAACTCCGAAAATGCTGGCACCGGTGTCGGCCGAGCCGACATTCTGGCGGAACGTATCAAAAAGATCGCGCCCTGCACCGTGTTGATTGGCGGACAGGTCGGCGGTGACGGGCGCGCGGTCCAGCACACCAGCGGTGAGGATTTCCAGATCACCCCTGACCGCATCGACGCGCAGGATGTCACCATCCTGAAGGTATGCAATGGGGCCACGGTCGAGCGCTTCGGGGACAACATGGATGGCGGCGGGCACCTTGCCGGAAGCGCCAGACATGCGGCCATCGGTAACCAGCGCCACTTTCTGGCCCCGGCCCTGCAAGATCGACAGCATGGGCGTCAGTGAGTGCAGTTCCGGCATCCCGTTGGCCTTGGGACCCTGGAAGCGCACGACGACGATGACGTCACCGGTAAACTCGCCCGCCTTGAAGGCTGCCTTAACCGCGTCCTGGTCGTGGAAAACGCGGACCGGAGCCTCGACCACCTGATGTTCGGGGGCGACGGCCGAGACCTTCATGACGGCTGTGCCCAGATTGCCGGTCAGGCGCGACAGGCCGCCAGTGGGCTGGAACGGGTCGCGGGCAGGACGGACGATCTTGTCATTCAGGCTGTGGCCAGCGCCGTCTTGCCAGGTCAGCTCACCATCGATTAGCTTGGGCTCCCGCGTGTAATTGTGCAGGCCCTGACCGGCGACGGTCAGCGTATCGGGGTGCAGCAAGCCTTCTTCGAGCAACGTGCCGATCGTGAACCCAAGCCCGCCTGCGGCGTGGAAGTGGTTCACGTCGGCCAGACCGTTGGGATAGACCCGTGCGACCAGCGGGACCACGGCGGAGATATCCGAGAAATCCTGCCAATCCAGCACGATGCCCCCGGCGCGCGCCATGGCGATCAGGTGGATCAGCAGATTGGTCGAGCCTCCGGTCGCCATCAGGCCGACGATACCGTTCACAAAGGCCCGTTCGTCGAGCACCTGATAAACCGGGGTATAGCTGTTTCCCAGCGCGCTGAGCGACAGGGCGCGGCGCGCGCCCTCTTGTGTCAGCGCGTCGCGCAAGGGCGTGTTGGGATTGACGAAGCTGGAGCCCGGAAGGTGCAGGCCCATGAACTCCATCAGCATCTGGTTGGTATTGGCGGTGCCGTAGAAAGTGCAGGTGCCGGGGCCGTGATAGGCGGCCATTTCGGCGGCCATCAGTTCGTCGCGCCCGACCTCTCCGGCAGCGAATTTCTGGCGAACCTTGGCCTTTTCGTCATTGGGCAGACCGCTGGTCATTGGCCCTGCGGGCAGGAACACGGCAGGCAGATGCCCGAACGCCTGCGCGCCGATGATCAGACCGGGGACAATCTTGTCGCAGACGCCGAGGAAGACTGCCGCGTCATAGGTGTTGTGGCTGAGCGCAATGCCAGTTGCCAGAGCAATCACGTCGCGTGAAAACAGCGACAATTCCATCCCTGCTTCACCTTGGGTGACACCGTCGCACATGGCTGGCACGCCACCTGCGACCTGAGCAGTACCTCCGGCGGCGCGGATCGCATCGCGGATCAGGGCGGGGTACCTTTCAAAGGGCTGATGGGCGGACAGCATGTCGTTATAGGCGGTGACGATGCCCAGATTGCCCGCCGTGCCGGTGGCCATGGATTGCTGGTCTTCACCCGCACCCGCATAGGCATGGGCCTGACCACTACAGGACAGGTGCGCACGGGCGGGACCTTTGGATCTGGCCTGTTCCATCCGGTCGATATGGGGGCCGCGCAGATCGGCGCTGCGGTCGATGATCCGTTTGGTGACGTCGGAAATGACAGAGTGAACCATGATTACCCTCCGATCTGACGCCAGCGACGCCCATCACGATGCATCAGCATCAGTGCTTCTTCGGGGCCTGAACTGCCCTGATCGTACTTGGCGGGTTTGTCCCCGCGCTGTTCCCAGCCGTGAATGATGGGATCGACCCAGGCCCAGGCGGCCTCGGCCTCGTCCCCGCGCATGAAAAGGGTCTGATCGCCCCGGATGACATCCATGATCAGGCGTTCATATGCGTCCGGGGATTGCGAGTCATCACCCAGCGCGTCGGCAAAGCTCATGTCCAGAGCAACATCGGACAGGCGGAACCCGCCCTGCCCCGGTTCCTTTATCGTCGTGCGCAGGGTGATGCCTTCGTCTGGTTGCAGGCGGATCACCAGCACGTTGCCGTGCAACGGGCCGACATTGGGAAAGATCGTGTGTGGCGGGTCGCGGAAGAACACCGCGATTTCAGAGGCACGTGCGCGCAGGCGTTTGCCTGTGCGCAGGTAGAACGGCACCCCGGCCCACCGCCAGTTGCCGATATGGACCTTGAGCGCAATGAAGCTTTCGGTGCGGCTGGCGGGGTTGCCAACGTGATCAAGGTATCCGTCACCGCCCTTGCCCGTGCGATATTGACCACGGGCGATATCCCTGGGTTCGACCGGTTCCAGCGCCTCGATCACCTTGACCTTCTCGTCACGCACCGCGTTGGGAGAGAACTTTGACGGAGGTTCCATCGCGGTTAGGCACAGCAACTGCACCAGATGGTTCTGGATCATGTCCCGCATCGCGCCGGATTGATCGTAATAGGCCCCGCGCCCTTCGACCCCGACGGTTTCCGCCACGGTGATCTGCACATGGTCGACATGGGTCGAATTCCAAAGCGGCTCGAACAGGGAATTCGCAAAGCGCAGCGCCATCAGGTTCTGCACGGTTTCCTTGCCCAAATAATGGTCGATCCGATAAATCTGGTGTTCCTTGAAACACGCCCGCAAGCCTTCGTTTAGCGCCCTGGCCGAGGCAAGGTCATGACCGAAAGGCTTTTCAACAACGATGCGACTGTCCGGCGTGGCCAGACCGGCGTCATGCAGGCGCTGCGCAATGCCCGAAAACAGGCTGGGACCCACCGACAGGTAAAAGGCCCGCACCACGTCGGGGCGCAGCAGCTTGGACAGATCGGACCATCCGGCATCGCCCAGTGCATCCACCGGCACGTATTCAACATGAGACAGGAACCGGTCCAGCGTGTCCTTTTTGAACTTTGGTGCGAATTCCTGCATCGATGCGCGGACCTGATCGCGAAATTCGTCGCTGTCGATATCCGAGCGCGCCGTGCCGATGATCCGCGCCCCATCGGGCATCTGGCCGACCTCGAACCGATGGTACAAGCCCGGCAAGATCTTACGTTGCGCCAGATCCCCGGTCGCGCCGAACAACACAAGATCGAACGGCTCTACCGGAATTACGCGTGAAACCATCACAGGCTCCTTCTCGAGTTTGCCGATATCAGTTCAGCACGGCATGAAACGGCTCTGCGGCACGCTGTTACCGCTAACATTGCCTGCGTGATAGAAAGCCTGCGCGAAAAAATCAAGCATAGTTTCCCCAAAAAGCGAGGTTTTGAGGGCTATACCTGACTGCGCAGCCATTCCATCACGGCCGGACGTACGGATTGTTCGCCGCGATGGCGCGCGTCGGCGATGATTTTTCGCACCTCCATCAGGTCGCACCGCAGCAACAGGCTTTTGACCGGACCAATCGACGCCGGGCGCATAGACAGGGTGCGAATACCCATGGCCGCAAGGCACAGCGCCTCGACCGGACGGCCCGCATCCTCGCCACAGAAACTGAGCGGAGTGTCCGAAAGCCCGCAGCGTTCGACAATGCGTTCCATCAGGCTCAGGAAACTGACATTCAACGTGTCATAGCGGCGGCGGACCAGTTCATTTTCGCGGTCAGCGGCAAAAAAGAACTGCTTGAGGTCATTCCCACCGATCGAGATGAAATCGACCTCGTCAAAGAACTTTTGCGGCGCAAAGGCCAGTGAAGGGGTTTCCAGCATCGCGCCGACTTCAAGCGTTTCGGGCAGAACGTGGCCCAGTCGCTTTTCGCGTTCGATGGTTTTGTTCACTTCCCAGCGGGCTTCGCGATATTCCTCGGCCTGCGCGACAAAGGGGAACATGACGGTCAGCGGGCGACCATTGGCGGCGCGCAGAAGGGCCTGCAACTGCATCCGCATCACGCCGCGTTTGTCCAGACCGACACGAATGGCGCGCCAACCCAGGGCCGGGTTGGGTTCGGCCACGTGTTTCATATAGGGCAGTACCTTGTCCGACCCGATATCGAGCGTGCGGAACACCACCCTTTTGTCGCCCGCGGCATCCAGAACCCGCTGGTACTGAGTGACCAGCTCGGACCGTTTGGGCATCTTATTGCGGATCAGGAATTGCAGCTCGGTTCGGAACAGGCCAACACCCTCGGCACCTGACGTTCCCAGCGATGGCAGGTCGGCCATCAGACCCGCGTTCATCACCAGATTGATACGCGTTCCGTCGCGAGTGACACAGGGGGTTTCGCGGATCGAGGCATAGCGTTCCTGTGCCTTGGCCTGCATCGCGATTTTGTCGCGGAAGGCGCTGACCACGCTGTCTTCCGGACGCAGGTGAACAACGCCCTGATCGCCATCCACCAGCACGTGGTCGCCGTTCAGCGCTTCGGTCGTGATCCGGCCCACATGGACCACCAGAGGGATCGCCAGCGCACGGGCCACAATGGTGGCGTGACTGCCGACTGAACCTTCTTCGAGGATGATCCCCTTCAGCGCCCGACCGTATTCCAACAGGTCGCCGGGGCCGATATTGCGCGCGACCAGAATCGGATCGGGTGGCAGATCGGCGCTGTCGGTTTTTCCCTGCCCGGTCAGAATGCGCAGCAAACGGTTGCTGAGATCGTCAAGATCCGCCAGCCGTTCGCGCAGATAGGGATCAGACACCTGCCCCATCCGGGCGCGCGCCTGGGATTGTTCTTTCTCGACTGCGGCTTCGGCGCTGAGCCCCAGGGCAATGTCCTCTTCCATCCGGCGCATCCAGCCTTTGGAATTGGCAAACATCCGGTAGGCTTCCAGCACCTTGAGCTGTTCGGTGTCACCATCCCGGGAAATTTCGAGCATCTTGTCGACGCCGACGCGCAGCTCTTCCACTGCCTCATTCAGACGTTCGCGTTCCCGGTGCGGGTCTTCGGCAATCGGATTGGTGACGACCACGCGGGGTTCATGCAGCCAGACATGGCCTTCGGCGGAACCTTCCTGCGCCGGGCCGCCGCGCAGCAGAACCGATTGCTGGTGCCGTGGCGACAGGGCCGCGCCTTCGCCAACAAAGGCGCCCAGTTCGGCCATTTCGGCCAGCACCATGGCCACCACTTCCAGCGCATAGATCTCGTCGGCGGAAAATTCACGCGCTTTGCGGGACTGGACAACCAGAACACCCAGCTTTTCCCCAAGGCGCTGCACCGGCACGCCGAGAAAGGACGAAAACCGCTCTTCCCCGGTTTCCGGCATATACCGGAACCCTTTTTCAGACGGCGCGTCCGGGGTGTTGACCACCTTGCCGGTCTTGGCGACCCGGCCCACCAGCCCCTCGCCCAGGCGCATCCGGGTCTGGTGTACCGATTCCGGCGCAAGCCCTTGGGTCGCACAGAGTTCCAGGGTCTCATCATCGCGGAACAGATATATCGAGCACACTTCGCTGCGCATGCTGTCGGCGATCAGATGAGTGATCTGATCAAGGCGCTCCTGCCCAGCGGCTTCGCTGGCCATCGCCTCGCGCAACCGCCCCAGCAGCTTGCGGGATTCTGTTTCCGTGCCGTCTGCCATGGCCCAACCAATTCAGTGTGTCAGGCGAAACCCTTGGCCGATCAGCTCAGGCCGCCTTGTCCAGTTCAAAGGCATCATGCAGTGCCTGAACGGCAAGTTCCATGTATTTCCTGTCGATAAGAACGGAAATTTTGATCTCGGAGGTTGTGATGACCTTGATGTTGATCCCCTCATCCGAGAGCACCTTGAACATTTTGGCCGCGACACCCGATTGCGAGCGCATACCGATTCCCACCACCGAAACCTTGCAGACACCGGTATCGGCGACCAGTTCGGCATAGTTGAGCTCGCCCTTGTCCTTGATCGCCAGCAGCGCTTTTTCGGCACGGACCACCTGATCGGTGGGGCACGAGAAGGTCATGTCCGTGCGTCCCTCGTCCGAGATGTTCTGCACGATCATGTCGACATTGACGCCCTCATCGCTGAGCGCGGTGAAGATGGTCGAGGCGATACCGGGACGGTCCGCCACCGAAACGACGGTCATCTTGGCCTCGTCACGGGAATAGGCCACACCGGCCACAACATTGGATTCCATGATATCCTCCTCGTCAACGACCAGCGTACCGGCCTCGTCGGATTGTTCTTCGAAACTTGAAAGAACGCGCAGTTTCACCTTGTAGCGCATTGCCAGCTCGACCGAGCGAGTCTGCAGCACCTTGGCGCCCAGCGACGCCAGTTCGAGCATTTCCTCGAACGAGATCCTGTGCAGCTTGCGGGCCTTTTCGCAGATGCGCGGATCGGTGGTATAGACACCATCCACGTCGGTATAGATGTCGCAGCGTTCCGCACCAAACGCCGCGGCAAAAGCCACGGCAGTGGTGTCCGAGCCACCCCGGCCCAGCGTTGTGATGCGGCCTTCGGGGCTGAGCCCCTGAAACCCGGCCACAACGGCCACTTTCATGCCTTCGCCGAATTTCTGGTTGATGTTTGTGGTCGGGATGTCTTCGATCCGCGCCTGGCTGTGCGCACTGGTTGTCAGCAGCGGCACTTGCCAGCCCTGCCAGCTGCGCGCCGGAACGTCCATTTCCTGCAATGTCAGAGCCATCAGGCCAGCGGTGACATTTTCGCCCGAAGATACAACAGCATCGTATTCGCGTGCATCAAAAAGCGGCGACGTCTCGTTCACCCAGCCCACCAGCTCGTTGGTCTTGCCCGACATGGCCGAGACGATGACGATCACGTCATAGCCCTTGGCAACTTCGACACCAACACGCTTGGCAGCGCGGCGGATGCGGTCCAGGTTGGCGACCGAAGTGCCGCCGAATTTCATAACGAGTACGGGCATGGGGGCAAATGTCTCCGCGCCTTGGATTAGAGGTCCCGAGCCTCATAAGCGAGGGGCACCCCAAGAGCAAGAGCGCAAACAGGACCCGCCTGTGGCACAGGGCCGCTTTACATTGCGCAGGTGCGGTGTCAGCCTGCGAGTAACAACCAAATCAAGAGGTTCCCCATGTTTCGCCTAGCCCTTGCCGTTACTTTGTTGTCGTCGCCCGTACTGGCCCAGGTTGCCAGTGTGGCCGGAACGGACGGAAAGAATGCACTGGGCAAAGTGCCCTGCGCCGCAAATGCCGGTGACCCGATGCAAAGCTGCAATGCGGAATTGCGCCGCCATGACGACGGCACGATAACGCTTGCGGTTGCTCTTGGTGGAGGAGAGGTGCGCCGCATCTATTTCAAGGAAGGCGTGCCAGACTCCAGCAGTTCCACCTCGAAGATGTCGTATGAAACGCGCGGTGATTTGATGGTTATCTATATTGAACCCGGTGAAGTCTATGAAATTCCCAAAGCGGCACTGTCCCGTCAGTAAGCGTGCGCCTGTCCATCATAGGTCTCGAAACAGCCGGTTGAGCTGATCGACAGGGCCTCAAAGCGTTCCATCAGGCCCGAAACAGCCTGATCGACATCAATATCGGCGGCCGCGCCGCCCATGTCGGTTTGTACCCAGCCCGGATGATAGATGCCAACGGCGATCCCGTCGGCTTTCAGATCCGTTGCAAGGTTCCGCCCCAGATTCAGCGCCGCCGCCTTGGAGGCACGGTAGATATAGCTGCCCCCCGGTGCCCGCGTATGAGACGCCATCTGCGACGAGATGATCGCGACTTTGCCGCCTGCGGCACGCAGATTGGGCAACAAGGCCTGAACGGTCAGGAAAACGCCGGTCACGTTGGTGGCAAAGCTTTGCGCCCACATTTCGGCGGGGTAGCCGTCGATCGTGTGCCCCTTGTCCAGATAGACCCCGGCATTGCAGACCAGCAGATCAACGGGCTGGCCTTTCAGCTGTTCGGCCATTGCCGTCTGTTGAGCAGGGTCCGCCACGTCCAGACGCACCTGCGCGCTGCCATCGCGCGCGGTTCCAGTGACCACGTCACCGCAGGTGTCGTAGCGCGAGGCAAGGGTGCGGCCGATACCGCGATTGGCACCGGTGATCACGACATGCATGGATCAGTTGGTCTTTCTGCTGGGCAGAAACGGCAGCGGTGCCACCGGCACGCCATCTTCGATCAGCGATTTCGCTTCATCCGGTCTGGCTTCACCATAGATCGAACGCTCTGGCGCCTCTCCCAGATGCATCTTGCGCGCCTCGCTTGCAAAATCCTTGCCAACGTAGTCCGAGTTCTTTTCAACATGGCGGCGCAACTCGGCCAGAACCTTCGCGATCTCAGGCGAAGGGGTGGCGACGTTGATCTGTTCATTGGTTGCAGGCGCGTTTTCAGGTTTTCCCTGCGCATTCCGGGCCGGACGGACACGCGGTGTCATGATCGCCTTCGCAACCTGCGTACATCCGCAGATCGCGCAGGTCACCATCCTGGCAGAGGCCAGCTTGTCAAAGGCTTCTGCGGATTGAAACCAGCTGTCGAATGTGTGGCCTTCACTGCATTTCAACGCGTATTGAATCATGTTCAGTCCAAAATTGCGATTGGCGAATAGATACCGACCAGACTGACAATATCAAGCCTCTCTGGAACTATCTTAATGTGTATATGTCTTAAAGTCGCTCAACAAATCGGCTAGCTCGGGTGATCCGACCTTTTGAGCTGCCTTTTTAGGCGCAAACCACTTGCGCCTGCGCTCGTGCTGTTCAGGGAAATCCTGCGACATAACCTGTACATGCAGCGCAAAAACATCAACCAGTATCAAGGTCGGGGGCTGATTTGGGCTATGCTTGAGGTGCAGAAACTGCCCCAGCCCCGCTGTGCTGCATCGCCCCGTCACGCCCGCTTCTTCCCAAGCTTCCTGCACTGCGGTTTCTGATGGGGTCAGCCCGGGGATGAGCCACCCCTTGGGGATAATCCAGCGCTGGGCCCGGCGCGTCGTGATCAGCAAAACCTCTGGCTGGCCATGCCGGATCCGATAACACAGGGCAGAGGATTGCCGCAAAACAGGGTGTTCCGCAGTCTCAGTCAATACACGCGGCACCGGTCTTGCATTCATTGCGCGACGCACCTTTTGTTCGGGCAACGGACCCGTTGGCCTTATAGGCGCGCATGACACGCCTATTTAGCGCCCACCCCTTGAAAAACTACCATATGAAGTGGTGTCCGCCGAGTCTGGCGTGACGGAGCATTTGTTGATCACATGCGGGCTGACAGCTGCTTCACCAGCTCGTCATGCGAGATATCGGCGTCAACCGCCAGTCTTCGCAGGCCGAAATGCACACGCGCGATCTGCTGGTAATAGCGCGAATAGACATAGTTCGTTCCACCACCAGCCAATGCGCCGAGCACCGGGACGGACTGTGCCGCCAGTTTTTGCCCCAGCACGATCGAAAAGCGTGGTGCCACGGCAGCAATCAGACGCTGCATGGCCGGACCGGTCAGTGTCAGGCGCACCGAGAAAAAGCCGAAATCCGCTCCGTCATCATGCGACAGCGGACCCGATGCGGACAAAACCCGCACACAATCGAACTTCACGTTCTCGGCGGACGGGTCGAAACCTTCGCGCGCGGCGGCCCCCTGAATGGCACGCAGCAGCATGGCGGTTGTTGCAGGCAGCTCCATCAGGGCTGTTGATACACCGCCCAGCCCACCGGCCGCACCCATGGCCGTGGCAAGCGCGGTATTGACCCAGGGCTGCTGATCAGGGATCGCAAGCCGGGACCCCTGAGCCGCGTGCATCGCAAACCACAACGCCTGCTCGGTAGCCCCTGTCAGGCCGTTCCGAACTGGTTCGGGCAATTGCTCGAGCAGTGACTCGGCTGATCCGCCCAGCTTGTTCAGCAGTTTGACACCGGCCCCTCCGGCAGATCGGTAATAACCCGCCAAACGATCCAGTTCAGCCTCGGCATCCACGTTTTCGACAAGAACCACGTTCTGCATGTGCGTCCTCCTGCCTATCAACATCGGCGTTGAACCGTGTCGATTCAATAGGTCAGCGGGTCCAGCGGGTGACGGCCCCATGAACTCCGGACCAGACCCCGGGCGTCAGTTCCAGCCCCAGCACCCGGTCCGGGTTGGTGGGCGGCGGCATCTCGACACCTTGCAGCCGCGCAAAACCAAATCGTCTGTAATAGGGTTCGTCACCGACCAGCATGACCCGCTGCCATCCGAGTTTGCGCCCGGCTTCAACACCGGCATGGATCAGATACCCGCCCAGACCCTCGCCCTGATGAGTAGGGTGCACGGCAACGGGCCCCAGCAACAATGCATCGTGTTCGCCGACATGGACAGGCCAGAAGCGGATTGCCCCGGCCAGAATGCCCTGACCGTCGCGCGCGACCAGAGACAGACCAGCTACCGGCGGCACATCATCGCGCAACCGGTAGGACGACAACGCCTCACGGCCCGGCGCAAAGCACAGATCGTATAGGGCCTCGACTTCCCACCAATCGTTCGGCTCTTCCGGCCTGATCCCGAATTGCTGCACGTTTGCCCTCTTTTCCTTGCTGGAAATCGCCCTAGCACTTCGTTACGCCTTGGGCAAACGCTTGGAGATATGATGTTCTACCGCCCTGAAGACGGCCACGGCCTGCCGCACAACCCATTCAATGCCATTATCACGCCACGCCCGATCGGCTGGATCTCGACCCGTGATGCGGATGGGATCAACAATCTGGCACCCTATTCCTTTTTCAACGGGGTGGCTTACTCACCACCGCAGGTGATGTTTGCCACAACCGGCACGAAACACGATCAGGTCGGCGGCAAGGACAGTATCGCCAATATCGAGGCGACTGGCGTATTCTGCGTGAATGTAGTGGCCAATGCGCATCAGGATGCCATGAACGCCAGCTCGGCCAGCCTTCCGAAGGAGGTGGACGAGTTTGCCCATGCCGGATTAACACCGGTCGAATGCGAAACCATCCCCTGTGCCCGTGTACAAGGTGCCCCGGCGGCGTTGGAATGCAAGCTCACCCAGATCGTGACCCTGCCCGGCGCGGCCAACCGCGTCGTGTTTGGCGAAGTGACAGGCGTGCATCTGCTCGACGACCACATCCGGGAGGGCAAGTTCGACGTAACCTCGTTCAAACCTCTGGCGCGGCTTGGATACCGGGACTATTCGGTCGTGTCCGAGCTGTTCTCGCTCAATCGCCCGGATGATTGAGGTTGTCGGGGGCTCTGCCCCCACCGCCCGTTCCGGGCGGCTCCCCCGGGATATTTTTTGGCCAGATGAAGCAGGGATCCTTCATTCATCTGGCTTCAAATATCCCGGAGCGCGAGGCAGAGCCTCGCAAAAGGATCAGTGGCCGCCCAGAATGCCGGTACGGACCGAATAATCGACGGCAAGTTCATAATCCGGGTCATCATCACTGTCGACCATCAGGTGGCCTGCCTTGTTCAACAGCTTGTGGCAATCCCGGCTCAGGTGGCGCAGCATGACGCGTTTACCCGCGGCCTCGTATTTGGCCGCGATGTTTTCGATGGCTTGCAATGCCGACTGGTCCACCACACGGCTTTCAGCGAAATCGACGATGACGGTTTCCGGGTCATTCGGCACATCGAAAAGTTCGATAAAGCCATCCGATGACCCAAAGAACAGCGGTCCCTGGATTTCATAGACCTTCGCCCCTTTTTCGGTCGCCGAGTCGCGGGTGACCGCGTGGATGCGCTTGGCGTTGTTCCAAGCATAGGCCAGAGCCGAGACAATGACGCCGACAACAACCGCCACCGCGAGGTCTTCCATCACCGTCACGACAGTGACCAGAACGATGACAAAGGCGTCGGTCAGTGGAACCTTGCGCAGGATCTTGAACGAGTTCCACGCAAAGGTGCCGATCACCACCATGAACATCACCCCAACCAGCGCGGCCAGCGGGATCTGTTCGATCAGCGGTGAGGCAAACAAGATGAAGGTCAGCAGAAACAGCGCCGCAGCGATCCCCGCGATGCGGGTCCGGCCACCGGATTTCACGTTGATCATCGACTGACCGATCATCGCGCAGCCACCCATGCCACCGAAAAAGCCGGTCACGATATTCGACGCACCTTGCGCGATACATTCCTGAGAAGCCCCGCCGCGCTTGCCGGTGATCTCGCCCACAAGGTTCAGGGTCAGCAGGGATTCGATCAGGCCAATCGCAGCCAGAATGACGGCGTAGGGCAGGATGATCTCAAGCGTGCCCCAGTTCAGCGGAACCATCGGGATGTGGAAGGCAGGCAGGCCACCTTCGATCGAGGCCAGATCACCGACGCGCGGGACATCCAGCCCCAGACCGATCACCAGCGCAGCGACAACCAGAATACCGGCCAAAGGTGCTGGAATGAGACGCGTGATGCGCGGCACCACCCAGATCACCGCCATTGTCAGTGCCACAAGGCCTAGCATGGTGTATAGCTGCGCACCCGAGAGCCATTCTCCACCACCCATGCCGTGACCGGTGTTTTCCATGGTACCCGGCACCTTGAACTGGCCCATCTGGGCCAGAAAGATCACGATGGCCAAGCCATTCACAAAGCCCAGCATCACCGGGTGCGGCACCAGTCGGATGAAGCGGCCCCAGTGCATCGCCCCGGCGATAACCTGGAGGATCCCCATCAGAACCACCGTCGCGAACAGGTATTCGACCCCATGTTCGGCCACCAAAGCCACCATGACGACCGCCAGCGCGCCCGTCGCTCCCGAGATCATGCCGGGTCGCCCGCCGATCAACGCGGTGATGAGCCCCACAAGGAACGCGGCATAGAGGCCCACCAGCGGATGCACGCCTGCCACAAAAGCAAAGGCCACGGCCTCGGGCACCAGCGCGAGGGCCACGGTCAAGCCGGACAGCAGCTCGATCCGCAGGCGAGAGAAGGTCAGCCCCTCATCCGGCACCCAGCGCAGATCGGGTATGGCGATACGGTTGGCAAAACTTGCCAGCAAGGCTCGGGGCATTGGACAGTCCTATAGGATATTATGTTCGCGCGAAGGGGTCGTTGTAGCGGGCGCGCCGCTGTTAAGCCACCGCAGGAGGTGGGATGCAGCCATGCGCACAGCGCATAACTTGCCTCTCGGCAACGTGATTTGCGGCACCCGGATCAAGCACCCAAATGTGAGTTCATGCGTTGGATTGCCCTCATATTTCTATCGGCCCTGCCCGCCTTTGCACAGGATTTGCAAGGGAATGACACCGCCGGAAACTGGCGTGTCACGCACCATGAAATTTTCGGCATCTGGAATTCGATTTGTGACGAGCGTGAAGAAGCCGGTGCTTTGGTGCAGCGCTGTTACATAAGGCGCGCTGAGGTGTTTTCCTTGCGTCCGAAATTTGCGGCGCAGTTCATGTTCATCACACCTGAGCCAGATGGATTCAAAATCGAGTTTGGAATTGAGCCGGGTACCTTCTTCAACCCTTCTGGATTCCGCATAGAGAAAGATCAGGATGTGATCTGGCGCACGCGGCGCCCCGGTTGCCTGACAGGGTTAAGCTGTACGTTCGAGGATCATCGCGCCGACGGCCTGCTGGACGCCATGCTGAACGGGGATGCGTATCGTTTTGAGTTTCGTGACAGGCATGGTCAATCGCAAGACCTGACGTGGCCGCTGGATGAGTTTGGAGCCGCCTGGGCGGATTTCAACACGCAATCTCAACAGCGTAACCTGCTGGCGAAACAGGAATAGACCTCTTGTCAATTTCGGGTCGAACCCGCACAAATTCAATATCAGTATCTCAGGCGGAGCAGGACAGTGACCCAAACCAGGATTGCCGTTATCGGCGGATCAGGCATCTATGACATCGATGGGCTGGAAAATGCGGAATGGGTCAGCGTCGATACCCCTTGGGGGACACCTTCGGATCAGATCCTGACCGGGTCGCTGGACGGTGTAGCGATGGCCTTTCTGCCGCGCCATGGGCGCGGGCATGTGCATTCGCCCACCGATGTGCCCTATCGCGCCAATATCGACGCGCTGAAACGGCTTGGTGTGACGGATGTGATATCGGTCTCGGCCTGCGGGTCGTTTCGCGAACACATGGCACCGGGCGATTTTGTCATCGTCGATCAGTTCATCGACCGGACATTTGCGCGCGACAAGAGCTTTTTCGGCACAGGCTGCGTCGCCCATGTCAGTGTTGCGCATCCGACCTGCCCGCGCCTGTCGGACGCCTGTGAGACCGCAGGCAAGGCTGCCGGTATCACGATCCATCGCGGCGGCACCTATCTGGCGATGGAAGGGCCGCAGTTTTCTTCTCTTGCGGAATCGAAGATGTATCGCGAGCAATGGGGCTGCGACGTGATCGGCATGACCAATATGCCCGAAGCCAAGCTCGCTCGCGAAGCCGAGCTTTGTTATGCCTCGATCGCGATGGTTACGGATTATGACAGCTGGCACCCGGAACATGGTGAGGTGGATGTGACCACCATCATTGCGACCCTGACCGGCAATGCCGACAAGGGCCGTGCACTGGTCAAGGGCCTTCCCGCCCTGTTGGGGGCTGACCGCGCGCCCTGCCCGCATGGCTGTGACCGGGCGCTGGAATATGCCATCCTCACCGCACCCGAAAAGCGCGATCCGGCGCTGCTGGCCAAGCTGGACGCGGTGGCCGGGCGAATTCTCTGAAATCAGTTCTGTGGCAGGCGGTCTTGAACGGTCTGCCACAGGCCGTATGACCACAAGTCGTTGTGGGTTCCGCCGGGAATCGAGAAAAACTCGACCCTCTCACCGCCCATCTCGGCAAGGCGCGCGCCGTGATGCGCTGGAACGGTTTGATCATCTGTGCCGTGGAAGATCAACGTCGGCATCTCGATTGTCCCGATGATGTCGCGGGTGGCAAACTGGTCGCGCATCAGTGACGCTACGGGCAACCAAGGATAGCGTTCAGCCGCCACATCCACAGTCGCAGTAAATGGCGCTTCCAGCACCAGCATCTCGGCCTCGGGCCGTTGCGCCGCAACCGCCGCAGCCACTCCTGTACCAAGGCTTTGGCCGTGTAGAACAACTGGCTCTCCGGCCCTACGCAAATGGTCAAACAACTCTAATCCGTCCGAGATCAAACCTGCTTGGGACGGCGCGCCTGTACTTCCCGGAAACCCGCGAAAGCTGGGCGCCAGAAGCCCGTAGCCGCTGTTCAGTATCTCTTGAAATCGGGCCGCGCGGTCGCTCAGATTGCCGCTCTGGCCGTGAAAGAACAATACGGTCGGGGCACCTTCGACGGCTGCCGGCGCGGCCCAAACCGTCAGAACCGTACCATCGGACATAGGCAGTGAAAGCACATCGATATCCGCCAAAGAAACCGAGGCTGGATCAGGCAATTCACCATCTGGCTTGTAAAGCAGCGATTGCTGGTTGAAGTACATGTATCCAACGATGATCCCATACACGACGCCACCGGCCAGCATGAGGCCAAGCAGCAACCGTTTGATGCGATTGATCCGCTTCAACGAATTGGCATCTGTACTTTGGATCTGCACCTTTACCTCCTGCAATGTTGTGCCTTTTAGTCTGGGCAGGTTCAGGACCGTTTCAAGATGAATGAGCAAAGCTTCATCCAAACTTCAAGTCCTTGTCACACTGCCTAAATCTATGAGCTTTGCGATTCAGATGCGAGAAACGCACAGGTGCTCGATCTTGTCGCCTCAAAAACAGCCAAACGATCAAGGCAGATGCTTGACGTTGGCATCATACAAGGGCTTGGTGTGACGACACCTTTACAGGAGACACCATGTCGCTTGAACTCTGGCTGGCTTTTGTCGCCGCCTCCACCGCTTTGCTGCTGATCCCGGGCCCGACCGTGCTGTTGGTGCTGAGCTATGCGCTGTCCAAGGGGCGCAGTGTTGCCGTGGCCTCGGCCACAGGGGTCGCTGTGGGGGATCTTGTGGCGATGACCGCATCTTTGTTGGGACTGGGCGCGCTTGTTCTGGCCTCGGCCACCTTGTTTTCCGTCCTCAAATGGGTCGGTGCGGCCTATCTGGTCTGGCTTGGGATTAAACTGCTGCGCAGCGCACCGTCCGGCGGACTGAACGCGGTCGATACCGACCGCGATGTGACGGCAAGCAATGTGTTTGGGCACGCCGCTGCCGTGACCGCGCTGAACCCGAAATCCATCGCCTTTTTCATCGCCTTTGTGCCACAGTTCCTGCGCCCGGCTGAACCTCTGGGACCGCAATTTGCCATCCTGATCGCCACTTTCGTCGGACTGGCCTGGCTGAATGCCCTGGCTTATGCGTTGCTGGCCGACCGGTTGCGGCGGCTGATTGGCCGTGCCAGCGTGATCACCGGGATGACGCGGTTTGGCGGGCTGAGCCTGATCGGGATGGGTGTCGTTACGGCAGTTCTACGCCGTCCGGCCTGATCCCTTTTTCAGTTTTCGGCGTTTTCCTTCATGAACCCGCGGATAAACCGGCGGATTTCGCGGGCCGCAGACGTATCCAGCTCCCTGCACAACTCGACAAACGCGTCGCGTTCATCCTTGTCCAGGCGCAGAACCAGCTGGCTGTTTTTCTTTGTCGATCCCTTGCCGTCTTTCTTTGGCACGCGCGTTGCTCCTAGCAAATGCTTGTTACTTTAGGCGATGCATTGTGTATACATAGCATAGTGATTGTCGTTATCTGGCACTTAACAGCACCGGAACGGAAATGGCAATGAACCTTCGAACCACACGAGCCTTTCTTTTGCGAAATCAACGCAATTGGCGTAAACCGCACTTGTCTTTGCCACCTGTCACACTTCACCGGTATTACGGGCTGCCCAAGGCTGTGGTTTAGCGCCGCTGGTGATCGCGCGAATGAATTGTTCCTTGCATGGCTAACCCTCTTGGGCCAAACACGTTTTGGTATTTGAAGCGGAAAAAGGTTGGTTCATGTCAAGGAACAAGACTGTCAAAGACTACATCCGGACGATTGTCGACTTCCCGCATGAAGGAATCCTGTTTCGCGATGTGACGACGCTGTTTGCCGACCCGCGCGGATTTCGGATGGCCATTGACCAGATGCTGCACCCCTATGCCGGGGAACGCATCGACAAGGTTGTCGGTCTTGAGGCGCGGGGCTTTATCCTTGGGGGTGCGATTGCGCATCAACTGAGCCTGGGTTTCGTGCCGATCCGCAAGAAAGGCAAGCTGCCCGGCACAACGATCAGCCAGGACTACAAGCTGGAATATGGCGAAGCGATCGTCGAGATCCACGATGACGCTATCCAACCGGGCGAAAAAATCCTTGTCGTTGACGACCTGCTGGCCACAGGCGGCACTGCGGCGGCGGGCATCAAACTGATCGAGCGTTTGGGCGGTGAGATCGTCTCATGCGCGTTCATTATCGACCTGCCTGACCTCGGTGGTCGCAAGCTACTGGAAGATATGGGCATGGACGTGCATGTCCTGTGCGAATTCGAAGGGCTTTAACGCGGCAAGCTTCGGATAGTGAAACAGGGGTCAAGGCCAGGTTCACGCCTTCAGAACCGCGCCGGGGTTCATGATGCCATGGGGGTCCAGCGCCGCTTTGATGGCCCGCATCGCATCCAGCTTTACCGGATCGCCATAGCGTTCCAGATCGCTCGTTTTCATGCGGCCCACGCCATGTTCCGCGCTGACAGAACCGTCAAAAGCGTGGACCAGATCATGCACGGCCCGCTTGACCACGGCGCTCTGACCTTCAAATTCCGCGCGGCGCTGCCCCTCCGGGGGAAAGACATTGTAATGCAGATTGCCATCCCCCAGATGGCCAAAGCAATTGATCCGGAACGGCCCGAGACCGGAAATCACCTTTTCCCCTTGGCGCACAAAATCCGGAATTCCTGAGATCGGGATCGAGATATCATGGCTCGACACCGAGCCGATCAGGCGGTTGGCCTCGGGGATACGCTCGCGCACGGCCCACAACTCACCGCGCTGCGCCTCGCTTTGTGCAATCACGCCATCCTGAACCAGCCCAAGTGCTTGCGCCCGGACAAAGATATCCTCCAGCGCGTCGGACGGAGACTGCCCCGGAGCCAGCCCCAACTCGATCAGAACGCTCCACTCTGGCGGTGTCTTAAACGGTTGCCGGACGTCCGGCAGAACCTCGGACAAGAACTCTAACCCTTGCTGGTGGATCAGTTCGAAAGTGCTGACAGCCTCGCCCACGCGATCATGCACCAGAGCCAGCAGGGAAATGGCGGCTTCGGGTGACGCCACCTGAAACATCGCCGTCCCGATCGCGGCAGGCCGGGGAAACAGCTTGAGCGCAGCTGCAGTGATGATCCCAAGCGTGCCCTCTGCCCCGATCAACAGGTTGCGCAGGTCATAGCCTGTGTTGTCCTTTCGCAACCGGCTGAGACCGTGCCAGATTTGACCGTTGGGCAGAACGGCCTCGAGCCCAAGGCACAGGTCGCGCGCATTGCCATATCGCAAGACGTTGACGCCTCCCGCATTGGTGGACAGGTTGCCCCCGATCCGACAGGATCCCTGCGCCGCCAGTGTCAAGGGAAACAGGCGGTCTTGCGCTTCAGCCGCGGCTTGGACGTCCTGCAAAATGGCGCCGGCCTCGGCAATCAGCACATTTTCAGTGGAATAGACGGACCGGATGGCTGTCATCCGTTCCAGCGAAATCACAAGGGGCGCTGGCCCGTGCGGCATCACCTGCCCCCCGACCAGACCGGTTCCACCACCATAAGGCACCACCGGAACGCGCTCCCCGCACGCCACCTGCACCAGTACCGAGACCTCCTCGGTTGTGCGGGGCAAGGCCAGCAGGCCAGCCTGTCCGGCAAATCGCCCGCGCGGCTCTTCCAGATACCGGTCGGCCACCGGGCGCAACACCTGATCGCCCAGTTTCGAGCGGATCAGCGTGGCAATGCGGTCATCAGCGGGGTTCAAACTCATACGCTTTCAATGCCCAACCGATTCCTCCACGGCAAGCCTTATTCCAGATCAATCAGATAGCGCGGCTCCAGCACGACAACCGTTGGACGGTCCGGCAAGTCACGCAGTGAGACGGTGATCTCGGACACGCCGTCACGTTCAACCGGGAACTCATCCCGAATATCCACGAGGAAGCGATCCAGCGAAAACTCCGAGAACCAGTGCATCGGAATGATCACCGAGCTTTTCAGCCGCTTCAGAACCGAGATCATGTCAGGCAAGGGCATGGTTGTTCCGCCATCGACGGCGGCCATGACCACATCCAACCGACCCAGCGCAGCAAACTGTTCGTCTGAAGGTACATGATGCAAATGTCCCAAATGACCGATGCACAGACCTTCGACCTCGAACACGAAGATCGAGTTGCCGCGCTCCTCAACTCCGCCATAGGCCGAGCGGATATCGGTCGGGACATTGCGTATCAGCATCTCGCCCAGATCCAGGTAATGTTCGATCCCCTGCCCGAACTCTCCCCATCCTGGCAGGACATGCGGGATCGCCGGGTCGGGATGCGCCGTCCAATGGGTGTCGTGAGCATGGTTCATTGTCACCACATCGGGAATCAGATCGGCACCCCCGATGAACCCGGTAAAATCGGTCACCACATTCAACCCGCCACGGGTCTGGATCATAAAGGCGGCATGCGCAACATAGCTGATGCGCACCGAAAACTCCGGTACCGGGTCCTGCCACGCAGCTTTGTGCAGATATTCGATCCCCGGCGCAGCATCGGCGATAGCGATACAATGGCTCGGCCGCCGCTCCTGCGCCACGGCCCCGCCCGAAATCACCATCAATGCCGCAACCAACCAGCGCATACCCGAAGTGTAGCGCAGTTCGCCACCAAGTCATGCCCCTTGTTCATCTGGCCAAAAATATCCCGGGGGAGGTGCGGCTTGCCGCGACGGGGGCAGAGCCCCCTAGCCCGCGTCTGTCTTGCCGCGCCGGTCGGACCGCAGGCTGGCATAGAGAACATGCGTCCGCCATCGCCCGTTGATCTGCAGATATGACTGCGCCACGCCTTCATATTTGAAGCCTGAGCTTTCCAGCAAACCGCGCGACGCGCGGTTTTCCGGCAGGCACGCGGCTTCGATCCGGCTCAGATCCAGACGGGTAAAGGCGTGATGCACCATCGCGCCGATCGCTTCGCGCATGTATCCCTGACGGGCAAAGGATTCACCGGTCCAGTAACCCAGGGTTCCGGCCTGCGCAGGGCCGCGCCGAATATTGTCCAGCGTGATCGCCCCGACCAACACATTGTCTTCACGGCGAAACAGGAAAAGCGGGATTGCTGTGCCACTCGCGACCGAGCGCTGAGCCCAGTAGACCCGATTGGTAAAGGATTTGCGGCTCAGGTGATCCTTGGCCCAGATCGGCTCCCACGGGGTCAGGTAACCTTTTGAGGCGCGCCGCAACGCTGCCCAATCATTGAAATCGGAATGTACAGGCGGGCGCAAGCTGAGCCGCGCGGTCTCGAGTTTCAGCTTGCGTCTGCCCAACAGCATCACGCTGCACGCCTCTCCTGCAAGTCCGCCAATGTCGGTGCGTCTGCGACCGGTCCGTAAAGCGCCAGCGCCGCCGGGGCCTGAACAGCCATGGTTTCGGCAAAGGCGCGCACGTCTTCGGTGCTGACCGCATCGATCTTGGCGACCGTGTCTTCCAGCGAAGGTACCCGTCCCCAGATCTGCACCAGCCGCGCCAGACGCTCAGCCCGATTCGACGGGCTTTCCAGCCCCATCAGCATCCCGGCCTTCATCTGGGCGCGGGCACGGGCGACCTCTTCGGGGCTCATGTCCTCGGCGGCGCGCTTCATCTCATCGATCGTGATCGTCGCCAGCTCGGCCACTTGATTGGCCGAAGTTCCGGCATAGATCGTGGTTGTTCCGGTATCGGCATAGGCACCGGTCTGCGCAAAGATCGTGTAGCACAGCCCACGTGTTTCACGCACTTCCTGAAACAGGCGCGAAGACATGCCACCGCCCAATGCGGTCGAATAGATCTGCGCCGTATAGATCGCATCGTCGCGATAGCCGGGGCTTTCCAGCGCCAGAGCGAAATGCGCCTGTTCCAGCTCTTTTACCTGCCGGGCTTCGCCACCTGTAAAGCGTGCAACCTCGGGGATCAGACCCTTACGGGATTGCAGATGGCCAAACATCTCTTCGGCCAGTTTCATCAGCATATCGTGATCCACAGCACCTGCTGCAGACAGGATCATCTGTTCGGGGCCATAATGTTCCGTCACAAAGCCCGACAGATCCTCACGCGAGAAGGCACTCACCCGCTCCGTTGGGCCCAGGATCGTCCGGCCCAGGGGCTGGTCGTGATAGCTCTGCTCCTGCAGCCAGTCAAAGATCACATCGTCGGGCGTGTCATGGGCCTGACCGATTTCCTGAAGGATCACGCCCCGCTCGACCTCGATCTCGCGCGGATCGAAAACCGGGTTCAGAACGATGTCGCCGATGACATCCATCGCCAGCGCTACGTCGTCCTTCAGAACGCGTGCATAATACGCCGTCACCTCGCGCGAGGTATAGGCGTTGATATAGCCGCCCACATCCTCGATCGCCTCGGCAATCTGCAAGGCCGAACGGCGCTCGGTTCCCTTGAACGCCATATGCTCAAGGAAATGCGCGATGCCGTTCTGCTCGATCCGCTCATGCCGCCCACCGGCGGTTACCCAGATGCCGATGGCCGCTGATTGCAGCCCCGGCATGTGCTCACTGACGATACGAAACCCGTTCTTCAGTTGGTCTTGTCTGACAGTCACTCAGCGATGTGCCTTTTTATATGATCCTCAAGGGCAACCAGATCATTGGCGATGCGGGTCACCCGTTCCGGACGTTCATACAGATCAGACATGCGGGAGGGAAGAGGCGGATGTTCGCCACTCGCCTTCTCGACCGCGGCCGGGAATTTCGCCGGGTGCGCGGTGGCCAGCGTGATCATCGGAACGTCTGCCGCGCGGTGCTCTTCGGCAACCTTGATGCCCACGGCGGTGTGCGGGCAGACCAGTTCGGCACTGTGCGCCAGCGTGGATTTGATCGTGGCCAACGTTTCCTCTTCGGACACACGGCCCGAATCGAAATACTCACGCAGCGCTTCCATCGCACCCTGGCTGATATTGAAACCACCCTTTTTCAGCTCATCCATCAATTGTGCGACGGCCCCGCCATCTTCACCATAGGCATAATAGAGCGCGCGTTCGAAATTCGAGCTGACCTGAATATCCATCGACGGGCTGATCGAAGGGATGGTTTCACCCTTGAAATACCCCTCGCCTGTCAGGCAGCGATGCAGAATGTCGTTCTGGTTGGTCGCCACCACAAGGCGGTCAATCGGCAGCCCCATACGCTTGGCCAGATAGCCTGCGAAGATGTCGCCAAAGTTGCCGGTTGGCACCGTGAAGCTGACCTTGCGATGCGGCGCGCCGAGACTGACGGCGGCCGAGAAGTAATAAACGATCTGCGCCAAGACGCGGGCAAAGTTGATCGAGTTCACACCCGCCAGTTTCACGCCATCGCGGAAGTCGAAATCGTTGAACATGTCTTTCAGCGCAGCCTGACAATCGTCGAAATCGCCATCCACGGCCAGAGCATGTACATTGCTGTCCGCAGGCGTCGTCATTTGTCGACGCTGCACCTCGGACACGCGGCCATGCGGGAACAGGATGAACACATCCACCGCGTCCAGCCCGCGGAACGCCTCGATCGCTGCTGAACCGGTATCCCCACTGGTCGCGCCGACGATGGTCACACGGTCACCACGGCGTTTCAGCGCCACCTGGAACAACTGGCCGATCAGCTGCATGGCAAAGTCCTTGAAGGCCAGTGTGGGGCCGTGGAACAGTTCCAGCAGGAAGTGGTTCTCGTTCAGCTGTTTCAATGGCGCGCGGGCATCGTGGCCGAAGCCTTCGTAAGCACGGGCGATGATCGCCTTGAACTCAGCCTCGGCGAATGAGCCGCTGACATAGGGCCACATCACGCGGAATGCGATTTCTTCATAGGGTAATCCGGCCAGCGCCGCGATCTCGTCCTGCGACATCACCGGGATTTCGGCGGGCAGATACAGGCCACCGTCGTGGGCAAGCCCGGTCAACATCGCCTCTTCAAACGTCAGTTCGGGCGCCTGCCCGCGGGTCGAGATATATTTCATGTCGCGTCACTTTCAGAATTGGCACGGCTGCGCCACAGGAAGTACCCGGTCATCGCGGCCCAGACCAGAGCCAGACCAAACCAGGTGATTGCATATTGCAGGTGATCGTTTGGTATGCCCGCCGTGTCCACCGGCAGCGGTGTCACATTCGGATCGGTTTGCGAACGGGCGATCAGCAGAACAGGCTCCGCGCCCAGTGCAGCCGCAAGCGTGGGCACATCGCGGGCGAACCAGATATTGGCATCGAGATCAGGTGCGGGCGTGTAATTGTCAACCTCGTCCGGCCAGTGCAGATTGCCGGTGATCTCCATCTGCCCGTTGCGCCGCCCGGTCTGTTTGGCCGTGGTCGGGATGAAACCCCGGTCAATCAGAATGGTCCGGCCCCCGGTGCGAAACGGCTGAATGATGCGGTACCCCGCACCGACCTGTTTGAGCGATACAAGAACATGGATCTCCGCAGGCTCCATCTCGCCCGACGCCGTTACCGGCAGGTATTTGTCTTGATCCACCGAAACCTGCGGCGGCAGGGAAACCGGCGTGGCCGAGATCCGATCTTCGATCTCGGCCAGAACGTCCTGCTTCCACGCCAGGCGCTGCACCTGCCAGATGCCCAGCGACAGAAGCACGCCCAAACCGGCGAGGCCGAAGATCAGCAGAAACAGGATACGGCGCATGTCAGGACCAAACTTCTTTTCAGGAACCGGCGTCTTGTTAAGGGGCGTGCGGGCTGAATTGCAACCACGCAATTGTATGGGGCGCAATCTTGCGCCCCGCATAGAGAAAAAGCCGCCCCTTGGGGCGGCTTTTGCAATTGATCGGCCTGACCGGCGCTACATCAGCGGAGCCTGGCCCCAGATGTAGACGGCAAAGAACAGGAACAGCCAGACAACGTCGACGAAGTGCCAGTACCAAGCCGCAGCTTCGAACCCGACGTGTTTTTCCGGGGTGAAGTCACCCTTCAGCGCGCGGATCAGGCAGACGGTCAGGAAGATCGTCCCGATGATCACATGTGCGCCGTGGAAACCCGTTGCCATGAAGAAGTTGGAATAGAACTGGTCGCCGCCGAATTCCCAGCCTTCATGCTTGAGCAGTTCGGCGTATTCATAGCCCTGCAAGAAGGTAAAGGCGATGCCCAGCACAATGCCAATGGCCAGACCATTGATCAGCGCCTTGCGGTCATTGTCATGCACCAGTGCATGGTGCGCCCAGGTGATCGCACAGCCTGACAGCAACAGGACCAGAGTGTTGATCAGCGGCAGGTGGAACGGGTCAACCGCATGAATATCCGGCTGGATGTATTCGGTGCCTGTATAGTCGTACATCGGGTACATGCGATGTTTGAAGAACGACCAGAACCAGGCGAAAAAGAACATCACCTCGGACATGACGAACAGGATGAAGCCGTAACGCAGACCGATGCGGACAACAGGCGTGTGATCGCCCTGACGGCTTTCTGCGACCACATCCGACCACCAGGCGAACATCGTATAAAGCACCGCTGCCAGACCGGCCCAGAACATGAAGGGCGTGATGCCTTGCATCCAGAGAACGGCTCCGAACAGCATGACAAAGCCGCCGACGGCGCCGATCAGAGGCCAGATCGACGGGGCCAGAATGTGATAATCGTGGTTTTTAGCGTGTGCCATCAGCGTCCCTCACCTACAGGCGTTAGTTCGTGTTTGTATCTGCCTGCGCATCGAGGGCGGCATAGCCCTCGGGCAGGTCAATTTCGTAGAATGTATACGACAGCGTGATCGTATGAACATACTTGGCTTCAAGATCCTCGACCATTTCCGGGTCGACGAAGAACGTCACTGGCATCTCAACGCGTTCGCCAGGTTGCAGCACCTGTTCTTCAAAGCAGAAACAGGCAATCTTCTGGAAATACCCACCCGCAGAATAGGGGGCCACGTTGTAAGACGCCTGCCCGGCAATGGGGCGGTCTGTCGGGTTATAGGCCTCGTAAAAGGCGAGGCCGGTTTCGCCGATGCGCACATCCATCTCGCGCACGACCGGCTTGAACTCCCATTCCATATCCTTGGCCTTGGACGCGTCAAAGCGGATGGTAACTGTGCGATCCAGAATGGTATCGGGGGCGGTTTCGGCAACACCAGTGGTGCCGCCAAATCCGGTCACCCGGCAGAACCAGTTGTAAAACGGCACCGATGCCCAGGCGAGACTGCCCATCAGGACAACCACGCCGACGGTCTGGACAACCGTTTTCTGAGGACCGGACAACGCCATCAGTTCTGAACCTCTTGCGTCGCCCTGTTGAAATCAGTGCCCGAGACCTTGACGATGGTCAGGCCAAAGATAATCACGATAAAGGCAGCCAGCGTCAGGCCCACACCCAGATTGCGGCTGAACCGGCGCTGATGCAGCTCGTGGTCTTTGCGAAGGCTCATGACCATCCCCCCAGACCATAGGGTTTTAGCAAGGCTTCGGCCAGAACGGCACCGAAATGCAGGAACAGATACAGCAGCGACAGCTTGAAGAAACCGCGTTCAACCTTGAAGTTATCGGCCTCGGAATCGTCCTCGGTCCGGCGCGAGATTTTCCACGCGCCCCGCAGGAACAGGATGTTCAGAACCAATGCAACGGTCAGATAGATCGGGCCGCCAATGCCCGAAAATGCAGTTCCGACGGCCAGCAGGGCCAGCAGTGCTGTATAGACTAGGATATGGACACGTGTCGCCCGGCGACCGTGGGTGACGGTCAGCATCGGCACGCCCGCGTCGTCATAGTCCGAGCGCATGAACAGGGCCAGCGCCCAGAAATGCGGCGGCGTCCACATGAAGGTCAGGGCAAACATCAGCCAAGGCTCGACCGACATCGATCCCGTGGCGGCCACCCAGCCAATCACCGGAGGGAACGCGCCAGCTGCGCCACCGATCACGATGTTCTGCGGCGTCGAACGCTTCAGCCACATCGTGTAGACGACAACATAGAAGAAGATGGTGAAGGCCAGAAACGCGCCTGCGAACCAGTTGGTCGCAAGGCCCAGCATGATCACCGACAGACCCGACAGAGCCAGACCAACGGCCAGCGCCTCGCCTTCCTCGACCTTGCCAGAAGGGATCGGGCGGGACTTGGTGCGCTTCATGACACGGTCGATATCCGCGTCCCACCACATGTTCAGCGCGCCTGATGCTCCGCCGCCGATAGCGATGAACAGGATGGCGCAAAAACCGACGAAGGGATGGACAGGAACAGGCGCCGCCAACAAACCGACCAATGCCGTGAACACGACCAGCGACATCACGCGCGGCTTCAGCAGGGCGAAGTAATCGCCAAAGCCGGCCTCGTCCGCCCGGGCGGTCACTGTGCTGGCATTGATGCTTGCGTCGGTCATTTCCGGTCCTTTTGGGGCGAAAACTGCGCGGATCGCCCGCGCAGTCTGAGTTTTGTGTCAGACGGGGTTCAACCCGCCCCTATCGCGCTCAGTTCGAGGCGACCTGATAGCTTTGCGGCAGGCCCGCGTATTCTTCGATCGCGCCCTGCAGCCATTCGTCATAGACTTCCTGGCTTACGACCTTGACGGTAATCGGCATATAGGCGTGGTCCTTGCCACACAGTTCCGAACACTGACCAAAATAGATGCCTTCCTTGTCGGCCTGAAACCACAGCTCGGCCAGACGTCCGGGCACACCGTCCTGCTTTACGCCAAAGGCCGGGATGGTCCACGAGTGGATCACGTCGGATGCAGTCACCTGCATCACGATGACCTTGCCGACCGGAACGACTACTGCGGTGTCCGTGGCCAGCAGCCATTCATCATCGCTGTAGCCTGCATCGATCAGCTTGGCGCGCATTGCGTCATCCAGAACAAACGGCGTTACATCCGCATCTGCGGGGCGTGCGCCCTCGTCCAGGGTCGCCGGATGGCCCAGCAGATAGCTGTCGAATGCGAAATCGTGATCAACATATTCGTAGGTCCAGTACCACTGGTTGCCGACGACTTTGATGGTGATGTCACCTTCCGGGATTTCCTGCTGTTTGAAAAGAACTGGCAACGAGAACGCGCCAATAAACACCAGAATCAAGATCGGACCCAGGGTCCAGGCGATTTCAACAGGGGTATAGTGCGAGAAACGTGCCGGGGTCGGATTTGCGCGCTGATTGTAGCGCACGATGCAATAGACCAGCAAAGCTGCAACCAGCAGACAGACCGCGGTGATGATCACAAGAATCATGCTGTCCAGCTTCTGGATTCCTGTGGCAAGGCTGGTGGCCGCGGGCTGAAAGCCCATGCCGCCGTCTACCGGCTTGCCAATAATCTCAAGCTCCTGAGCCATGGCGGGTAGGCTGGAGAGGGCTGTCATAAACCCTGAAAGCATCAAAGCATTCTTCATGTTCTGTCCTGATCGTTTGATCTTTGCGTCCCTGACGGAAAGGTGTGAATCGGTCGCACCTCTCCCGTTGTCTTTGGCCGCGTTAAAAACCATATTCCAGCGGGTAGATAAAGCAAAATGCTTGCGTCAAACAGACGCTATTTTTGATCTGGATCAAACCCGAAAGGTCGCTACCCATGCCTGAAGCCCCGTTTCGCCCCTTTGAGAGCGCCCTGCCGCAAGATGAAGCACTGGCCATATTGCGTTCGGCAACGGACGGGGCCGAGGATGGAGAGCTGTTTGTCGAGCGTCGGAAATCCGAATCTCTGGTGTTTGACGACGGGCGTCTTCGCACCGCGTCTTATGACGCATCCGAGGGGTTTGGTCTGCGCGCCGTTCAGGGCGAAGTGGCGGGGTACGCGCATTCGACTGATGTATCGATAGCCGCGCTGAAACGTGCTGCCGAGACCGCGCGACTGGCGGTTGGCGATGGAGGCGGAACGCTCGCCGAAGCCCCCCGGCCCACGAATACGCGCTTGTACACGGACGAAGACCCAATCGAATCTGCCGCCTTCCCGGTGAAAATCGAAACCCTGCGGGAGATTGACGCCTTTGCCCGCGACCTGGATCCGCGGGTGGTTCAGGTTAGCGCAATGATCGCAGCCGCCGTGCAGGAGGTGGAAATTCTGCGACCCGATGGTGTGATGGTGCGTGACGTGCGCCCCATGACGCGCGTGAATGTCTCGGTCATTGTTGAACAGGACGGGCGGCGCGAAAGCGGATCGGCCGGTGGCGGCGGGCGGGTTGGCCTAAGCGGGCTGATCGACCCGGCCGACTGGCAGGCCAAGGCGCGCGAAGCCCTGCGCATCGCGTTGGTCAATCTGGACGCGGTTCCCGCGCCTGCCGGCGTGATGGAGGTTGCACTTGGCCCCGGCTGGCCCGGTATTTTGCTGCACGAAGCCATCGGTCACGGGCTAGAGGGCGATTTCAACCGCAAGGGAAGCTCGGCCTTTGCCGGGCTGATGGGGCAACAGATTGCATCCAAGGGCGTGACCGTGGTGGATGACGGCACGATTGCCGACCGTCGCGGCTCGATCACTGTGGATGATGAGGGCACGCCCAGCTCACGCACCGTGCTGATCGAGGACGGCATCCTGACCGGCTACATGCAGGATCGGCAAAACGCCCGGCTGATGGGCGTTGCGCCCACGGGCAACGGGCGGCGGCAAAGCTATGCGCACAAGCCAATGCCCCGCATGACCAATACGATCATGTTGGGGGGCGACGCTGATCCGGCAGCTTTGGTGGCAGATATTAAAGACGGCATCTGGGCGGTTGGATTCGGAGGCGGCCAGGTCGACATCACCAACGGCAAGTTCGTTTTCTCGTGTACCGAGGCGTATCGGGTCGAAAACGGCAAGATCGGAGCGCCTGTCAAAGGGGCCACGCTGATCGGCGACGGGCCTTCGGCGTTGAAACGTATCCGCGGCCTTGGCAATGATATGGCTTTGGATCCGGGTATGGGCACCTGCGGCAAGGACGGTCAATGGGTGCCCGTGGGTGTGGGTCAACCGACAGTGCTGATGGACGGGCTGACTGTCGGCGGGTCGGCAGCCTGAGTCGGAAGACAAGCGCAACGGCAGGCGCAGGGTTAACCATACGCCACTTTGATTCGACAGCGTTCCAACCGGCGCTATTAATTTGAGCGCCGGTTGGTTAATTTTCTTTTATTTACTTTCAGACACTTAACCGGTGCATTCCCCGAGAAATACAGATAAATCGCTGCTAATTATCTGCGATTCAGAGGCTGTTAACCCCCTGTCCCGTAAACCAGTTCTGCAATCAGGCGGAGCAACGGATGACCGAAGAGCAGCTTTCTTCCAATCACCCCCCACTCCCACCCACCACGGAAGAGGAACGGTTTTCGTGGCTTCGCCTGTTGCGCTCGCGCAAGGTCGGCCCGGCGACGTTTCGTCGGCTGATGCGCGAACATGGCTCGGCGCAGAACGCGCTGGCCGCGCTGCCTGAAATGGCACGCGCCGCCGGAATAGAAGGGTATGAAACCTGCCCCCCCGGCGTGATCGAGGCGGAACTCAGGGCCGCAGAAGCCGCCAAAGCGCGGCTTTTGTGCCTTGGGTCCGCGGATTTCCCCGACGCATTGAACGACCTATCCGATGCCCCGCCCTTGCTTTGGGCCATCGGGGATGTGTCGCTGTTGCAGAAACCGGCGATTGCGATGGTGGGCGCGCGCAACTGTTCCTCGTTGGGCGTGCGGATGGCGCGTGGTCTGGCGCGCGCCTTGGGCGAAAAGGGCCATGTGATTGTTTCGGGTCTAGCGCGCGGTATTGATACGGCGGCGCATATGGCGTCGCTGGACACCGGCACAGTTGCCGTCATGGCGGGTGGTGTTGATGTCATTTACCCGGCCGAGAACACGGAACTGGCGCATAATATTGCAACCAAGGGACTGCGGCTGTCGGAACAGCCGATGGGCGTGACGCCTCAGGCCAGGCATTTTCCGCGCCGCAACCGTATCATCTCGGGCCTGGCCCAAGCTGTCGTGGTGGTTGAGGCAGCCGCCAAATCCGGAAGCCTGATCACGGCGCGTGACGCCCTGGATCAGGGGCGCGAGGTTCTGGCCGTGCCCGGCCACCCGTTCGACGCCCGCGCTGCCGGGTGCAACCTTTTGATTCGGGACGGTGCAACGCTGGTCCGGTCGGTGGACGACGTTGTCGAGGCCCTGCCACGGCACGGTGATCCGATCTTTGCAAAACCCGAGCTGCCACCTGCCAAGCAGCCACGGCCTGCCGCACAGGATTTGCAGGCGCAAATCCTTGAGCGGCTGGGACCTTCCCCCATCGCCGAAGACCAGTTGCTGCGCGATATTGCGGCCTCGGCAGGGGATCTGGGGCCAGCGCTGGTCGACCTTGAACTGGACGGACGAATCCAGCGCCAGCCGGGCGGGTTGTTGTCTCTGGCAAGCTGACTTGGATGGAAGGCAAGAATGCCCAGCCGAACGCTCTGCTTGCCAGTCGGCGCGGGTATCATGCTGAAATCACGTCGCTTTTCCGCCTGCCAAAGGAACGCATTGACAATCCCCGCTTGCCCCACACATTTTGCACCACCATAAAAGGCGCCAAATTCGTCGAGCGAGGTTTCCCCTTAAATGCCCGTAGTTGTTGTAGAATCTCCGGCCAAAGCAAAAACAATCAATAAGTATCTCGGCCCTGACTACACCGTTCTGGCCTCTTACGGCCATGTGCGGGACCTGCCGCCAAAGGACGGATCGGTCGATCCGGACCATGGATTTTGCATGACATGGGAAGTGGGCAATGACAGCCGCAAACATGTAAAGGCCATCGCCGACGCGCTGAAAGAAGACAACGCGCTGATCCTCGCCACCGACCCTGATCGTGAGGGCGAGGCGATCAGTTGGCACTTGCAGGAAGCGCTGACCAAGCGCCGATCGATCAAGAAAGATACACCGGTCAGCCGGGTGACCTTCAACGCCATCACCAAAGAGGCAGTGACCGAGGCGATGAAAAACCCGCGCGATGTCGATATGCCCCTGGTCGAAGCGTATCTGGCGCGCCGCGCCTTGGATTACCTTGTTGGCTTCAACCTGTCGCCGGTTCTGTGGCGCAAACTGCCCGGTGCAAAATCCGCAGGTCGGGTGCAATCGGTCTGTCTGCGCCTGATCGTCGAGCGTGAGATGGAGATCGAAGCGTTCAAGCCGGTCGAATACTGGTCGGTCCGGGCCCTGTTCGAGACACCGCGTGGTCAGACCTATGAGGCGCGGCTGGTCACTTTGGCGGGCAAGAAACTGGACAAGCACGATCTGACCAACGCAACACGGGCCGAACTGGCGGTTCAGGCCGTCACCAGCCGCGCGCTGCGTGTGACTTCGGTCGAAGCCAAGCCCGCCGCGCGCAATCCAAGCGCGCCGTTCATGACTTCGACCCTGCAACAGGAGGCCAGCCGCAAATTCGGCATGGGCGCGCGCCATGCGATGCAGGTGGCGCAGCGCCTCTATGAGGCCGGATACATTACCTATATGCGAACCGACGGGATCGACATGGCCCCCGAGGCCGTGACGGCAACGCGCGACACCATCGCGGATCGATACGGTGCAGAATATGTGCCGGACAGCCCGCGTATGTACAAGAACAAGGCCAAAAACGCGCAGGAAGCACACGAGTGTATCCGCCCCACGGATATGACGCGTGATGCCAAGGCGCTGAAGGTCACGGATGAAGATCAGCGCAAGCTTTATGATCTGATCTGGAAACGGACAATTGCCTGCCAGATGGCGGCAGCACGGTTGGAGCGCACCACGGTCGAGATTGGCAGTGACGACGGTCAGGTCGGTCTGCGTGCCACCGGTCAGGTGGTATTGTTCGACGGATTCATGCGCGTCTATGAGGAAGGCCGCGATGATGTCGCCGATGATGACGAAAAGCGCCTGCCGCAGATCATGAAGGGCGACCCCGCGCGCTTTTCCAAAACTACGTTGCGCGATCAGTTTGCCAAGGCCACCAGCGAGTCGGACAAAGCCGCAATCATGGCAGATAACGAAGCCGTTCTGGCGTTGCAGCATCACACGCAACCGCCGCCGCGCTATACCGAGGCCACTTTGGTCAAGCGGATGGAGGAGCTGGGGATCGGACGTCCGTCGACCTATGCCTCGATCGTGACCACGATTCAGGACCGCGAATATGTACGCAAGGACAAGAACCGGCTGATCCCTGAGGAAAAGGGCCGGATCGTCACTATCTTTCTGCTGAATTTCTTCCGCCAGTATGTTGGCTACGAGTTCACCGCGAATCTGGAAGAGCAACTGGATGACGTCAGCGCCGGTGATCGTGACTACAAGGATCTGCTGGGCAAGTTCTGGCGTGATTTCTCAGTAGCGATTGGTGAAACATCCGAACTGCGCATCTCGGAAGTGCTGGACAAGCTGGACGAAGCATTGGCGCCACAGCTTTACCCCCCGCGTGAGGACGGGTCCGACCCGCGCATCTGCCCGAAATGCGGTTTGGGGCAATTGCACTTGAAAACCTCGCGCACTGGCGGGTTCGTGGGCTGCGGCAATTATCCGGAGTGCAACTATACACGGCCCATCGCCGGTGAAGGCGCGGAAGGCGACGAACAATTGCTGGGCGAAGACGCCGGGGATGAGATCTGGCTGAAATCCGGTCGCTTTGGGCCGTATGTCCAGCGAGGCGAACCCACGCCCGAGAACAAGAAGCCGCCGCGCTCCTCGCTTCCACGCGGCTGGAGCAAGGATGACATGGATCTGGACAAGGCGCTGACGCTTCTGTCCCTGCCCCGTCAGATCGGTGAACACCCCGAAGGCGGCATGATCACAGCGAACTTCGGGCGTTTTGGCCCCTATCTGATGCATCAGCTGGCCGATGAAGCCAAGCCGGTCTATGCCAATCTCAAAGACCCAAACGATGTGTTCGAAATCGGTATGAACCGCGCCGTTGAGCTTTTGGCCGAGAAACGGGCCAATCCCGGCGGACGCGGGCGCGCCGCGGCAAAAGCTTTGAAAGACCTGGGCGAGCATCCAGACGGCGGCGCGATGCAGGTTCTGGACGGACGGTACGGGCCATATGTAAAATGGGAAAAGGTCAACGCGACCATCCCGAAAGACATCAAGCCCGAAGAGCTGACGCAGGAAATGGCCATAGAACTGGTCAATGAGCGCGCATCCAAGAAAGGCACCAAAAAAAAGGCTGCACCCCAAAAGAAGGCAGCCGCGAAGAAGACAGCAAAGAAAGCGGCTGAATAATCCGGACGTTTGACCGGGACATGTCACAAAGCGCGCAGGCCGGTTTCTGAATAAAGGAACCGGCCTGCGTGTTTATGGACTGACGCGATACAGGATTGCGTTGATCAGTAAAGGAGTTGAGACATGTTCAGAACCGCCATTCTTGTTGCGGCGATAGGCGTTGCGGCTGCCACGCAGGGCCAGACCGCGCATCACGTCAAATCTGCCACAGCCGAAATCATCAACGCGCAAGGCGACGTCATTGGTCAGGCGAAGGCGACGCAAGGGCCCAATGGTGTTCTGCTGCACGTACGCGTCACTGACCTGCCGCCGGGAAAACATGGGTTACACCTGCACAGCCATGGTGTCTGCGAGGCCGGTGAAGGGTTCAAGACGGCCCAAGGCCATGTTGGCAAAGTTGAAGGCGCACATGGGCTGCTGAACCCTGAGGGCCCCGAGCCCGGCGATCTGCCCAATCTATATGTGGGACAGGATGGTGTGGGCGAGATGGAGGCCTTTACAAACCTTGTTTCACTTGAGGGTGACGGGAGCGCATTGCTGGATGCGGACGGGTCAACTTTCATCATCCACGAAGCTGGCGACGATCACATTAGCCAACCCATTGGCGGTGCCGGGGGGCGCATCGCCTGCGGAATCCTGATCGCCGACTGACACTATTGTAAGCTGAACTACCGTAGAAATACCTGAACCTTCTGGTTTCATTGACTTCCCCATGACGTGGCGGCAAAACCTGCCCATCACCATGTCATTGGGGGAGTTTTCCATGAAGAAAGTCTATGCCAATGCCGCCGAGGCACTCGATGGGGTGCTGACGGATGGCATGCTGATTGCCGCGGGCGGGTTTGGCCTGTGCGGCATTCCCGAACTGTTGCTTACTGCCATCAGGGATTCGGGCGTCAAAGACCTGAGCTTTGCGTCGAATAACGCCGGTGTGGACGATTTCGGCATCGGCATCCTGTTGCAGACCAAGCAGGTCAAAAAGATGATCAGCTCGTATGTGGGCGAAAACGCCGAATTCATGCGCCAGTATCTGAGCGGTGAGCTGGAACTGGAATTCAACCCGCAAGGAACACTGGCCGAACGGATGCGCGCCGGTGGGGCCGGTATTCCCGGTTTCTACACCAAGACGGGCGTCGGCACCGTGATTGCGGAAGGGAAAGAGCACAAGGATTTCAACGGCGAGACCTACATCCTTGAGGAAGGAATCTTCGCCGATCTGGCCATCGTCAAGGCCTGGAAAGCTGACGACACCGGCAATCTGGTGTTCCGCAAGACCGCCCGCAACTTTAATGTGCCCGCAGCCACCTGCGGCAAGATCTGCGTGGCCGAAGTGGAAGAGATTGTTCCGCGCGGCTCACTGGACCCGGACAAGATCCACCTGCCCGGCATCTATGTGCATCGCATCATTCAGGGCGATCATGAAAAGCGCATCGAACAGCGCACCACCCGCAAGAAGGAGGACGCATAATGCCCTGGGACCGCAATCAAATGGCCGCACGCGCGGCAGAGGAACTGGACGACGGCATGTATGTGAACCTCGGCATCGGGATTCCGACGCTGGTGGCGAACTATGTGGGCGACAAGGACATCACTCTGCAATCCGAAAACGGAATGCTGGGTATGGGTCCCTTCCCGTACGAGGGTGAAGAAGACCCGGACCTGATCAACGCGGGCAAACAGACAATCACCGAACTGTCCCGCACCGCCTATTTCGACAGCGCTACGTCCTTTGCGATGATCCGGGGCGGCAAGATCGCTGCTGCGATCCTGGGTGCCATGGAAGTGGATGAGAAAGGCGACCTGGCAAACTGGATGATTCCTGGCAAGCTGGTGAAAGGCATGGGCGGTGCCATGGATCTGGTTGCAGGCGTTGGGCGCGTGATCGTGGTTATGGACCACACCAACAAGCACGGTGAAAGCAAGGTCCTGAAGGAATGCACTCTGCCACTGACCGGCAAGGGCGTCGTGGATCGCATCATCACCAATCTCGGCGTTCTGGACGTGGTCGAGGGCGGATTGAGGATCGTTGAACTGGCAGAAGGTGTCAGTGAAGACGAAATGCGCGCTGCGACCGAAGCGACAATCGTCGGCTGAACAAAAGAAAAGGCCCGCCGGAACGAGGCGGGCCTTTTTCAGTTTGAGGTCTGGAACACGCACCCATCTGAAATCAGATCCGGCGGTGTCGCGCACAAAGCCCGCGCGATCTGGAAAGCGGCCAGAACCTTGGGCACATAGTCTCGGGTTTCGGCATAAGGCGGCACGCCGCTGTGTTTACGTACAGCCCCCTCACCAGCGTTGTAACCGGCCAGAACCAGAATCGGATCATTTCCGAACTCTTCCATCAGCCAGTTGAGGTATTTCACACCCCCGGCAATGTTCTGCGAGGGTTGCAGACTGTCCTTAACTCCAAAGCGGGCAGCTGTGGCGGGCATTAACTGCATAAGACCCTGTGCACCTGCCGAACTGACGGCATCCGCGCGACCGGCCGATTCAACCGAAATGACAGCCAGCACCAGAGCTGGCGACACATTGGTTCCCACGGTTGATCGCAAAATCTCGATCCCACGTTCTTTCGCTATGTCTTGCAGCGATTGCAGCCGGGGTGATCTAACATTCGTCGCCGCCAGCGCGTTTATTGCAGCATCAAGCCGCCCGGCCCCGCCTTCATCAATGTGCGGTGAAATGCGGTCCCAGAATGCCTTGTACGACCCTTTAGGGTCAGGCGCGGCACCGATTCCCGGCACTGTGGGCTGAACCACTTTGGTTCTTGCTATGATTTCTGGAACCACCAGCTCCACCCCTGTGCTGGGGGCTGAGGGCTTGGCCGCGTGTTCCTCGGGTGTGATCTGAATGGTCACGCGAGGACGCTCACCCGGCTTGGGCGCTTTGATCCGCTTGTAAACTCCGCGCGGCTCAACCTCGGTCGCATACCCCGGTGCGACACCAGATAGTAGAAACGCCAGTACACCGGCGCATTGAAGTGCGTTCCGGAGAGTCATGTGCCTGCCTCATGTATTCTTTTTACGCGATTTGAACCGCGAATCTTCGCCCAAAGCCAGAAAAACAAAGCGAATTGGGGCAATTTCGCCTCATTTGGCGTAAATTTGCACCGCTGTGGAGCTCTTGGCGCGGATCAAAGAAATTTTTTTTATTTTATTTACAATGATTTGCGCATTTAGTGACCAAAAAGTTAAGCCGCACGAAAAAAAATCTGTGTTTGGCCCAATTCCTGCCACGCACAACAGGCAAACATTAATCCATACCGAGACGGACATGAGCGGCCTGAGAGAGAAAGCTCTGAAGAACGCCGAGGTTTGTTAAACTCTTTTTGATCCTTTAGGAGGGACGTAACATGATCAAGTTCATCAAGAACTTCCGCAAAGACGAAGACGGCGCAGTAACAGTTGACTGGGTTGTTCTGACCGCAGCAGTCATCGGCCTGGCAGCCGTTGCATACCAGCAGATCTCGGCTGGCGCGACCGGCCTGGCAACAGACGTGAACACCGCTCTGCAAGCATCGTCGATCAGCACCGGCAGCAACACCGCAACAGGTGGTATCACAGCTGCAGGCACCAACTAAGCCTTTGGTTTAGCAAGATTTCGAGACCGCGCCTTCAGGCGCGGTTTTTTTTGTTTCAGAAGTACCGGTACCTCCTGAGGCAAAGATTCAGGCTAATAGACATGACTCCGCGCGCCACACCACGAGCGCCACCGAATTAGTCACGCCCTTTTTCAGGTCTCACTGCAACAAGTAACACGTGAAAAAGTGCAGAATCTTAGATATTTCCACCAAAATCAACTTTTGGCCTGATTTCCGCCATCCGAACGAACCACTGTTGGGCGACGTTATGGGAAACACTGAATTGTCGTATTGGAGATAAGTAGATGCTAAAGTTCCTTACTCGCTTCAAATCGGACGAAGCAGGAGCGGTGACCGTTGACTGGGTGGTTTTGACCGCAGTGCTCATCGGTCTGTCAAGCGCGACCTACCTCGTCATCAGCTCAAGTGTTGATGGTATCGGCGGTAACATCAACCAAGCCATGAGTTCCTCTGTTGTCAGCACCGGCTCGAACACCGGGCCTGGCGGTCTCGTCACAGCGGGAACCAACTGAACCACAGCGAGTTTTCACATTCACGCGCCTTCCTGAGCTTGTTGGCGAACGTGTAGGGCAAATAAACGCGGCGACCTTTTGGGGCGCGGCGTTTGTTTCGTTGTTCTTCGTCTGGCCTGCCGCAAGGAAATGACAGCAGTCGTTTTGCGGAATTGTGCGAAAGCTGACGCAGAATCTAACAAGCAGACATTTTTGTCCCACATTTCGACACAATTTACATTTAACACTTGGGCTGTTTCAAAGTGGCCCTTTGGCCGCTTAGTATCCGGCTAAATAAGAAAGAGGTGCATGTATGCGAGCGGTATTCGGACTTGTCCTGATTGTCGGCGTTGCTCTGGCTGGGGGCGCCGTTTACATGGCGCGCAACTATATTGCGGCTTATCAAAGCGAATTGGCGCGGCAGAAACAAGCGGCAGAAGAAGCGCTGGCCAATGCCAAAGTCGATGTCATTCCAACGGTAACCGTTTACGTTTCAAATCGTGCGCTGAAATACGGTGAACGCCTGACGCAGGAGGACATTCGCGCCGTAGACTGGCCGGAAAACGCGATTCCCGCAGGTACATTCTCTGATCTCGCTGTGCTCTTTCCCGAAAGAGGCGCCAATGAGCGTTATGTTCTGAGGACCATGGAAAAGGATGAGGCGATCATGGAGGTCAAGATCACACAGCCTGGCGAATCGGCCGGTTTGACCTCTCGTCTTGAAAGAGGTATGCGCGCCTTTGCGATTAGCGTTGACGTGGCCTCTGGTGTTTCAGGATTCCTGCGCCCCGGCGATAATGTCGACATCTACTGGACCGGATCGAGCGGAACGGTAGAAGGGAATTCTGGCGGCATCACCAAACTGATCGAAACCAACGTTCAGCTGATCGCCGTCGACCAGACCGCTGGTTCGGACGTCGCAAGCGCAACGATTGCACGCACAGTCACGGTCGCAGCCACGCCGGAACAGGTCGCAGCACTCGCGCAGGCCCAGAACACCGGGCGGCTGTCACTGGCCCTTGTTGGGGTACAGGATGACTCTGTTGCGTCGGCAATCGAGGTGGATCAGCGCAAACTGCTTGGAATAACGGCAGCCGCTCCGGAACCGAAGGAAGAGGTTGAACAGGTCTGCACGACGCGCATCCGACGCGGTGGCGAGATTGTCAACGTGCCTATCCCCTGTACAAATTGACGCCAATTCAGAGTGTTACAAGATCGGAGCCGCATCTCAGATGCGGCTCTTTTCTTGTTGTTGTTGCCAATTCTCCACATAAGGAAAATTCCAGAAACCATTGATTATTGCAATAAATTCGGATTTCGCGCAGTCTCTTAGCACATAGGGCATAAGACCCAAAAAACGAGGCGTGATCGGAGAGGCAGGTCACATGACAATACGTTCCTGGATCAGCGCAACCCTGCTGGGGTTGTCGCTTGTTATGGGCCCGGTCGGCGATGCCGCCTGGGCTGAATCCCTTCGCGTGGTAAAAAAGGGCACAGTGGAAACGCTGGACGTTCCGATGAACCGCGCGATTGTTGTGGAAAGCGAACAACCGTTTGCAGAGCTCAGCATTGCCAACGCAGGCATTGCGGATATCTCTTCGCTTTCGGATCGCACAATCTATGTTTTGGGTAAGGCCCCTGGCCTGACCACGCTGACACTGTTTGATGGCGCAGGAAATCTGCTTGCCAACGTACGTGTCCGGGTCTCGCCCGATGTAACCGAATTTAAAGAGCGTCTGCGTCAGATCCTGCCAAGCGAGCAGATTGAAGTGCGCACCGCCAATGATGGCATCGTTCTGTCCGGCACGGTTTCAAGCGCCGCCAAACTGGCCCGCGCACTTGAATTGGCTGAACGCTACGCGCCCGAACGTGTATCGAACCTGATGTCTGTAGGTGGCGTGCAGCAAGTGATGTTGAAAGTACGCTTTGCCGAGATGAATCGTACTGTTGCCAAAAACCTGACAGCGTCGCTTGGTTTCGGCGGCAGTGACGTTACCGGCGGTTTCAACACACTCAACAACCAGCTTTCGCTGAACAACGCTATCGCGAACAACATCCCAAACGTTCAAACAAATACAGGCGCGATTCTGTTTGGGTTTGGCGCGGGCTCGACGCAGGTTCGCTTGTTGCTGGAAGCGCTTGAAAGCAAGGGTTTGGCCCGCAGCCTGGCCGAACCAAATTTGTCTGCCCTGTCTGGGCAAGAAGCAACATTCCTGGCCGGCGGCGAAGTTCCGATTCCTGTACCACAGGATGATGGCGTCGTAGCTATTGAATATAAGGCTTTCGGGGTCGAGATGGACTTCATCCCACGTGTTGTGGATGGTAACCTGATCAACCTTGAAATGGGAACTGCCGTTTCCAGCATCGATCAAAGCTCGGACTTTACGATCAACGGCGATTCTGTTCCCAGCTTCATTACCCGTCGTGCGACGACCACGATTGAACTGCGCGATGGGGAAAGCTTTGCCATTGCGGGTCTGATTCAGGATGATTTTTCTGATCTCAGCAATCAGGTTCCGTGGCTGGGAGATGTACCGGTGCTGGGCGCATTGTTTCGCAGCGCGAACTATCAACGCGCTCAAAGCGAACTTGTGATAATCATCACGGCGCATCTTGTAACGCCGACACGCGGCGAGGCGCTAGCCCTTCCCACCGATCGTGTCAAACCGCCCAGCGAATTTGACCTGTTCGTGAATGGTCGGGTTGCTCGTACACAGCGTCCCGGAGCCGGCGGAGCATCCGAAGTTGCCAAACAGGACTTCGGCAGCTCGTACGGCTACGTCCTAGATTGATCAGGAGGATAGGACCAATGCAGAAGTGGATCATCACACTGGGTCTTACGGTCGCCGTTGCCGCATGTACGCGCGAGGCCGGATACGAGATCGATGCCGGAACCTTCGGAAACGCGACATTGAACAATATACAGGTTCAAAACGGCGAGTTGACATATGCTCAGATTCTCGGTCGCAGATTTGCCGCAGATGTGCCCAGTCAAGTGAACTTTGCCTTCAACAGTTCGCAACTGGATGCATCAGCTCAACGCATTCTGCTGCAGCAAGCTGACTGGATCAAACAGTTCCCCGAAGCCAGGTTCCGGGTTTACGGACATACGGATGCCGTAGGCTCAACAAGCTACAACAAGAGTCTTGGGATGCGCCGCGCACAAGCGGTAGTCGCATTCCTTGAACGGCAAGGAATCTCGCGTTCACGTCTTGAAGCCGTTGTATCCTTTGGAAAAACGCAGCCGTTGATCGCAACACCGAATCGGGACCGCCGCAACCGCCGGACTGTAACGGAAGTTTCTGGCTTTGTTGACCGTCACCCGCAACTGCTGGACGGCAAATACGCCAACGTCATTTATCGCGAATACGTTGAAAGCGCGACGTGGAAGAGCACGATTGAACAGGTGACCGCGACAGACGCATCTGATGCGGGTGAATAATATACGCGAAATGGGCGACATCGTCGCCCATTTCCCTACAATTGGTTCTTTTGCGCCCAATTCTTGCCCAACTTCAGAGCAACTTTGTGAACAATAGGGTGACCTGCGGCCAAATTTGACCGTATTGGGGCGACAGCACATCAATCTGGCGGAATTCGTTCATATGACATGCTGAGCCCTCACGACGAGGATAGTGTTTATGACCAGCGCAACGCCGCAAGACGAGACTTCTGCAATCCTGGCCTGCACCATAAGCCGGGATGTCCAGAATTTTGATCTTCTGATTGAAGACATGGAAACCATTCTGGGCGAGCGCTGGGGCGACTTGGGTTTTGCCGAAGCGCTGGCCTTTTTCAGCCAGCCAGAAGCCGAAGCGCTTGAATTCGTTGCATTGGCAATCGACGGGGAAGATGAAGACAACCTGTCATTGATGGGTGAAATCATCACGCGGGCCAAGGAAAAGAAAATCAAGGTCGTCCTGATCGCCGAGGACGTCACACCTGCTTCGCTCCACCAACTGCTGCGCAAGGGCGCGGACGAGTTTGTCCCCTACCCGCTTCCGGAAGGTGAATTGCAGGAAGCGGTAGAACGCATGAAGCAGCCCGATCCGGTTGTCATGGCACAAGCCGCAGCTGTTCCATTGGCAAATGGCGAATCAAAGGAAGGCGCTTTGTTCGTCGTTCAGGGACTTGCCGGTGGCGTGGGCTCCACGACTTTGGCGGTGAACCTGGCCTGGGAGCTGGCCTGTGCATCGGACAAGGATGCCCCGTCCGTCTGTCTGATCGATCTGGATCTGCAATACGGCACGGTTTCAACCTATCTGGACCTGGCGCGTCGCGAGACGGTGTTTGAAATGCTGTCCGACACGGATTCGATGGACAGCGAGGTTTTCTCGCAAGCCCTTCAAACATATGAAGAAAAACTGCAAGTTCTGACCGCGCCATCCGACATGGTGCCATTGGACCTGATTACGCCCGAAGACATCCAGCGCGTGATTGACATGGCCCGCACGCATTTCGACTATGTGGTTGTGGATATGCCCAAGACGCTGGTCTTGTGGTCGGAAACGGTCTTGCAGGCGGCACATGTGTATTTTGCAATGATCGAACTCGACATGCGGTCCGCTCAGAATGCCCTGCGCCTCAAGCGCGCGTTGCAGGCCGAAGAACTGCCCTTCAACAAGCTGCGCTTTGCGCTGAACCGAGCCCCAAAATTCACCGACCTGAACGGAAAAAGCCGCGTGAAACGCATGGGGGAAAGCCTTGGCATCTCAATTGACCTGCTGCTGCCTGATGGGGGCAAACCTGTCATGCAAAGTGGCGACCATGGTTTGCCGCTGGCCAATTCAGCCGCCAAGAACCCGCTTCGCCGGGAAATCGCGAAGCTGGCCAAATCACTTCACAGCCTTGGCAGCAGCAGCGCTGAAGCTGCGTAACATCATCCCAAGGGGGGATCGCCGTGTTCTCAAGATATAAAAAACAGCCAGCAGCGCAGCCCGTCAAAGCGGCAGCGCAGCCGGTCGAAACGGCGGCACCCGCCGCACAAGCTGCCCCCAGCCCCGCAGCAACGGCCGTCGTACGTAAACCTCAGAAAAAAACGGCTGAGGTTGCCGGGGCCGATCGTGATCGAAAACGCAAGGAACGGCTGAGTGAGATCAAGATCGAACTGCATCGCGAGTTGCTGGAGAACCTGAACCTAGCGGCTCTGGAGACCGCAGCCGAAGCGGAGCTACGAGCCGAAATCAGCGCAATCGCCAGCGAAGTTCTGGAAACCAGGAACATCGTTCTGAATCGCGATGACCGATCGCAGTTGAACAAAGAACTGTACGACGAAGTAACGGGTCTTGGTCCGCTTGAGACGCTGCTGCAGGACGATACGGTCAACGATATTCTGGTCAACGGACCGCATCAGATATTCGTGGAACGTGCCGGTAAGCTGGAAATCAGCGACATCACGTTCAAGGATGAAAAGCACCTGATGCGGATCATCGACAAGATCGTGTCTGCGGTGGGCCGTCGTGTTGATGAATCCAACCCTTATGTTGACGCCCGACTGGCCGATGGATCGCGATTCAACGCCATGGTGCCCCCTATCGCGGTAGATGGGTCTCTGGTTTCGATTCGTAAGTTCAAAAAAGACAAGCTGGGTATTGATGATCTAGTCAGTTTCGGTGCGTTCACCGAGGAAATGGCTGCCTATTTGCAGGCTGCCGTATCAACCCGTCTTAATATCATCGTGTCGGGCGGTACCGGTTCCGGTAAAACGACCACACTCAACGCTCTGTCCAGCTTTATCGACGATGCCGAACGCATCCTGACCATCGAGGATACGGCGGAACTTCAGCTGCAACAAACCCATGTGGGCCGGATGGAAAGCCGACCGCCTAACGTGGAAGGCAAAGGTGAGGTCAGCCCGCGCGACTGTCTGAAAAACGCCCTGCGTATGCGACCTGACCGCATCATCGTCGGCGAGACACGCGGCGCCGAGGTGATCGACATGTTGCAGGCCATGAACACTGGCCACGACGGTTCGATGACCACGATCCACGCGAACTCGGCCCGTGACGGGATTTCACGTTTGGAAAACATGATCGCGATGGCCGGCATCGAAATGCCCATTAAGGCCGTCCGCAGCCAGATCGCAAGCGCTGTGAACCTAATCGTTCAGGCCAGCCGATTGCAGGATGGTTCGCGCCGGATGACCTCGATCACCGAGATTACCGGTATGGAAGGTGACGTGATTTCGATGCAGGAAATCTTTCGTTTTCAACGTGTTGGCCTGACACCTGACAACAAGATCATCGGTCACTTTACGGCAACTGGGGTGCGCAGCCACTATTCGGAACGCTTCCGTCTGTGGGGTTTTGATCTGCCCGCATCCATCTACGACCCAACCACAATGTAGGAGAACCGGGTATGCAATTGCCTATGGAGGCGATCATCTATGTCGCCATCTTTGTGGGGGTTCTTGCCCTGGTCGAGGGCATCTATCTGGTTGCGTTCGGCAAATCCATCAGTCTGAACAGCCGGGTCAACCGGCGTCTGGACATGCTGGAAAAGGGTGCCGGGCGCGAACAGGTTCTGGAGCAGCTGCGCAAGGAAATGCAGCAGCACATGAAATCACAGAGCATCCCTCTGTATTCGCTGCTTGCTGACAAGGCTCAAAAAGCCGCCATTGCGTTTTCTCCCCGTCAACTGATCATGATCATGGCGCTGGTCTCGGCCATGGCGTTTGTGGGTCTGAGCATCGGTACCGCGACAGACACAGCGCTGCGCGCCGCGATTTCAATCGCCATCGGTATTGGCGGCGTTTACGCGTGGGTGAACCACAAGGCCAAGAAACGTATGGGAATGATCGAAGAGCAGCTGCCTGACGCGGTTGAGCTGATGGTGCGTTCGCTGCGTGTGGGTAATCCTTTCGTTTCGACAATTCAGGTTGTTTCGAACGAAGTTCAGGATCCGCTGGGAACCGAGTTTGGTGTTATCGCGGATGAATGCGCCTATGGTCGCGATGTGGGCGAGGCGCTGAAGGATATGGCTGAACGTCTGGATATGCAGGATTTGCGGTTCCTCGCGGTTGCTGTGGGTATTCAGCAGCAGTCCGGTGGTAACCTGGCCGAAATTCTGGCTGGATTGGCACAGGTGATCCGTGCGCGGTTCCGCCTGTTCCGGCGTGTCAAGGCAATCACGGCCGAAGCACAATGGTCAGGCAAGTTCCTGTCTGGCTTCCCAATTGCGTGTCTGATTTTCATCCTGGTCAAGGACCCAGGGTATTATGACGAAGTGTTGGACCACCCCTGGTTCATCCCTGCGTGTTTCGTTGTCGGCATTTTGCTGACACTGAACCTGATCGTCATGAAGATCATCACCAACATCAAGGTCTGAGGGCAGCACAATGGAATTTCTGACCAACATCAATGATCTGCTGACTCAACACCTGGGTGAGTTCGGCCCCCTTATCGTGGTGGGTGTACTTGGCCTGATCATGGTTCTTGTCGCTGTCTCACTGATCATGAGCCAGCCGGAAGATCCTCTGAAAAAACTTCAGCGGTCGAATGCGGCCCCGCGGGCAACGAAAAAAAACAAGAAAGAGCAACTGCGAAACTCCAGTCGAAATGAACAGCTTGAGAAATTCGCGACTTTTCTGGAGCCGAAAAACGAAGAAGAGTATTCGGCGGTTGAGCTGAAGCTGCGTCAGGCGGGATATCGGTCAAAAGATGCGGTCCGGTTCTTTCACTTTGCGCAGTTTTCGCTAGGTATCATTGGTATCGTTGTCGGTGTTCTGCTGATTACGGTCCTTTCAAACGGTCAGGAATTCACCGGTCAGCAAATGATGATCCGGGTGTTCGTGCCAGCCGCAATTGGTTATTTCGCCCCGAAATACTGGATCACACGCCGGGTCGAAGCACGCAAAGAGGCAATTACAGCAGGCTTTCCCGATACGCTTGACCTGATGCTGGTCTGCGTTGAGGCCGGACAGTCACTGGACCAGGCCATCGTTCGTGTGTCCGGTGAAATGAAATCCTCCTACCCCGATATCGCTCAGGAATTCGAAACCGTCGCACACGAGATGAAAGCCGGTAAGGACAAAGACACTGTATTGCGCGACTTCGGAGTGCGCTGCGGCGTACAGGACGTAAACTCATTCGTCACCGTGATGATCCAGTCGGCAACTTTCGGTACATCCATTGCCGAAGCATTGCGGGTTTACGCCTCTGAGATGCGTGACAAACGCGTGATGCGCGCCGAGGAGGCTGCGAACAAGTTGCCTACGAAGATGACTCTTGTCACAATGATGCTGACAGTTCCGCCACTGCTGATCATTCTGGTCGGCCCGTCGGCGAATGTCATTTCAACTTTCGGGCGCGCAGGATGATAAAACCCTATGAAAGCTGAATTCTGGTGCTTCCCGTCCGGGTTTCGCCGAATACTTAAGGCCACCGTGGTTTGCACCATGGTGGCTTCTTGCACAGAAGGCCTGTCGCCGAACGGCCTGGATGCGCCGGGAGTTGATCCCAGGGGACAAGCAGAAGACAATATCGAGGTCGGAAACCGGCTGATGGCTGCCGGTGAATACGAACTGGCGCTTGATACTTTTACCCGCGCCGCGCTGGACCAGGGTATGACGACACAGGTCTTGACCTCTCTGGGTACGGCCAATCTTGGGTTGCGGCGTTTAGGGCAGGCCGAGAAATTGCTGCGCCGTGCCGTGGAAGGCGATCCGGATTGGCCTGTTGCATGGAATAATCTGGGCGTTCTGCTGATGGAGAAACAGGAGTACCCCGAAGCGGCGCAGGTCTTTCAACGGGCTTACGCGCTGGACAATGGCGAAAGTGACGCAATCCGCGACAATCTGCGCTTAGCACTCGCAAAAATGGAAAATCCTGTTAATAATATCCCGCAAGAACAACAAGAATATACACTGGAGCAGCTTGGCGACGGGCAATTCGCGCTACGCAAAATCCAGTAATCGAGGCAAGAGCAGTAAAGGACGCAAAAAATGCGCCAGCAATTCTTGATTCCGGCTGTTGTTTTCAGCAGTCTGATCCTTTCGGCCTGTGCAAAGGAATCCGAAGAGGAAAAAGTGGAACGGACGTTTCAGGAAGTGAACGTTATTGACGAAACCAACCTGAACGATGTGTTGTTGAGTGCCGCCGACCCGAATGAGGCAGTGACCTATTTTCACGGTGCCACACTCAAGAACCCTGATCGCATCGATCTTCAGCGCGGGTTGGCAATATCCCTGGGACGCGCAAAACGCACCACCGAAGCGGCAGCAGCGTGGAAGCGCGTGACGACAATGAAGGGTACGAACGCCGCAGACAAGGTCGAGTACGCCGATGCGCTGGTGCGAAATGGCGACTGGTCTCAGGCCAAAACCGTTCTGGATACGGTTCCCCCAACGTTCGAAACCTTTAAACGCTATCGCCTTGAGGCGGTGGTCGCGGATTCCCGGAAAGAGTGGAAGCGGGCTGATCATTTCTATGAAACGGCCGTTGGGCTGACCACCCGCCCGGGCAGCGTAATGAACAATTGGGGGTATTCGAAACTGACCCGTGGCCAGTATGCCGAGGCCGAACGCCTGTTCACCGACGCAGTCCGCCAGGACAGCTCTTTGTTCACTGCCAAGAATAATCTGGTGCTGGCCCGGTCAGCGCAGGGCAACTATAGCCTTCCAGTGGTGCCGATGACCCAGGTTGAACGGGCGCTACTGCTGAATACGATGGGTATTTCCGCGGTCAAGCAGGGCGATGTAGAAACCGCGAAAAACCTGTTCCGCGAGGCCATTGCCACCCATCCGCAGCATTTCGATGAAGCGGTCCGCTCGCTTCGTGCGCTTGAAGAGGCCTGACACATGCAAATCCCCGCTGCGGCGGCGGCATGGTTCCTGCCCTTCGTGCTGCCGATCTGCTTTTACGTGGCCTTCACGGATATGCGTGAGATGCGGATCAAAAACCATGCAGTTGTTGCGCTGGCGTTGATTTTTGTCGTGGTCGGGCTGATTGCCATCCCGCCCTGGTCCACCGGCGCGGTCAGCGGTCATCTGTTGCTGATCAATGTGTCGATGCCGATCTATTTCTGGCACCTTCTGCATATCCCCGTGGTGTTGATTTTCGGCATTCTTCTGAACGCGTCAGGGGCAATGGGCGCGGGCGACGCTAAGTTTCTTGCCGCGTCCGCGCCATTTGTCTGGCTTGGCGATCTAAAGCTGGTGCTGCTTATTCTGACCGCCTGTATTCTGGCCGCCGTGGTCACGCATCGTTTGGCTAAAATCACAAGGTTGCGCACCATTGCGCCACATTGGGAAAGCTGGGATCGGGGCAAACAGTTCCCCATGGGGTTCGCACTGGGTGGCTCGCTGGCCATGTATCTGATTCTGGGTACTGTTCTCGGTTCGTAAACTATCATCAGCGCGCCTTGCCGCTGCCTTTGTCCCGCCACAAAGCTGGGTCATTTTTCCTTCAAGTCGCCCTTATTCGGGCAGTTGGCGTTACAATTTGACGAACGAGCACCGCGCATGAATATGCAGACTTCCTCTGTTATGGCCCCCCCTACCCCGAAGGGGTTAAGCGAAATGAAGCTTCCGCTGGTGATGATGCGGGATATCTTGCTTAAGACCATATTCCGCAAGAACACCAGCACCGTGTCAGAAGTTTCTGCGGCCATATGTCTGCCTGGCGCTGTGACCCAGGAACTGATCGACATCGCACGCGAGCAGAAGCTGCTTGAGGCAATGGGGACGCTGAACGCCAACAGCGGCAACGAGATGGGATATCAGCTGACTGATGCCGGCAAGGCCCGCGCTCTGGATGCCCTCAGCCAGTCCGAGTATTTCGGTGCGATGCCCGTTCCGCTGGATGTCTATCGCGAGCAAGTCAAACGTCAATCGATCCGCAACATTCAGGTCACGCGCGACCAGTTGACCAACGCCATGGGCCATCTGGTTCTGCCCGACAGCCTGCTGGATCATCTAGGCCCGGCAGTCAGCGCAGGCCGGTCGATCCTGATGTATGGTCCGCCGGGCAACGGTAAATCGTCCATCTCGAACGGCATTCGCGATGCGCTGGGGGACAATGTCTATGTGCCCTACGCCATCGAATATGCGGGGCAGGTGATCACGGTCTACGACCCGATCGTGCACACCGCGATCGAGCAGGAAGCCGACGACCCGAACAGCCTGCGCCGCCGCAAACGGTTCGACTCACGCTATGTACAGTGTGAACGCCCGACCGTTGTCACCGGCGGTGAACTGTCGCTTAGTATGCTGGACCTGGTTTATAACCCTACCGCGCGAACCTATCAGGCACCGCTGCAGCTGAAATCCACGGGCGGCATCTTTATCGTGGACGACCTTGGCCGTCAGGCCGAACCACCGCAGGCGCTGGTCAACCGCTGGATTGTTCCACTGGAAGAGAACAAGGATATCCTGGGCCTGCAATCGGGTGAGAAATTCGAAGTTCCGTTTGATACGCTGGTCATCTTCTCGACCAACTTCCACCCGAACGAGATATTTGACCAGGCGGCCCTGCGCCGGATCTTCTTCAAGATCAAGATCGACGGCCCGAATCAGGAAAACTTCCTGAAGATTTTCGCCATGGTTGCGCGCAAACGCGGGATGCCGCTGGATGAGGCGGCGCTGGTGCACCTGCTGAAGGTCAAATACCCGACCATCAACAACATCTACGCCAACTATCAACCGATCTTTCTTATCGACCAGATGATCTCGATCTGCGAGTTCGAAGGCATCCCCTATCAGATGAGCCCCGAACTGATTGACCGGGCCTGGGCCAACATGTTCGTCAAAGACGAGAAAATCGTCAAATAACGCCGTGCCATTACCACTCTGGGGCGGGTAGTCTGCGTTCATGACGCAGATTCCCGCACGGATTGCCGCGTGGTTTTCCACCAAAGGCTGGTCCATCCACCCGCATCAGCAAGAGATGTTCAACCGCGCATTCAGCCCGGCGACACTGCTGATTGCGCCCACCGGTGGCGGCAAAACCATGGCCGGGTTTCTGCCGTCGCTGGCTGAACTTGCGTATGCTGGCCACAATGGATTGCACACGATCTATGTCTCGCCGCTCAAGGCGCTGGCCGCCGACATCAAACGCAATCTGCGCACCCCGGTGGATGAGATCGGCCTGCCTGTCAGGATCGAGGATCGAACCGGTGACACCTCAGCCACGCAGAAGAAACGCCAAAGGGCTGATCCACCGCATATCCTGTTGACCACGCCGGAAAGTCTGGCGTTGCTGACCTCGTACGAGGATGCCCCGCGTATGTTTGAAGGTGTGCAGCGGATCATCGTCGATGAAATCCACGCACTGGCTGAAAGCAAGCGCGGGGATCAGCTGATGCTGGCGCTGGCACGTCTGCAACGCCTCAATCCCGATCTGCGCCGCGTCGGGTTGTCGGCGACGGTGGAAGATCCTGTTGCGATTGCCCGCTTTCTGGCTTGCCACCCTGACCCCTGCCAGATTGTACAGGCCGACCCCGGCCCGGACCCGGATATCCGAATGCTGGAAACGTCGCAAATGCCGCCCTGGTCTGGCGGTGGCGCGGCTTATGCTATTCCAGCCGTGCTGGAGCAGATCAAGCAGCACAAGACCACATTGATCTTTCACAATACGCGCGCACAGGCCGAGATATTCTTTCACAACCTGTGGCTGGCCAATGATGACGGTCTGCCCATCGGCATCCATCACGGCAGTCTGGACCGGCAGCAGCGCGAGCGGGTCGAGGCGGCGATGGTCCGAGGTGACTTGCGCGCCATCGTCTGCACCGGTTCGCTGGATCTGGGCATCGACTGGGGGGATGTCGATCTGGTGATCCAGATCGGCGCGCCCAAGAATGTCAAACGGCTGGTGCAAAGGATAGGACGGGCCAACCACCGCTATAACGTACCTTCCAAAGCCCTTTTGGTACCTGCCAATCGCTTCGAAGTGGTCGAATGCGTCGCCGCGCTAGAGGCCGCCAAAGCCCATGAGCTGGATGGGGAACCCCGCGGCCGTGGCCCGCGCGATGTTTTGTGCCAGCATATCCTGATTGCCGCTTGCGCCGGACCGGTCAACGCCGATGATCTTTATGCCGAGATGACATCCGCCGGGCCTTACGCTCAATTGACGCGGGCCGAGTTTGACGCCTGCCTGAATTTCTGTGCTACCGGCGGCTATGCTCTGCAAGCCTATGATCGCTGGCAAAGGCTGCAACACGGCGCCGACGGGCAATGGCAACTGCGCGACCCGCGCGCCGCATCGCGAATTCGTATGAATCTGGGCACGATTCAGGACACGGATACGCTCAAGGTTCGTCTGAAACGCAACCGGGGCGGCAAGCCACTGGGAGAAGTAGAAGAAGCATTCGCTGCCTCGCTGACGCCCGGCGACACCTTCCTGATCGGTGGGCAAATCGTGCGGTATGAGGGACTGCGCGAGATGGTGGTCGAAGTCACACGGCGCGCAGACCGAAAGCCAAAGATTGCGACCTTTTCGGGCACGAAATTCGCAACCTCCACGCAGCTCAGCGACCGCATCCTGAACATGTTTGCCCAACAGGGCTGGCCACAGCTTCCCCCTCATACGGCTGAATGGTTGGATTTGCAGCGCCAGATGTCCCGCCTGCCCCAGCGTGACCGGCTGCTCATCGAGAGCTTTCCCAGCGACGGGCGTGAACATCTTTGCGTTTACGGCTTTGCCGGACGAAATGCACAACAGACTTTGGGCCTGTTGCTGACAAAACGGATGGAGGAGACCGGACTGGCCCCGCTGGGTTTTGTCGCCACGGACTATGCCACACTGATCTGGGGTCTGGACGCGGTTACCGATCCCCGCCCGTTGCTTCAACCCGATGCACTGCGCGACGGGCTTGACACCTGGCTGGCAGGTAACGCCGTTATGAAGCGCACGTTTCGTGCTTCGGCCACCATTGCCGGTCTGATCGAACGCAACATGGCAGGGCAGCGCAAAAGCGGGCGGCAGGCTACGTTTTCGTCCGATATCCTGTATGACACCTTGCTGAAATACGATCCCGATCACCTATTGATGCAGATCACCCGCGAAGAAGCCATGCGTGGGCTTGTCGATTTCGGTCGGATCGAAACAATGCTGGCCCGAATTGGCGACAGGATTGATCTGGTGCGGCTGGAGCGTGTTTCACCCCTGTCAGCGCCACTGTTTCTGGAGGTTGGCAAAGTGCCGGTGAAAGGCAGTGCCGAAGAAAGGCTTCTGGCGGAAGAAAGCGCGCGGCTGCTGCAAGCGGCGGGGTTGGAACAGCTTTGATCTGCTTGCGCCGGGCCCTGAAACAGGCCAAGAACGTATCATGAACGAACTTGAGTTTCCCTTTGCGGGTCAGCGCCTGTGTGCTTTGCCGTCCGGTGCGCTTTGGTGGCCAGACGAAAGCTTGCTGTGCGTGTCGGACTTGCATCTGGGTAAATCCGAGCGCGTCGCGCGGCGTGGTGGGCCTTCACTTCCGCCTTATGACAGCCGTGAAACGCTGGACCGCCTGAAAGATGACCTGGGACAAACGAACGCCAAAACCATTGTATGTCTGGGCGACAGCTTCGATGATCTTGAGGCTGCCCGGGCGCTGCCAAAATCAGAAATGCTAAGGATCGCGACCTTACAGTCCGGACGTCAGTGGATCTGGATTGAGGGGAACCACGATCCCGGTCCTATTGAGCTGGGTGGAACCCATCTGTTCGAATGGCACCGTGGCCCGCTTGTTTTCCGTCATATCGCGCAGGATCCCGCGCGAGGCGAAGTTTCTGGCCATTACCATCCAAAAGTCCGGATCAGGGTCAAGGGGCGTCATATTTCACGCCCCGCTTTTCTGCTGAATGATCATCGCATGATACTTCCGGCCTATGGCGCTTTTACCGGGGGGCTTCGCAGCTCTGATCAAGTGCTGTCGGCACTGATGGGATCGCAGGCGATAGCGATCCTCACAGGTCCGCGTCCATACATGTTGCCAATGCCGCAATAGGTTCAGATCAGGCCGGCCATTTCCAGCATCGGTTTGTATTTCCGGCTGACCGGAACCAGATCACCATTGATCAATTTCAGAAAGGTTTTACTGCCTTCCCTTTCGACACTTACAATGGATGCGTCGGTGACCCAATGCGAACGGTGCGAGCAATGACCCGGGACAGGCTCCATCTCGGCAATCGCATCTGTGAAACGCGACCGGAGCGTGAAGGTGCCTTCTGAGGTGACAACATCCACGTTGTGATCCCGAACGGTCAAGCGATAGATCTGCCCGTTGAATCTGGGTGGCAAGCGTTTGACAAGTCGTGGTTTTTCAAGATCAGATTCAGTAATTGCCGCGGCATTCAGATCGTTGCGCTGTACAAGCATCAAGCCTGTCGCGAACAAAGCGCCATAAACCACAACCCTCTCGGCGTCCGGCGCCATGTATCCACCACAGGTGAAAAGAACCCAGGCCAACATCCAAAGTGAAGGCGTGAACAATGCCAAGGTCAAAGAAACAAATGCCAGATCCCTCGCCGGAACATTCAGGAAAACGGAGTTCTTCCGCATCAGCTTTCTGGCAAGCCCAGTCACCGTCAAAGCAAGGACCATCACTCCGGCCCAGAATACAAGCCGCAGTCCAAATGACAGGTCAGAATCAAGGAAGGGTGGAAACGCATATGCAAGTAAAGGAAGAAAGACCAAACCCGCCACCACACGCTGCGGTGAAAATGCCTTCAGGATTATACTTATTTTAGACGTCATACCGCTTTTGTGCATGAATTAGCATAGCTCACCCCGAATGTGTCAAACACAATAGTGCCTTCACCTGTAACCAGCTGGGATTACAGGGATATCACGATTTGTTCGGCTGTCAAACCCATTCAGGGTGCTTTGCCCATGCAGTCAGGGGGCGGTCAGGGGGCGATTTGGCTGGAGCTTTGCCTGCCAAAAAAGGGGGCCGGTCCGAAGGGTCCGATCCGGCCCCGCGTATATCACGCGGTCAGGCCTTCTGGTTCGGGGAGTTTGTTTGCGCGGCAGCAGGCGGTGAGGGTGTTGGCCAGCAGGCAGGCGATGGTCATGGGGCCGACCCCTCCAGGGACGGGGGTGATGGCGCCGGCGCGTTCGGCGGCGCTGGTATAGTCGACATCGCCGACCAGCTTGGTCTTGCCATCGCGTTCGATGCGGTTGATGCCCACGTCGATCACGGTGGCGCCTTCCTTGATCCAGTCGCCGGGCACCATCTCGGGGCGGCCGACAGCGGCCACGACGATATCGGCGCGGCGCACCACATCCGGCAGGTCCCTGGTGCGCGAATGCGCGATGGTCACGGTGCAGCTGTCCCCCAGCAGCAGCTGCGCCATCGGCTTGCCCACGATGTTCGAGCGACCGATGACAACTGCATCCATGCCCGACAGCGACCCGTGGTGATCGCGCAGCATCATCAGGCAACCCAGCGGGGTGCAGGGCACCATCGATTTCTGACCGGTGCCCAGCAGGCCCACATTCGAAATGTGGAACCCATCCACATCCTTGGCCGGATCGATCGAGTTGATCACCAGATCCTCGTTCAGGTGTTTTGGCAGCGGCAGCTGTACCAGAATGCCATGCACCGCCGGATCAGTGTTCAGTTTGTCGATCAGCGCCAGCAGCTCCGCCTCGGAGGTCTCCACATCCAGCTTGTGCTCGTAGCTGTTCATGCCGACCTCGACGGTCATCTTGCCTTTCGAGCGGACATAGACCTGGCTGGCCGGATCCTCGCCCACCAGAACCACGGCCAGGCCGGGGGTGATGCCGTTTTCCTCTTTCAGCTTTGCAACCTGATCGGCCACCTGCGCGCGCACTTTGGCGGCAAAGGCCTTCCCGTCGATAACCTGCGCTACCATCCTTTGGTCCCTTCTTTCAAAACCCAAACGGGCGCAGAACGCGCCCGGTCTTTACTCGGGGCCGAGCACACGTTCCTCACGTGCAATCGACCAGTCAATCAGAATGCGCCAGAGCGTTTCGGACAAATCGGGGTCCATCCCCGCCGCCTGCGAACTGGCGCGCACCTTTTGCACCACATCCTCGACCCGGTCCGGGATGCGGGCGGGCAGGCCCTCGCCCGGCTTCAGCTCAGACGCGCGGTCGATATAGCTTGCGCGCCTCACCAGCATCCCGATCAGCTGGTGGTCAAGCCTGTCGATCTGAACCCGCAGATCCCGCATCGAATGGCAGTCCTGCGGCGGTGTCAGAGTGGGCATCATCGTCTCCTCATGGCCCGGGGGTTCCGGACCATGAAATGTCTTATTCAGCGACTTAGAACAAGCCCTCGATCTCACCTGCGTCATTGAGGCAGATGGTTTCCGCGGCCGGTTTGCGGGGCAGGCCCGGCATGGTCATGATCTCACCGCAGACAACCACGACAAAGCCCGCACCCGCGCTCAGGCGGACCTCACGCACCGGGACCGAATGGCCGGTGGGCGCGCCCCGCAGGGTCGGGTCGGTCGAGAAGCTGTACTGGGTTTTCGCCATGCAGACCGGCAGGTTGCCATACCCCGCTGCTTCCCATTCTTTCAGCTGCGTGCGGATCTTGTTGTCGGCCAGAACCTCGTCGGCGCGGTAGATGCGCTTGGCGATGGTTTCGATCTTCTCAAACAGCGGCATTTCGTCGGGGTAGATCGGCGCGAAGTTCGCAGAGCCCCCTTCGACGATCTCCACAACTTTGCGGGCCAGATCAGCAGACCCTTCCGAGCCCAGTTCCCAGTGGCGCGACAGAATCGCCTCGACCCCGTGAGAGGCGCAATAATCCTTCACCGCCTGAACCTCGGCATCGGTGTCGGTGACAAAGTGGTTGATGGCGACAACAACCGGAACACCGAACGACTTCACGTTCTCGATGTGACGGCCCAGGTTGGCGCAGCCCGCCTTGACCGCGGCGACGTTTTCCGCGCCCAGATCGGCTTTGGCGACGCCGCCATTCATCTTCATCGCGCGCACGGTGGCAACCAGAACCACGGCAGAGGGCGCAATGCCCGCCTTGCGGCACTTGATGTTCATGAACTTCTCGGCACCCAGATCGGCGCCAAAGCCCGCCTCGGTCACCACATAGTCAGCCACTTTCAGCGCGGTCTTTGTGGCAATGACCGAGTTGCAGCCATGCGCAATGTTGGCAAACGGGCCACCGTGGACAAAGGCCGGGTTGTTTTCCAGCGTCTGCACCAGGTTCGGCTGCATTGCGTCTTTCAGCAGAACGGTCATCGCGCCTTCGGCCTTGATGTCGCGGCAATAGACCGGCGTCTTGTCGCGGCGATAAGCCACGATGATATCACCCAGACGCTTTTCCAGATCCTTCAGGTCGTTTGACAGGCACAGGATCGCCATAACCTCGGACGCCACTGTGATGTCAAAACCTGTTTCGCGCGGGAACCCGTTCGACACGCCGCCCAGGCTGGCAGTGATCTGGCGCAGGGCGCGGTCGTTCATGTCGACCACACGACGCCATGCGACCCGGCGAGTGTCGATCTCGCATTCATTGCCCCAGTAGATGTGGTTGTCGATCATCGCCGACAGCAGCGAATGGGCCGAGGTGATCGCGTGGAAATCGCCGGTGAAGTGCAGGTTCATCTCTTCCATCGGAACAACCTGCGCATAGCCGCCCCCCGCAGCGCCGCCCTTCATGCCGAAGTTCGGACCCAGCGAGGCCTCGCGGATACAGATCATCGCATTCTTGCCGATCCGGTTCAGACCGTCACCCAGACCAACCGTTGTGGTCGTCTTGCCCTCACCCGCAGGCGTCGGGTTGATCGCCGTCACCAGCACCAGCTTGCCGTCTTCACGACCCTGAACCGAGTTGATGAACTCCTGGCTCACCTTCGCCTTGTCATGCCCATACGGCAACAGATCATCACTGGATATTCCAAGCTTCGCGCCGATCTCCTGGATCGGCTTCTTATTCGCTTCACGCGCAATTTCGATGTCGGATTTATAGCTCATTGGCCGGGGTCCTTGATTGAATACCGTGCAAAACCGACGTCAAACGTCGGCGCTACGCATTCCATACCCTTGTGTACAATCTGATTAGCCATGGATTCCGACATTCTGGCGTCGCGAAGCGTCGTCAGGTCACTTCATCGGTAACTAATCGGAAACCTGCATATTTTCGGGGCTCCAGGCAGGCTGGTCCGGAACAAAGAGCTTGAGGTGATCGCCCAGTTGAATGCGCCCGGGACGTTCAATCCATCCCGTGACACCCCGGCGCCCGACGGCAGCGGGTTTGAACCCTGCACCATACCCCTGATGAACTGCTTCGATTTCGCGACCGGGCAATACGCAGGGTGCGTTTTCCATATCCACAGTGATCGTCAGCCCGTTGACCGCCTGAAGGCGCGAGGACGGCGGAATGTGCGAGAAATCCGGAACACCTTTCAGCACTATGGATACGCCCAGATAAGACGGGTCAAGCTGGTCCAGCCCCATGTTCTGCGCGATCTGCTGCAACTCTTCCAAGGACAGCACCGAAAGTTGACGAACATTGCGGATTTCAGTGCCCTTGGGATAGAGGTTCGAGACCCGAACACAGGACGCACGGTTCAGACCTTCGTGCCGTTCGCCTTTCGCGCCCTCAAACCCAAGATCCAGCAACTCCACGGGCTTGGCACGAAGCGATCCGCCGGCAGGAACAAGGCCCAGCCAAACGACTTCGGCTGCAAATTCGGTTTCCCGCAAAAACGGCATACGCGCTTCCCTACCCATTGGTGTCTGCCAGCGCATAATGCCCAGTAACGCTCTGATGGAAAGAGAAAAAACCCGGGTCAGAGCCCGGGTTCTTGCTGGTTATGCTGTCGGTTCAGGTTCCATCCCGCCCTCAGGCGGTGATTTCTTGGCCTTGGTCTTGGGGATGGCTGTCACGCTGGGCGCACTGCCCTCGTCCGACTTGTCGTTCCGGTCATCGCTGTCGCCGGGCGATTCCCCGTTCATGACGCGTTTGATTTCGTCACCGGTCAGCGTTTCGTATTCCAGCAAACCTTGGGCCAGACGTTCCCATTTTTCGTTATGATCGGTCAGAATCTTGTGCGCCTGTTCATAGCCTTGCTGGATCAGGCGCTTTACCTCTTCTTCAATCAGTTCCTTGGTATGAGCCGATACCGAGAACCCGGCAGTATTGCCCTGGTATCCCTCATGGGCCTCGGCATAGTCGATATTGCCGACCTTGTCCGACATTCCCCAGCGCATCACCATGGCACGTGCCAATTGGCTGGCCTGCATGATGTCCCCGGCAGGCCCGTTCGACACGTGATCTTCGCCATACTTGATGACCTCGGCCGCCTTACCTGCCATGGTCATCGCCAGCTTTTGTTCGCACTCATCCCGGTGATAGTTCAGGCGATCCATTTCCGGCAGCGAAACGACCATACCCAGCGCGCCGCCGCGCGGTATGATGGTCGCCTTGTAGACCGGATCGCACATGGGCAGAGACAGACCAACAACAGCATGACCCGCTTCGTGATAGGCTGTTTTTTCCTTCTGATCCTGAGTCAGCACCATCGAGCGGCGCTCGGCCCCCATCATCACCTTGTCCTTGGCGTTTTCAAAATCTTCCATGGTGACAAAGCGACGGCCCACGCGCGCCGCCATCAACGCGGCCTCGTTCACGAGGTTGGCCAGATCCGCACCCGAGAAGCCCGGCGTACCGCGCGCGATGATGCGCAGATCAACATCGGGACCCAGCGGTGTCTTGCGTGCGTGAACGCCCAGAATTTTCTCGCGGCCCTTGATGTCCGGGTTGCCGACTGTGACCTGACGGTCGAACCGGCCCGGTCGCAGCAGCGCAGGGTCCAGAACGTCCTTGCGGTTGGTGGCTGCCAGAATGATCACACCTTCGTTGGCCTCAAACCCGTCCATTTCGACCAGCAACTGGTTGAGCGTTTGTTCACGCTCGTCATTGCCGCCGCCATACCCGGCGCCGCGATGACGACCCACAGCGTCAATCTCATCGATAAACACGATACAGGGCGCATTCTTTTTCGCTTGCTCGAACATGTCGCGCACGCGAGACGCACCCACACCAACGAACATTTCGACAAAATCCGAACCCGAGATGGTGAAGAACGGCACGCCCGCCTCACCCGCAATGGCACGGGCCAGCAGCGTCTTACCGGTACCCGGAGGGCCAACCAGCAGCGCGCCCTTGGGGATCTTGCCACCAAGGCGGCTGAACTTCTGCGGGTTTCGCAGGAACTCGACAATCTCTTCCAGCTCTTCCTTGGCTTCGTCGATACCGGCAACATCATCAAAGGTCACGCGGCCATGCTTTTCAGTCAGCATCTTGGCCTTGGACTTGCCAAAGCCCATCGCGCCACCTTTGCCGCCGCCCTGCATCCGGTTCATGAAATAGACCCAGACACCAATCAGCAGCAGGAAAGGCAGCAGCGTGATCAGGAACGATTGAAACCCTGATTGCTGCTGTTTTACGGCCTGGACTGGTATGTTTTCCTCGATCAGAAGCTTGGTCACTTCGGCGTCGCCGGGTTTGATCGTGACATAGCTGGCACCGCTTTGCAGGGTATAGCGAATCTGCTCACCATCCAGGGTCACATTCTTGACTTCACCGCTTTGGACGGCACCGACAAAGTCGGAATAGGTTTTCTCGTTGCTCTGAAGCGTTCCGCCCGGTCCACTGAACAGATTGAACAGTGCAAGGATGAGCAGGAACAAAACGACCCAAAACGCGATATTGCGAGCGTTGCCCAAGGAAATTCTCCTAAAAGTTCCGGCAGGTGAGACGCTGCCAAGTTACCTCTTAAAATAGAGAGGATTGTCGTATGTTCAATGCGATAAAAAAGATGTGTGGAACTCGGGCCAATCTGACGCAAGACTGGCATGCCAACCATTCGCGAGACCCGCAAGCGGGGCGGCCAGCACCCTATCCGCATTCCAAACCGCAGGCGTCGCTGTCAAAGCTATCCTGGGACGCCCGGTTGCCCGCCACTCGGGCACCTGTTGCAACCCCTCACCCCCCAAAGCACGGATTTCTGCGCCCATTGTTGCCGGTCCGCTCAGCCGCCATTTGCCATCCCACACAGCACCGGGTGCAGCCAACTGAGATTTCACGGCATTAAATTCCCTGCAAATCCAAACACTCCCGCCGTGTGGAACAATAAGACAACCGCCCACTGACGCCGATTGCCCATTCGCAACTGCATCCATCGCCCGATCCACTGCCGCCTGACGCGGGGGATAACCCGACCCGGCAACCCACGAGAGGATTCCCAGCAGGACACGGCGCCGAATCTCAAGGGGCAACGCGGCAAATCCGGCCCGGTTCACCCTCACGTCACTTTGATCCACTTGCGCCACGGACCGTGCGGATTCTTGCGCACAGATGCCAAGTGCCGTGTGTGCCTGCGCCAGATTGTCAGCCACGCGGGACAATGAAAGCGCATCAATTCCCAAAGGTTCTAGACCACCCAAAGCTTCGCGCGCCTTGATCCGATCGAAACGGGCATCCTGATTCGAAGGGTCGTCCACCCAGGCCACGCCAGCCTCAGTCAGATAGGTGCGCAGCTGTTCACGGGTGATCCCCAGCATTGGGCGCAGTATCGTAAGCCCCCGCTGTTCCCGAATAGCCGCCATTCCGGACAGGCCCGTGACCCCGGATGATCGGCCCAACCGCATCAGCAGTGTTTCCGCCTGATCATCTGCGGTGTGGCCCAGCGCAATGGTATCGATTCCGCGGCCCTTTGCCCATTCGGATAACAAATCATACCGCGCCTGACGTGCGCGGTCCTGCAAGTTGCCGGTACCGTCCCATCCCGACCAACGCAGCGTGTCGTGAGGCATCCCCAACGCAGCTGCCTGCCGGGATACCGTTTCGGCCTCGCGCGCGGACTCGGGGCGCAACCCGTGGTCGACCGTGGCAACGAATAGGGTGATAGCCTCATCCTGCGACACCTGATGCAAAAGGTGCATCAAGGCGACAGAATCGCCGCCTCCCGAAACTGCAATACCCAACTTGCGCGGAAGTGTTTCGGGTAGCCGGGCGCGAAGGTCTGCAAGTAGTTTGCCGGAGTGATGGTTCAAGTACATCCCAACGCGGTCATCTCCTGCGTGGCGTTCGAAAACTCTGGCGCAGAAGGAAAGCGTACTCCGACCTCATTAAGAGTGATGCAGGCCTGATCAGTCTGTCCCAAACGGCCAAGCGCCGCACCCAGTTCGTACAACGCCTCGGGTGCAAATGCGCCCTCGGAATCACCCGTGAAGCTCGCCAGGAATGCTCGGGCTGCTTCGCGCGTGTCGCCAATCCCTTCAAGGGCATGACCGCGTTTCAGGTTGGCTTCGGGCGCCAGCGGACTGCCGGGATAGCTTGTTTCAAACTGCGCAAACAACGTGGCAGCAGTCTGGAAATCGCCATCGGCCAACGCTTGCGAGGCTGCATCAAAATCAGCACGTTCACCTATGGCCAGTTCACCATGATCGGTCGCCGTTGGCGTTTCGATACTTGTTGGCCCGGTGATCACAGCGGCCGTGTCACCACCCAATGTCGAGGTCTCACCCAATGTCGTCAAATCGCCGCCTTCCAGTTCGACCAGCCGGAACTCAAGGTCACCGATTCGGTTGGTGCCGTCAGTGACAATGTTCTGCACCCGCTGGTTCAACTGCTCGGTCTGGCGGGTCAGGCGCTGCAATTCCGCTTCGATCGCGACAACGCGTTCTTGGACCGAACTGCCGGACAGGTTCGGTGCAGGTGAACCCGTGGTAGAAAACTCGCGTTTCAAACGCTGAATTTCCACATGTAGCACCGTTAGTTCCTGACGGATATCTGCAAGAGTTTGCTGATCCTGTGCCTGTGCAACACCAGCCGTCGCCACAACCGCCGCCAAAACCCATCCTGCAATGCGCATCATCTTACCCCAGAGTTGACCCGGTCAGAACCGTTACCGCACGGCGGTTCTTGGAATAACATTCCTCGGTGCTGCAAATCTCGATCGGGCGTTCCTTGCCATAGCTCACGGTATTTAGGCGGCTGCCCGCAACTCCGCGTGAAATCAAGTATTCTCGTGCTTCATTAGCGCGTTTGGCACCCAAACCAAGGTTGTATTCCCGTGTGCCCTGCTCATCCGCGTGGCCTTCAATCGTTGCGACAAAATCCGGATTGGCCAGCAACCAGTCTGCCTGCCCTTGCAGCACTGTTTGCGCCTCGGGCGACAAGGTCGACTGGTCAACGGCAAACAGGACACGGTCCCCGACCGTTTGCTGGAAATACGCCGGCGAGCGCGGATCACTCGGTGATCCGGGGACAATGGATCCAATGCCCCCGCTACCACCGCCGCCCAAGGCCGAGGGGTCATTACTTGTGCAGGCGGCGATCACACTCAGCGCGCCCAGCGCCAGAACTTTGCTCAATACGTTCATTTCAGGTGCCTCGTGTTATGTTTATTGCCGCCTGTCTACCACAGGGACGATTTGTTGTGAACTTTGCTGCGATCAATTCTGCAATGGCCCCCAGGACGGATCGCTCCCCCCGTCCGGTGTACGTACCGGCCGCAGGTTCCTGCCCGAGATGTCCACCGAGTAAAGCGATGCCCTACCGCTGGCCCCCTGCGTTTCGCGGGTGAACATGATGACCCGGCCATTGGGCGACCAGGTGGGGCCTTCATCCAGGAAAGACGCTGTCAGCAAACGTTCTTCTGATCCGTCGATGCGCATCACGCCGATATGGAACCGGCCCTGGTTCTGTTTGGTAAAGGCAATCAGGTCGCCTCGCGGCGACCAGACCGGCGTACCATAGCGACCCGCGCCAAAGCTGATCCGCGTGGCTTCGCCCCCGTTTGCTGCCATTACGTACAATTGCGGCGTGCCGGAGCGGTCGCTTTCAAAGACAATCCGGCCACCATCCGGCGAATAGCTGGGAGCCGTTTCAATTGCGGGCGTGTTGGTCAGGCGCGTACTTTGCCCCGAGGTGATATCCATTTTCCACAGGTCGGTATTGCCGCCCTGAATCAGCGAATAGACAATCGACCGGCCATCCGGCGAGAACCGTGGCGAAAAGCTCATGGTCCCGTCCTGCGTCTTCAGTTCCCGTGGTTTCGGGCGCCCGACTTCAGTCACGTAAATGCGCGGGCTGCCGCTTTCATAACTGGTATAAAGCAGCCGGTCACCGGTGGGTGAGAACCGGGGCGCCAGAACGATGGCGGCGCTGTCAGTCATGTACTGCACATTCGCGCCATCGTAATCCATGATCGCCAAACGCTTCAGGCGCTGGTCCTTAGGACCGCTTTCCGAAACAAAGGCAACGCGGCTGTCAAAATAACCGCCTTCACCTGTGATCCGGCTATAGACCTGATCGGCCACCTTATGCGCCATGCGCCGCCACCCGTCGGTGGTACCTGCCAGTTGAAGGCCATTGCCCAGTTCCTGGCCCGAAAACACATCCCACACCCGGAACCGGACCGTCAGTTTCTGACCGGACACATTGACAGCGCCCGTGATCAGGGCGTCAGCGTTGATCGCCTTCCAATCCGCAAACTGAACCGGAGCTTCGAAGCTACTGACCCGGCTGATGAACGCATCCGAGGATATCTCGCGGAACAACCCGGTCCCGGTCAGGTCAGCCGCCACCACGCGCGAGATATCTTGCGCGAACTGAGCTGCGGCCGGGCCGTCCGGCACAAAATTCGGAACGGCAAAGGGCAAGGGTTCGATAATCCCCTCATCCAGTTCCAGACGCAAAGGCCCGCTCTGTGCATAAACCGGCGCAGACATCAGTGTCAGGCCGACAAAGAGGCTGGTCAGAAGCTTCATCATTTGATCCGCATCCTCTCGGGGTTAAATGTAATCTCAACATCCTGCCAATGTTCGTATTTGTCAGCAGGCAAATCATATCCTTTGGCCCCGCAGCGCAAAATAGCACGTCGCGCAGCCTCGTAGGCCTGTTTAACGGCTCCCGCCGAGCCGCCAGAGCTGTCCAGCATCCGAACGCTGCCGCCGACGACCGTACCATCACGGTTCAACGAAAACGCGACAACAACCACAGTGTTCAGCGCATCTGTGGACAAGGAACCCACATTCCAACATCCAGAGACGGCCAGTCGCATCGCGTCTTTCTCTCCGCTGGTCAGCGGTGGACCAGAAGGTTCGAACCCGCTGCCCAAGGCTTCGGCCAGGGCGTCGTTGATTGCCGTTTCATCGGTTTGTTTCTCAGGTTCCGGGGTCGCCTCAGGCGTTTTGGCCACAGCGGGTTCGGATGGCGGGCTTGGCCGGTTTGGACGCACGCGCGGTCGCGGAGATGTCAGGGGCGACTGTTCCTTGGTTTCCTCGGCCTCGGTCACAATCTCCGGGGCTGCCTCTTGCGGCGCGGTCTGATCCTGCTGTTCCTGCTGAACTTCTGCGCCTTCATCCAGGGATACCGGCGGCGTTTCAAAATCATCAGGTTTTGCCTCGGGCGGTGGCGGAGCTATTGCCTCGGGCGCGACGCGATCCGAGGGGCGCGGCTGTGCCTCCGGACCAGGCGGCGCAGGCTGTGCAACAGGCTCGACCTGAGGTTCCGTCAGAACCGGAGGCTCGTCAGGAACCTCGGGTTCTGGCGGCGCTTCCACGATGACGGGCTCTGGCTCTGGTTCTGGTTCAGCCGGTGCAACAGGTTCAGGGCGCGGCTGTTCGTCAATCACGGATTCCGGCGGTTTGGTCACAGCCTCCGGTTGGGGCGGTTGTTGCAACGCGGTCGGCACTTCGGGGACTTCCGGCGCATCCCGCTGGGCAGTCATCGCCGCGAATTGTTCAGCCGTGATCACTGAGACGTCCTGCACAGCCATCGGCAACGGTTCGGACCTGAAGGTGCCGCCGAACATCGCCCATCCGATCAGGCTGACATGCGCAATCGCTGAAATCTTGGTGCCGGTATCCACCGTGCGACCTCACTCTCCACCTTCATCCAGCGTCGGCCCACCGGTATCGGTCACAAGGCCAACGTTGGAAAAACCGCCCGCGTTCAGTGCACCCATGACCTGCATCACCTGTGCATAAGGGATTGCGCCATCGGCCCGCAGGAAAACCCGGTCGCTGCTCCGCTCTGCCGCAATGGCACGCAGCTTGCCAATCAACTCTTCGCGCAACACATCGGTGGTCTGGATCTGCACGCGGCCGTCTGCGGTCAGAGTCACGGTCAAAGGCTCTTCGTTGTCGCCGGGCAGCGCACTGGCCGCGGTCTTGGGCAGATCGACCGGAACACCAACCGTCAGCAATGGCGCGGCCACCATGAAGATGATCAGCAATACCAGCATGACATCCACGAAAGGGGTCACATTGATCTCGGCCATCGGCTGCGCGCGACCGCGACGCCGACCACGTCTGCGCCCATTGCCGCCCGAAGATTGCTGGATCGCAGCGCCCATCGTCAGCTGTCCAACTGGCGCGACAGGATGGTTGCGAATTCATCCGCAAAGGCTTCATAGCCGCCAACGATCCGGTCACTATCGGCGCTGAGTTTGTTGTAGAAAATCACCGCCGGGATCGCCGCCAAAAGGCCCAACCCTGTCGCCATCAACGCCTCGGCGATGCCGGGAGCCACCACAGCAAGGTTGGTGTTTTGCTGCTCGGCAATCTCGATGAACGCATTCATGATGCCCCAAACGGTGCCAAACAGCCCGATAAACGGAGCTGTGGAGCCAACAGTCGCCAGAATGGGAAGCCCTTTTTGCAAGGTTTCCGCCTCTTTCGCGATGGCGACATCCATCGACCGGTCGATACGCGCGGTTGCCCCGGCAATCAGCCCGCCATCATTGCGATGCGACCTGCGCCATTCGATCATGCCTGACGCAAAGATCTTTTCCGAACTGCCATCCGGCTGGGTTCCGATCTGCTCGAACAACTCATCCAACGGGTTGCCCGACCAGAAGCTTTCATCAAAAACCTGCGCCTCGCGTCGGGCCGCGCGATAGTTGATCAGCTTCTGAATGATGATCCCCCAGGACCATATGGATGCGCCGGTAAGTACCAGCATCACCAGTTTGACGATAAAGGTCGCGCGGGCAAACAGCCCCCACATGGAGAAGTCGATCTCCTGCGCCAGCGCCAGCGTTTCAGCTTCCATGAACCTGCTCTTTGTTTTGCCTGATGGCCGTTCGTTTGGCCTTGTTTTGCCAAACGCTATCTCAGTTGGTCATGAAAAGCCAACAGAACCACCCACGGTCCGCAAATTGTTACATCAATGCGCGAATCTCTGCCGGCAAACGGATCGGCTTGCCTGCTTTATTGATGCAAACGGCCGTGACTGTTGCACGAAATATTTCGGTCTCACCGCGTCGGACAAGCTGTGCCATGGTCAGACGCACGCCCGAGATTTCGGTAACTTCGGTTTCGACAATCAATTCATCATCGAACCTTGCAGGCGCCAGATACTCGGCCTCGAGCCGCCGCACGACCCAAACAATGCCTTCTTCTCGCATGGCGTTTTGGTCATTGCCCAGATTACGCACCCAGTCCGAGCGCGCGCGCTCGATATAGCGCAGGTAGTTCGCATGATAGACAACCCCACCCATGTCGGTGTCTTCATAATACACGCGGATGGGGTAGGTGTGTTTCATTGCAACGCCGCCAGACGGGCAAACAGCCTTAACGCGTGCGAGGCATCCTGTGCTGCCCGTGGCAAAACCGGATCATAGGCCGCCCGGATCAAGGACGCGATGTCGGGACGCAGGATCGTGGCCTCACCTGCAATTGCCAGTGGAGATTGATTGCGAAATGCAGTGTCCGACCAGAGCAAGATTGTCTGCACGACCTGATTGAGCGCAAGGGTTTCAGCCGGAACCTTCGACAATTCCTTGTCCATGCGAAGAAACACAAACGCCGCGCGGATCGCGCCATCTTCTTCGAATCGGAAAATGCGGTACTGGTTTGCATCTGCCGCGACCAGCCGTGCAACCAACGGTTCCAGATCCGGGACCAGACGATCAAGGTCCGGTACTTCCAGCAGCTCCTGCCAGTCCCGGAAAAAGAAAACCATGCAATTCGCGCCAAGTTCAGGGTCCGTCTCGGCCATTTGGTGACCGGCCAGCGTGACAACAGCTTCAAAAGCCCCCTTTACGGTGGCTAGCGTCTCGTCTTCAACGCCGAAAACGATCGGAACAACAGGCCGTCCCCAGCGCGCAAACAGAAACTCGCCGCTTTCGCGTGTGAACAGCGCCTCAATTTCTTCCGGTGTCACCGCCAGCCCTTCATCTTTTTAAAAATACTCTCGCCGAAAGGCATAAAATCTAAGTGCGCGGGCTTCAACCGAACAGATCGCTTTGCCGCTTGGGCACGGCCATCCCAAGATGCGTCCACGCCTTCTGCGCCAACATCCGCCCGCGCGGAGTACGCTGGATTAGCCCCTGTTGCAGCAAATAGGGCTCGATCACCTCCTCAAGCGAGTCGCGGCTTTCGGACAGCGCGGCAGACAGGGTTTCAATCCCCACCGGGCCGCCTGCGTAATTTTCGGCAATCAGCTTCAGATACCGCCGGTCCGCACCATCAAGACCCAGATTATCAACGCCCAGACGGGTCAAGGCACCATCGGCCAGGTCCCGTGTGATCCGCCCGTCCCCTTCGACAATCGCGAAATCCACAACGCGTCTCAGCAATCGCCCGGCGATACGCGGGGTTCCACGCGACCGGCGCGCGATTTCGCGCGCACCATCGTTATCCGCGGGCGCACCCAGTTTCCGCGCGTTCCGGGTGACGATTTCGTGCAACTCATCCACCGTGTAGAACTGAAGCCGGGTCGGGATACCAAACCGGTCACGCAAGGGCGTTGTCAGCAGGCCCATCCGCGTGGTGGCCCCCACCAGTGTGAATGGCTGCAATTCGATCCGAACGGTGCGCGCAGCAGGACCTTCGCCGATAACAAGATCCAGCTCGAAATCTTCCATGGCCGGGTACAGCACTTCCTCCACAACCGGGTTGAGCCTGTGAATCTCGTCGATGAACAGCACGTCACGCGATTCAAGATTGGTCAGGATCGCTGCCAGATCCCCCGCCTTGGCCAGAACCGGGCCAGAGGTCATGCGGAAATTCACTCCCAATTCACGCGCCATGATCTGCGCGAGGGTCGTTTTGCCCAACCCCGGAGGTCCGTGAAACAAGGTGTGGTCCATCGCCTCGCCGCGTTGCCGGGCTGACTGGATAAAGATGCGCAAGTTGGCGCGCGCCTCAGCCTGACCAATGAATTCATCAAGCCCCTGAGGACGCAAGGCGCGGTCATTGTCTCCCGGCAGGGGCTCCGGGCGCAGGGTGGGATCAGCGTCAACCATTCACTTACCCTTTCGGAGCCAGCAGCCTGAGGGCCGCGCGGATCAGATCAGCCTCGTCCGCATCCGGCTGGCTTGCAGCCGCTTCAGCCACAGCGCCCGCCGCGTCGGACGGCCCATATCCAAGATTGGCCAGCGCCGACAACGCCCCGGCAGACGCGGCCGCAGCACCTGATGGCGGTTTCGACACACGTCTAGGTGCGGGCGTAGAATCATTCGGCTCAACAACCTCAAGTTCCGGGCCGTCCAGCGCCTGAGTAATCGTGCCACCCATGGCCATCACACCCGGCGCCTTGTCCTTGAGGTCCAACACGATCCGCTGGGCTGTTTTTGGCCCGACCCCCTTGGCCGCCTTTACCGCACCCCAGTCCCCCAGGGCAATTGCGCGGCTGACACCGTCGGGTCCCAATGCACTCAGGATCGCCAGCGACACCTTCGCGCCGACCCCCTGGACCGAGCACAGCAGGCGATGCCACTCTTTCTCGACAAGCGACAGAAACCCGTAAAGCTGCATCAGGTCTTCGCGGACAACCATGTCAGTGTAGATCGAGACCGCCTCGCCCACCCCCGGCAATGCCGCCAAGGTCCGGTCGGAACAATAGACAAGATAGCCGACGCCCCGGACATCGATCAGCACATGATCTGCCGCACGATAATCCAGCCGCCCTGTCAGTTTTCCGATCATGCCCGCACCTCTTTCACACGCGCCTGTTGCGTCTTTCCGTAATAGGCGTGGCAGATTGCAATCGCCAGTGCATCCGCCGCGTCGGCCCCTTTCGGAAAACAGCCCGGCAATTGCAGTTTGACCATGTGCATAACCTGCTCTTTCTCGGCATGACCCACGCCCACCACGGTCTTTTTGACCCGATTGGGTGCATATTCCCCCACCGGCAGACCGGCCTGTGCCAGCGTCAGCAACGCCACGCCACGCGCCTGCCCAAGCTTGAGGGTTCCGGCCCCGTCCTTGTTCACGAATGTCTGTTCGATAGCAGCCTGATCGGGCCTGTGATCCGCAATCACTTCGACAATCTGATTGTGCAGCGACAGCAACCGCTCGCCCAGATCGTCGCCATCCGATTTGCATAATCCATTGGCCACATGGCTCAGGCGGCTGCCATTTGATTCGATGACGCCCCATCCCAGGGTTCTAAGCCCCGGATCGATGCCCAGAATTCGCATGTTTTGCCTCGGCCTGCTCGGGTTGTGTGATCTTTTTTCAACGCCTAGCACGAAGCGTGAACATTTTCCAAGCGAATTGACCCCAGGGCTGAAAACGACACGCGTGCTTCAGGCGCGACTTCGGGCGCGTTTTGCGACCCAGTGAAGTCTGAATTCGACACTTTCTCAAAGGCTTTTTCACCAATTGTTTAAGGGGATTACAACTTCGTGAAGCCTTGCAGAAAACGCATAGGACACATGCAAAAACTGAACTTGTGCGAACGAAATGACGGCACTAGATGCCCCGCAGATCGCAGAAATGCAATGTGAACACTAACCAGAAGGAAACAGGATATGGCTGCACTGGACACAACCCGCGTCGCTACCACTGGCTCGTTCGGCCTTGTTGGCCGTATCGGCGCATTTTTCGTATCGGCCGTTAACGCCGCAGTTGAATGGAATGACGCCCGCGTAACCCGCAACGCGCTGACCGGTCTGACCGACCGCGAACTGGATGATATCGGCCTGTGCCGCGGTGACATCGACACCATTGCCGAAGGTCGCCGCTAAGAACCGACCCCAACACTTATATGCCCCTTCCTCCTCCCTTGAGGGGCACACAAAAACACCGCGCACCGTAAGGGTACGCGGTGTTTTTTTAATCCGAGGGAGCGGATTAGTAGAAAACTTTGTTCAGCTGAGTGGCGAGGGCTTGCGACACAGGATCGATTTGCATCACCCAGGCACCGGCTTTTTCGACTGGTGTGCCTTCGTTCAGGCTGTCGATCCGATATTGATAGCCGGTGGGACTAAGGTGGGACAAAAGAAATGCTTTGAAGGCGAAGAAACCCACAAGCGTAAGCAACAGCACCTTTGCTGGCACCGCCGAGCTCACCCGCTGCGGCCTCATCACAACCAGCCCATCCTTGCGCATCGTCGCACGATAGCCACGGCTCATCTTTTGGTGTTTCTTGTTCAGGCGATTTACGCGCTGATTGAACTCCAGTTGTTTACCCGTCATGGCAGCCTCCAAAAACCGCCCCCCTCGACTTCATTCAGAAAACGGTAAAAAGAGATTGCGACAAAAACGTGGCAAAAACCTATAAAACTCCTGCAAATGGCCTAATTCGCGCCCTGTTTGGTTAAAATTAGGGTCGTCCACTCACCAATCTCGGCCCTATAGGCCTGATTGAACCCGTTTTGTGAATAAACGGAAACCACGTCATCGGCCTGTTCGTTAAGGATTCCCGACAGGATCGCATGCCCACCTGGGCGGAGATTCGCTGCCATTTCGGGTGACAAGGCCACCAAAGGCCCTTTGAGGATATTGGCAAAGATCAGATCGTAGGGTGCGTGTGCCTTGAGGTCGGGATGATCGAAACCTGCGGCTTCAACACACCGAACCGCGCCGGACATACCGTTTGCCTTCAGGTTGGCTTCGGCCACTTCAACGGCCACCTCGTCGATATCGCTGGCAATGAAATCACCATCCCATACCCGGGCTGCCGCCATGGCCAGAACGGCCGTGCCGCAACCGATATCCGCTACTTTCGAGGCACTGAATCCTTCATCCAACAACCGGTCCAGAGCTTTCAGACATCCCAGCGTGGTACCGTGATGCCCGGTGCCAAAGGCCATTGCCGCCTCGATCAGCAGTGGAATGCGACCGTCGGGCAGCTTGTCGGCATCGTGGCTACCATAGACAAAAAAGCGGCCCGCCTCAACCGGGGCAAGCTCGCGCCGCACATGGGCCACCCAATCGGTTTCAGGCAATTCCGACACAACAAAAGGTTTGGCTTCAAAGGCAACTGCCAGAACGGCCAGTGCGGCCTCGTCAGGGGCTTCGGTGAAATATCCACCCACTTCCCACAGGCCCGAGCCATCTTCGACCTCGAACACACCGACGCCAGTTGGTTCGGGCACCAGCCGCTCCATCGCTTCGCCCAGACCTTCGGCGGCTTTCTTACCTGTCAGCGTGGTCAGCGCAGTGAATGTGGGCATCCGGAACTCCTGTGTCAGTTGGCACTGCGCGTAGGACGGTGCGCCGCCAACGTCAAGCTTTGCGGCCTATTCCGCCGGGGCTGGCGCGTATTTGCTCAGGACGGTCTCATTGCCCGGTTCCGGGTGGCGTGGAACCAGCAGGGACAGCAGCAGAGAAACGACCGCCATCGCCGCCGCTAGGCCAAATACGGCGCCTGGCGACATGACCCAGAGCAAACCCAGCAACGCGGGCAAGAAAACCGCGGCGATATGGTTGATCGTGAACGCGACTGCGGCAGTTGGCGCAATATCCGCCGGATCGGCGATTTTCTGGAAATAGGTTTTCAGCGCCAGCGCCAGCGCAAACAGCACATGGTCGATGACATAGAGCGTCGCCGCCAACAGCACGCCCCAGCCAAACCAGTAGATGCCACCATAGGCTGCGAACACGATCGCCAGACCGGTGTATTCAAAGATCAACGTGCGCCGTTCGCCAAACTTGGCCACCGCTTTACCCAGCAACGGAGCAACCATCATGTTGATCATCAGGTTGATCAGATACAGGCTGGTCAGCTCATGCACTTCAAAGCCGAACTTCTCGACCATCATGAACCCGGCAAAGACGACAAAGATCTGTCGCCGCGCACCGGCCATGAATTGCAGCGCGTAATATAGCCAGTATCGACGGCGCAGGATCAGTTTCTTGGTTTGCGGTGTGGGGGCATCGAATTGCGGGAAGGCGAACAGGCAAAACAGGGCTAGCAAAGCTGTTGCACCGCCAGCAGCCATGAAGACAAAGTTATAGGACAGATCGAACCGCTCCCAGGTCAGAACGATCAGCCCGTAAACCACCATCGTTGCAGCCGAGCCCATTGCGACCAGCCATCCCAATATCTGCGGCGCGCGATCCTTGGGAAGCCATTGCAACTGAAGCGACTGGTTTACAGTCTCATAGTAATGAAACCCGATTGAACTGAACAAGGTCACGAACAGCAATCCGCCAAGGCTTGGGAACCAGGCCGTAAAAGCCGTTGCGACCCCAAGCATCATCAGCGAGATCATGGCCAGCACCTGCTCGCGAATGAAAATGATGACGGCAATCACGCCGACCGCCAGAAAGCCCGGAATCTCGCGCACCGTGTGTAGCAGGCCGATATCGGCCCCGTCGAAATTCGCTGCCTCAATGACGAAGTTGTTCAACAGCGCGCTCCACGCATTAAACGCGATGGGCATGGTCAAGGCCATCACGAACAGAAGCGTGACAGGACGACGCCAGAACGGAAGGCTCTGCGCCTCGGCAAGGGGCATAGGTTTCAGCATGAGAATCCTCTACGCCCATTTCCCAACTTTGGCGAGGGGGAAGCGACCGGCGCACAATGGCCCTGCGTTAATGCAGACGTCACCGTCAGTAAAAGCTTTGTGGATCGATATCGACGGTCAGGCGGATATCGCCTTTCAGGCGTAACGGGGCAATCCAACGGGCGATAGCATCCTGGATTGGTGCGCCCTTGGGTGCCTTGACCAACAGGCGGACACGGTGACGTCCGCGAATACGGGCAATCGGCGCCGGGGCGGGGCCAAACACCTGTGCACCGATCTGGCGCAATGGACCGTCGTTGCGCGCCATGGCATTGCCGATGTCAAAGACCGGGCCGACCTCTGGCCCTGACAGAACAATCCCTGCCATACGTCCATAGGGTGGCACACCGGCCGCTTGCCGACCGGCGGCCTCGGCCTTCCAAAAGCCCTCTTCGTCACTCGACAGAATCGCCCGGATCACCGGATGTTCCGGCTGAAAAGTCTGTAACAGCGCCTGCCCCGGTTTTTCAGCCCGACCGGCACGCCCCGCAACCTGCCGCATCAACTGAAATGTTCGCTCGGCAGCCCTCAGGTCTGCGCCATGCAGACTTAGATCCGCGTCGATCACCCCCACCAATGTCAGCTTGGGAAAGTTGTGCCCCTTGGCCACCAGCTGCGTTCCGACAACGATATCGGCATCCCCGGCCGCAATCTCTTCGATCTTGGCCTTTAGTGCGCGGGCTGAGCCGAAAAGATCAGAACTTAGCATGGCAATTTTGGCCTCGGGGAAGGTCACCTCGGCCTCTTCGGCCAAACGCTCAATGCCCGGCCCCACCGGAGCCAGCTTGCCCTCGACCCCGCAGGAAGGACAGATCTCGGGCATCGGCTTGGTCTCGCCGCATTGGTGGCACATCAGGCGCTTCAGGAATCTGTGTTCGACCATGCGCGCGTCGCAATGGTCACAAGCGATCTGTTCCCCGCAGGCGCGGCACAGGGTTACAGGAGCATATCCCCGACGATTGATGAACAAAAGCGACTGCTCGCCTTTCTCGATCCGCTGCTGCACCGCTTGCCGCAAAGTCGGAGATATCCACGTTCCGGCCTGCATCTGTTCGGCCCGCATGTCGATGGGCTTCATCTCGGGCAACACTGCCGCCCCGAAACGCGAAGTCAGGTCGATCCGATCATATTTACCTGTCTCAGCATTTGCCCAGCTTTCCAGCGATGGGGTTGCGCTGGCCAGAATCACCCGCGCGCCGCAGATGGCCGACCGCAAGACCGCCATGTCACGCGCGCTGTAATGCACCCCGTCTTCCTGCTTGTACGAGGTGTCGTGTTCCTCATCCACCACGACCAGCCCCAGATCGCGAAATGGCAGAAACAGGGCTGACCGCGCGCCAACAACCAGTTGAGCTTCCCCCTGCCCGACCATCCGCCAGACCCGCCTGCGTTCAGTCATGGTCGCGCCCGAATGCCACTCGGCAGGGCGCGCGCCAAACCGCGCTTCAACCCGTGTCAGGAATTCTGCGGTCAGCGCAATTTCAGGCAAAAGGACAAGCGCCTGCCGCCCCATGCGCAGCGCTTCGGCCACGGCCTCCAGATAGACTTCGGTCTTGCCGGAACCCGTCACGCCTTTCAGCAGCGTCGTGCCGTAATTCCCCGTCCGTTGCCCGGCGCGAAGCTGCGCAACCGCACTTGCCTGATCTTCGGTCAGGTCCTTTCCCGGTAAATCGGGATCAAGATGCGGATACGGCAGGTCGCGCGGGCTGTCTTCTTCACGAACCGCGCCTTGCTTGACCAAGCCTTTGACAACGGACGAAGTTACCCCTGCCTGTTCCGCCAGTTCCTTTAACGTGAATGCCAACCCGCCATAGTCGCGCAACACGTCAAGTACACGGATTCTGGCGTCGGTCATCCGGTCTGGCAGGGTGGCTCCCAAACGATAGATCTTGCGCATGGACGGCGGGTCGCCCAGCCCCGGCGCGCGGGTCGCCAGCCGCAGCATCGCGGGCATCGGTGTCAGAGTATAGTCGGCAACCTTGCCGAGGAATGCCCGCATTTCCTCGCGCATCGGTGCAACTTCCAGCACACGGATCACCGATCGCGCCTTGTTCAGATCGAAACCGCCCTGCCCCGGCCCCCAGACCACGCCCAACACCTTGCGCGGACCAAGTGGCACCTCGACAAACGCACCCAGAAAGCACCCTCCTTCGGGCGCTTTGTAATCCAACGTCCGGTCAAGCGGTTGCGTTGTCAGCACCGCAATCAGCTCTCCCTCGTCGAAAAATCCGTTAGCGCTCACAGCATATCCTTTGCAGGGGGTTCCAGCATGGCTCTCTTTGAGGTAAAGCCATCCGCGACCAAGGCCAACCCATCAAAGGACTGCCCTCATGAAATTCTTCGTAGACACTGCAGAGATTGACGCCATCGCTGAACTGAACGATCTGGGCATGGTGGACGGCGTGACCACCAACCCCTCGCTGATCCTGAAATCGGGCCGCGACATTCTGGAAGTGACCAAAGAGATCTGCGATCTGGTCGACGGTCCCGTTTCCGCCGAGGTTGTCGCGACCGAAGCTGACGACATGATCGCCGAAGGCCGCAAGCTGGCCAAGATTGCCCCGAATATCGCAGTGAAGGTTCCGCTGACATGGGCCGGTCTGAAAACCTGCAAGACGCTCAGCGATGAAGGACAGATGGTCAACGTCACCCTGTGCTTTTCGACCAATCAGGCGATTCTGGCTGCAAAAGCGGGTGCGACCTTCATCTCGCCCTTCATCGGTCGTCTGGACGATATCAACCTGGATGGCATGGATCTGATCGCCGACATCCGTCAGGTCTATGACAATTACGGATTCGAAACCGAAATTCTGGCCGCTTCAATCCGCACCGTGAACCACGTTACTGAAAGTGCCCGCATTGGTGCCGACGTCATCACCGCGCCGCCAGCCGTGATCAAGAAACTGGCCGATCACCCGCTGACTGACAAAGGTCTGGAAACATTTCTGGCAGACTGGGCCAAAACCGGTCAGAAAATCCTCTGATCTGGTGTGCAACCGCGCGGCGCTATCAGGCGCCGTGCCCGGCCCAACGGCCCAAAGCCTGATCTGCGATCAGGCGTGGCAGGCGGGAGCCTATCCGCCACAGCATCCGGGGAAATCCACTCTTGCGTGCATTTTTCCCAAGGCAAATCCGGTTCGGCATGCTATAAGCCGCCCAACAAAAAAAGACCGGACAGGACATGAGCAGCAATCCCAAACTCGAGGATAATCTCCGCGCGGCAATTCTGGCCGAGCCCGACGTCGTTCTGGACGACAAGGACCTGATGCAAGCCCTTGTGGCCGCGAACGAACGCGCCCGGGGTGATAATGTGATCGATCTGCGCGGCATTGCCATGCAGCGGCTCGAGGCGCGGCTGGACCGGTTGGAAGATACCCACCGCTCGGTCATCGCTGCGGCCTATGAAAACCTTGCAGGCACCAATCAGGTACACCGCGCGATTTTGCGCTTGCTGGAACCCGTCGAATTCGAGGATTTCCTGCGTGCCCTTGGCGCCGATGTCGCAAATATCCTGCGGGTTGACCATATCACGCTGGTTCTGGAAACCACCGTGGTTCAGAACGATCCTGCCATCGACAGGCTTGGAGGCGTTCTGACGATCGCAGAGCCCGGCTTCATCAACCAATACCTGACCAATGGTCGCGGCGGCCCTGTCCGCGACGTGACCTTGCGCGAAACTCATCAGCCGAACCGACGTGTTTTCGGCGCGCTGGCGGATCAGTTGCGCTCGGAAGCCTGCCTCAAGCTGGACCTCGGTCCGGGTCGCCTGCCGGGCATGATCGTCATGGGGGCCCGTGATCCGCGGCATTTCACGCCGCAACTCGGCACCGATCTTCTCACCTTCTTTTCCGGCGTATTCGAACGCTCGATGCGCCACTGGCTGTCGTGAACCTTATCTCACCTGCTTGCCGCGACGCGCTCCAGCACTGGCTGGACACTCTGGGCGCGCTGGCGGGGCGGTCCCAGAACACCCAGACCGCCTATCGCGGCGATGTCACCGAGTTTTTGTCTTTCATGACCCTTCATCACGGGGAACGACAAGGGTTGAAGGCGCTGGAACGGATCACCGTCTCGGACATGCGCGCCTGGATGGCAGATCAGCGCAGCGGGGATATCGGCGCGCGATCCCTTGCGCGCAAACTGTCCGCCGTCAAAAGCTTCTATCGTTGGCTGGCCGAGCGAGAGGGATTTGAACCCACCGCCGTTCTGTCGACCCGCGCGCCCAAATTCACCAAGAAACTGCCCCGCCCTCTGGCCGAAGACGCCGCGCGCGCCATGATTGACACGGTCGAGCTGCAATCTGTGTCCGACTGGGTCGCGGCCCGTGATGTTGCGGTTGTCACGCTTCTCTATGGATGCGGCCTGCGGATATCCGAGGCCTTGTCTCTGACCGGTGCAGACGCGCCCTTGCCCGAGACATTGCGCATTGTCGGGAAGGGCGACAAGGAACGGATCGTTCCGGTTCTTCCAGCCGCCCGAGATGCGGTTGACCGGTATCTTCAGCTTTGCCCCCACCAGCAAGCGAAGGACGCAGCCCTGTTCCGGGGCGTCCGTGGCGGCCCTCTGAACCCGCGCGCAATTCAGGGCGTCATGGCTAAGGCACGGATGCAATTGGGGCTGCCATCAACCGCCACACCTCATGCCATGCGGCACAGCTTTGCCACCCATCTGCTGTCCGCCGGAGGAGATCTGCGGGCCATACAGGAACTGTTGGGGCACGCCTCATTGTCAACCACACAGACCTATACCGCAGTGGATACCGCTCGGCTGATGGAGGTCTACAACCGCGCGCACCCCAAGGCGTGACCGATACATCGAACAGAAACCTCGGGCTTTTGGTTTGCATCTCTGGCGTGCATCGGTCATGACCCTAACATGACACTCAGATTCAAAGCTCTTGCCGTACATCTCTTCACTGCCACAGGTGCTGTTTTCGCAATGCTGGCCATGCTGGCCGCCGTGGAAGAGAAATGGAGCCTAATGTACCTTTGGCTGGTTGTATCTTTCGTTGTTGATGGCATCGACGGTCCGCTGGCGCGGCACTATCACGTCAAAAAGAACGCGCCCGAGTTTGACGGCGTCTTGCTGGATCTGATCATCGATTATCTGACCTATGTGTTCATTCCAGCCTTTGCGCTGTTCAAATCCGGATTGATGGATGGGTGGACCGGCTGGTTCGCAATCATTGTCATCACCTTCGCCAGCGCGATGTATTTCGCGGACACTCGCATGAAAACCAAGGACAATTCCTTTTCCGGCTTTCCCGGATGCTGGAACATGTTCGTTGTCGTGATCTTCGCGCTTGAACCCAATTTCTGGATCATCCTGCTGCTGGTCACACTGCTGTCGCTTGCGATGTTTCTACCTTTGAAGTTCGTTCACCCCGTGCGCACCGAACGCTGGCGCAGTGTGACCTTGCCGGTCGCCCTTGCATGGACGTTCTTTGCGGGCTGGGCCGCGTGGGTCGATTTTCATCCCGAAAGCTGGGCACACTGGGGTCTGGTCATCGCCAGCCTGTACCTGACATTTGCGGGTATCGCACAACAGGTCATTCCGCAGCGCCGTACCTGACACGAGCGCTGCCGGACCCGGTTCAAAGAACGTCCTGAACCTCAAATTCAGTACCGTTATGGGTAAAGACGTCACCCGCGCGCAGACCGGCCATGGCCAGATAGATCGGGCTTTGCGTCGAAATCCCCATATATGTATCTCCACCCACCTCAAACCGGGTCGTCGAAACGCAGACGACAAAGCTGCGGTTGTTGAACCTGATCACCGATCCCGGCTTGACTGTATCTGTCAGCCCAAAATCGGTATTCTCGATCACATCGATCTTGGCATGATGCGCATGGACAGGCGCGTCAAACGCAGCCGCCAGATCGGCATTTTCGCGCGACGCGGCTATGTCATCCTTGTCGTGGCCTTCCCGGTCGTCCAGTTGGGCATCCTTCAGAAACGCATCGTAATGGGCCTGCGCCGTTGCAAGTTCCTCCGCCTCAAGCGACATCAACCGGTCGATAATGGCCTTCTTCTGGGCTGCGCGATCATTTTCAGTGCTCATTCAATGCGATCCTTCAAATTCAGCAACTGACATAAGTTGTGCTTCCCCGGACCGGATTGCAACCGAATTTCGAGGCTCAGATCAAAAGACCCGCCGCCCGTTCATGCCGCAGCAGTGCAACCTTTGTCTCGATCCCGCCGCACCCGGAAAACCCGCCCAGCCCATTGGCGGCCAGCACTCGGTGGCAGGGAATAATAACGGGGATCGGGTTTGCCCCGCAGGCCTGACCGACCGGTTGCGCCGGTTGCCCCAACGCCTTGGCGATATCCCCGTAGGTGCGCGTTTCCCCAAGGGGAATGGCATACATGAGATCACAGACCTGCCTTTGAAACTGCGATCCATGAATGCGGTAGGGCAGATCGAAGCGGTCAAGCCGACCAGCGTCATAGGCCATCAACTGCGCCGCCGCCTCGCGCAGCAGAGCGGTCGGCTCGCCCTCGTCCTCGCCGTCCCAGACCAGCCGCGTGAGGGCACCATCGGTTTCCTCGATCCCGAGTCTTCCGAACTGAGTTTCAACTGCAATCATCGCCATGGGATGACGGTTTCAGATCAATCCTCCAAGTTCAAGTGGGGAAGCCATGGGGGCTGCGCGACGCGCGGATTTTGTGAATTTCGGCAATCATGTTAGCCTACTTGCATTGTCAAAAAGAGTTTTGGAGCATGAGATGGGTCGTCATTTGATCCTGACGGTTCATGGAATTGGCGAACAAATACCCGGTGAGACCGTCGATCAGGTTGTCGGGGCCGCGACAACCTGGCTGGATGGCAATCCCGAACCGCCGATTGAGGTTCAGCGCGGGATGATCGAGCTGGCCGAGACAACCTTCGACGGCACCCCCCGAAGCGCGACATTGTTCCCGGTCAACCTGCGCAAGGTGACAAAACCGTCTGCTCCGCAGGATGAAGCTATGTTTGCCGAAGTTTTCTGGGCAGATCGCTCACCCGCCCCGAAAGGTGTCATTAAGACAGCGTTGGACCTGATCTGGGTTGTTCTCGCACTGGGTTATCTGGCGATGGACAATGCCGAACAAACGCATAGCCGCGCGGATGTGGCCTCGGACCAAGCCAACGGCAGGAACACTTTGGCCGCGCGGCTGGTTCACCTTTTTACCTGGGTTTTCTTCGGTGCAGTCGCGACCCTGAATGCCTATCTTCTGATCGGAGCGCTCGCCGTGATGGTCGATCGCGTTCCCGGGATCTTCTTTCAAAGCACGATCCTGCTGTTCTGGCTCTTGTTCACGCTTTACGCAGGAGGGGCCGCATACGGACTAAGGCGCAGCTTTAAAGCCCCGACTTATCTAAGACGCGTATTCTGGCGCGGCATTTTCGGGATGGGGTTCTTGCTGCTGATCTGCCTGATCATAGGTCCGCTTGGTCTGGAAATCCGGGCCTGCACACCCTTGCCGGGCAGCCCAGCCTGCCCTTCGGCGCTGGAGCAGTTTGTGGCTTTTCAGGTCTACCTGCTGGCGTTTTTCTGGGCTTCACTGATCTTCATGACAATCATTTTGTACGTGCTTTCTGCGACCAGGCTTGATGAAAAGGTTCAGGCAGACAATCTGAAAGAACACAGACGGCTGTATCCCAGCGTATGTGCTGGGATGTTGGTGTTCTGGATGTTCTTTATCTCCGGGTTGTGGCTTATGCTGCGGGAAATGCTCAACACGATTCCGGGGCTTTCGGATGGAAAACTGACCGGTCTGTTTGACAATTTTCTCAGCGATTCCATCGAAACGCTCAGCGTTGCCTTTGCGGCAATTGTCCTACTTGCGTTTGTCGGTGTTGGCCTGTTTGCCGGTCGCAGAAGGTTGAAAACAAACCTGCATGTCCGCGACGGGCTGATCAGCCGCGCCATCCTCAATCGTTTTGCACAATGGGTCTTTTTGTTCGGTGCAATCACGCTGGCCCTGGTCGCAATCCGAGAGATCGCGATGAGCCAGCACGTCGATCCCCTGTGTCAGAACGGAACGGACAGTTGCAACGTGATTGGCCGGGCTTTGAACAAACTGGCAAGCAAACAGGGCGAGATTGGCCTGATCGTCCTGGGTGCAACAGCATTGATGTACCGCTTTTCCGATTTCGTCGCGGCAGGGCTGGGCGTGGCAAGAGACATCGTCACCTATGCCATTCGCGACAAGTGCTTTCTGAAAGCGGACCTTAAAACCAGGTTGCGCAATTATCCGGATCGCAAGGCGATTGATGAACGGTTTTACCGTGCGCTGCATTACGTGGTGGATATCTTTGCCGCGGACCACATCACGGTGATCTCACATTCACAAGGCACCGTGATTGCTACACAGATGCTGGCTGATCGACGCGTGCAAAAGCTGATTGACGGGCGCACCCTGACGCTGATCACGATGGGCTGTCCTGTGACCCACATCTATCAGCGCTATTTTCCGGAAATGTTCACGGTCGTTCCCAAAAATCTGAACGCCGCATGGTTCAACATCTTCCGGCAGGATGACTTTGTAGGGACCGAGATTGAAGGCGGGCTGATATCCGTAAATCGCAACATCCCGGTCGATCCTGGTGGGCACACTGGATATTTCACGGATTATCAGATCTGGAAGGCCCTGAAGGACCCAGCCATTGGCTTTGACCTGTTTAATCCGACACCGCAGTCCGTGCAGACGTGAAACGAAAAACGCCCCCTCGGAAGATCGAGAGGGCGGTTTCCATCAGCTTAGCGCTTCATCGCAGCGTCGGCAAACTCCGGCGTGGGCGTGGCGGCCCACGTCAGGAAGGATTTTCCAACAGCGCTGACACTTCTCGCCTTCGGCCTTCTCGAACACGACGGCAACGCCTTCGATTTCGGGTACGCGGAACGCTTCGGCCGGGGCCGGGTCGCCGGTCACAGTCAGGCCTGACGTGATGCACAGATCGTCCACGTCAAAGGTCACCAGCAGATCAAGGGTTTCACTGTCCTCAACATGCACAATCGGAGCTGCTTCGAGGCTGGAGCCGATCACCTTGTCCTGACGCTGGATCTCAAGCGCGGCCGTCACTGCACGGCGTACACGGCGCACTTTGGCAACAGCCTCTTCCAGTTCGGCAAAACGCCAATCCGCAGGCGTTTCCGGGAAGTCGACCAAATGGACCGAGCTATCGTCGCCCGGAAAGCGCTCCAACCAGACCTCTTCCATGGTGAAAACCAGAACCGGCGCCAGCCATGTGGTCAGGCGATGGAACAGAATATCCAACACAGTTCGCGCGGCACGACGGCGCGGCGTGTCGCCGTCACAATAAAGTGCATCCTTGCGGACGTCGAAGTAGAAGGACGACAGGTCCACCGTGGCAAAGGTAAAGACCGCGCTGAATACGCCCTGGAAATCGAAAGACGCATAGCCCTTGCGAACCTGCTCATCCAGATCGGCCAGCCGGCTGAGCACCCAGCGTTCCAGACGCGGCATGTCTTCGGGCGCAACGCGATCGGCCTCGGTGAAATCCGCCAGCGAGCCCAGCATAAACCGCATAGTGTTGCGCAAACGGCGATAGCTGTCGGCGGTGCCTTTCAGGATCTCCGGCCCGATCCGCTGGTCGGCCGTGTAGTCGGTCTGTGCCACCCAAAGGCGCAGGATATCGGCGCCGTACTGCTTGACGACCTCTTCCGGTACGATGGTGTTTCCCAGCGACTTGGACATCTTGTTGCCCTTGGCATCCAGCGTGAAACCATGGGTCACGACGTTGCGATAAGGCGCGCGGCCTTTGGTGCCGCAGGCCTGCAACATGGATGAATGGAACCAACCACGGTGCTGGTCGGTGCCTTCCATGTAGACGTCGGCGATACCGTCCTCGGTCCCATCTTCGCGGTCGCGCAGAACAAAGGCGTGGGTCGAGCCCGAGTCGAACCACACATCCAGTACGTCAAACACCTGATCGTAGTCATCGGGGTTGGCAATGCCGTCTAGGATTTTCTCTTTGAACCCGTCGGTGTACCAGATATCCGCGCCGTCTTTCTCGAACGCCGCCTTGATACGCGCGTTGAGGTCTGCGTTGCGCAGCAGGTAATCCGCATCGGTGGGCAAGGCACCTTTCTTGGTGAAGCAGGTCAGCGGTACGCCCCACGCGCGTTGGCGGGACAGAACCCAGTCCGGGCGCGCTTCGATCATCGAATAGAGGCGGTTACGGCCGGTCTGCGGCGTCCACTTGACCAGTTCGTCGATCGAGCGAAGCGCACGTTCGCGGATGGTGTCCCCCATCTCACCCATGCCGTCATCCAGCTTGCGGTCAACGGATGCAAACCACTGCGGCGTGTTGCGATAGATGATCGGCGCTTTCGAGCGCCACGAATGCGGATAGCTGTGCTTGATCTTGCCACGCGCCAGCAACCCGCCGACCTCGGCCAGCTTGTCGATGACGGCTTTGTTCGCGTCACCCTCACTGCCCTTGCGCGACAGGATGAACTTGCCACCAAAGAACGGCAGATCGGCACGGAACGAACCATCATCCATCACATTGTAGGTGATGACCTGCTCCAACATGCCCAGATCGCGATAGAGTTCGAATTCCTCCATCCCGTGCGAGGGCGCGCAGTGAACGAAGCCTGTTCCTTCGGTGTCGGTCACAAAGTCGGCAGCGCGGAAGTCGCGGATATCGTCCCATTCGCCATTGCCACCTTCGGCACCGGCCAGCGGGTGGGCGAGGCCGATTCCAGCTAAATCAGCAGTAGGAACGTCAGACAGACGGCTCCATTGATCATCATTGAGCCTGGCTCTGCCAAACACATCGCCGGCAAGGTTGTCAGCAACAATGAACTTCTCACCGACTTTTGCCCAGCATTCATCCGGCGTTCCCGTCACTTCATACAACCCGTAAGAAATGTCTTTCCCAAACACCACGGCTTTGTTGGACGGCATAGTCCACGGAGTCGTAGTCCAAATAACAACATTGGCGCCCAACAAGTCATCTCTAACTGGTTGCGGTTTATGCGCATAGTGCCGACCCGAAGCCGTTTCTTGAGGGAAGAGATCGCTGTTTTCGCCTCCCTTCGCTTGGACGACCTTGAACTTCACCCAGATGGTAAAGCTTTCCTTGTCGTGATACTCGACCTCGGCCTCGGCCAGCGCTGTCTTCTCGATGGGCGACCACATCACGGGTTTCGAGCCCTGATACAGCGTGCCGTTCATCAGGAATTTCATGAATTCGTCGGCGATCACGGCCTCGGCATGGAAGTCCATGGTGATGTAGGGATCAGGCCAGTTGCCGGTGATGCCCAGACGCTTGAACTCTTCCCGCTGGATGTCGATCCAGCCTTCGGCGAACTTGCGGCACTCCTGACGGAAGTCGACGATGTTCACCTCGTCCTTGTTCTTGCCCTTCTTGCGGTACTGTTCTTCGATCTTCCATTCGATCGGCAGGCCGTGGCAGTCCCAACCGGGCACGTAACGCGCGTCGAAGCCCATCATCTGATGGGAGCGCACGATCATGTCCTTGATCGTCTTGTTCAGTGCGTGGCCGATATGCAGGTGGCCGTTCGCATAGGGGGGGCCGTCGTGCAGAGTAAAGGGTTTGCGGCCCGTTTTCTCGCGCAAGCGGTCATAGACACCGATGGTCTCCCACCGCTCCAACCATGCGGGTTCGCGTGCAGGCAGGCCCGCGCGCATCGGAAAATCGGTTTTTGGCAGGTTCAGCGTGTCTTTATAGTCAGGCGTTTGAATCGTGTCGGCGCACATTTTGAGCGTCCTTTGGATGATCTGGTCGTACTTGGATCGAAGCGGTCGGTGCGAGTTCTCAAACACCTTTGCCCGGCGTCTCAGAGGGTCAGAGCGCCGGGGATATAATTCGAATAATGATGGCCGTCCGGTCATACATGGCCGCGCTTATAAGACGCCTGCCTTCAATGGTCCAGAGGTTCCGGCCCATGCGGCGAATGGCGCAGCTTGGCCCAGCGATTCAGCCATGCCAGACCAGCGAGCCCAAGCCCCAGCGCCAGCAGTGAGAACACCCGGATCAACCCACCCAGACCGGCAATATCGATCAGGAAGACCTTGGCCACCGCCAGCCCGATCACCACCAGCCCCGCCTTGCGCATCGCATCCGAACCACGTGCCAGAGATTGGTAGAACAGCACCGCCCCGACCAGCAGCAGAACAAGGGTATATGTATAAAGCTCGGGCTGCGTGACGCCGTTGCCTTCAAACATGCCTGCTGCTCCCTGCCAGACATGGCGGATGGTCAACCCAAACCACACGGCAATCAACGCGCCCGCAATGGCGTAGCTTGCCAGCCTGATCTGCTTTGGCATGTCCCTGATCCGCCAGGCCGAGAATCCAATGGTCAGTGCAGGCACCAGATAAGCAAGGACAAGGGTGTTCAGAATCGGTGGGCCAAGCACCGGGTCGGCGTTGGGGTTCAACAACGGGTTTTGTTCGGTCAACGCCAAGGTCAGACGGAACAAGCCATGACCGGCAAAGAACGCCGCCAACGCGTACCGGGCATAATTCAGCTTGCCGCCCAGCCCAAACCTCTGAACCTGAGCAAAGGCCAGCAGCAGCCAGATGACCGCCAGCAGGCCCAGACCCCAATGGCTGTTGTCGGCCCCGCCTTCACCGAAACCTTCAAGCCACCGCAGTAGCAACAGGGACAGCAGAATGCCGCCCGTCGCCCATGCCGCGCTTTCCAGCAGCAGTGCTGCAACCGGCCGCTGCAAGGGACGCAACAGCCACCAGCCAGCCACGAAACCCAATGTGGCCGCGCCATAAACCATCGCCATTTCGGACACCGGGGCCGCGTTGGCCCAGTCCAGACCCGGGTCAAGCACCAAGCGCACGGTGACGGCGAAGACACCGGCCCAGATAAACCAACTCATCTGCGGCAAGGTGAATCTGCGATCCAACGCTGCTGCTGCGACGACGCTGGCCACCAGCGCAATCGTCAGTGCGGCCGAGCTGAGCACGATGACGCAAGCAAAGACCAGACAGGACAGCGCCGACAACGTGGCCAGAGCAGCCCGCATCCGGTCATCGCCGTCGGCGCGACCAAAACGCCCGGCCAGAAACACCATCAGAACTGCCAGGACAATCGCGTGTAGGGCCCAGGCGTACGCACCGATAACCGTGGCGGGATGCCAGCCCAATTCCAAAGCGATGGCCAGCGCTGGTGCAAAAATCACAGCCCACCCGGCCCAGATTGCACGATACTGGTTTACCCTGAATGACCGCCATGCCATCAAAATCGACATGAGCGCGCCCAAAGCAACCAGCACGGTGGCCACCATCGGAAAGTCGGCCTCGGGCGTCTCGGCATAGGTGTCGGCGAAACTGCGCTGAACCGCGCCGTATTCCAGCCCGTGAGCCGCCACAAAAAACACAAGGCCCGTCGCAGGTAGCACGGTCAGATCCTGAAGGGCTGGCGCATCCTTGGCCCACAAAAGCAGCGCCAGAAGCAGGGCGGACAGCAGGCAGACACCCAGCCAGAATTCAGCTGCTGAGTCTGCCCAATGCCAGGACAGGATCGCGGCACTGGCCGCAATCGCTCCGGCGGCGAGCCGAGTTGGAAACTCGGGCCACGGGCGGGTTCCGGGGGTGCGGATTACCTGAGACATCATACGCCCTGCATGATTCGGCCAAACGCGCCGCACCGGAATGGCTGTTGCCAGAAGCGCCAGCACTGTTGTCGCAACCAGATACCCCGGTACCGTATTCGGTGCGCCACTTATCAAAAGCAGGTTTGCCGCATAAACGCCGACCAACGTCAGAACAGAAATCCATGCCCAGCGCCGAACCGTGTCGATACCCAGCCCCAAAACGGCAACCAAAAGAAAATAGGCATAGAGCCACGAAGGATCGTCAGATGCGCCCCCAACTAGAAAGGGTGCGGCATAGGCTCCGATCAGACCAACCGCAGCCAGCAGCGGGCCGTGGAACCACCCTAGAACAAGACCAACAAGCGCGATGACAACCATACCTGCCAAAGCTGTCTCGGCCCCGATCAGGCCATAGAGCTGCCGCGCAGACAAGATGGCCCCGAACAAGGTGACAAGACCGGCCCCGGAAAAGACCGATGGCAAGTAGGCAGTGGCCACCGCTTCGTCATCCCCGAACCTGCGGCGCAGAACCTCGCCCCCGACAATCAAAGCCGAACCAAAACCAAGCGCGGCGAAAACGCGGGCCACCGGAGGTAACAATCCGTTCTCAACGCCATATTGCACGAGGAAAATACCGGCCAATGCCAGCGACAGGGCCGAGACAGCGTAAAACCAGTTCTCACGCAGCCACGCGCCCAGCGCGGCAAACCGGTCATGGCGAAATACAATTGCAGGCGTAGCGGCGTCGGTGTCTACATCTTCGGCGCTTTCGTCTTCCTGTCGCTTTGGCGCGGCCCACGGCCCTGGGCTTTGAACCTGTTCCTCTGCCACAGGTTGCGGTGAAGGTGCATCTTGTTCCGGTTGCAGCGATGCCGGTGCATCACGCGACACCAACGCATTGATCTGCGCTTCCAGTTGTTCGACCCGGCGACGCAATCGGGAATGCCCGACCAGAAGGGCAATCAATGTCACCGGGATGGCCAGAACAACCAGGCCAATAAGAACAAGCAGCGTTTCCAACCGAGTCTCTCCGATCCGTAATTTCGGCCAAGCTATCTTGTGCTGTCGGTCAGCAACAGTCAGGAAAGCCGTGAGAAAGTCTAAAGCACAGAAATCGCCGGGCGGGCGATCATCAGCCAAAGGATGGTCAAAACCGCCAGAAACGCCGGAACCCCGCAGGCGAACCAGAACCGAAACAAGCGGTAATACTCCGGTGGCAGTTGCGTTCCCTGCTCTGCCGCCGTTCGCGCGTGGTCCCGCAACCGGATTTGGACCCAAACCACCGGCAACCAGAACAGGCCCGTCAAAACATAAAGTACCAGAGACAACACAATCCATCCTTCACCCAAAGACCACCCGATCTGCCAGGCAAGCAGCGCTCCGGTCACCGGTTGCAGGATGACAGCGGTCGTGGTGAACAGAAGGTCACCCAGAACCACCGTACCCGCCGTATGGGCGATGACGCGCGGGTCGTTTGTCCGGTGCGCGATCAGCATGAAAAAGGCGATCCCTGCCCCAGTTCCCAGCAGCACACATGCACCGATGACGTGCAGCCATCGCAAAATCAGTTCAGGGTCCATCATCGGCTCTCAAACAAGGGCAGCGCCACAAGCGACAGGATCATCGCGGGCAGGATTTTCACCAGCGGCCCCAGCGGGTCCAACCACAAGTCCGGCATCGTGATCGAAGCGGCGATCAGATAGAACACGGCCACGGTTAACTGCGCCACGCAGGCCCGCGCCGCCCATCGGCGCCACAGGATGGCCAGACCCAGCGCTATGTCGATCAGGGACCAGAACACAACGCTGGTCACCGCCATGGCGGATGACCACCCTGCTTCGACCAGCATGCCAGAAGCCGTGGACAAACCCGCCAAACCAAACAGGCCCGACAGCAACCAGAACAGGCTGAGTGTTGCAACGATCAGCGGCATCAACAGCGTCATCCGAGCGGTCAACCGATGCTCGCGCGCGCAAGGCAGCTTGGCGTAGACATCAGGCAAGGCGGCAATCCCGCGCCCGGCCGCTGCACGATAGTGGCCGGGGTCGCCAACCACGCCATCCGCCATGACCGTCATCGCCGTGCTGCGCAGCGGAGACCGCCAACCCAACCGGGCCAGACAGTCCGCCATGGACGCAACGGCTTTTGTCAGGACAGGCGGCAGGACCAAATGAAAGCGCGCGGCAGGAAACCCGAGCCACTGCCGCGTGCAGCGCACCACGTCCGACAAACTATGCGGGATATCCTCGACCAGATCGTAATTACCCTGCGGTAGGCGACCGGCAACGGCGGCAATCACGACGTCACACAGGTCGGGCATCCCGATGCATTGAACGGGTGTATCGGGGTAAGCCAGCGGTTGAACAAAAGGCACGGCAGCCAGCATTCTCAGCAACGCCGTTCCCCCATAATCCGTTTGCCCGATAACTAGCCCCGGCTTCAGGATCCAAAGTGTTACGCCCGATGAACGTAAAGCGGCATCTCCGCGCGCCTTGCTGCGCAGGAAATGCGTGCTCGCGTCCGGCTCTGCCCCGATTGCCGAGATCTGAACAACGCTGATGCCACCTTTAGCGCAGGCCTCTGCAAGGGCTGTGATTGCTGAATGGTGCACCGCTTCAAGGTTGTCCTGCGCGTTATCCTGCAAAACCCCCGCGCAATTCACCACGACATCGAAGTTGGCCAGCAGGTCCTGCCAGTCTTCCTTGTGCAACAGATCTTCGCAAATCGCCCTGTTTCAGCGACACCCCCGGCAGGACCTTTGCCCCTTGCTCAGGATTGCGCCCCATGCCCTGAACCGTGGCACCTGCGGCTGACACTGCCCGCGTGACGGCGGCGCCGATGAAGCCATAAGCACCCAGAACCAAAACGTTCTTTCCAGAAAGCTCGTGATCTGCCATTAGCCTTTGCACCCGTTTTGCGCCACTCTACCTATCCGGGAAGCTTTGACCAGTCGCGACTACCGAGCTGCGACATTTATGGATGGAACAGAGACCCGACGAGATACGCGATCAGTGCCGCCGAACCACCGATCAACAGCGTTTCGATACCTGATCGCCACCAAGCCGCCAACGACCACCGGCTTTTGAATGCTCCAATCGCAAAGAAAACCCCCAACGTCATCCAGATCGACATCTCAAAAGCGTTCTCCACCGACGCTAAAAACGGCAGCAGCGGGATCATCCCGGCCACAAGGAACGCGAAAAACGTGGCCAACGCGGCTTTCATCGGATGCGGGTCTACACTGCCCAGCCCATATTCACCCTCGATCATCAGGTTGACCCAATGTTCGTGGCTCGACGTGATCGCGGCGGTGGCTTCGTTCAGAATTTCCCCTGACAACCCTTTTTGTGACAGAATTTCACGGACCTCCTCGCGCTCGCCGTCGGGGTAGAGTGCGATGTGGCGTTCCTCGATCGCCCGAATGCGCCGTATGTTGTCCAGTTCGGCCTTCGTGCCCGAATAATTACCTGCGGCCATGGAAAACCCGTCCGCCAGAACGTTTGCCAGACCAAGCGCCACAATGACAAACGGGGAAAGACCCGCCCCCGCGACACCGGCGACAATGGCAAACGTGGTGACGGAACCGTCAATGCCGCCATACACAACGTCGCGCAACACGCCACGCCCGGGCGGAGCATTGATCCGGTCGGCGATTTCCTGCGGACTGTGACCGTGATCCGTCATGGCTAGCTCCTTTTTCACAGGCAGAGTGCCGAAGGGAGTGTTCTGACGCTTTGCTCTGGATCAACCCTTGGAGAATAGACCCTGCAAGGCTCGCTTGATGATGCCCCGCGTGGAGGGTTTGTGGCGTTTTGAGAATGGTAACGGGCGGCAGACTTCCATCGCGGCCACGCCCACTCGGGCGCTGAGCGCACCGTTGACCAAACCTTCTCCGAACCGTCGGGACAACTTGCTGAGAACGGATCCGCCAAGAACAGGTTCCAGCAGATCGTCACCAACGGCCACCGCCCCAGTTGCGACCAGATGCACAAAGACGGCACGGGTCAGACGCCAGCTTCCCAACGTGCCAGCCCGCCCCCCGTAGATTTCCGCAATGCGACGGATCATCCGCAGGGACGCAGCCAGTGCCGTTACAACATCCGCCAGTGCCAGAGGGACCAGAGCGGTCACGGTGGCAACCTGCCGTGCCGCGGCCTCAACCTCACGGCTGGCGGCGGCGTCGAGCGGGGCCAACAGCTCATCCTCGGCAAGGACTATAAGCGCCTCGGCATCGAACTGTTCTCCCATACGCTCGGACAATCGCTCACGACCCCAGCGGGTATCCTCGCGCCCTTTGTAGAATGCTATGATGCGATGTGTGACGGCACGCGCCTGAGCCAGGTCTTCATCAGCCAATGCAATATCCGCTGCACGGCGCATCCCATCAACACGGGACAACCGCCCCAAAGCCGCGAGCTCGCGCAGCGCGATGATCACCGCCACCAGAACCAATGCAGCCAACAGTCCGGCAACGATCCAACCCAATACGGGCGTCCGCTCCACCAGAGAGGTTGCAAAATCCCAGGCAGCCACCGATATGGCCGCCCCGACCACCGAAAGCGCAAGCCCCCAGAACCAGCGCGCAAGGGCCGAGGGTTTGCGGGCCGCCAGTCGGGCCGCGCTTTGCATCGCCTGCCCCTGAGGCGGCACAGTATCCGGCACCGGTTTTGCCTGCGCGACATCAGCAGCGGGTTCATCATCGTCAAGATCGATCAGAACCGGACCTTTAGCCATTTGTCGCATCCCTGCTGTGCCAGACAAACCTTATGTCCGGCAGGTTTTCATCGTTTTCTGCCCCATCGCTGCGCGCCACCTCGGCAAAGCCGTTTCGCTCATAGAACCGACAGGCACGGGAATTATCCTGAAACGCGTATAAGCCCAGCCGCCGCTGGCTTGATTTCGCGTGACCCAGCAATTGCTGACCAATCCCCTGCCCCCGAGCTTGCGCATCCAGATAAAGTGAATGGATTTCACCACCATTCAGCGCCAGAAACCCGACCACACCTGTCTCTGCCTCGGCCACAGTGACCCAATCCTGATCAATCATCCGGCCGCAAAAGGCGATGGTTTCAGCACAGCTGTGCAGTTTGGGCATCCAGTCGTTTTCCAAGGCGAAGCCGTGCAGGATCGTACCGATTGTACCGGCATCTGTGGTGCGTGCGGGGCGCAGTGTCGCGATCACAATCTGTCTCCGATCAGAAACTGCGCCGCACGATCCAGTCGGATATGCGGAGGGCCGTCACCGGGTTTCAGGGTTAGTTTTGCCGGGGCAAAGGCCATGAACCCATAGTCTTCGTTCAACCAACTCTCCGCTCCATTTCGCGCCGGACTCAACAGATGCGCCGGATCCTCGGGCAAGTCTCCGGGATAGAAAGCGGCCTGTTTGCCGCTGTCCAACAAAGTACCACGCACGCATGGCAGATCGGTTCCGTCGTGGCTGCGTATCTCTTCGGTCGTTGCACGCAGCGATGCTAGAGACAGGGCCGCGGTCCGGGCCCCGGCGAAATTCGCACGATCGCGCGCCTCGCGCGTCAAAGCCTCGATAATCGCGGTCAGGCGGGGATGTTGCGTGTGGTGCAGGTGGTCCGCTTTTGTCGCTGCAAACAGGATGCGTTCGACCTTTTTGCCCAGCAAAAGCTGGCTCAGCCATGCGTTCCGGCCCGGACGAAAAGCCGACAGGATATCGGCCATCGCGCGGCGCATATCTTCAACGGCCTGAGGACCCTTGTGAATTGCGCTCAGCGCGTCAACCAGAACCACCTGCCGATCAATCCGCGAGAAGTGATCCCGAAAAAACGGTTTCACGACCTGAGATTTATAAGCTTCAAACCGCCGTTCCATCTCGCGCTGAAGGGTCCTGCGCCGCGACGGGCCAGTGATTGCCAGCGGTGCAAAGGTCAGCACCGGAGATCCCGCCAGATCGCCCGGCAGAAGGAAACGTCCCGGCGTACAGTCGTAAAACCCGGCATCGCGCGCTGCGTTGAGATAGGCGGTGAACGACGCGGCCAGAGCTTGTGCGGCAGGTTCGTCGTGCCCTACCGACGGGTCTGTATTTTGGACCAGCGCCAGATACGCGGCAGCCTCCGCACGGGTCTCGATCCGTGCCAGAGTTTCCTGAGACCAGTCTGCGTAAGATTTGTCCAGCAAGGCCAGATCCAGCAGCCATTCGCCGGGGTAATCGACGATATCCAAATGGACCGTGCGCGGCCCTTGCAACCCGGCAAGCAGCCCGGCGGGACGGGCCTTGAAGGACAAACGCAATTCAGACACCGCACGCGTGCTGTCTGGCCAGTGCGGTATCGGTCCCGTCAGGGCAGACAGGTGCGATTCATAATCGAACCGGGGCACAGTGTCATCCGGCTGGGGTTGCAGAAAGGCGGCATTGATCCGCCCCTCCTGCTGCGCAACAAGCCCGGTCATACGGCCCCGATCCAACAGATTGGCAACCAACGAAGTGATGAATACTGTTTTGCCGGATCGTGCCAGCCCGGTGACACCCAAACGGATGACCGGCTCGAAAAATGTCTCGGACACGCTGTCGCCGATACTTTCGACGCCACGCGCAAGACTGTCTGCCAGTGAAGAGATGACCAATCCGCCGCCCCGCAATTTTCCTTTTACCCAAGATAGGTAGCGGTCGCGGCACATACCAGCGCTTTCGCCCCCTTGCCCGATCCTGCGCTGCGCTGTACCAGCGGCACATGCCCAGATATGCGTTGAAAGTTGAATACCAGGGGGAGCCGTTTGCCGGATGGCAGCGGCAAAAGGATCAACCATCCGTGCAAGGTGCCATCGAACAGGCGCTTTCCCGAATTCAGCCGGGCGGCCACACAATTGCCGCAGCAGGGCGCACAGACGCCGGTGTTCACGCTCTGGGGCAGGTTGCCCATTGCGACATGGCAATGGAATGGGACCCGTTTCGCCTGTCTGAGGCGCTGAACTATCATCTCAAGCCTCTCCCAGTGGCTATCGTTAAGGCCGCCCCAGTGGCCGAGGATTGGCACGCGCGGTTTTCAGCGGTTGAACGGCAATATCTGTTCCGCATCCTGATGCGCCGTGCGCCTGCAACCCACGACCGGGGACAGGTCTGGCAGATTAGCCACCAGTTGGATGTTGACGCCATGCAGGAAGGGGCAAACATGCTGCTGGGCCGGCATGATTTCACCACCTTTCGGTCCTCCATCTGTCAGGCGGCCAGCCCGGTCAAAACCCTTGATGAACTGCGCGTTGAACGGGTCGAGGGCTTTTCCGGCCCCGAGGTTCATTTCCACGTGCGCGCCCGGTCGTTCCTGCACAATCAGGTGCGCAGTTTCGTTGGCACTCTGGAACGTGTCGGGGCGGGAGCGTGGACCCCGGACAACGTGCGTGAGGCTTTGGAAGCCACCGACCGCGCTGCCTGCGGGCCGGTATGTCCGCCGCAGGGGCTTTATCTGGCGCGGGTCGGATACCCGGAACCGGTGTTCGACTGATCTAAACCGCGCGCAGAAGCAACCCGCCTGCAATCACCGCAATTGTAAGTCCTGCCACCAGTTCGATGCTGGGTGCCAAAATCGACGCAAAGCGCGTGGCCGAAGCCGAAGCCAGCAGCCCGCCGCGCAGACCAAAAGACGTCCACCCGACCAGCGTAGTCACAGTCGCCGTGCCAAGCGCCATGGCAAAAGCACCCGCGATCCCCACCATGGCGATGCCCATTTGCCACGTCAGGATCAGTACAAACAAGGCACCGGTACAAGGCCGTGCAGCTATGCCTGCGATCAGGATCAGGGCTTCGCGCAATGTGCCGACATTCGCAACCTCGTCCGCGGTTGGACCATGACGATGACCGCACTCCGCGCAGTCTCCGTCATCATGATGGTGCTGATGGGTGTGATCGTTAGGGACATGCTTTTTTCGTTGTCGTGCGAAATTGCGCACAGACCGTACAACCAACCAAAGCCCAATCAACGCAATGGCTCCGTAGCTGATCGGAGCCATCACCTGTTCGGTCGTCCCAACAAGGCTTTCGCGGGACATCTGAAAGACCAGCACCCCCGCGTAGACCAGCACAACCGCCATCACCGCCTGTCCAAAACTGGACAATACGCTAATCGCCGACAACCGCCAGAAGACAACACGCCGACCCAAACCGTAGCCCCCGATCAAAACCTTCCCGTGGCCCGGACCCACGGCATGAAAGAACCCGTAGGCGAAACAGACAGTCAGAAGCGTGGCCACCGCCTGAGGCTGTTCCGCACGCGCGGCACGCAAGGACCGCGCGATCTGGTTCTGAAAGTCCCGCTGCTCTCCGGCTGCCCAACTTGCCAGGCTGTCAAACCCACCACTGCCCCAGAACCAAAGCAGCAAACCAAAGGCCAGAGCGACCGGAACAATCAGGAAACGGGACATGAAACGAGGATCTCAGTCGCAAAGTTCTCACCAACCAATGGAATATCGTTTTCCTCCAGGTCGTAATCCGCGTCCAGTGTCAACAGAAACGCCTGCATCTGTGCAAGCTGCCCGTCTATGTCGGGATCGTTACGATCCACCCGGCATAAAGCCGGGCCCGTCACGGTTACAGGGCGCGTAATCTCGTAGGCCGTATAGAAGGACTCATCAAATGCCTTGGCGGAAAGCCCTATGGCAGGTATCGCGTCGCCTTCGACCGCGCGCATATGGGTGGTCACGACCCGCCCATCTTCCGTTGTCGCACTGGGCTCCATTGGACCGGACAGTGCAACCAGCGCTCCGTCTTTGGTGAGCACGAAGTCGCCGTTATACCCCTCGACCCATTGCATATCGAACCCGCTCAGACGTTCTTCTTCGCTTTTCGTCAAAATGCCGTCAGCATCCTGATCCAAATTCATGTCTTCCAGAACAAGCAGAGAGTAGAATTCGTCATATGCCCAAGTCACCCGGATATGGGTCAGGTGACCGGCCTCATCCACGATGAATTCCAGCCCGGTGTCGATAAAGACATGCGGGTGGGATAGTGCCGGGATCGGCAGGCAACAGGTCATGACAGTGAACAGCCAGCGCATATGCGCAAGATAGGTCTGAAGGGACACGGCGACAACGGCCTTTACACACACATGCGGAAACTGGCCGACCTTCAGACTGGCGGGAACAGCACAAGTGTTTGCAGAGCGGTTCCTACAGGACCCTGTGTGTCGAAAAGCACGGACTGAGACATGCCGATGCCCGTAGGTTGCCAATGTGAAACCGAACGGGACGCCAGCCAATCTGACACCGGTTCGCGGTGGATATTCACGGTCAGATCGGTGTTCATGAACCCCATTTCCGACGTCGGAGCATTCCACGAGATTCCATTGCCGCAATCCGCCAACGGGCACAGTGCCTGAATGGGCGACTGATCTTCGCCGCTCAACAGCTTTGGGGTGCGCATCCAGACCGTTTTGGGTCCGGCCCCCTGTTTGCCGTCTTTGGGATAAAGGATGTCACTGTAGTGGGCAAACCCCTTCAAATCATGACGAATCTCGCCGATTGGAAAAGGACCTTCTACCGCGTCTTCCAACTGTGGCGCGCTGGTTTCGACGTTTGCCACCACGCCTAGATCGCGCCGCACCAGATGCATGGTGGTGGCCGTGGCGCAGAGTGTGTCATCCAGATCATGCACCGTAACACGTGTGGTCGCCAGCGTCTTTGTATGGCGCGTGGTTTCTGCGGCAACCCGCAACCCGGCCAAGGGCAGAGGGCGCAACAGGTCAACTGTCAGGCGGGTCAGCATCTTTTCGGGGCCAACCTCAGTTTCCGCTGCCCGCACTATCAACCCGCTGACCGGCCCTGCGTGGCAATGATCGGCAGACCACGGACCGCGTGCAGGATCATGTCCTACAAACGCCCCATCCTCGCGCTGATGAAAATAGGTCTGATCCGTGAAGTCGAGCCCTGCCATTCGTCCTCTCTGGTCTTTTCTGCGTTGTTTACTTCAGTTCGGTCACCCCGGTAACCGGTTGCAAAGAAACGTGGTTTTCCCTGCGCAGGTTGAGTTATTTCTTCACGAAACTGTCCTTTTTCAGATCTTGAAACCGGGCTGTACTTTTAGGCACGAGGATGGCTTAACTGACCTGATCCTGTCCACCGCTGTGACGGGACGTCACCACATCAAATCCAAGTGGGGTTCGCATATGGCGTTGTTGATTGAAACCGGGCTGTCGGACTGGATTGGGGATGAGGAAATCGCCGCCACTTTACAGGCCCTGGCGCCTGGTGCCGACATCCGCACACCCGAAACGCTGGGCGACCCCAACGACATTACGATGCTGGCGGTAGTCAGCATGCAAAGCAATCATCCGACGAAGTTGCCCAACCTGAAACTGGTCCAGAAGCTGGGGGCCGGGGTTGAGACCATAGTTGGCCACCCGAACCTGCCTCCGCATATCCGTGTGGCGCGATTGAAGCCAGACGCGCCTGCGCAGGGCATTGCCGAATGGTTTCTCGCCTATATTCTGCGCGCTCAGCGCCACATGGTCTTTCACGAGGCATCCCAGAGGCGCGCCGAGTGGTTGCCGCGCGCGCCCGTTTTCACACCTGATACGGTTGTGGGCGTTCTGGGTCTGGGCCATATCGGGGCCCGCACTGCCCGCATGTTACGTGCCGTCGGGTTTCAGGTCATGGGCTGGAGCCGCTCACCAAAGTCCATCGATGGTGTCACCTGCCAGCATGGGCAAGACGCGCTGCCACGGCTATTGGGGCAATGTGATCACGTCTGTGCCATCCTGCCTTCGACGCCGCAAACCGTGGGTCTGTTTGACGCACAGACGCTGGCCGCGATGAAGCCGGGCAGTCAGTTGCTGAACGCCGGACGCGGAAACCTGATTGACGAGGCGGCACTGATCGCGGCGCTGGATAACGGTTCTCCGGGCCATGCGGTGTTGGACGTCACATCACAGGAACCGCTGCCGAAGGACAGCCCCTTGTGGCGGCACCCCGCTGTGACGATCACACCGCACGTCTCGGGCTGGTATCTGGGCGATGCACTGTCGGATGTGGCCGAGAACTACCACAGGCTCAAATCCGGCGATCCCCTGCTGCACGAAGTCAGCCGGGACCTCGGGTACTGATAGCCAAGTCAGAGATCAGGGTGTCAGGATCCAGTTTCCGTTACCGTCATTACACCGGCGGGTTCTGATTTCTCGGCTTTGATCGCTGCCTTCCGGCTGGATGACATGCTGAAGGCCGACGCAGTTGCCCTGAACGTTTTGCACCCTGATCGTTCCTTTTGAGCCGGTCTCGTCGTTTTGCCAGGACCGTTCCTGCCCTACAGAGGGCGTGCCATTGTTCAAAAGCGCATTCGAGGTTTCACTAACCACTTCAAAGTCTGCCGGGGACAGCCCCATCTCAGCTATGATTCGGGAGAGTGACTTGGCGTCGGCGGAACCGGTCATCAAAAGGGCGCCACACGCGGCAATGATGGGTAACAACTGGGCTTTCATAGGGGCCTCACAGAACTGAAATCATTTGTGACCAAGGATATACCTCTGTTTCAGCAGGGCCAAGCCCCGGGGTGCCGACCTTCAAAATATCCCGAACAAACCTATCGCGCGTCAGGACCTAATAGCGCCGCGCCTTTGTGCCCATAGTGCCATTCAAACGATCCCGAGGCAGACAAATGACCCATCCGACCTACTTCGCCCCGACCGGCGGCCATCCCGGCCAGAACCAGTTGCTGACCGACCGCGCCATGTTCACCGACGCGTATGCGGTCATTCCCAAAGGTACGATGCGCGACATCGTCACCAGCTATCTGCCGTTCTGGGAAGGAACACGCCTGTGGGTTCTTTCACGCCCGCTCAGCGGATTTGCCGAAACGTTCTCGCAATACATCATGGAAGTGCAGCCCGGCGGCGGCAGCGATCAGCCAGAGACAGACGCGCAAGCTCAGGCGGTGCTTTTTGTCGTCGAAGGAACAGTGACTTTGACACTGAACTCGGAAAACCATGTGTTGGCGACAGGCGGATATGCCTATATCCCCGTCGGCAGCGACTGGACATTGCGGAACACTGGTCAGACGGCAGCGCGGTTCCACTGGGTCCGCAAAGCCTATGAGGCTGTTCCCGGGTTGCCCGCGCCAGACCCGATCATCACCAACGAACGCGATGTGACGCCAGTCGAAATGCCGGGCACCGAAGGCCGATGGTCCACCACGCGGTTCGCAGACCCACAGGACCTGCGCCATGACATGCATGTGAACATTGTCAATTTCGAACCGGGCGGGGTCATTCCCTTCGCCGAAACTCATGTGATGGAACACGGGCTTTATGTTCTGGAAGGGAAAGCGGTCTATCGCCTCAATCAGGACTGGGTCGAAGTTGAGGCCGGAGATTACATGTGGCTGCGCGCCTTTTGCCCGCAAGCCTGTTACGCAGGGGGGCCGGGCCGATTCAGGTATCTGCTTTACAAGGACGTCAACCGGCATATGCCCCTGTCCCTGTCGCACCGCTAAACGCTGGTCTGGCTGGAAATCGCAGTGATTTTTTATCCCAGGGCTTCACACAAGGGTCGGAATTTGCTGAACTCCAGGTAATTTCTTGTTTAGAGCATTGGAGATTTATCCATGAAACTGCACCTTGCCCTGATAGCCGTTGCCGTACTCTCTACCTCTGCAATCCTACACACAGCACCCGCCATTGCGGGGGAAGAGACCAAATCCGTCTTCGTCATGAGCCGTAACTGGGCTGTGACACAGGTCGCTGACGCACCGATCATTTATCGCGCCACACGCGACAACAACAACCTGAACCCGTTCGGCCCGCCCCCACGTCTTCGCACGACGCAAGCTATTGCTGCCATTCAACAAGCGACGGGCTGCAAGGTGATCTTCAACAGCATGTACCAGAATATCTCGGGTCAGTTCTTTTCTCAGGTCTGTTGCAAGTAAGCTGTTGCGGATCAGGCATTGAGGTCGCCCCGACGCCCTGCCATAGCTTGCGCATGAAACTCGCGATAAACGGATTCGGCCGCATTGGCCGCACGATCCTGCGGCAGGTTCTGGCCCTGCCCGAAGGGTCGGATATCGAGCTGGTGTTGATCAATGACATCGCGCCGCTGGAGACCTGCGCTTACCTGTTCAAATACGACAGCACCTTCGGCCCTTATCCCGGCGATGTGTCACAGGGGGATGAAACGCTGATCGTGGACGGGCGCTCTGTTCCTATGACCCACAGTGCCGATCTGACACGCGTTGACCTGTCCGGCGTTGACGTGATGCTGGACTGTACCGGGGTCGCGCGCACATCCGACGTGGCGCGTCGCGGGTTATCTGCGGGCGCTAGCAAGGTCCTGATCTCGGGCCCTTCGCCCGCGGCCGACATAACCGTCGTTCTGGGGGCGAACGAAGATCAGTTGGGCAGCGCCCGGATCGTATCGAACGCCTCCTGCACAACCAATGGGCTGGCACCGCTGGTTAAAGTGCTGGACCACATTGGTGGTGTTTTGTCAGGCCATATGACAACCATCCATTGCTATACAAACAGCCAGCCCATGGTTGACGCCCCGCGCGGCGACCTTGCCCGGTCGCGGGCCGGTGCGCTGTCCATGGTTCCGACAACGTCCAGCGCCACACACCTGATCGACGTGGTCCTTCCACATCTGGCCGGGCGCATCTCGGGTGCCGCAGTTCGCGTCCCGACAGCCAGCGTTTCGGCGGTCGACCTCGTGGTCACGCTGGAACGCGGTATGCGGGCCGAGGATTTCGATCATGCTTTGCGTCAGGCTGTTGTCGAGTCACCGGTTTTGGGTTGGACGGATATGCCGCTGGTGTCCTCCGATTTGCGGGCGCGCCCGGAATCGCTGGTCATCGCCGGGCCCGAAACCCGCATGGTCGGTGAAAATCAGGTGCGCGTTTTCGGCTGGTACGACAACGAATGGGGCTTTTCGGCCCGCATGCTGGACGTGGCTCGCCTGATGGCCGCGCCGTGACCGGACTTAGCTTCGTGCACAGCGTCGGGTCAGTGCCTATGGTTTAGGCCCCGCGATAGGGTATTCTGTAACGCGGACTACCTTACTGATCCGTTCAATCATGAAATCCATGAACAGGCGTGCCTTTGGGTCCTGATGGCGCCGATGCGTGTATAGGCAGGCCATCTGAACTGGAACAGGCGGAGTTTCCGTCGCAACCGGTACGAGGCGACCGGATTTCAGATGCTCGGCCACCTCGAAAACCGGCTTCATTGCAATGCCTTGACCGGACAACGCCCAGTCCGTCAAAACATCCCCATCATCACATTCGAAGCGCCCGGACACGGCAAAACGTTTCGGACCATCGGTCGTTTTCAGCATCCACTGAAACTCGGTCGCACCCGGAAAGCGCAGATTCAGGCATTCATGCTTGTCGGCAATCAGGTCAGCTCCGGTTTTAGGCATACCGCGCCGCGCCACATAATCCGGCGCAGTACACAATACACGCTGGCAGTCGGCAATCTTGCGAATACGCAACGTGCTGTCCTCGGGCTGGCCAATGAAAAACGCCAGATCAAGACCTTCCGTCGTCAGGTCAACCGAGCGATCCGTCAGGCGCAAGCGGACATCAATCTCGGGGTATTCTGCAAGAAATTCAGGCACATGCGGTGCCAGCAATCGCCGCCCCACCCCCAGTGGAGACGCCACGAACAACGACCCGCGCGGTGCCTCGGTCAGATGCGTGACCTGAGCCTCGGCCTCGTCCACCGCATCCAGAACCGCCACCGCACCGGGGTAGAATGCTTTTCCCTGCTCTGTCGGGGACAGGTTACGTGTGGTGCGCTGGAACAGACGTACACCCAGATGGTCCTCAAGCTGCGATATTCGCGCCGATGTCACCGCTGGCGAAATCCTCAGATCTCGCCCGGCCGCAGACATGCTGCCCAGATCGTAAACCCTGACAAAGGTTCGGATGTTGTCGAGATAGGACATTTTTTCGGTTTTTTTGATACCAGTTGACAATATATTGGGAATACCGAAGAACCGCCCGTTTGCCTAGTGAATTACACAGGGCCGAAGCCAAGGACTGGCCAGGACATTGGTTGTATACGGTTGGCTTTGGCCCGGACTGCGGCAATTCCGGTCTGCCAATCGAGGTGCGGCAAAGCGATTGTGTCAGCAAAGGCCGGGACAATTCGACCAAAATTTCCCGATCCCGCGTTTATCCCTTTTCCCAACGGCATTCAGATGTTCTAACCTGACACTATAAGACCGTGCATCACACGGTAGCTGAGATCTGGAACTGGGACAGTTGGGGCTATTCATGCAAGGGCGCATGCCGCAAGGCCGTTTGAAGTGCTGGCTGAGTGCCATTGTCATGGCACTGACCCCGACCGCTCTGATGGCGCTGGAAACCTCTCTGACGGCGCCGGGCGCTTCAAAGGAACTTGTTGAACGTCTGAAAAAGACATCATCGGTGACAACAGCGGAAGAGCGGGGTCTGGATACGCCACTTGAGATCCTGTCTGCCGCCTTGTCGGATTACCGCACGCTTGTGCAGATCTTGTATGACGAAGGGTATTTCAGCCCGGTTGTCAGCATTAAGCTTGACGGGCAGGAAGCCGCTGAGTTGAGCTCTTTGACTGTGCCAGCCCAGATCAACAGGGCCGCAATTACCGTTGAAACCGGGCCAAGCTTCAAATTCGGCACGGCCATTGTTCAGCCCTTGGCGTCTGGCACCGTGCTGCCCGAAGGTTTCGCCCCCGGCAAACTAGCAACAACAGGGGTCATTCAAAAAGCAGGCTCGGACGGTGTGCAGGGTTGGCGGAATGCAGGCCACGCAAAAGCAAAAATTGAGGATCAGACCATTATCGCCCGTCACGCACAGGCCCGTCTGGATGCGCAGATTGATCTGGACCCGGGGCGCAGGCTGACGTTTGGCAGAATGTTCATTAAGGGCGACACGGATGTGCGCCACCGGTCCATCGAAAAAATCGCCGGTTTCCCAAGCGGGGAAGTTTACTCACCAGAAAAAATTCAGAAGGTTGGAACGCGTTTGCGCCGAACCGGCACGTTCAACGTCGTCTCATTGCAGGAACATGAGACAGCAAACCCCGACGGGACACTGGATTTCGACGCCACATTCGAAGACCTACCAAAGCGTCAGCTGACCTTTGGGCTCGAGCTGGCCTCGCGCGACGGTCTCGACGTGACCGCGACCTGGACACATCGAAACATGTTCAAACGCGCGGAGCGTCTGCGTTTTGAGGCCGCGATACGAAATATCGGTGGTTCCGAAGATCTTGATGGGCGGATCGGATTGCGTCTGGATCAGCCCGATCGTCTGGGTCCGGACGACAATACATTCTGGAACGTGTTGCTGGAGCGCCGCAACACTGAAAACTACAATGTATCGGTTGCGTCTGTGGCATATGGTGCGCGCCGCACATTCTCGGACACGCTCTATGCCGAAGCCTCGGCTGGGTTACAGTGGTCAGATGCTGACGACGCCTATGGAAGTGGCCGCAAGTTCAGGTACTTTATCCTGCCCTTCCGCTCGGAAAGGGATGAACGCGACAATAAAGTCAGCGCCACGCGCGGCTATTATCTGGATTCCGAAGTCATGCCTTTCATTGGCTTTTCCGGCACCGATACGGGCATTCGCCTGTTTGTCGACGGCCGGATCTATACCAGCCTTGGAACCGGCGGCAGGGTTGTGCTGGCAGCGCGGGCGCAACTTGGATCAGTCATTGGCCCGCCAGCAGATGGCGTTACACCCGACTTTCTGTTTTTTTCCGGTGGTGCGGGAACCGTCCGCGGGCAACCCTATGAAAGCCTTGGCATCCCGGTCGGGACCGGTGTCGCAGGCGGCAAATCGTTCCTTGGACTTTCAGGCGAGATCCGGGGCAAGGTGACAGATTCTCTGTCGTTGGTTGGGTTTTACGACTACGGTGTCGTCGATACCTCTTCCTTTATAGGAAGTGGCGCGGAAGATCATGCAGGTGCCGGTATCGGCGTAAGATATGATTTGGGCGGCTTCGGACCCCTGCGGTTTGACCTGGCCTTCCCGGTAAGCGGCTCCAGCGGCAACGGTCTGCAATTCTATATCGGGATCGGGCAAGCGTTTTGAGGCGGCACCTTTCATACCTTCTGCTGATTGGCACGCTGATGCTTGTGCCAGTGGCCGGCCCCGCGCAGGAGGACGAAGGCGGCAGCATGATCGAGCGGTTCCTACAGGACACGCTGTCGGGCGACGATCAGAATGTTACCGTCAAAGGTCTGCAAGGCGCGCTGAGTTCACGCGCCACCATTACCGAGATCACGGTGGCCGATGATGAAGGGGTCTGGCTGACCATCCGGGGAGCGGAACTGGATTGGAACCGGTTGGCGTTGATTCGTGGGCGGTTCTCGGTCAACGCGCTGACCGCACAAGAAATCGACGTCGCCCGTGCGCCGGGCACCACGACCAAGGACACACCGTCCGCTTCTGCCGAGACCCAAGCTTTTCAACTGCCTGAACTGCCCGTGGCAATCGAAATCGGCGAAATCCACATTGGCGAGCTGGCCTTGGGCAAACCTTTGATCGGCGTTGCGGCGGAACTGGCCGTCAATGGCAACCTGTCGCTGGCCGACGGGACGCTGGACACCAAACTGGACATCACCCGACTGGATCGGGCCGGTGATCAAATCTCCATAGCCGCGGGTTTTCGGAACACTGACAGCCAGATTGATCTTGACCTTCAGGTCACCGAAGCCGCGGGGGGTCTGATCTCGACCGCTTTGAAAATGCCGGACAGGCCCCCGATCGGATTGTCCGCGAAAGGGTCCGGGCCGGTGACGGATTTTACGGCCGATATCGGCCTGAGCAGTGATGGGCAGCCACGAGTGACCGGACAGGTTCGGTTGCGTTCGGCCCCAACAGCCGCGGCTAGCGCGGAGGAGGGCATCGCCTTTACCGCGGATCTGGGTGGTGACCTGACACCTTTTGTTGCTGAAAAAATGAATACGTTTTTCGGCCCCAAAACGCAGTTGATCGTGGATGGACGGGCCCTGCCTGAAGGCGCGTTGGATATCAGTGATCTGGAACTCAGTTCTCAGGCACTGAACCTGAAAGGGGCGCTGCAACTGGCGCCGGGCGGTCGGCTGCAACTGGCGGCCCTGCAAGGACGCATTACACCGCCCGAGGGGCAAAGCGTCGTCCTTCCGTTGTCAGGTGGCGACACATCGATCGAAGCTGCGCAGGTCTCTGCGTTGTTTGATGAGAAAAACGGCAATCTCTGGGATCTAAGTCTGACCGCTAACGCGGTAAAATCCAATAACCTGAACCTGCAACGCGCGCAAATTACGGCGCAGGGAACTTTGGAACAGGGTGACGTTTTGCGGATCGACGGTGATTTGCAAGCTGCTTTGGACGGTATCGACCTGACTGACGATGCCCTGAACGCAGCTATTGGAGACCGCATTACGCTGGACGGTACGTTCCAGTATGGCAGGGATCAGACCCTGAACGTGTCCGGGGTCGAGATGGTCGGCTCGGACTATGAACTGGGCGTTGATGCCGAGATCAGCGGCTTGTCCAGTGGTTTGGCCGTCGATGGAACCGCGACATTGCAGGCGACCGATCTGGCACGGTTTTCGGGTCTGGCGCAGCTGGAACTGGGCGGTCAGGCCTCTGCCCGGCTCACGGGCCAGGGTTCGCCGCTTGAAGGCAGTTTCGATGGCAAGCTGGAGGTCGAAGGGCGCGGTCTTTCCACAGGGCGCGATGACATTGACCCAGTGATCCGGGGCAACACAACAATCACGCTGGACGCAAAACGCGGTCCAGATGGCATAACGATCCGGGATTTTACGCTGATCGGCGATACTCTGCGCGCGCAGGCTGATGGTACGGTTACCACCCCTGAGGGCAGCGTGACGATTGACGGGCAAGCAACAGTCAACGCGCGGGATCTTTCCGTGTTCTCGGGCCTCGCCAAACGTGAGCTTGGCGGTGCGGTACAGGCGAAACTGGACGGCAAAGGCACTGTTCAGACGCTCGAGTTTGATGGCACAGCCAGCGTGATGAGCCGGGATGTCAAAACGGGCCTACCCGAGATTGACCCGCTGCTGGTCGGTCGGACCGAGATAAATTTCGACGGCGCGCTGAGTCAGAAGCAGATTAAAATCCGCGACGCGGTGATCAAAGGTTCAGCCATTGTGGCAAGCGCCGCGGCAACAATTGATGATCCGACGGATGCATTGGCGGTGGACGGGCAGGTCAGTCTGAACATCCCGGACCTGTCACCCTTTTCAACTCTTGCCGGGCGAGATCTTGCAGGTTCGATCATCGCGGACGTCGCAGGCAAAGGTACGGTTGGCAGCAAGGCATTTGACGTCAAAGGCAACTTGGCTGCTGATGACATCAAGTCCGGCATCAACGCGGTTGACAACCTGATCCAGGGGCGAACGAACCTGACGGTGGATGCGGTGAATGACGAGGCCGGTCTGAATATTCGCACATTCCAGCTGATCGGCACCGCCCTTTCTGCGGATGCATCCGGCAAACTGAACCGCGATGCCGGCGGATTGACCTTTTCCGCAGCGCTGGATGATCTGGGGCGGCTGTCAAAAACACTCTCCGGGCCTCTGAAACTGGACGGCAACGTCGCTCCGACACGGTCCGGGCTCGAAGGAACAGCACACTTGCTTGGGCCAGAGAGTTCCTATGCCAAAGTGTCCGGTACGGTGGACACAAATGGATCCGCTGATCTGGACTTCGATGCCAAGTTCAACCGCATCGAAAGGTTTGTGCCAGAGTTTCCCGGCACCCTTACCGCTGCGGGCAATGCCAAGCGGGACAGTGGCGTTTGGACCATCGACGCCAAGGCGCAAGGTCCCGCAGACATCGTCAGCACGGTTGCAGGCACCTTTGATGAAACCAGCAGCAATGCAGATATTTCAGCAAAGGGTGGCGTAAACCTGGGGATAGCAAACGTCTTCATCACGCCTAACAAGATTGAGGGGTCCGCGCGTTTTGATCTAGCCCTCAAAGGCCCGGCTGATCTGGCGTCCCTAAGCGGATCGATTACCACTTCGGGAACATCCCTTGCACTTCCCGGCGCAGGCCAGACCATCACCGGGATCAACGGACAGGTGGATCTGGCGCAAAGCCGTGCAACCATCACGCTGAACGGCGGGGTGCGGGCCGGTGGTGGCTTTACCGTCAATGGACCTGTCGATCTGACGCCCCCGTTCAATGCGCAGATCACGACAACAATCAACAGCCTCGTCCTGACCGATCGGCTTTTATACGAGACGACTTTGAACGGTCAGATTGCGATGACCGGCGCTCTAGCCGGGAACAGTTCGCTGGCTGGGCAGATCACCTTTGGTGAGACCAATATCAACCTCGCTGCGGCTTCGGGGGCTGTAGGTGCCGCACCGATCCCCGAAATACAGCATGTCAACGAAAGCGGTGCCAGTTTCATCACGCGCGAGCGTGCAGGTCTTGTAACCACCAAAGACAAGGGCCAAAGCACATCCCGAATAGCACTGGACATCAACTTGCTGGCACCCAAAGCCGTGTTCGTACGGGGGCGCGGTGTAAATGCCGAACTGGGTGGCCGGATTTCCATTGGTGGCACCACGACCTCGGTGGTCCCATCAGGTCAGATTGAATTGATCCGCGGTAATTTCGATATTCTGGGCCGCAGGCTGGCCCTGACCAAAGGCATCGTGACCCTACAGGGTGACTTGACGCCTTATATCGAGTTTGAATCCTCTGCCAGCACCTCGGACGGCACCGCGACCATCGAAATCGCAGGGCCGCTGGATTCACCCGAGGTCAGCGTGTTTTCCGATCCCGAACGCCCGGCTGAAGAGGCACTGGCGATGCTGCTCTTTGGGAACAGGTTCTCGGAAATCTCACCCTTCCTGATTGCGCAGATGGCCGCGTCGCTGGCGCAACTCAGCGGTGCTGGAGGGGACGCGACCAAGGGATTACGCGACTCTACCGGTGTTGATACGATTGATGTTGGTGCGTCAGACGGTGGCGCGGGCCGATTGGGTGCCGGGGCCTATCTGGGTGAAAACCTCTATACCGACTTTACCGTCAATACCGAAGGCGATACCGAGGTGAACCTGAACCTTGATGTCACCGACAATTTCTCGGTCAAGGGCACGGTTGACGGTCGCGGCGAAACGGGCATCGGAGTGTTCTTTTCAAAGGACTATTAGGATCGCTTCCGACCTCCAAAATTATTCCCGGCGAATTCCTATCGATTGGCCGATCTGCGAAGCCGGTTCCAGAGATTTATGATCATCCACCATTTGCGCAAGACGCGCCGCTGCCCAATCCGGGTAGGGTACGGATCGCCCGGTGCTGTGGCTGACATTCATGAAAAGCGCCTCTTGCGTCGCACAAATCTCGTCAGTTTCTGCCAAAAGCATCTGCGCGAAATAATGTCCTCTCTTGCTGTCAGCATCCAGCATACGGAACCTGAAATAAAACGATGAACCGTCTTTGACCTCCTGCACGAAATGCAGATGAGACTGCAGGATGTAAGGCCCCTGCCCCAACGCCTTGACCTGCACCTCGCCCAACCCGAGATGATCAACCATCAGCTTTTCCAACGCCATGTCAAAGGCGACACCGTAAAACCCGACATTCATATGGCCGTTATAGTCGATCCATTCGGGCCGTACTTCAAAGCCGCGAATTTCCACCGGCGCGGCATACGGGCCATCATGCCCGCCAGGAGGTATGGTACTAGGCTGCATTTGACCCCCTTTACTGCGCGTCTTCATCGTCAAGTATTGCCACGGCCCGGACAAATCCGGCAGAGGCCCCTTTTATCTTGAAGGGGAAACAGGAAATCTCGAACCCTGAGGGCGGCAAATCTTCCAGATTGGTCAGCTTTTCCAAGTGGCAATACCCGATGTCCATCGACGCGCGATGGCCTTCCCAGATTATAGATGGATCTCGGGTCTCAGCGTATTCCTGAGCGGTGAGCGGAAACGGGGCATCCCAACTCCAGGCGTCGGTGCCGGTGACACGCACGCCACGTTCAGTCAGAAAAAGCGTCGCCTCGCGCCCCATTCCACATCCTTTGACCAGATAGTCCGGCGCACCATAACGTGTCCCTGCAGCAGTGTTGACCACGACGATATCCAGCGGGCAGAGTTCGTGGCCGATGCGCTTCAATTCAGCTTCGACATCTGCCGCGGTAACGACATACCCATCCTCGAAGTGTCGAAAGTCCAGCTTGACGCCGGGGTTCATGCACCATTCCAGCGGCACTTCGTCGATAGTTATTGCCCGTTCACCTTTGTTCATCGTGGAATGATGGTGATACGGCGCATCCAGATGCGTGCCGTTGTGGGTCGCGATCTGCAACCGTTCGATTGCCCATCCTTCACCGTTCGGCAGGTCTTGCCGTTCCAGACCCGGAAAGAAAGACATGACCTGTTCTGCCGTCTGATCATGGGTCAGATATTCAATTTGCGGCAACATGATTGGCGGGTCAGACACGATCCCGGTTTCCAACGGAACGGACAGATCGACGAAACGGCGTGCCATAAGAAATTCCTCCACCAACATCTACGACAGGGTTGGTCGAGCGCAAGCGCCTGTCAAGAAAAGAAAAAGGCGACCTATCAGGCCGCCTTCTTTGCTTGATATGTGTTGGTTTTACTCAGCCGCAACTGCGCTTTCGATCTTTTCGACGCGAATGGCCGAGAACTTGAACTCGGGGATCTTGCCATAGGGGTCGATGGCCGAATTGGTCAGGATGTTCGCCGCCGCCTCAACATAGGCAAACGGGATGAACACCATATCCTCGGCAATCGCCCGGTCCGCGCGAACCATGATCTCAATCGAACCACGACGTGTGGTCAGGCGGATCATATCGCCCGGCTCGATTCCCATAAGCTTGAGCGTACGTGGATTCATCGAACAGTTCGCCTCCGGCTCCACCGCGTCCAGAACATTGGACCGGCGGGTCATCGAGCCGGTGTGCCAATGTTCCAGCTGACGGCCAGTGGTGGCGATCATCGGGTATCCCTCGTCCGGGGCCTCATCCGGCGGAATGACGCTGGCGGGAGTGAACTTCGCCTTGCCGCCCGAACGGGGGAAACCATCCCCGAACACGATGGCCTGACCCGGATCGGTTTCGCTGAGCGACGGGTAGGTAATCGTCTCGGTCTCCAGACGCTCCCACGTGATGTTGTCAAGCGACGCCATGGTCAGTTTCATCTCGGCAAAGACCTGCGACACATCGGTGTAGTCCCAATTCAGCCCGATGCGCTGTGCCAGCTCAACCGTGATCTTCCAATCTTCGCGCGCCTCACCCGGAGGGGTAACGGCAGGCCGTACACGCTGTACCTGACGGTTGGTGTTCGACACCGTGCCGTTCTTTTCATAGAGCGCCGAGGCAGGCAGGATGATATCGGCATAGTTCGCCGTCTCGGTCAGGAAGATGTCCTGCACGATCATCAGATCCAGTTTGGCCAGTGCCGCGCGGGCGTGGTTCACATCCGGATCGGACATGGCCGGGTTTTCACCCTGAATATACATGCCCTTGATGTTGCCCGCATATGCCTGATCGATGATCTCGGTCACCGTCAGACCCTTCTCGTTCGAAAAGTCATCCGAATGCCAGACATCATTGAACTTGGCGCGAACACCGTCGTCAGTCACCGACTGATAGTCCGGCAGGAACATCGGGATCAGGCCCGCATCCGATGCGCCCTGCACGTTGTTTTGCCCTCGCAACGGGTGCAGGCCTGCGCCGGGTTTACCGACATTGCCGGTCATCAGAGCCAGCGAAATCAGACAGCGCGAGTTGTCGGTGCCGTGAATATGTTGGCTGACGCCCATGCCCCAGAAGATCAGGCCCGCTTTGGCCTGTGCAAAGGTGCGGGCGACCCGGCGCAGTTGATCCGGTTCAATACCACAGATCGGTGCCATCGCTTCGGGCGTGAAGGCGCGCAGGTGCTCTTTCTCGGCCTCCCAGTTCTCGGTCCAGCGATGGATGTACTGGCTGTCATACAGCTCTTCCTCGACGATCACGTTCATGATTGCGTTCAGCATCGAGACATCCGCGCCAGGGCGGAACTGCAGCATTTCGTCGGCGAACTTGCGCATACCAACGCCTCGGGGGTCCATCACGATCAGCTTGCCGCCACGCTTGGCGAACTGCTTGAAATAGGTCGCCGCGACAGGGTGGTTCTCGATCGGATTTGAACCGATGATGATCGCCACATCGGCGTTCTCGATCTCGTTGAAGGTCGCCGTCACCGCGCCCGAACCCACATTCTCGATCAGCGCCGCAACGGATGAGGCGTGGCACAAACGGGTGCAGTGATCGACATTGTTGTGCTTGAAGCCCTGACGGATGAACTTCTGGAACAGATACGCCTCTTCGTTGGTACACTTGGCCGAACCGAAGCCTGCAACCGAGCGTGGGTCTTTGGCACGCAGGGCCATCAGCTTGGTCGCGGCCAGATCCATCGCCTCTTCCCAGGTCGCTTCACGGAAATGGGTCAACAGATCGCCCGGATCGACGTTCAGACCCTTGGCGGGCGCATCCTCGCGCCGGATCAGCGGTTTGGTCAGGCGGTGTGGGTGGTGGATGTAGTCAAAGCCAAAGCGACCTTTGACGCACAAACGACCTTCGTTTGCGGGGCCGTTGATGCCCTCGACATACTTCACCTTGCCGTCCTTGACCTTCAGCGACACCTTGCAGCCCACACCGCAGAACGGGCAGACGCTTTCGGTCTCGCTATCGTAATCCTTGCTGTCCCCCTGCTGCTGGTCGTCCAGCACGGTCGCAGGCATCAGCGCACCGGTGGGACAGGCCTGAACACATTCACCGCAAGCAACACAGGAGGAGGTACCCATCGGGTCATTCTGGTCAAACACCACCTGCGCCGTATGACCACGACCGGCCATGCCAATCACGTCATTCACCTGCACTTCGCGGCAGGCCCGAACACAAAGATTGCAGTTGATACACGCATCCAGATTGACACGCATCGCCACATGGCTGTCATCCAGCAGCGGGATTTTCTCGGCCTCTTTCGCAGGAAAGCGGCTGTTGCTGACATCGTTCAACTTGGCCATATCCCAGAAATGGCTGGATACGTCATGCGGCTGCTCGGGCTGGTCAGCCACGAGCAATTCCATCACCATGGCGCGCGATTTTTCGGCGCGGTCGGTGTCGGTCTTGACCACCATCCCATCGGCCGCCGGGCGGATGCACGAGGCGACCAAAGTACGCTCGCCCTCCACCTCGACCATGCAGGCGCGGCAGTTGCCATCGGGGCGGTATCCCGGTGCAGGCTTGTGGCACAGATGCGGGATCACCAGGCCCCGGCCATTGGCCGCTTCCCAGATCGTGGTGCCCTCGGGCACAGTGACGTCATCGCCGTTCAGGTTGAAGGTGACGGTCTTGGTTGGGCTTGCGTCAAGCATGGCTCTGTCTCCCTCAGATTTCGTCAGCGAAATGTTTCATGACCAGACGGATGGGGTTCGGGGCCGCCTGCCCCAGACCGCAGATCGAGGCATCACCCATGACCTGGCACAAATCTTCCAACAGATCGGTATCCCACTTGTCGGCCTGCATCAGCTTGACCGCCTTTTCGCAGCCTGCCCGGCAGGGGGTGCACTGGCCACAGCTTTCATCCTCGAAGAACCGCAGCATGTTCAGCGCAGCATCGCGGGCGGTGTCCTGATCGGACAGAACCACAACGGCGGCAGACCCGATGAAAGTGCCAAGCGGCTGAAGCGTGTCGAAATCGAGCGGGACGTCGTCAATGCCCGAGGGGAGAAGACCTGACGACGGCCCGCCCGGTTGATACGCCTTGAACACATAGCCATCAGCCATGCCGCCGGCGGCATCAATCACATCAAGAATGGTCGAACCTGCGGGCAGTAGGTAAACGCCCGGCTTCGCCACACGCCCCGAGACCGAATAACTGCGCAGGCCCTTGCGGCCGTTCTTTTCAACAGAGTTCAGAATCTGCGGCCCTTCGCGGCAGATTTTTGAGACCCAATAAAGCGTCTCGACATTGTGCACCAAGGTCGGACGGTTAAAGACCCCAACCTGCGCGACGAACGGCGGACGATGGCGCGGCAGGCCTTTCTTGCCCTCAATCGATTCGATCATCGCGGATTCTTCGCCGCAGATATAGGCACCGGCACCCCGTCGCAGGTCGATGTAACCCTTTGCGACGATACCGGCATCTTCCAATGCCGCAATCTCACGACGCAGAATTTCCAGTACTGCCGGGTATTCGTCGCGCATGTAGATGAAACAGGTCTCGGCCTCGACCGCCCATGCCGCGATCAACATACCTTCCAAGAAGACATGCGGCGTGCGCTCCAGGTAATAGCGGTCTTTGAATGTGCCGGGTTCACCCTCATCGCCGTTCACGGCCAGATAGCGCGGGCCGTCGTTCATGCGAACAAAGCCCCATTTCTTGCCCGACGGGAAGCCAGCGCCGCCCAGACCACGCAGGCCCGAGGCCAGAACAGTTTCCTGGACTTCTTCCCAGTTCCCGCCGTTGCGCAGATCTTTCAGCTTGGCGTAGCCGCCGTTGGCCTCATAGGCCTCGAAGGTCTCATAGTCGGGCAGATGCGCATGGGTGTCCCCTGCCGCAATCGCCGACTGCACCTTTTCGGGGGTCGCATGGTCGATGTGGTTGTGGCCGATCTCCAATACCGGAGCGGTATCGCAACGCCCCATGCAGGGCGCGCGAACAACGCGAACTTCGGCAGGGTCCAAACCGTCTTCCAGCGCCTTCTGCAACTGCTGGGCACCGGCCATTTCGCAGGAGAGGGAATCACAAACCCGGATGGTCAATGCCGGAGGAGGCGTCTCACCTTTTTTCACCACATCGAAATGGGCATAGAAAGTCGCGGTTTCATAGACCTCGGCCTGACCGATCCGCATTTCCACGGCAAGCGCCGCAATATGGTCGGCGCTGATATGACCGTGTTCGTCCTGAATCAAATGCAAAAACTCGATAAGCAGGTCGCGGCGACGCGGGCGATCACCCAGCAGGCGTGTGATTTCAGCCTGCGCCTCATCCGTGAACTGACGGCCCTTGGGTGTGTGCCGCCCCTTGCCTTTACCTGACTTCCAGACGCCCTTGGGTGTGCCTGATGGCTTGGTATCTAATGGTGCCATGATGCCCTCCGATTGAGGTTCCGTCTCTCATCAGGCAAACATATCGTCAAATCGCTTTTCGCAATCGCACGATAACGACGCCTTATCACCGCAAAGAGGTCACCACATCCCGCAAAGCCTTGACGGTTGGCAGCTCGGGATCCCGGCTGAGGGTTGCCAGACAAATCGGTTTGCTGACAACAGGTTCAATCAGCGGCAACACTTTCGTTCCCTTCAAATCGCCCAGCGCGCGCACCAAAACCCGAGGGACAACCGTCGCTGCCAGCCCTTCACGCACCATGACCATCGAAGCCGTGAAACCGCTGGTTTCGGCCACGATGTCAGGGTGCAGCCCCTGTTCGGCAAACACCCGGTCCAGAATTCGCCGGTTCTGCATCTGCGGCTCCAATAGGCTGAGCGGAAATTCTGCGACCTGCGCCCACGGAATCGGGCCGGTCTGGTCCGTCAAATGCGTGGGCACCAACAACACATAGGTTTCCTCGTAAAGAGGGTGAACCTGCCGGAAATCGGTGCCAATACTGTCACCATAGGTTACCCCGGCATCTAGGCTGCCTTCGTCCAGCCGGTGTTGAATTGCGGTGGCGGACATGGTTTCAATGCGTGTGACGATACGAGGATGCGCGTCACGCAGCCTTTTGACCAACCGCCCCGTGAAGGCGATTGCGGTCGGGATCACGCCAAGGATCAGTGTGCCCGTAATCTCGCCCTTGGCAGCAAGCACCTGCTGTTCCAGCGCCTTGGTGTCGTCCAGAATGCGCCGCGCCCGCTGGACGATCATCTCGCCCTCTTCGGTCAGCCCTTGAAAGCGGTTGGCGCGGCGGACGATGGAGACACCCAACCGATCCTCAAGATTGCGGATGCGCATAGAAAACGCAGGCTGTGAAATCCCGCACTCCTCGGCCGCCTTGGCAAAATGCCGATGCCGCGCCAAAGCGCTGAGCAGTTGCAGGTCGCGGATTTCGATCAAGGAAAGCTCCAATGCTGCGGATAGGGCAGGATACCCCGCTCACCCGACAGGAACAGCCCAATTGATCAGGTATTAAACAAAAAGTGCATCACATCGCCGTCCTTGACGATATAGCCTTTACCCTCTGCCCGCATCTTACCCGCCTCTTTCGCGCCGTGTTCGCCATTGGCAGCGACATAGTCGTCATAGGCGATGGTCTCGGCGCGGATGAAGCCCTTTTCGAAATCGCCATGGATCACACCTGCTGCTTGCGGTGCAGCGGTGCCGGTGCGGATGGTCCAGGCGCGGGCCTCTTTCGGGCCGACGGTGAAATAGGTTTCCAGCTTTAGCAGATCGTAACCGGCGCGGATCAGACGGTCCAGGCCGGGCTCTTCCAGTCCCATTTCCTCAAGGAACATCTGGGCTTCGTCCTCATCCAGCAGGCTGATTTCTTCTTCGATCTTGGCGCTGATAATCACATGGGCATTGCCCTGAGCAGCAGCCATATCGGCCACGCGGGCAGAGAATTCGTTGCCTTTTGCGGCGTCTTCCTCGGACACGTTGCAGACGTACAGAACCGGTTTGGTGGTCAGAAGTTGCAACATCGTCCACGCCTTGGCGTCTTCGTCGCTGACGTCGACCAGACGTGCGGGCTTGCCGCTTTCCAGCATGGCCTGCGCCTGGGCCAGCAGGCGATCCTGCTGCTGCGCTTCTTTGTCGTTGCCCTTCAGCTTGCGCACCAGATTGGCCCGACGCTTTTCGATGCTTTCCAAATCGGCCAGCATCAACTCGGTTTCGATCGTGTCAGCGTCCGCAACCGGATCAACGCGCCCGTCTACATGTGTCACGTCGCCGTCTTCGAAACAGCGCAGCACATGGGCAATCGCATCCGTTTCGCGAATGTTCGCCAGAAACTGGTTGCCCAGCCCTTCGCCCTTTGACGCGCCTTTTACCAGACCCGCGATATCCACAAAAGTCATCCGCGTTGGGATGATCTGTTTTGAGGATGCAATCGCCGCCAACTTGTCGAGGCGGGCGTCGGGAACCGCAACATCCCCGACATTTGGCTCGATGGTGCAGAACGGGAAGTTCGCGGCCTGCGCAGCTGCGGTTTTGGTCAGCGCATTGAACAGGGTCGACTTGCCGACATTCGGCAGACCCACGATTCCCATTTTAAAGCCCATCACGGCCTCCTGCATAGAATACGATCGCAGCTTCTATGCAGGTCCGCCTGATTGCGCAAGGGATTGCTGGCGGCTCTTTGGCAGAGTCCATTTCGCCACATCACAAAATTGTTTGGAAAACGTGTTCTTGCCGAAATTGAAAAACGACGGCTACGAATACCAGTTAATAGCGCACGATCACTTTTTGTTGGCGGACACAGATGAAACACTTTTTTCTTGCAACCGTACTGGCGGCAACGGCCTGCGCGTCAGCCCAAGCCCAGACCGTTGTTTTTGGTGCCGGATACGCGGACTATTCTGAAGACACATCTGAAGATCAGGGTCTGATCTCGATCGAATACCACCACACGCCATTTCATCAGGCCACGCGGTTTCGCGCCGGTTTGGGCGCGGCCCTAACCGTAGATGAGGATGGGGACACGCATATCGGCGCGGGCCTGATCGGGCAGTATGCGCTAAGCGATCGCTGGTTCGTGGAAGGCAGCGTGATGCCTGGGTATTATAACGCCAGCAACGACCTGAATGATTTGGGGGGCGATTTCCAGATTCGCAGCCTTTTGGGACTTGGCTATAACCTGAACAATGGCAATAGCGTGTCTGTCGCACTTACCCATAAATCCAACGCCAGCACAAATGACGAGAACCCGGGCGTGAATGCCCTGCTGGTACGCTATCATCTGGGCTTCTGATCCATTCCTGTCCGGGCGGGATTGATTTTCGGTCAAAGTTTCTGCACATCAGGTCGAAACCCGAGTGCAAGGACATCCGATGACCCGTATCGACGCCAAGTTCGCCGCCCTGAAAGCTGAAGGCAAGAAGGCCTTTGTCGCCTATGTCATGGCCGGGGATCCCGACTATGACACTTCGCTTGAAGTGGTCAAAGGCCTGCCTGGTGCTGGCGTGGATGTTATCGAGCTGGGCCTGCCCTTTACCGACCCGATGGCCGACGGCCCTACTATTCAGGCCGCAGGCCAACGTGCGCTTGAGCGGGGCATGACCTTGCAACGCACATTGGATCTGGCACGAACGTTTCGGGAAACGGACGATACAACCCCCATTGTCCTGATGGGGTATTACAACCCAATCTACAGCCGGGGTGTTGACGCGTTTCTGGCCGATGCAAAAGCGGCAGGGATTGACGGTTTGATCGTGGTGGACCTTCCCCCCGAGGAGGACGCAGAACTCTGCCTGCCCGCGCAAGCGGCAGGTCTGAATTTTATTCGCCTGGCGACCCCGACTACGGATGACAAACGCCTGCCACGTGTTCTGCAAAACACTTCTGGCTTTGTTTATTATGTCTCGATCACCGGGATCACTGGCGCAGCCGAGGCAGAAGCAACCGATGTTGGCCCCGAGGTTGCCCGCATCAAGGCCGCGACCGATCTGCCGGTGATCGTGGGGTTCGGGATCAACACGCCTGAGAAATCGCGCAATATTGCCTCGGTGTCGGATGGCGCGGTGGTCGGGTCAGCGATCGTCAGCCAGATCGGCGCAGGTAAACCTGTGGCCGACGTGCTGACCTTTGTGAAATCTCTTTCGGATGGCGCGCACAGCGCCTGATTTCGCAGCCAACATGCGAGAATGATGACCCGTCGCGGATACCGCGGCGGGTTTTTTGTGACCCTTCACTGTGACGTCAAGACATTGCAGCCTTGGGAATGAATTGGTAAGGAAAACTAACCAAAGTGAGCGGAGCCCTGTTTTCATGCCTGTGATCACCAATATCGAAGACCTCAAACGCATATATGAACGCCGCGTGCCTCGTATGTTCTATGACTACGCCGAAAGCGGCAGCTGGACAGAACAGACCTTTCGCGACAACAGCACCGACTTCGAAAAAATTCGCCTGCGCCAAAGGGTTGCGGTCGACATGTCCGGTCGGTCGACAACTTCGCAAATGATTGGCGAAGACGTTTCAATGCCCGTGGCGCTTGCCCCGGTCGGGTTGACGGGGATGCAACATGCAGACGGAGAGATGAAGGCCGCCAAAGCCGCCGAGGAATTTGGTGTACCCTTTACGCTGTCCACCATGTCCATCAACTCGATCGAAGATGTGGCCGGGTATACCGACAAGCCATTCTGGTTCCAGCTTTATACAATGAAAGACACGGACTACATCAACCGCCTGATCCAGCGGGCAAAAGATGCCAGATGTTCCGCACTGGTGATCACGCTCGACCTGCAAATTCTGGGCCAACGGCACAAGGACCTGAAAAACGGTCTGTCGGCCCCGCCCAAACTGACGGCAAAAACCATCGCCAACCTGATGACCAAATGGGCCTGGGGCATTGAAATGCTGCGGGCCCAGCGTCGCGAGTTCGGCAACATCGTGGGGCATGTGCATGGTATTTCGGACGCATCGTCATTGGGGGCCTGGACCGCAGAACAGTTCGACCCCAGCCTGGACTGGTCCAAGGTTGAAAAACTGATGGAGCAATGGGGCGGGAAAGTGATCCTCAAGGGCATCCTTGATGCGGAGGACGCAAGGATGGCCGCCAAGCTGGGTGCCGATGCGATTGTCGTGTCAAACCATGGTGGGCGTCAACTTGACGGCGCGCTAAGCTCAATTCGTGTCCTGCCCGAGATCATGGATGCGGTCGGTGGCGATATCGAGGTGCATCTGGACAGCGGCATCCGGTCCGGGCAAGACGTGCTCAAAGCCTTGGCGCTTGGGGCAAAAGGGACCTATGTTGGCCGCGCGTTTGTGTATGGTCTGGGTGCCATGGGTCAGAAAGGTGTCACCACGGCGCTTGAGCTGATCCAGAGGGAGCTTGACACCACAATGGCGCTTTGTGGTGAGAAAAACGTGGCCGCGTTGGGGCGCCACAATCTGCTGATACCCGAAAACTTTGGGGGCCGCTGGCAAGCGTAACCGGTTAAACAGAGGGGCTCTGCCCCCGACGCCCGTTCCGGGCGCCTCCCCCGGGATATTTTTGGCCAGATGAAGCTGGGGATCCTTCATCCGTCCGCCAGATAGACACTCGGGGATAGGCGGTGGAACCCAGCCGAACGGCATGGCAAGAAATACCTCTTTCCAAATCGTGTGAATCAAGCTAAGGACGCGGCTTCACGCGGGTATACAGCCTTGGAGGATGCCCGCCCTAACATTGGAGAATATATCATGGCTGGTGAGATTCCTGATCTCGTAGCTCTGGAACGGACGGGGACAGGCAAGGGCGCCGCTCGTCAGGCACGCCGCGACGGCATGGTTCCGGGCATCGTATTTGGTGGTGACAAAGATCCGTTGCCAATCCAGATCCCGTTCAACGTCCTGTTCAAGCGCCTGAAAGCGGGCCGGTTCAAGTCGACCTTGTGGAACCTGAAAGTTGAAGGCCACGATGACGTGCGCGTCATCTGCCGCGACGTTCAGCGTGATGTCGTCAAAGACCTGCCGACCCATCTGGACCTGATGCGCCTGCGCCGGACCACCAAGATCGCGTTGTTCATCCCCGTTGAGTTCATCAATGAAGGGGTGGCCCCTGGCATCAAAAAGGGTGGCGTTCTGACCGTTGTCCGCCCGGAAGTCGAACTGATCTGCACCGCCGGTGACATTCCTGAAAAGATCACTGTTGATCTGACCGGTCTGAACATCAATGACGTCGTGACCATTTCGTCGGTTGAACTGCCTGAGGGCACCAAACCGACCATCGATCGTGACTTTGTGATTGCCAACATCTCGGCGCCGACTGGTCTGTCCACCAGCGACGACGATGAAGATGGTGAAGTTGCAGCCGATGAAGTCGAAGTTGTCAGAAAAGAAGAAGAATAAGTCTGGAACAATGTTTCCGACTTTGAAGCGGGGCTCGGGTGAGCCCCGTTTTTTTTACGGGTTCAGTCATCAGGCCTGACTGGATTTCCTGACGATTTCCGGGCATGAAATGGCTTTGGAGCTACAGAGGCAAAACGGAAACATGAAGCTGTTTGTTGGATTGGGAAACCCGGGCCAGAAATATGCCCGGAACCGGCACAATATCGGGTTCATGGCCCTGGACCGGATCGCAGAGGATCACGGGTTTGGCCCCTGGAAATCGAAGTTTCAGGGCGAGATTTCGGAAGGTCGACTTGGCACCGAGAAAGTCCTGCTGTTGAAACCGCAAACCTACATGAACCGTTCGGGTCAATCCGTCGGCGAGGCGATGCGATTTTACAAGCTCGACTCCACCGACGTTGTTGTGTTCCATGACGAGCTGGACCTTGCTCCGGGCAAGCTGCGTGTCAAGGCAGGGGGCGGGCACGCCGGGCACAACGGTCTGCGCTCGATCCATGAGCATATCGGGGCGGCTTATGATCGCGTGCGCCTTGGGATCGGGCATCCGGGCCGCAAGGAAATGGTGTCGGGATATGTCCTGAACGACTTTGCAAAATCCGAAGCCGAATGGCTGGACGACGTTCTTTGGGGTGTTTCGGACGGAGCACCCTACCTGGCACAGGACGAGGGCGGCAAGTTCATGAATGCGGTTGCATTGCGCACTGCCCCGCCGCGATCATCAAAGAACGCTGCCCCAAAAACCGACACACCTTCAACAGGCGCACCCGACGCCGCGGACGATGACCGGTCGGCGATGCAGAAGCTTTTGGACAAATTCAGGTAGCACGTCGGCCTCTTTCCGTTACGTAGAGGTTGCGGAATGTGATCTCCCGCGTTCCAATACCGCTCAACTAGGGAGGCAATGCGATGAAATCCATCTTGAAGTGGGTGCTGCGCATCGTGCTGGCGCTGGTTCTGGCCGCCACTGCCGTCGGGCTGTGGAAACGCGAAGAGTTGCAGCGCCTTTTAGCCGTAAACTCTTTATTTTCTGAAGAGAAGATCGTTCACAATTTCTCGCACATGGACGAAGCTTTTCTAACCGTGAACCTGCCGCGTGGCGACGCACCTACCTGGGACCTGCCTTATGGCGAAGGGTTCGAGCTGCCGGAGGGAACCGACAGCTGGATCGATGAACGCGCGGTCACGTCGTTGCTGGTTATGCAGGACGGCAAAATCAGGTTCGAGGAATATTATCTTGGAACCGGGTCTGATGACCGGAGGATTTCCTGGTCGGTCGCCAAAAGCTATCTTTCGGCGCTTTTCGGTATCCTGCTGCAAGAGGGTGCAATCGGGTCGTTGGATGACCCGGTTGTCAAATATGCGCCCAAACTGAAGGGCAGCGCGTATGAGGCTGCATCGATCCGCAACGTGCTGAACATGGCAAGCGGCGTGACGTTTGATGAAGATTATCTCGACCCAAATTCCGACATCAATCGGATGGGGCGTGTGGTTGCGCTGGGTGGTGAGTTGGACGATTTCGCAGCCTCGCTGCGGGACAGCTTTGCGACGCCGGGTGAAACCTGGCAATACGTGTCGATCGACACCCATGTTCTGGGCATGGTGATACGCGGTGCGACCGGGCGGAACGTGGCAGACCTTCTGACGGAAAAGATACTTCAACCGTTGGGGCTGGAGCGGGACGGATACTACATCACTGATGGTGCAGGGGTCGCTTTTGTTTTGGGTGGCCTCAACTTCACCACGCGTGATTTCGCCCGGTTCGGACAAATGATCCTTCAGGACGGCATCGCGAACGGAAAGCAACTGGTTCCTGCCGAATGGATTTTCGAAGCCACCCAACCCAGCGCGCCGACCGCACAAGGAGAGATCGGGTACGGGTATCAATGGTGGATTCCCCGCGGCGCACATGAAGGAGAGTTTCTGGCCCGCGGTGTCTATGGTCAGTACATCTATTTCAACCAGCCCAGGGGCGTTCTAATTGTGACAACTGGTGCAGACAGGCTGTTCCGTGAACCCAGCGTAAATGATCTTAACATCGAAATGTTCCGCAAGATTGCGGAAAGTCTGTAAGATGCCATTATGCAGAAACAAGACAGTGTAAATGTACTGGGTGGCTTTTTGGCCCCTTGCTCACGCGACCCTTTGACAGGGTTTTTCCGGGATGGCGCGTGCAATACCTGCGCCGAGGATCAGGGTAGTCACACAGTCTGCGCCGTGATGACAGCCGAATTTCTGGCGTTCTCAAAATATGTGGGTAATGATCTGAGCACGGCACGGCCCGAATTCGGCTTTCCCGGCCTTCGCCCAGGTGACAGCTGGTGTTTATGTGCAAGCCGGTTTTTGCAAGCTCATGACGAAGGATGTGCGCCACAGGTTCATCTGGAGGCGACACATCAACGCGCGCTTGAAATCGTACCGCTCGACATTCTGCTCCAAAACAAGGCGAAGACCTGACGGACTCCCAAAATAGCACACGGCGGATTCAGAATGCCATTTGCCAGATCAGGCTGACACTGTAGTTTTCAAATCCGCTTTCACCGATACCATCATAGAACAGATTTGCGGCCAGAAGGCTGTCGTTTTCCAGTCGGTAGTCAAAACCCAGATCAGCGCGTGCACGGGCCGTATCCCCTATCGGTGTCACGCCAGGAACAGTGCCTGTGCCGGATGTTGTGCTCCAAATACCAGATAGACCACCGGTCAGCATCATCTGACCGCGCGACACTTGGATTGGATGGCTGAAATCCATGCCCAACCGTGCGGTGGTCAGGCTGAAATCCTGCTGCGGAATCAGGTTGCCCAGACTATCAGTATAAGTCTCCTGATTGTCGCTGGCATAGCTGATGTCCAGCAGCGGCATAAGCGTCAGGTTCCCGCGCTTCATCTCTCCGGTTACGCGCGACTGGATCAGCCAGCGCTCGCTATCGAAACTGTCGGTATAGGTGCCCAGCGGGGAAATATCGTTATCGGCCTGACCGTACAGAACGCGCCCCTCGAAAAACACCGGCTGGCTAGGTAGTTTTGCGACGACATAAGGCCCGACCAGCCACCCTGTGCCATCCACGCTGGCCGGGCCGTTTTCGGTTTCGGCATAGTCGATCTGCAACATGGCGCCGATCAGAAGGTTCGAGTTCACCCAGCCATGCGCCCCCACCACGGCCAAGGCATAAGAACTGTCGTATTCGTTTTGCGAGCTCCAGTTACCGGACAGATTGAACCAGACCGGTTGAGTTGGATCACTTGCAAATTTCAGATACCCCGATCCCTGCGTCACTGATGAGTCCAACGCACCTGATCCCGATTGCTGGAGAAACTGCGTCAGCTCTGGCTGATTGGTCACAAGGCTGTTGGCCCGGGCGTTCTGAAAGGCCTGCACCAGTCGCTGTGTATCCGTTACGCCCTGTTGTGTGCTGACCCTGTTGGATGCAAGATTCAGGTTCCCGGCGGCATCAGAAAAAACGCCAGCGGGAATAAACAGCTCAATTGTACCGTTATTTTGCGCAGTCAACGTTGCGACATAATTGGTTCCGGACCCTGTCAGGGTGGCTGAAGCATTGGTAACCGACAAGTCACCCACTGTGAAATCTGTGCTGGGTTCACTAAGTGTGATCACCGCTTGGAACGTACCGTTGCCGATTGTTGTCAGTGCACCGATTGAGGCCGTCGGCTGCGTCGTGTCGGCCAAAGTCCGCGTGTTGATAATCTGGGTATTCGTGACGCCGGACAGCGCGATTTCATAAAGGTAAAGCGGCCCTCCGACGGTTTCGCGCGCGGTGAACATGACCCCAAGATAGCCATCAGTGGCGTAAGTGGAGTCCGCTCCGTTCTGGCTGAGTATCGTCGCGCCAATATACCCCAGATTGGCCAATCCTGCCGGCGTTATCGAAGGTTGAGTCAAAACACCATTGTTGAAATAGAACGATCCTCCGGGGCCTTCTCCCGAAACGCCCAAAGACATAAACGCTGTCGCAGTGCCTTGGAGATTGGAAAAGAAAATCTGCCCGCCGTTAGGTGTTGCGACTGTCTGGGACGGAAAGGACGGGTTGCCAAATGCCAGACCCTCTTTGACGCTTCCCATCAAAAGCGCGGAAACCAGAAGACAGAGACATGACAGCCTCGTGATTGCGGACCAAACCATATTACCTCCTACAGCACCGCGTGGGTGCCAAACACCAGAGTGCCCGGGGTCAAAATCACATCCCAAGCAGCGTCATCCTTGCCCCGTCTTCGCAGAGACATCCCCAGAACCGGCGGCAAATCGCCGGTTAATGAGAAGTTAATTCAATTGGAAGACGCTGTATAGAACGCTGCGAGATTCAACTGGGGCGTGCGGACCACACAGTGTTGCTGGAACAACCGGGTTTTGACCTGAACCAACTCGCAGACAGCTTGAAACATCCAATTTTTACTGTGTCGTCGCGTGGAGAAAGAACCGTGAGACAGGCAGCGCTGGAAATTCGCCTGCAAAAACAGAAGGGACATAATCGCTGACAGTTCAGCAGTTTTACAACAGTATGACTCCAGTTGCCACACTGACCACCATTTGGAAACCTTCAGGCACAAGTTGAACAGGGCGATATCGCTTGTGGACGATTCTTTGCACGGGCTCCATCGGGTCCAAAAGGATCGCTTGCGAGGGCGAGCACGCGTGACAAAACCGGATGCCGCGCCAGGGCAGGAACAACATCCGGCTGCGCCCGGCAATACAGCAATCAGATTCGAAAGCCATTTCAAAGGGGCATTACAATCACGGGTGGACCGAAGGGTTTTCCCCGCTGCTTGTTCGATCAAGATTGTCAACCGGGGCATATAGCCCCGGTGCGGTCCTGGTTGAAATCACCCTGCAGTGCGGCCTTCGGTGTCGGACATGTCGAAGTTCAGGTATTTTGCGACGGTCTGAACATCCTTGTCACCGCGTCCGCACATATTCATGCAGATCAGGTGGTCCTTGGGCAACTCGGGCGCGATCTTCATGACATGCGCCAGGGCGTGACTGGGTTCCAGCGCCGGAATGATACCCTCGGTGGCACAGCACAGCTGGAATGCCTCAAGCGCTTCCTTGTCGGTAATCGAGACGTAAGTCGCGCGACCGACCTCATGCAACCAGGAATGCTCGGGGCCGATACCCGGATAGTCCAGACCGGCCGAGATCGAATAGCCTTCCAGAATCTGCCCGTCATCATCCTGCAACAGATAGGTCCGGTTGCCATGCAGCACGCCCGGGCGACCGCCTGTCAGCGAGGCACAATGCTCCATCTTTTCGTTCACACCTTTACCGCCAGCCTCAACACCGATGATGTTGACGGCCTTGTCATCAAGGAAAGGATAGAACAGGCCCATCGCATTCGAGCCGCCACCGATAGCCGCAATGATCGTATCGGGAAGACGGCCTTCGGCCTTCATCATCTGCTCTTTGGCTTCCTTGCCAATGATCGACTGGAAATCACGCACCATCGCCGGGTATGGGTGCGGACCGGCCACTGTTCCGATGCAGTAGAACGTATCGCGCACATTGGTCACCCAGTCGCGCAGCGCGTCATTCATCGCGTCCTTCAGCGTACCACGTCCCGAAGTGACCGGGATCACCTCGGCCCCCAGCAAGCGCATACGAAACACGTTCGGGGCCTGACGTTGCACGTCATGGGCACCCATATAAACGATGCATTTCAGACCAAATTTCGCACAGACCGTGGCTGTCGCGACACCGTGCTGCCCTGCCCCGGTCTCGGCAATGATCCGGGTCTTGCCCATGCGTCGCGCCAGAATGATCTGGCCCAGCACGTTGTTGATCTTGTGTGCGCCGGTGTGGTTCAGCTCATCGCGTTTCAGATAGATCTTCGCCCCGCCCAGATGCTCGGTCAGGCGTTCCGCAAAATACAGAGGCGAGGGGCGGCCCACATAGTTGGCCCACAGATCATCCATCTCGGCCCAGAAGGTCGGATCATCCTTGGCTTTGTTGTATTCCTCTTCCAGTGACAGGATCAGCGGCATCAGCGTTTCGCTGACAAAACGCCCGCCGAATATGCCAAAGCGCCCTTGCTCGTCAGGGCCGGACATGAAGGAATTGAAAAGATCGTTGGCCATGGGTGTCTCCCTCGTCGTACCTGACTGTCATAGGTGGTCGTCGCGGGATTTGCCATGGCAAAACGCACCATATTGCCCCCTTGCAGAGGCAAACAAAATCAGCGCGTCGCGTCGATAAATGCCTGTATCAGTCCAGCGTCCTTTACGCCCGGCGCGCTTTCAACACCTGACGCCACATCGACTTGCCGCGCACCCGTCATGCGGATCGCCTCAGCGACATTGTCCGGGTTGAGACCACCGGACAACATCCACGGCCTGCGCCAGTATTTGCGACCTGCCAGCAGCCGCCAGTCAAAAGGAAGACCGTTGCCGCCGGGAAGTTCCGAATTCTTCGGCGGCTTTGCATCGATCAGAAGCTGGTCTGCAACTTCGGAATACTGATCAATCGCTGCCAAGTCCTCGGCCTCCGCCACACCGATCGCCTTGATGACGGGCAGGCCATAGCGCTGCTTGACCTCTGCCACACGCTCGGGGCACTCTCCGCCGTGAAGCTGCAACATATCCAGCGGAACCCCAGCGACAATCTCATCAAGCTGCGCGTCCGAGAAATTCACGGCCAGAGCGACCTTGGCAACGCCGACTGGTACTTCGGCGGCCAAGGCCGCGGCTTGCGGTATTGGTGCGTAACGGGGCGATTTGGGAAAAAAGTTGAACCCGACATAGCGTGCGCCGGCTTCAACCGCAGCACGCACATGTTCTGATGCGGTCAAACCGCAGATTTTAACGGATACATCGGTAGACATAAGCCTCAGCTGGCCTCGTCGAGTAGGGCCAGAATATCATCCTTACCCTCGTTCTGCTTTTTCTTGAGCTTCTTGACTTCGCGTTCAAGCTTGCGGACCTCGCCCTTTTTCACGGTCGCATCGCGGCGGTGTTTATGTTCCCGCAGCCATTCCCACATGAAACCGATGATCAAACCGGCGACAACGCCACCGAGAACGACCAGAAAAAGCGGTAAAGAGGTACTGACGTTAAAGCCCAGAAGCTCGGCCAGAGCATCGGGCATCAGTTTCAGTTCAACAGACTGAACATTCGCCAAGGACACAGAAATCAGAACGATCCCGAGAGTCCCAAGAAAAGCATATCGAAGGTAACGCATCATGAGGTCAGGCTTTACCGTTCAAACGATCCCTGAGCAACTTGCCAGTTTTGAAAAATGGTACACATTTTTCCTCGACCTGAACGGTTTCACCGGTACGGGGGTTGCGCCCTACGCGGGCATCCCGCTTTTTCACCGAAAACGCGCCAAAGCCACGCAGTTCGACCCGGTCGCCGCGCGCCATGGCATCGGTGACTTCTTCGAACACGGTGTTCACAATCCGCTCGACATCACGCTGATAGAGATGCGGGTTTTCGTCAGCGATTTTCTGAATCAGTTCTGAACGGATCATTCGAGATACCCTCCCAGGCAGCCGGTGTGACAGGTCTACTGTTTTGACAGTATAGGAAAAAACCCAGAACGGGGGAACGGATACTCTGCGTGTTGATGCCTTATTTTGCCATATTCTCACGCGAAATTTTGCCCGACAGGCCGATTTACACACTTCAAGCGCGAACAATATCGAGTTTTAGCAGTGTGTTTGGAACATGTTGATTCGCAACAAAAACGGCCCCGCACTTCCATGCGAGGCCGTAAATCATACTTGGGATGCGCCCCGGGCTTAGTCGCCCGACTTCAGCGCTGCACCCAGAATGTCGCCCAGCGACGCGCCCGAGTCGGAAGAACCGTACTGTTCCACGGCTTCTTTCTCTTCGGCGATCTCGCGTGCCTTGATCGACAGGCCCAGACGGCGGGTCTTGCTGTCAACGTTGGTTACGCGGACATCAACCTTGTCACCGACCGAGAAACGCTCGGGGCGCTGTTCGGAACGGTCACGCGACAGGTCGGAACGGCGGATGAACGACTTCATGCCTTCGTACTCGACCTCGATGCCGCCATCTTCGATTGCGGTCACTTCGACAGTGATGACCGAGCCACGCTTCACGCCGCCAACGGCTTCTGCGAACTTGTCACCACCCAGAGCTTTGATCGACAGCGAGATACGCTCTTTTTCGACATCCACTTCCGAGACAACGGCCGAAACCATGTCGCCTTTGCGGTAGTTCTGGATCGCATCCTCGCCACGCTCGTCCCAGGACAGGTCCGACAGGTGAACCATGCCGTCGATGTCGCCCTCGAGACCAATGAACAGACCAAATTCGGTGATGTTCTTGACTTCGCCTTCGACCTCGGTGCCCTCGGGGTGTGTTTCTGCAAACACTTCCCATGGGTTGCGCTGAGTCTGCTTCAGGCCCAGAGACACGCGGCGCTTGGCGCCGTCGATTTCCAGAACCATGACGTCGACTTCCTGGCTGGTCGAGACGATCTTGCCGGGATGGACGTTTTTCTTGGTCCAGGACATCTCGGACACGTGCACCAGACCTTCGACACCGGCTTCCAGTTCGACGAATGCGCCGTAGTCGGTGATGTTGGTGACGCGACCCTGATGGACCGAGCCCAGCGGGTACTTGGCTGCAACCAGATCCCACGGATCTTCCTGAAGCTGCTTCATGCCCAGGCTGATGCGGTGGGTGTCTTTGTTGATCTTGATGACCTGAACCTTGATGGTTTCGCCGATCGTCAGGATCTCAGACGGGTGGTTTACACGGCGCCATGCCATGTCAGTGACGTGCAGCAGGCCATCAACGCCGCCCAGGTCAACAAATGCACCGTATTCGGTGATGTTCTTGACCACGCCCTCGACGTTCTGACCTTCGGTCAAGTTGCCGATGACTTCGGCGCGCTGTTCGGCACGCGATTCTTCCAGGATTGCGCGACGCGACACAACGATGTTGCCACGGCGGCGGTCCATTTTCAGAATCTGGAACGGCTGCTTCAGACCCATCAGCGGGCCTGCGTCGCGTACGGGGCGTACGTCAACCTGCGAACCGGGCAGGAACGCAACTGCGCCACCCAGATCGACGGTGAAGCCACCTTTGACGCGGCCAAAGATTGCACCATCGACACGCTGGTCGTCGGCATATGCTTTTTCCAGACGATCCCATGCCTCTTCGCGGCGGGCCATCTCGCGCGAGATGACGGCTTCGCCACGGGCGTTTTCTGCGGCACGCAGGTAAACTTCGACCTCGTCGCCGACAGCGATTTCAGGGGCTTCGCCGGGATTTGCGAATTCTTTCAGATCAACGCGGCCTTCCATTTTATAGCCGACGTCGATGATGGCTTGACCGGCTTCAATCGCCAGGATCTTGCCTTTGACAACAGAACCCTCTTCGGGCGTGTCCATTTCGAAGCTTTCGTTCAGGAGGGCTTCGAATTCCTCCATGGATGTGTTAGCCATGTGGCGTTCATTTCCTTTACAGTACGTTTTTGCTGGCCGAGCGGTTGTCTCCGCCGGTCTTGTTTCATGACGTCTTCAGGCGTGATCCGGTGCGCCCCGAGCAAACAAACACAAAGGGCCGAGTTAACCCGGCCCTGCTCAGAAACGTCATCCGGACGTTGACCGCCCTTGTATCGACAGCGCGCGTATAGGCTGAATCTTGAACCGGTGCAAGTGCAAAGCCTATGGTGCGCGGCAGCGCGCGCAGGAACTCCTGCCTAGCGCTGATCCCCAATGCAAGATGGCAACCTGAATGATAGCAGGTTCTGACTGAAAAAGTCTGCATGGTCCGCGGTAGGTTCTTGCCCGAAGGAATCTTGGTACCGGGAACCGAACCACGCGGCTAAGCCTCAGCATGCAACGCAAAGGTGATATGTCTCAACTTTTCGCGCGTCACGCGGCGCCCGGCTTCCTGCGTCACAGGATGGATGGTGGAGAATTGGAGAGTGAACGCCAACCATTCGACTGTTTGTACGATCTGCAAGACTTGGTGACGTATCTGAGATTAAACGTTCCGTATCCTTTCCCTAATTTAGCTTTATCGGTCGACAAAGAGGTCGACCCGAAACCAGAACCAAAAGGAAAATATTATGAAATCTCTCATCTTTGCCGCCATGGCGACTGCAATTGCCCTGTCCACCCCGGCCTTTGCCGCTGACGAAATCAACGTGTCCAACGGCATTTCAGCCGCTGGTGCGCCACTGGCCGCACATGGCGTTGATCTGGTTGCATTGGTCAATGATGGCAACCCGGTCGAAGGCTTCGCCACTCACTCGTCAACTTATGACGGAGCCTCCTATTATTTCACGTCCGCCGCGAACCGTGAAGCGTTCGAGGCAAACCCTGCTGCATACCTGCCGCAGCATGGTGGCTTCTGTTCATTCGGCGTATCGGTCGGCAAGAAGTTTGACGGTGACCCGGATCAATACCTTGTCGCAGACGGAAAACTGTTTCTGTTCCTGAACGCGGAAACCCGGGCAGCCTTTTTGAAGGACGTTGTCGCCACCGCAAAGACGGCGGATGACCAATGGGCGAATATCAAAACCGTCGCCGTGGGCGAGCTGTAAGACCTGCCCCGTTTGCCTGCGGCGTTAACGCGTCGCGGGCAGTTTTGCGTTGATCACCTCAAGGGCTTTGGCCAACGCCGCCTCGATACTCAAATCGGTGGTGTCCAACCGCACGGCATCCTCAGCGGGTTTCATCGGAGCGGTGCTGCGCTCAGCATCTCGCGCATCCCGTTCTCTGACATCTGCCAGAACCTGTTCACGGGTTACGTCAGCGCCTTTTGCACTTAGCTCCAGGAAGCGTCGCTCGGCGCGCACTTCAGCACTGGCTGTTACAAACAGCTTCACTTCGGCATTCGGACAAATCACCGTGCCGATATCACGACCGTCCAGAACGGCCCCACCTGCCCTGCGGGAAAAAGCGCGCTGAAAATTGACCAAGGCCGCACGAACTTCCGGAAGAACCGCCACTTTGGAAGCTGCCTGCGCAATCTCGGCGGTGCGCAGGTCGCCTTGTTCAAGTTCTTCCGCTGTCAGGGCCTGTGCGGCCTCAAGCGCGTCAACCCCTTCCAGGGTCCGCCTTCCGACAGCGCGATACAGCAAGCCCGTGTCCAGATGGGCAAAGCCGAAATGCGCCGCCACAGCCTTGGATATCGTGCCCTTGCCCGCAGCCGCTGGTCCGTCAATGGCAACCGTGAAACTCACGTGCGCTTTACCTTTGCGCCCAGCGACGCCATCAGTGGTTCAAAGATCGGGAACGACGTTGCAATCGGGCCACCATCATCCACGCTTACGGGATTCTGCGCCCCCATACCCATCACCATGAACGACATGGCAATGCGGTGATCCAGAAAGCTTTCGCAGGTGCCGCCGCCCGGAACGTTGCCGATGCCCAGCCCTTCGACCGACCACCAGTCGTCACCTTCAGCGACTGTCACCCCGTTGGCGCGCAGGCCACGGGCCATGGCGTCAATCCGGTCGCTTTCCTTCACGCGCAGCTCTTTCACGCCGCCCATCATCGTTGTGCCTGTGGCATTTGCAGCCACCACAGACAGAACCGGGTATTCATCAATCATCGAGGCGGCACGCTCGGAAGGAACGTCGATGCCTTTCATGTTGGGCGAGTACTTGGCGCGCAAATCGGCAACCGGCTCGCCCCCTTCTTCGCGTTCGTTTTCATAGGTCAGATCAGCGCCCATCTCGCGCAAGGTTGTAAAAAGGCCCGCGCGTGTGGGGTTCAAACCGATCCCTGGCACCAAAACATCCGATCCAGGTGTGATCAATGCCGCGCAAACCGGAAAAGCCGCGCTGGACGGATCGCGCGGTACAGCGATGACCTGTGGCTTCAGCTCCGGGCGACCGGTCAGAGTGATAACACGGCCCTCGTCGGTATCCTCGACCGTGATTTCGGCACCAAATCCAGCCAGCATCCGTTCGGAATGGTCACGCGTAGCCTCTTTCTCGATCACAACGGTCTTTCCGGGGGCATTCAGACCCGCCAAAAGTACGGCGGATTTCACCTGCGCCGACGGCACAGGAACTTCGTATCGCACAGGGGTCGGGTCCGCAGCGCCGACGATGGTCATCGGCAAGCGCCCGCCGGATCGCCCAACCGATTGTGCCCCAAACAAGGCCAGAGGGTCAGTCACCCGCGCCATGGGGCGTTTGTTCAGACTAGCATCACCGGTAAAGGTCGCCGTGATCGGAGAGGTCGCCATCGCCCCCATGATCAGCCGCACACCGGTTCCCGAGTTGCCACAGTCGATCACCTGACCCGGTTCGGCGAAGCCACCGACACCCACGCCGTGCACTGTCCATTCCCCGTTTCCGTGCTCTGTGACCTCAGCGCCGAAGGCACGCATCGCCTTTGCGGTATCCAGTACGTCTTCGCCTTCCAGCAAACCCGAAATCCTGGTTTCACCCACGGCCATCGCACCAAGGATCAGCGACCGGTGCGAAATCGACTTGTCGCCGGGCACCTCGGCCGTGCCGGTCAGCGGGCCGCAGGGATGCGAGGTCATCGGGATGGGCGTGCCGTGTCCGGACATGAGGGCTCCTTTTGCGCTATCAGTGCTCAAGCCGATTAGCGAATTGACGCCCGTTGGTCCAGCGGCAATCAGCCTTTGCGTCGGAAGGTCAGGTAGTGAGGTGTCCGACCCTCGCGCAGCGCCTTCTGTTCGTATCGCGTGGAGATCCAGTCGCCCCACGGCTCGCGCCAGTCAGAAGGGCGTTCGGCCAGCCATTCAAACCCGGCGCGCGGAACCTCTTCCAAGGTCTGACGCACATAATCGGGAATGTCAGTTGCAACCCGGAAGATCGCCCCGGGTTTCAGCACTTTCGCCAGCGGTTCAAGATGTTCCTGGGTTACAAATCGACGGCGATGATGCCGCGTTTTGGGCCATGGGTCGGGATAGAGAAGGAACGCGCGCGAAATGCTGGCCTCTGGCAGCACGTCGAACAGATCGCGCACATCGCCGGGGTGCACGGCAAGGTTTTCAACACCTGCCTGACGGATTCTGCCCAGCAGCATGGCAACACCGTTAATGTATGGCTCGGCCCCGATGATGCCAATGTCAGGATTGTTTTGCGCCTGGTGCACCAGATGCTCACCACCGCCGAAGCCAATTTCCAACCAGACCGGCTTGCCGCCGAACAGATCGTTCAGGTCCAGCGGCTTGCGTTCGGGATTCGAGGCCCAGTCCACGACGCCGGGCGACAAGGCGGCCAGATCTTCGTTCAGATAGGTCTTTTGACTGGGCTTCAGGGTCTTGCCCTTGAAGCGGCCATAAAAGTTTCTGCGCGGGCGTTGTGGGATCTCGGTGCTCATGGCGGTGGCCATACTGCGCAGTGGAGTACGTTGCAAGGGCGTGCACCGGCCCAAAGAAAAGCGCGCCCCTGAAGGCGCACTTTGGATTTTTCAGATCAAACTGCGGATTTCAGCGCGTCGACCAGATCAGTGCGTTCCCAGCTAAAACCGCCATCCGCATCCGGTTCGCGGCCAAAGTGACCGTAAGCCGCTGTACGCTGGTAGATCGGCTTGTTCAGCTGAAGGTGCTGACGAATGCCGCGGGGTGTCAGATCCATGACCTCACCAACTGCTTTTTCGATAGCAGCATCGTCGATCTGGCCCGTGCCATGCGTGTCTGCATAGATCGACAGCGGCTTCGATACGCCAATGGCATAGCTCAACTGAATGGTGCAGCGCTCGGCCATACCGGCGGCTACGACGTTTTTCGCCAGATAGCGCGCGGCATAGGCCGCCGAACGGTCAACCTTGGTCGGGTCTTTGCCCGAGAATGCGCCGCCACCATGCGGGGCTGCGCCACCATAGGTATCCACGATGATCTTACGACCGGTCAGACCAGCGTCGCCATCCGGCCCGCCAATAACGAATTTTCCGGTCGGGTTGACGTGCCATTCGGTATCAGCCGACAACCAGCCTTCGGGCAGAGTTTCACGGATATAAGGTTCAACGATGGCGCGGATGTCATCCGACGTCAGCGCCTCGTCCAGATGCTGCGTCGACAGAACGATCGAACTGACGCCGACCGGTTTGCCGTTTTGATAAACGACCGACAATTGAGATTTCGCATCCGGCCCCAGTGCAGGCTCGGTGCCGTTCTTGCGCACTTCGGCCAGACGCCGCAGGATTGCGTGCGAATACTGGATCGGTGCCGGCATAAGCGCAGGCGTCTCGGTTGTCGCGAAGCCGAACATGATGCCCTGGTCGCCAGCGCCTTCGTCCTTGTTGTCCGCGGCATCCACGCCCTGCGCGATATGGGCGGATTGTTCGTGCAGAAGGTTTGTAACCTCGACGGTTTCGTGGTGGAATTTGTCCTGCTCATATCCGATATCTTTCACGCACTCGCGCGCGATCTCTTCGATGCGGCCCATGTAGTCGTGCAGTTTGTCCTTGTCCGACAGACCAACTTCGCCACCGATAACGATGCGGTTGGTCGTGGCAAAGGTTTCGCAGGCCACGCGCGCCTCAGGCTCTTCATTCAGAAATGCATCAAGGACAGCATCTGAGATACGGTCACAGACCTTATCCGGATGCCCTTCAGAAACGGATTCCGAAGTAAAAGTATAGTTCTGTCGGGACATAAATGTGCTCCATTAAGGTTTCTCCGCCACGCCAGGAAGCCGTTGTGGCAGACCACAGACGCATACGCTTGCCCAAAGTTGGGGTCAATCTCTAATTGCCCGGTTGCCGCGGGTACCAAACAGCGCCATTGCCAGAATAAACAGTAAGACAACAACGATCGGACTGTCCCCGATACGTGCATAAGTCGTGCGACGGTGTGGTTGCGGCAGCACGGCGTCCACATAGCCAGCCTCACCCAGAGCCAACGACGCAGTCAAACGACCCAATGGGTCAATCATGGCCGATACACCGGTATTGGCCGAACGGATCATCGGCAAGCCCTGCTCAATTGCCCTCATCCGGGCTTGCACCAGGTGTTGAAACGGTCCCGACCGAGTTCCAAACCAGGCGTCATTTGTGATTTGCAGCAAGAAATCAGCCCGACCCGGCGCACCGTTCACATCTTGCGGGAAGACGGCTTCGTAGCAAATCAGTGGCAACGCCTTTCCCAGCTTGCCGAGGTCCAACAGGGCAGGGCCCGGCCCCGCGCTGAACCCGTGCCCGGTTGCAGTTGCCAGACCACTGATCCCGAAACGCCCCATCAGATCACCCAAGGGGACATATTCGCCGAATGGCGCCAGATGGTGTTTGTCATACACCCCTGCCAGACGCCCGGTTTCATCCAGATAGATCAGCGAGTTGAAAATCCTCGGACCTTCTGCGCGCTGAATCCCCAGTATCACCGGCGCACCCTGCGCGGCATCCGCAATAGTCGACAGAAACGGTCGTGCGCTGCCCAACCATTCGGGAACCGCGGTCTCGGGCCAAACAATCAGGTCAGGTCTAGGAGAGGCTGCAGTATACTCAACCTGACGCGCAAAAAACAAAGGCGCATATGCCGGATCCCATTTTTGATGCTGAGGGGCATTCGGCTGGATCACGCGAACCAGATGCGAACTACCCTGAACGACGGGTCGCGTCGACCCGTAGGCAATCGCCATCGCTGCCATAACGCCGGTAAAACTCAGGGTCCGCACCAAACCGTCCAAGGGTTTGTCCTGCACCAATGCCGCGCCAATTAGGAATGTTGCGGCAAAGGTCAGCACATTCAACCCATACGGCCCGACCAGAGACAGCATCTGCGCCACTGGCGTGTCCACCCAGATTTGCGCGACCCCAGCCCATGGAAAGCCGGTCAACACATATCCCCGCGCCACTTCGGCCAGGGACAAAACTGCAACCAGTAATATGCCCTGACGAACTGGCGTGGCACCAATTCTGCGCGACAGGCCGAATGCAGAGGCCCAGAACAAGGCCAGTCCGCCCGCTAAGAACACCAACGCAAACGGGGCCATCCAGGCATGGCGTTCAGCATCTACCTGAAACGGCTCAATGATCCAGCCAAGGGCATGGGCAAAATAGCCGGTCGCGAAGGCCCAGCCGACCCATGCCGCCCGGCCTCGGGTTTCGCTGGCAAGGAAGATCGGCACAATCAGGACCAGAGCCAAAACGGTTGCGCCCCAATACAGATGAGGCGCCTGACCAAACGCGCCTACACCGCCAAGGGCGGCAGCGACCAACAATCTCAATGATAATGGCCAGCCCCGTACTGGGGTCATGCAGCAACGTCCGGCAGCATGACGCGCAGCCGTTTGATACGGCGTGGATCGGCTTCGATCACTTCGAATTCCGGACCTTCTGGATGAATGACAACTTCACCCCGCGCCGGAACGCGGCCGGAGAGCATAAACACAAGCCCGCCCAGAGTATCGATTTCCTCTTCGTCGACGTCTTCATGACTGGTCAGAGACCGGCCAATCTCAGCCTCGAAATCTTCGAGCGGCACACGCGCCTGCACCACATAACATCCGGGCTTTTCCTGCACCCAAAGCTGGTCTTCATCCGCATCGTGCTCGTCAGCGATTTCGCCGACGACCTGCTCGATCAGGTCTTCGATCGTGAGCAGTCCATCAACGCCGCCATATTCATCAATCACCAATGCCATGTGACGCCGCTCGGTTTGCATCTTGGTCAACAAGACGCCGATTGGCATGGATGGCGGCACGAACAATAGCGTCCGCAGCATCGAGGTCAGATCAAACTCTTTGCCGCCACCGTTGAAACCGTGGGTCAGGGCAAAATCCTTGAGATGAACAAAACCAAGCGGTGTATCCAAGGTTCCCTCATAGACAGGAATCCTTGACATACCACTGCTCCGGAAAACATCCGCCAGTTCATCTTTTGTGATCGTTGAAGGTACCGAGACGATTTCAGCGGTAGGGATGGCAACATCCTCAACGCGCATCCGGCGCAGGTTAATCATCCCGCGTGGCTGCGCCACAGCCGCGTTTTGTCCGTTCACCGTCTGGTCCGGTTGAGTATCATCGCTCGAAAACACTTCGAGGATTCGAGAAAACAGACCGGTTTTCTCTTCCGTTTCAGTACTGCTGTCCTGAGGTTGCGCGCTTTGCGCCGCCCTAGAACTGCCTTCTATATCGCCCATTACCTTGTTCCAACTGATCGGGTCTTGAACCCACATTATACCTTATATGGGTCATCAATACCCAATTTGCCAAGTATCTTGACCTCAATCCCTTCCATCAAGGTGGCATCGGGGTCACGAATGTGATCATAACCCAGCAAATGCAACGTTCCGTGAACAAGCAAATGGGTCACATGGTCACTCATTGCCTTGTTGGCCTCGGCCGCCTCGCGGGCACAGGTGTCATAGGAAATCGCAATATCGCCCAGAACAATCTCGCCGGTAAAATCCGGCTCTGGCAGGCGTGGTGATTGCCCTGGCTCATCCGGAGCTAGGTCTTCCGCAGGCCAGCTCAGCACATTGGTGGGCGTCGGTTTACCGCGAAATTCAGCGTTCAGTTCTGAAATCCGCGCATCGTTGCATCCCAATATACTGACTTCGCACTGCTCCGGGGCCAATCCGCAATGGGTCAGAACGGCGTTAATCGCCTTTTGTGACAAGACCTCAAGATCTTGCCACCTTTCGTCTTCGAAAATGAGTTCCAGGGTCATCTTACCGCGCAACAGCCTCGTTAGCGGGCTATGTGTTCACGTGGTTTCACGGCCCGCATCGGCCTCATACGCCTCGATGATCGCAGCGACAAGCGGGTGACGCACCACGTCTTTCGAGGTGAAGTAGTTGAAGCTGATATTCGGGATTGTTTTCAACAACCTCTCAGCATCCGCCAAGCCCGATTGAACGCCACGCGGCAAATCGACCTGTGACCGGTCGCCAGTTATGACCATGCGGCTTCCTTCGCCCAGACGGGTCAGGAACATCTTCATCTGCATCGTGGTGGCGTTTTGCGCTTCATCCAGAACCACAAATGCGTTGGCCAGCGTACGACCGCGCATAAAGGCCAGCGGAGCGATTTCGATTCGTTTTTCTTCGATCAGCTTGGCCAACTGTTTTCCGGGCAGAAAATCGTTCAGCGCGTCATAAAGCGGCTGCATGTAAGGGTCGACCTTGTCCTTCATGTCACCCGGCAGATAGCCCAGTTTTTCGCCCGCCTCGACCGCCGGACGGCTCAGGATGATTCGGTCCACATGCCCGCCGATGAACATCGAAACCCCGACCGCCACCGCCAGATAGGTCTTACCCGTCCCCGCCGGACCAATTCCAAAGGCCAGCTCATTCTTGAACAGTGACTGGACATAGGCTTTCTGGGCGTCGGTGCGCGGTTCAACCAACTTCTTGCGGGTTTTGATCTCGACCGAACCGCCCTTGAACATCTCAAGCTGATCGCCATCGCGGCTACCGGTTCCCTGTTCCGAAACACCCATCCGCAACTCGCGATCGACGTCTGCTGCCTCAACCTCGCGCCCACCTTCAAGCCGAGTGTAAAGCGATTGAAGCACTTCAACCGCCTGTTTCTGAGCATCTTCATCGCCCATCACAACAAGCTGATTGCCGCGGCGTACAATCTGGACCGAAAGCTTGGTTTCGATCTCAGCCAGATTGCGGTCATATTCACCGCACAGGTCAATCAGCAATCGGTTGTCGGGAAATTCTACGAACGCCTCGTGTTGGGGCATTTCATCTTGCGGTGGGGTCAGGGCACCGATGGCCAATCCGCTCTCCTGTCTTGGCTGTTCACCCCGAGCGTAGACAACAAATCTTGGTAGGCGCAAGCCACAGTTTAAAAAATAAATGCTGAGATGTCATAACAGCCGATTTAACGGTGATTGGTTGCCGATTGGATGAACATTAGAAGGTGTAATTCAGCCCGAATCTTAATCCGCTGTATTTTGGTGTGGACTTTGTGGAGAAGCCAGAACTGAACTGGATGTCTTTTGATTGGAACTGGACATATTCATATTCGCCCGTAATCGACCAATTGTCGGACAACTTATGCTCGGCCCCTATGCTTGCCGAATAGCCGTTCCGCCGATCTGACACGGGGAAATTCTGAACCGAGGTGGCCGATGCAAAACTGTTGGTTGTTTCCACATCGCCCCACAGATATCCGACGCTAAAAAAATACAGAATTCGTCCGCTGCGGTTCGTCAGACCATTGCGAAATCGGACTGCCAGAACATCCGATATCTTTGTTCCGCCCTGCACATTGACGCTGCCGATCCGCCTGCTGACAGTGTCGTCAAGAGATCCGAATTCATACCCGATTTCGAAGCCGTAGACATAGTCGCGCCCTTCCCTTGCAGGTAGAATGCCACGCCAGCCGCCCCGGACCCCCCCGTATGCTCCCGACAAATCCTGATCACCGATATCAAACTGTCCGCCGGGTGTTGTCAGGCCAAATCGATCGTCCCCACCAGCGCCATAACCACCAGCAAGCCCCAGATAAAAAGCACTGACATCGCTGCTGAATCTTTTCGGGCTGACCACTTCCGGATCGCTTATCTCACCTTTCAAATCACCGGCAATGGATGCGCTGGCAATCAGTGTAACAGCGGCAGTTAGTGTCAGCGTTTTCAACCTGCTCAGGCTCGTAAAGCTATTGAAAGTCGTCACTCGTACCTCCCTCATCCCGTTTTCCGGGACCGGCATATTGCCGATTTGCAGGCGCAAATCCTTGCGCCCCGAAAACCATGGCTCCTCTCGGAGCATAGTTCCAAGCAATAAATCAAGGGTAAATTTTGGAAACAAACACCAACTATGGTGTCCGGGAGGTGTATACACCGATCTACAGCAACTCACCGGCCAGAGAATTCGCCCCCGACGCAGTGATCCGGACCTCTCTCAAGTCACCCGTGGCGATCTCTGGTCCTTTTACGTGCACCGAATGCAGGTATTCGGACTTTCCAACCATCTGTTCAGGCAGGCGACCCGGTTTTTCAAAAAGAACGCGGACTGTGCGTCCAACCATACCGTCCTGAATTTCCCGCTGATGACGCGTGATCAAGGCCTGAAGCCGCTGCAACCGTTCATCTGACACTGCCGGATCAACCTGGGCTCGTTCAGCCGCTGGGGTTCCCGGACGTGTGGAGTATTTGAAGGAATAGGCGTAGCCGTATTTGACCTCTTCGACCAAATCCATCGTGGCCTGAAAATCATCTTCGGTTTCTTCGGGAAAACCAACGATGAAGTCCCCCGACATCACGATATCAGGCCGCGCCGCGCGAATGCGTTCGACCAGCCGCAGATAGCTTTCTGCCGTATGGCTGCGGTTCATCCTTTTGAGGATACGGTCCGAACCCGACTGAACCGGCAAGTGTAGATAGGGCATCAGCTTGTCACAGGTGCCATGCGCCTCGATCAGGTCGTCGGCCATGTCGTTCGGGTGCGAGGTCGTAAAGCGGATGCGTTCCAGCCCGTCGACCTTGTTCAATTCCCAGATCAAGCCGGCAAGTGTCATGTCACCATTTGCCCCGGCACCGTGATAGGCGTTGACGTTTTGGCCCAGCAACGTGATCTCGCGCACCCCGCGCTCGACCAGATCATTGGCTTCGCGGATGATGCGATCCGCTGGACGGCTGACTTCAGCACCGCGCGTATAAGGAACCACGCAGAAGGCGCAGAATTTATCACAGCCCTCCTGAACAGTCAGAAACGCCGTCGGGCCGCGCTTGGCCTTGGGGCGGTTTTTCAGTTTTTCGAACTTGTCCTCTTCGGGGAAATCCGTGTCCAGCGCCTTTTCGCCCGCTCGGGTCTTTGCCTCCATCTCGGGCAGGCGGTGATAGCTTTGCGGACCGACCACCAGATCAACCAGCGGCTGGCGGCGCATGATCTCTTCGCCTTCAGCCTGAGCGACACAGCCCGCCACGCCGATTTTCAAATCAGGCTTCTCGGCCTTCAGACCCTTAAAGCGCCCCAGTTCGGAATACACTTTCTCTGCCGCTTTCTCGCGGATGTGGCAGGTGTTCAGCAGGATCATATCCGCATCTTCGGGGGTCTGGGTTTCAACATAACCCTGCCCGCCCAGCGCCTCGGACATGCGTTCGCTGTCATAGACATTCATCTGACAGCCATAGGTCTTGATAAACAGCTTCTTCGGTTCGGACATGAGACGGGCCTTTGCATTCGCTGGACCGGCGTCGTCTATCTGCTTCGAACGCCGCTTGCAATGCGGGCGCAATTACCCGAATTTGGCGGAACTTTCCAGCAAGACAAAACCGAAAACAGCCGATGCAATACGATTCCTTCGACCATTTCCTGAAAGCGGGGCAGCCCGCAATGACGCAAGGCCCCGTTGCGATGGTCTTTGCCGAGGACGAGGTCGAGTTGGAAAGCACTCTGCATCACCATCTGAAGCTAAGGTTCAAATCCGTTATCGCCTTCATGCCTCAGGAGTTCCGACTAGAGCCCGCGTTGACCGACCGGGTGCATCGGGTCACCTTGAAATGCGTTCCCCGAACGGTGGTTTTCGATACCCTGAACAGAATAATTCAGGCCGCACCCGGCATCTGGATGTATTACTGCTATAACGCCGAATACCTGTTCTTTCCGTTTTGCGAAACGCGCAGCATTGGCGAAATGCTGGCCTTTCACAGCGAAGAACGCCGCAATGCGATGCTGAGCTACGTCATCGACCTTTATGCCGAGGACCTGACCGCTTTTCCCAACGATGTCGCCCCCGAACAGGCTTTGTTCGACAAAACGGGTTACTATGCCCAATCACGCCACGACCCTGATGGCCAACCTCTGGACCGTCAGGTGGACCTGTCAGGTGGCTTGCGCTGGCGGTTCGAGGATCACATTCCCTATGAACGCCGTCGCATCGACCGCATCGCCCTGTTCAAGGCGCAAAAGGGCCTGATCCTGAAATCCGACCACACGTTCAATGAGCCGGAATACAATACCTATTCCTGCCCATGGCATCACAACGTGACCGCGGCTATCTGTTCCTTCCGCGCCGCGAAGGCGCTCAAAACAAATGCCGGGTCGACTTTTGACATTCCAAGTTTTAGCTGGCGCAACTCCGTGCCTTTTGAATGGCACTCGCGGCAGCTGCTGGATCTGGGTCTGATCGAATCAGGCCAATGGTTCTGAAGCGCCTCAGCGCTGAAACAGGACCGGAAACCAGTCTTCACGAAGACGCTGCCCCGGCGTCATGTCATGGCCGGGAAACGGTGGAGAGGTTCTGCCAGGACGCTCTACATACCGCGCGTCATCGCCGACCAGCCGCAGAGAAAAGGCGCGGCGACGGCTGTCCGAGTGGTTTCCTCGCGCACCGTGAAGGGTGCGATAATTGAAGGCAACGGCGTCACCGGGGTCCATTTCGAATTCGACGACCTTCATGCCCTCAGCATCCGGGTCCGGCACGGAGATGTACTGCCCTTCATCAGGGAAAAAACCTTCCTCTGAAACCCAGCGGGTTGGCAGCACCTCTTTTTCCCACCGGTGAGAGCCTGCGACGCAGCGCAACGTCGCCTGCCTGACCGGATCCAGCGGAGACCAGAAGCTGATGGTTTGCTGACCTTCAACGAAGTAATATGGGCCATCCTGATGCCAGGGCGTGGCCATGGATGTCCCGGGCTCTTTGACCAATACGTGGTCGTGAAACACCTGCACACTTTTCGACTGCATCAGGTCCGCTGCGACCTCGGCCGCAGGCGAGTTTTCGATCACCTCACGGAACTGTGGGATGCGGGTCCAGTTGCAGTAATCGTCAAAGAACAGACCCGTTTGACCCTCTTTCTTGTTTTCTGATGCATACGGGCCAGGCTCTGCCATATTCGCGGCCACACCCTTCCGCAGTTGATCCACATAGTCTGCAAACAGCCCTTTGATCAGAACGACGCCATCATCCTGATAAGTTGTGATCATTTCTTGAGTAACAAGCGGGTGAGGCATCCGGGTCTCCATTCGTTTTCCAATCTTTTGCGTTGGAGATGTGTTCTATTCAAATCATATCTTTCGAAATTATAATTAATTTCATGTTATATATTTCACTGCGTCAGTATGAATATGTTTGCGCAGTCGGGCGCCACGGCAGCCTGTCCGCCGCCGCACAATACCTGAATGTTTCACAACCAGCACTGTCCACGGCCCTGACGCGTGTCGAAGCACATTTGGGATACCCGCTGTTTATCCGCCGCCGAGGTTCGGCCATGGCGCTGACACCTCAGGGGCGAAAATTCATCGATCAGGCCGAGAGCCTGCTGAAAGACGCAGCCCAAATCGAGGCATCAGAAACTCCGTCGCCAGGCACGACACGTCTAAGTCTAGGGTGTTTTACAGACCTCGCGCCCTTCCTGCTGGCACCCGCCCTGCACCATTTGCGCGATGCTTTTCCAAACATCGCTATCACTTATTTTGCCGCCTCATTCGAAGGGCTGTTGAACAGATTGATTGATGGCCAGATCGATGTTGCAATCACTTACGAGCTGACAATGGATGCCGGGTTCACACGAACAAAACTGTTCGACAGTCGACCAAAGGCCCTAATGCCCCCGGATCATCTGTTGGCGACAGCGGGCATGGTCTCACTGGCTGACTTGGCTGCTCACCCGTTGATCCTGTCAACAGAAGGCTGGTCGGCACAACACATCCTCAGTCTCTTCCGGCGCAACGGTCTGCACCCGACTGTCGCGCATAGGGCGGCGTCGATTGAGATCCAGCGCAGTCTTGCCGCCCATGGCGAAGGGATCGGGATCAGCTATACCAGCCCGCTCAGCCCGGTCAGTTATGACAATAAACGTCTTGTCAGTGTTCCGATCAGCAATCAGGACGCAACTGAATCCGTTGTTCTTGCGCGCCACGGAACAGGGCCCGCTGACGCAACCATTGATCAGGTTGAACGTTTGTTATTGGCGAGTTTGAAAGGTGGTCTTGGCGCTACTTTTTGCGCAGGCGAATGACAACGTCAACCGAGGCAATCTCGACCCCTTCGGGCGCTTCGGGCAGGCGCTGGATCACCAATTGGTCCGATGGCGCATCACTCAGGCGTGCCTCGTCTTCCCAATAAAAATGAGGGTGATCATGCGTGTTCGTGTCGAAATAGCTTTTTGACCCGTCCACAGTGATTTCCTGCAGAACGCCGGCGTCGCAAAACGCACGCAGGGTATTGTAAACCGTCGCCAGTGATACAGCGTCACCATTCGCCTTGGCAGATTCAAACAGGCTCTCGGCGGTAACGTGACGATGGCGGCCATCGCCCACCAATAGCTCGGCCAACGCCACACGCTGACGTGTCGGACGCAGGCCAGCGTTCACCAGCCAACCCGTAGCTATATCGCCGCTCTGCGGTGTCATTGATCCAATACCCATAGTGACTTCCATTATATATAGGAGCGCATGGTTGGCAATTTCAAATGAAATTCATTCGCAAAGAACGCGGTATACACAACATGATGTGGCCGCTGCTCTTGCAGGACCTTGCAAACGGGTGCTAGACGAGGCCAGATATTACGAACGGACCCACGGCAGGAGAGGCGGCAAGAATGGCCCAGTTCCCGAGCAGTTTTGACAAAGACGATCTGCTGAAATGCGCCCGCGGCGAATTATTTGGCCCCGGCAATGCACAATTGCCCGCCCCGCCAATGCTGATGATGCACCGGATCACCGACATCTCGGATGATGGTGGCCTGCACGGCAAAGGCCATGTGCTGGCCGAGTTCGATATCACCCCTGACCTTTGGTTCTTTGACTGCCATTTTCCAGGCAACCCGATTATGCCGGGTTGCCTGGGCCTTGACGGTCTATGGCAGCTGACCGGTTTCAACCTGGGTTGGCGTGGATGGCAAGGGCGCGGCATGGCCGTTGGCGTGGGCGAAGTGAAACTGACCGGTATGGTTCGTCCCGACCGCAAGATGCTAACGTATAAAATCGATTTCAAAAAAGCGATTCAGACACGTCGCCTGACCATGGGTGTGGCAGATGGAATCGTCGAAGCCGATGGCGAGATGATCTATGATGTCAGAGATATGAAGGTCGTTCTGTCCGAGGCCTGAGCCTGACCGACCCGAAATAAGGAGTGCGCACATGCGTCGAGTAGTCGTCACCGGTCTGGGGGTAGTGTCTTCGATCGGGAATAATGCCCAAGAGGTTCTGGCCTCGCTCAAAGCAGGTAAATCCGGGATCGAAGCCAGCGAACAGATGGCAGAACACGGGTTTCGCAGTCAGATCGCGGGAACGCTCAAGATTGACGTGGCTGAACACGTAGACAAACGCACCCTGCGCTTCATGGGTCCGGGCGCGGCTTACGCTCATATCGCCATGTCTCAGGCCATTGCAGATTCCGGTCTGACCGAGGACCAGGTCGTCAACCCGCGTACAGGTTTGGTGGCCGGATCCGGCGGCCCGTCGACAAGCGCGATGCTGACCGCTCATCAGACGGTTCTGAGCACCGGTGCAACCAAACGGATAGGGCCGTTCGCCGTGCCAAAATGTATGTGCTCGACAATCTCGGCAAACCTGGCGACCGCGTTCAAGATCAAGGGTATCAACTATTCGATCACCTCGGCCTGCTCGACCTCGCTGCATTGCATCGGCAACGCGGCCGAACAGATCATGCTGGGCAAACAGGACGTCATGTTTGCTGGCGGCGGCGAAGAACTGGACTGGACGCTTTCGTGTCTGTTCGATGCGATGGGCGCGATGTCGTCGAAATACAATGACACGCCCGAGAAAGCCTCGCGCGCGTTTGACGAAAACCGTGACGGGTTTGTGATTTCCGGTGGCGGCGGCATCCTCGTTCTGGAAGAGTTGGAGCACGCTCTGGCCCGCGGTGCAAAGATATATGCCGAAGTCACCGGCTATGCTGCCACCTCGGATGGCCACGATATGGTGGCCCCTTCAGGTGAAGGCGGCGAGCGCGCGATGCGGCTGGCGCTGGACACACTGCCCGAAGGTCGCAAGGTCGGCTATATCAATGCACATGGAACCTCGACCCCTGTCGGTGACGTGGGCGAAGTAGAGGCTGTGCGCCGCATCTTCGGTGAAGGCAATGTACCGCCGATTTCCTCGACCAAATCAATGACTGGCCACGCGCAAGGCGCGGCAGGAGCGCTTGAGGCGATCTTCTGCTTACTCATGCTGGACAATGATTTCATTACGCCGTCGATCAATGTCGACACACTCGCCCAAGGCATCTTGCCCGGTGAAATTGCAACTGAAGTGGTTGAAAACGCAGGACTGGACAGTGTCATGACCAACAGCTTCGGCTTTGGCGGCACTAACGGGTCCATGATTCTGTCTAAGTATAACGGGTGAAAGTGATGTCGGATCTTCTCAAAGGTAAACGCGGCCTGATCATGGGCGTGGCCAATGACCGCTCAATCGCGTGGGGCATTGCCAAGGCCATGCACGAGGCAGGCGCAGAACTGGCCTTCACCTATCAGGGCGAAGCGTTCGGCAAGCGGTTGGAACCTCTCGCTCAAAGCTTGGGCAGTGATTTCATGGTGGATGCCGATGTGACCGACGACGAGTCACTGGATCGCGCCTTTGGTGAGCTGGCTCAGCGTTGGCCCACCATCGACTTTGTTGTTCATGCCATTGCGTATTCGGATAAGTCCGAGCTGACAGGCCGGTTTCTGAATACCACGCGGGCGAACTTCAAACACTCGATGGACGTGTCGGCCTATTCTTTCATCGAGGTGGCGCGCCGCGCCTATCCGATGATGAAGGACAAAGGGGGTTCGCTGCTGACGCTGACCTATCAGGGATCAAACCGGGTTGTACCGAACTACAACGTCATGGGTGTTGCCAAGGCTGCGCTGGAATCGGCGACCCGTTATCTGGCCAATGACCTTGGCCCGGATGGTATCCGCGTGAACGCAATCTCACCTGGGCCGATGAAAACCCTTGCCGGTGCGGCCATTGGCGGAGCGCGCAGGACATACAAGTTCTGTGATCAGAATGCGCCGATGCGTTCGAATGCCACACTGGAAGCTGTTGGCGGGACCGCAGTTTACCTGACATCTGATGCGGGTGCCTGCACGTCTGGTGAAATCATCCGAGTTGACGGTGGTTTCCACGTTCTGGGCATGCCACAACCCGATTTCATGTGACCATATCTTTCCCTGCCGCCGCCAAGATTTCACCATCTTTGGGCGGCAGGACTTCGATATGAGCAAGCTAGATCAAATCATTGCAAACAACGCACGGTCAGTGCAAAGCCGGAAGAAGTCCGGTTTCCTCAGCCAGCGGGCCAGAGTGCTGCTGCTCGCGCTGACTTCATTGCTGCTGGTGTTTGTCTTTTTCACCCAGCCACAGGTACGTGCAGCTGTTGAAGCTTTGATCGGCTGAAGTCCGTGCAGGAGTTCCAACCTGAACTAAGTCTCAATTGATCGAGACGACTTCAATCTCAAACACCAGATCCTGTCCGGCCAACGGATGATTTCCATCCAGGGTTACAGTCGCTTCGTTGGCGTCCACAACTGTCACAGGCACGGCCTGACCGTCCGGTGTCTGCATCTGCAGTTGAGTGCCCGGATCCAGCGGAATATCCTCTGGAATACCCTCACGGGGGATTTCCTGACGCATCGCAGGGTTGATCGGGCCGTAGGCGTCGGTACAGGCAATCTCGACCCGTTTCTTGTCACCTGCGGACAAACCGGGCATTGCACTGTCCAGACCGGGAATAATCTGGCCCGATCCAACCACGAACTCCAACGGATCGCGCCCATCCGAGCTGTCAAAGACTTTGCCATCCAGCAATGTCCCTGTGTAATGGATGCGAACCGTGTCGCCTTGCTTGATTTCGGTCATAGTGGCCTCCGGCCGTTTTAGGGGTTAAGCGGCCAACCCTAGAGATTGACACAAAGTTGTAAACCCTTGGCCCTTCCCCCCCATTCCGTGTTGTGCCAACCTGCGCGCAATCAAAGGAGGGTTATATGGCAGTCACGACCTGCGTGTTCGACGCCTACGGAACACTGTTTGATGTTGCGGCCGCCGCCCGGCAGGCGGCAAGCGAACCTGGATTCGAAGCACTGAAAGACAAATGGCCCGAGGTCGCGGGACATTGGCGCCTGAAGCAATTGCAATACACATGGCTGCGTGCAGTGGCTGATGCGCATGCGGACTTCTGGGATGTCACGCAGGACGGGCTGGACTGGGCGCTGGAAGCTGCAGGCCTGCAGGGCAACCCTGAACTGCGCCAACGCCTGCTGGATCTTTATTGGGAGTTGCAGGCCTATCCCGAAGTTCCTGCCATGTTGAAAACCCTCAAGGATGGCGGGATGCAGACTGCCATCCTGTCCAACGGATCACCGCCCATGCTGGACGGTGCTGTTCAGTCCGCCGGGATCGGCGATGTGCTGGATGACGTGCTGTCGGTCGAAAGCGTTGGGGTCTTCAAGCCCCATTCCCGTGTCTATGATCTGGTTCAGAACAGGTTTGACTGCGCCCGCGACGAAGTCTTGTTCGTCAGTTCAAACGGTTGGGATGCCGCAGGGGCCAGCGGTTATGGTTTTGTCACCGCCTGGGTCAATCGGATCGGGGAACCAATGGACCGGCTGCCGTGGACGCCAGCGCATGTTCTGTCTGATTTGACCACCATTCCCAAGCTGGCTGGTCTTTGATGTCAGACTTTACGACTTCGGACGGCAAGCGCATCTATTTCGAAGACCATGGATCGGGCACGCCGCTTTTGTGTCTGGCCGGATTGACCAGAAACAGCCGGGATTTTTCGTATTTCGCACCACATGCCACTGAGCTGCGCATGATTGCGATGGATTACAGGGGGCGCGGCCGCTCAGACTACGACCCCGATTTCATGAACTACAACATCTTTCGTGAATCCCATGACGCGATTGAACTGCTGGATTTTCTGGGCATCGAAAAAGCGGTCATTCTGGGCACCTCGCGGGGCGGGCTGATTGCCATGGCACTGGCAGCAAGCCACCCCGAACGCTTGGCCGGTTTGATTCTGAACGATGTGGGGCCCGTCATAGAGACGTCAAGCATCGCCAAGATCATGGCCTATGTGGGCGCACAACCCACCGCGAAAACCCATGACGAAGCTGCTGCCGCCCTGAAACATGTGATGGAGCCGCAGTTCCCCAGGGTTCCGTTGGAGATCTGGCGCAAACAGGCCGAAATTCAATACGAACAACAAAGGGACGGGCTGGCGCTGCGCTATGATCCGGCCCTGCGCAAGGCGCTTCTGGAACAGGCCGCGAGCGGTGCTATACCCGACTATTGGTTGTTTTTTGAAGCGCTGCGCAATATTCCATGCGGCGCGATCAGGGGCGCAAACTCGGACGTTTTGAGCGCAGAAACACTGGCTGAGATGCACCGGCGGCATCCCGGTCTGATCTCGGCCGAAGTACCGGATCGCGGGCATGTTCCGTTCTTGAATGAGCCGCAATCTCTGGATGTCATCAAAAAGGTATTGAAGAACGCTGCATGAGCACATTTGAAATGATCGAAGCCGCGGCCATACGGCTTAAAGGACATGTCCGCGAGACACCAATTCTGTCGTCGCCATTTCTTGACGCGATCGCCGGGCGCCGGATTTGGGTCAAGCCGGAATGCCTGCAACATACGGGCAGTTTCAAGTTTCGGGGAGCTTGGTCTGCCATATCCGCGCTGGACGAAGACACACGCCAGCGCGGCGTGATTGCATATTCTTCGGGCAATCACGCACAAGGCGTTGCGATGGCGGCGGCGAAACACGGTATTGCTTCTGTCATTGTCATGCCGTCGGACGCGCCACACCTGAAAATCGAAAACACCCGCGCGCTTGGAGGTGAGGTCGTTCTTTACGACCGCGCAAACGAAAGCCGTGAAGAGATCGGGGAGACCATCGCCGCCGAACGCGGGCTGACTCTGATCCGGCCATATGACGAACCTCAGGTGATTGCCGGGCAAGGTACCACCGGCTTGGAAATCGCCAGACAGGCCGCGAAACTTGGGTTATCTCAGGCGGATGTTCTGGTCTGTTGCGGCGGTGGCGGCCTCACCTCTGGCATTGCACTGGCATTGGAAAAACACGCCCCCGACCTAAGGGCACGCCCGTGCGAACCGGAAGGGTTCGATGACGTCAAACGATCACTGGCGACGGGACGGATTCAGAACAACAACGCGGCATCAGGCAATATTTGCGATGCTATCCTGACACCGCAACCCGGCGACATCACCTTTCCCATCCTAAACCGTCTTTGCGGGCCCGGTATTTCGGTGACCGAAGAAGAGGCCCTGCGGGCCATGGCACTTGCTTTCCTGCGCCTCAAGATCGTGCTGGAGCCCGGCGGCGCAGTCGCATTGGCCTCGGCCCTGTTCCGGGGCGACGAGATTGAGGGCGACGACGTGATCGTAGTCACATCGGGTGGTAACGTCGATCCGGATGTTTTTGCCAGGGCGTTGGAATTCCTGACCTGACAGGCACCCCAAACCTGTGCAAGTTGCACCTGGAACGCCGGGGCTGCAAGGACCTGAGTCATGATGATCGCTGATCTGGGCGACGTGAAACTGAATTACCGTGTCGATGGTGCGGCGGACGGCGCGCCACTGGTTTTTGCCAACTCATTGGGAACAAACCTGCACATATGGGACGCCGTGTTACTGCACCTGCCCAAAGGGTTGCGTATCATCCGGTATGACAAACGCGGGCATGGGCAATCCTCGGTTCCACCGGCGCCTTATTCTATGGGCGCCCTGATCCGCGATGCCGAGTCGCTGCTGGATCACCTGAAGGTTCGCGACTGCGTTTTTGTCGGCCTGTCCATTGGCGGGATGATCGCACAGGGGCTGGCCGTCAAACGTATGGATCAGATACGTGCGCAGGTTCTGTCGAACACCGCTGCCAAAATCGCCACTCCCGCAGTCTGGCAGGATCGGATCGACGCTGTGCGTCGCGGCGGGATTGAAGCGGTGGCAGACGCCACGATGGAACGCTGGTTTTCCCGTGATTTCCGCGCAGCGCAAAACCACCTGCCATGGCGCGATATGATGATCAGCCAACCGCTTGACGGATATCTGGGCTGTTGCGCTGCCGTCGCCGGGACCGACTTCTATACACCCACAAGCGGCCTGCGCCTTCCCACGCTTGGCATCGCCGGAAGCGAGGACGGCTCGACCCCGCCCGATCTGGTGCGCGAAACTGTCGACCTCATCCCCGGATCGCGGTTCGAACTGATCCGCAGAGCTGGCCATTTGCCCTTCGTCGAGAAACCCGCAGAATACGCAGCAATCCTGACCCGGTTTCTGACCGATATCGGGCATATCTGAAGGAGAACAGCGATGGCGTCTTTCCTGTTGGTCCACGGCTCCTGCCACGGAGCCTGGTGCTGGCGCGACCTGATCCCCGCGCTGGAAGCTTTGGGACATTCGGCCCGGGCCATCGACTTGCCCAGCCATGGTGCAGATCCAACGCCGGTGTCCGAGGTGACGCTGGAAAATTGCCGCGATGCCGTTCTGAACGCCTGTACGCCCGATACGATTGTCGTGGGTCACTCGTGGGGCGGGTATCCGATCAGCGCCGCCGCCGAAGCTCGACCGGACGCCATGCGCGCCCTGATCTTTCTGTGCGCCTACGTGCCTCACGATGGCTTTTCGCTGGCAGAAATGCGCAGACGCGGCCCGCAGCAGACAATTGCCCACGCGATTGACAAATCGTCTGACGGGCTGTCTTACACCGTGTCGGTAGATGCCATCCCAAAGCTGTTCTACCACGATTGCCCTGACGATATCCTGCCTTACGCCTATGCGCGCCTGTGCCCACAGGCCATTCGCCCCCAGGAAACACCACTGCCGGTCGGCACGAATTTCAACGAAGTGCCCAAGGCCTATATCCGCACCACAGATGACCGAACGATCCCCGCGGAATATCAGGCGGACATGTGCGCGTTTATCCCGAAGGACCTGCGGCGAACCATCGACAGTTCGCATTCTCCGTTTTTCTCGCATCCACAGGAACTGGCCGGATTGCTGAGCGAATTGGCAAGCAAATTTGAGTGATGCGGCGGACTGCACGCAAAACTCTGTCTTCCCACATTCGGTGACTGTGCCTAGGGTGCCACGAACAGATCACCAGCCCGAGTTCCATGCGCCTGCCATCACTCTTCATCCTCAGCATCGTCATGATCGACGCAATGGGCATTGGTCTGGTTATGCCGATCATGCCGCAACTGATTGTTGATGTGCAGGGCAGTTCGCTTGCCAATGCGGCGATCTGGGGTGGAGTGCTGAGTACCGCTTTTGCGGCGATGCAATTCATCTTTGGTCCAATCCTTGGAAACCTGTCCGACGCCTATGGCCGCAGAACTGTGCTGCTGCTGTCGCTGTTCGTCATGGCGCTTGATTATATGGTTATGGCAGTGGCGGGCAGTATCTGGCTGTTGCTGGCCGGTCGTATTGTCGGCGGTATTACTGCAGCCACGCATTCCACCGCCGCCGCGTTCATGGCGGATATTTCCGATCCCAAGGACAAGGCCGCAAACTTTGGCCTGTTAGGGGCGGCCTTTGGCGTCGGATTTGTGCTCGGACCAGTGATCGGCGGGTTGCTCAGCGAATATGGAACCCGTGCCCCGTTTTGGGCTGCGGCAGGTCTGGTGGCACTGATCTTTGCCATCGGCTGCTTCGTGATGCCTGAAACCGTGACCGACAAGACCCGGCGCGCCTTCAACCTGCGCCGCGCCAACCCGGTGAATTCGCTGCGCGCCATTGCTGCACTGCCCGGTATCCGACCTATGCTGTGGGTCTACTTTCTGTATTCGGTCTCAATCTACGTCTACCCCGCTATCTGGTCCTTTTTCACCACCGAGCGGTTCGGATGGTCCCCTCAGATGATCGGCCTGTCACTGGGCGTCTATGGGATCGGCATGGCCGTTGTGCAGGGCGGTCTGATCCGCCCCGCAATCCGATTGTGCGGCGAACGGGGTGCCATCATCTACGGGATGGGTTTTGAAATTCTTAGTTTCGCAATTCTGGCCTTTCTGACCAACGGGTTCATTGCGCTTTTGTTCATCCCAATCACCGCAATCGGGGCAATCACCACACCGGCACTTCAGGCAATGATGTCCAAAGCGACACCAGATTCGCAGCAAGGGGAGTTGCAGGGCGTCCTCGCCGCGCTCCACGCGCTTTCGATGGTAATCTCGCCCCTGGTCATGACCAGCGTATTTGCGCAATTCATTCGCCCCGACACACCGCTGTACCTGCCGGGTGCTCCTTTCCTGCTGGCACTGGCGCTGATGCTGGCCGGGTTCGTTTTGTTTCGCCGGTCCCCGCCTGTCGTGGCTTAACAACGACACTTACATGGCGGTTTTCGCCTTGCGATCAACGCTTTCCCACGCCACCGTGGGGCCAACGGGAATGAGGGAAAACATGCAAACAATCAAAGCCGCAGTCTGCCGGGCATTCGGCGAACCCCTGGTTATCGAAGAGGTTCAGCTGGCGCCCCCCGGCACGGGCGAAGTCGAAGTGACGCTGGATGCAGTGGCCATCTGCCATTCAGATATATCCTATGCCGAAGGTGCCTGGGGAGGGTTCCTGCCCGCCGTTTACGGACACGAAGCCGCAGGTGTGATCTCCGCAGTTGGAGAGGCCGCCGGGGACTTCAGGATTGGCGAACCTGTAGTTGTGACGCTGATCCGCGCGTGCGGGTCCTGCCCCACCTGTGCCGGAGGGCACCCGACAAATTGCGAAACACCTTACGACACCGTCAAAGGCCCGCTAAAAACGGCTGACGGCGATCCGCTGGAACAGGCCATGGCCTGCGGCGCGTTTGCCGAAAAAGTTGTGGTGAGCCATCGGCAGATCGTCAGGATACCCGAAAGCCTGCCCAAAGACCTGGCCAGCCTTCTGTCTTGCGGGGTGATCACCGGGGTCGGCGCTGCTGTAAACGCCGCCAATTTGCGTCCGGGTCAGGATGTCGTTGTCATCGGTGCGGGTGGTGTTGGCCTGAACGCCATTCAGGGCGCACGGATCGCAGGAGCACGACGGATCGTGGCCGTCGACATGACTGAAGAAAAGCTGGAAATCGCGAAGGAGTTCGGCGCGACCCATGGCGTGCTGGCCAGCCTGAAAGAACCCTGGAAGGCAGCGTTCAAAGCCCTTGGCGGACGCGGTGCCGATGCGGTTCTGATTACGGTCGGCGCAATCGCCGCCTATGATCAGGCCCCGCGTTATCTTGGCCGCGGCGGTAAGGCCATCATGATCGGAATGCCGCATTCGGGCGGCATGGCCAGCTATGAACCGGTTGTTCTGGCAGCCCTCGGCCAGGGTGTTGTCGGCTCGAAAATGGGTGATGTGGTTATTCAGCGGGACATCCCCTGGATGATCGACCTTTACGAGCAGGGTCGGTTGAAACTGGACGAGCTGATCTCGGGCCGCTGGTCGCTGGATCAGATCAACGAGGCCATTGCCGATACCAAAACCGGATCTGCCAAGCGCAACGTGATCCTGTTCGACAGAACCTGATCTCCCGGCTCGGAGGAACTGAGATGAAACTGCAGGATCTCGACATCATCGTCACCGCCCCACCCGCTCCGGGTTGGGGGGGGCGATACTGGATATTGGTCAAACTGACGACAGACACCGGCATAACCGGTTGGGGCGAATGCTATGCCTCGTCCGTCGGACCCGAGGCGATGCGCCACGTCATCCGGGATGTGTTCGAACGGCACATGCTGGGCGAGAACCCCGAAAACATCGAGCTTATGTTCCGCCGTGCCTATTCCAGCGGCTTCACGCAGCGCCCCGACCTGACGGTGATGGGCGCATTCTCGGGGTTGGAGATCGCCTGTTGGGATATTCTGGGCAAGGATCGCGACCGCCCGGTTTACGCCCTGTTGGGCGGCAAGGTGAACGAGCGAATTCGCTCCTACACTTACCTCTACCCTTTGCCGCATCACAATCTGACCGACTTCTGGACCTCTCCCGAACAAGCGGGTGAAACAGCCGCTGAAATGGTGCGACGCGGCTATACCGCTGTAAAATTCGACCCGGCGGGCCCTTATACAATCCATGGCGGCCACATGCCCGCGATGAGTGACATTTCCATGTCCGTCGCCTTTTGTAAGGCAATTCGCGAAGCCGTAGGGGACAAGGCCGACCTGCTGTTTGGCACACACGGGCAGTTCAACACGGCCGGTGCCATTAGGCTGGGGCAGGCGCTGGAACCATATCAGCCCCTATGGTTCGAAGAACCCACGCCACCTGATATGATCGAAGACATGGCCCGTGTCGCCCGCAACGTCCGTATCCCCATCGCCACCGGAGAGCGCATGACAACCAAGGCCGAGTTTGGAGCCGTTCTGCGCGCCGGGGCTGCGGAAATCCTACAACCGGCGTTGGGGCGAGCCGGAGGAATCTGGGAGATGAAGAAAGTCGCCGCTATAGCAGAGATATTCAATGCTCAGATGGCGCCACATCTTTATGCTGGACCGGTCGAATGGGCCGCCAATATCCACCTGGCCGCGTCGATCCCGAACCTGCTGTTGCTGGAAACCATTGAAACACCGTTCCACAACCAGCTGATCAAAGGTTCCATTCAGATAGAGGACGGCTTCGTGATCGCTCCGACAGCGCCGGGACTTGGGATCGATGTCGACGAAGACCTGGCCCGCGCGCACCCGTATGAAGGTCGCGGCTTGCACTTGCAGATGCAGGAAGAGCCCTGCGATTACGTTAATGGCAATGCTTTTCAGGGCGGTGCCCCTGCAACCGAGGGGTGACAACGCAGACGGGTTTGAGGCATATTGACCCAAGATTAACGGCACAACGGTCAAAACGTGACACTCCTAGAAACCGAACCTCAGGCACACACCTCGGACACACCATCAGAAATGAAAGAAAATGCAGCCCGCGCGGCTGCATTTCTCAAGACACTGGCGCATGAAGGGCGCCTGATGATCCTGTGCCACCTTGGGAATGGCGAGAAATCGGTAGGCCAGCTTGAGGATTTGCTGCAATTACGACAAGCCGCCGTCAGCCAAATGTTGGCCCGTCTGCGGGAGGAAGGATTTGTCACCACCCGAAGAGATGGCAAAACGATCTATTATTCGCTAAGCGATGGAAATGCAGCGCAGATGATCGGTCTGCTGTACGAGCTGTTTTGCGAGCCTGCCAGCTGATCACGCCTAATTGGACACGTAACCGGCGATCACCTGCATCAGCTTGAACGCGGTTGCCGCATCGTTTTCCACAACGGCCAGGAATTCTTCCTCACCGATCCTAAGGCAGGATAGTTGTGTTTCGGCCACCATGCTCAGCGCGCGTGGTTCTTTGCGGATCAGACCAAGTTCACCCACCAATGCGCCCGGCCCCACGGTGGTGATCAACTGATCGGGTCCATCTTCCTGTGGCAGGTACAGGCCTGCCTCTCCCTCCAGCACTACATAAGCGCCATCGGTGGGCTGATCATCTTTCAGGAACACCACCTGCCCAGGCTTGGCATCGAACCATTGCGCCCCAAAAGCCAGAAGGCGCAATTGCCTCCGGTCCAGACCTGAAAACAAGGGGGTCTGCTCCAGCGCGCGCAGTTTCCGCGCCAGATCTGCTGAAGATGCGCTGTCTTTTCCCACGTCTACCGGTCCTCCATCCGAGACGACACGACCTTGCCGGATTTCCACGAACATGTCGAATACGTCCGGGTTTTCGAACTGGTCATTGAGGTAGAACACCGTGGCATCCGGCAGCAACTCGCGCAGCTTCTTGTAAACCGATACCTGCGTTTTCATGTCGTAACTGGCCAATGCCTGCTCCAGGATCAGGATATCTGGCTTCTTGATTGTCGCGCGGGTAAACGCCAGCGGTTCGGCAAAAACCGCCGGAAGGCTCTGCCCACCCAAAGCAACCGGAATGTCATAAATCAGCTCGACCACCAAAGGACGCGCGCCGTTCTCCTCCAACACGTCGACAATGACCTTGCGGGCCTCATCCGATCGCGCGCCGCCTATCTGGCTGACCTTGCCGAACAGCGCGTTTTCCATGACCGTCAATCCAGGCGCGAAATCTTCCGGATCCAGCGGAACAAATGCGTCCTTGAGGCTTTCCAACAGCTTATCCGAATGACTCTGCCTCAGTTCCAGAATGCGGTCTTTCAGCTCATCCGTGAAAGCCGGGCCAATCTGCTCAGCCGAGACGACGAAAGGCACGGCCAACATACTGGCCAGCTGTTCGTCATCCAGCCCTGATGTTCCCTCTTTGCGGGTCTGTTCAACCAGCTCCACAGCTGCCTCATAAGTCTTTGCATCAAGACCCAGCTTGCGGAACAACGGATGGTCGGTTCCGTCGAACCCGAAGATCTGTCGCAGCATCTCGATCACGTCACGGGTCAGGGCGATCAGCGTCTCATCCAGCCCCAGCTCTCGCAACTGCATGAGGAAAACCTTCTGCCGGGCAAGCAACGCCTGCGTCACCGGCACGCGGGGCGTCGCAAAAAGCAGGTTCTCGGCAACAGGCAGCGCCGGGTTGTAAGCATTCCGGTCGAATATCAGCGCCTGCTGCTCAAGACCCGCGTCATGGACCGCCTTCCGCACAAGCGGGCGCAGCTCGACCAGTTTCCTTGCCAGTTCGCAGTGTTCGGTCGCAACAAAGCTTTGTTCGGCACCGCGCCGAAACAAAGCTGCACCAGACCCCATTCCATCAATCAGCTGCAACCACCAGTCTCGCAACGCCGTCGCGTCTTCAAACCCGGCCAGCGCCGGGTCAAGCCATTCCACCCTGAACGGATCCATGCTGTTTCCAGCCCGCAAAGTCTCGGCAAAATCAGGGTCGTCTGAGGATTCAGCCAAGGGTTTGAATCGCATCGGCATCATCACGTTGTCACCCAACGTTCCCTGAAACATAACCGGGCGGGACGTTGCGTACCCGATACGCGCGGCCACAACGCCCTGATGCAGATCTGCCAGGTTCAGATCCCCAACCTGAACCGTGCCGGCAGCGGGCAAAATCTCGCGGGTCAGCAGCTCACCCATGGCGCGCCGATCCTCTTCACTGGGTGCGGCGATACCAATCGTCTTGCCACCGGGAAAAGTAAGATTCAGATCATCCAGCACCTGATTTCCGTCCATGTCGCGAACTGAAACGTGATTCAACACGATATCGCCGCTCAGGTGGGGGCGCTCTGCTGGTTCGCCCTCGAACAGCACTTCATCCTTCAATCCGGCCGGATCGAAACGGTCAACGACGATTTCCCAGCGCAACGACATGTCCTGGGTTTGGTTGTAATAGGTCAACAGCTCTTTCCAGGGTGAGCTCAGATCCTTGTACGCCGCTAGCGCGGCAACCAATGCCCCCAGCGAAACCGAACCCTGCAACACCAGAAGGCCACCAATCAGGTAGAACATGAATGGTGTCAGCTGCGAGATGAAGTTGTTTATGAACTTCATAAAGAACTTCTTCTGGTAAATCTCAAAGCGGATCGTGAAAAGCCGCCCCAATTGATCGGAAACCATAGCCCTGCGATAGCGCCAACCGCCATTGCTGCGTAGGGTTGACGCCCCTGCCGCGTTTTCGCCGATCTGGGCAGCCAACGCCCGTACTTCCTGAATGCGTTTCTTGTTCAACAGGTTGATCTGACGTTGTAATTTGGGGATTAACCAGGCCTGTACCGGGATCAGGGCGACAGCGGCCAGCCCGAACCAAAAGCTTTGCAAGAACAGGAAAGAAAGGATGGTGATCATCTGACCGGCTTGCAGAACCGGCTGGCTGATCGCATCGCCCATCAGCCCCCCCATTGGTTCGCTTTCAGCCGTGATCATCGAGACCATTTCGCCTTGGCTGACCCGTTCGAAATAAGGTTGCGGAAAAAGAAGCGCGCGGCTGACCAGCTGATACCGAAACCGTCGCAGCATGCGTTCGCTCAGCACACCCTTCATGGTGTTGATGCGCATTTTCATCAGCCCGTGCGCCAGCACGGCAGCCAGGAAAGCAAAACACAAAATAATCAGGAAATTCGTCTGTGAAAGCGTATAACCCCAGACATCCACTTCGGCCGTTGTCGAACCGATTGCGTCGTTGATGATACGCTTGGGCAACTCCAGCGTAAGATAGAGCAACGGAAACAACGTCGCCGTCACAGCCAGCAGGATCAGCTGATCACGTTTGGAGTATTTCCAGATAAAGCGGAAAATCGTGCGTTCTATGGAACCTGCCCCTACTGCTGGCCGATAACACGGCCCGGACGCCGTGCGCCCAAATTCAACAGTTTGAATTTACTGCCATACTGACACGTTATGCAAATTTTTTCCCTCCTGAGAATTTTCTTTATCTTATGTGAACTAGTTCATTTACGCATGGCCGTGTTATTGCCTAAAGTCGGTTTTGAACGATATCGGGAGGGTTCTTTTGACTGCCAGTATTGGCGCAGTGCTACTTATGCTTTGCCTTTTACAGATTAAGCATATGTTCGCTGACTACTACCTCCAGACACCGAAGATGCTCTCTGGCAGAGGCGAGTATTTTCACTTGGGACGCGCGCAGCACGCAGCAGTTCATGTTGCGGGCTCTGTCATCGTGTTTGCCGCTTTCGGCGCGCCGCTTTTGTTTATCCTGATTGTCGAATTGCTTGAATGGGTTATTCACTTCAATATCGATTTCGTGAAAGCCAGCTATTCAGACAAGAAACAACTTGAGCCCACGCAGGCCGCATTCTGGCGTGCGGCTGGGCTGGATCAGTGCCTGCACAACCTGACCTATGTGGCGATGGTCTGGGCCTGGGTCACCTTCGCGGCAACGTAACTAACATCAGGGTATACTGTCCGTTTCGCAGCCTGGAAGCTATGCGCCGATCCTTCGGTCGGTCATAGCGAGGTAAGCTGTAAACCTGCCCCGCTCGACTTTGATTGTTGCAAAAAACCGACTAGCCCAGAACCGAAAAGCTGCTTTCCTCATTGATCGGGCGCTTGCGTGAGTAAAAGCCCACGTCGATGATCCGTTTGATATAAGGCAGTTCAAATTGCAGTGGTTCCGCGTCGTGGTCCGCTCCGCCTTCGCAATACGCGATCAGTGCCGCCATCATTTTACCCGCAATCGGTGCATTCTTATACTGGTTCCCGCTGGACCCGCAGGCCATGTAAAACCCCGGCAAGCTGGATTTGTCATAGATCGGAATCCAGTCAGTAGAGGCATCGTAAAGGTCAACCACGCCCCGCGTTTTTGATGGAATACCAAGGCTGGGTACACGCTGCGCGTATCGCATGGCCTGTGTGGTCCATTGGTCCGTGAACTCTCGGTTATAGGTGACATCATCCTCGCACCATTGATGCGGATCGCATTCCGGGTCCTCAGATCCCACAAGGATGTGATTGCCGTGTTCCGGGCGGCAATAGCAGGCGATGTCGCTGTCCGAGACGATGGTTCCGTCGTTTTCAAAGTCGAACCCCTCCGGGGCAGGGACATGCACGACCTCTTGCCGCAGGGGGCGGGTTTTGATGGTCATGTCGCCCAGAACGCCTGCCATCCCATTGATGATAGCCGAGCCCGGCCCGGCCACGTTCACGACAACCCTTGCGCGGATTTCTTCGCCCGAGGCCAGCTTGACTCCGGAAACGCGACCATCTTCGGTCAGGATCTCGATAACTTCGGCACTGGTGCGGACCTCGGCCCCGTGCTGTTTGGCAGCATCCATCAGGTTTTGCGCCGACAAGGCCGGGTCGGTGACATATCCCGCCTGCGGCCAGTACACTCCACCCGTCATCTTTCGCCCGTTGGGCTGGCCGAATTCCGGGTCATCCATGCGGCGCGCCGGGGCAAAGCTGTCCAACGAATAAACCGGCAGGCGTTCAACCACTTTTTCCCCCGACCATTCTTCGAACGGGCAATCCAGTTCTGATGAATTGCGCATGTGCTTTTCCAGCATCCCGTTCGCCTCGGTCTTCATGACCAGGCAGCCGGTTTCCCTGAACTGAGCCAGATTGGCCCCCTCTGGCAGTCCAAGATAGTCAGCCCAGTCGCGCCAGTAATGATAGCCTTCCCAGGCAAACGCCGTTCCGTCGAAGGTGGAATAATGCATCCGGATGATCGCGCAGGACCCGGCGGTTGAACCGTGCCCAACCTGTGCGTTGCGATCCAGAGACAGGGTTTTCCAGCCCGCCTTGGACATTTCGAACGCGATGGCCGCGCCGATCACACCTGTGCCAATGATGATTGCGTCTGGTTGACTCATGTCGGGTCTCCTTTCCAGTAGCGCCGGGAATATGCGCTGAATTCTTCAACTTCTTCGGGTTTCGGTTCAACGCCCGTAAAGGCGTATAGGTAATGCGGCACCATCGAGATCCGCGTCTCGAAGGGTTCGTTCAATTGTGCCAGATCATATCCGATCTGCATGTAATACAGCACGCGCGCACGTGTTTCGGACTCGATCTCGGAATAGCCGTATCTGGCGAACATCGCGTGCAAAGCTTCAAGCCGCCGTGTGTCTGACTGGTCCAGCGCACGGCGTACTTTGCCCGATTTACGCGCCCAGTCGCGCACGGCAAAATCCAATGCGGTGTCAAACAAGTCCGTGTTGACGACACAACGATGCACATTGCAGACCGCGCCCGTTATCGTTTCGGCCGGCGCTTCTGCCTGTTTTACAAGCGCAACCGTATTGGTCGCCTGCCACCGCGCCAGCAGTGCATCCAAAAGTTCCTGTCTGGACTTGAAGTACCAGTAGAAGGATGAACGTGACACGGCCATCCGCTCGGCCAGGTTAAGAACCTTGATCTGGTCCACCCCGTCCGAAATCAGCACGTCCATCGCTACGTTCAGCCAATCGTCTCGGGTGACCTTGATATTGCCGATCAGGGGCTCGGCCTCGGGATCATCGCGGTGAAGGATGGGTTTGTTGTTCATTCAACTCTCCGGTGGCGCCCCGCCCTCTGCGGTGCGACGTGCGATAAAGTCCTGCAAGGCACCAAAACGATCATTGTCTATGGCAGGGGCCTTGAAATCGTTCAGGATACCCTGCCAAACCCCCGTTGCACGTTGGTTGGCATCTGTTGAACCGCGCTCGGTCCATGTGCCGAAGTTGGCGTAGTCATGGACATGCGGTTGATAGAACTCGGTGGTGTAGCGCTCCATCGTCTGGGGGCAGGCAAAGAAATGGCCGCCGGGCGCGACCTCACTTAAAGCGGTATCAAAGCCAATCTCGGCGGGCCCCGCCTGCGCGCCCGCGCAAAGCTCGGCCACCATGTTCAGCACCTCGGCATCGCAGACCAGCTTTTCGAAGGATACGGTCAACCCTCCTTCCAGCCAGCCCGCGGAATGAATGACCACAGTCGCCCCGGCCATCAGGCAACCCCAAAGGCCAAACTGGTTCTCATTCGCCGCTTGCACGTCGTTGCTGTTTGACGCTGACCCTGCCGCCGACCGCCAGGGCAGGCCAAGGTGACGCGCCAGTTGGCCTGCGGCCAGTGATGCCTGAAAATGCGAGGGCGTCCCGAATGCAGGTGCACCGGATTTCATGTCCACATTGCTGGTGAACGTGCCGTAACACACCGGAGCGCCCGGTCTGGCCAGCTGCGCCAAGGTCAGCGCGGCCAGCGTCTCGGCATGGGACAGGGTGATTGCCCCGGCCACGGTGATCGGCGCCATCGCCCCCATCAGGGTGAACGGTGTGATGATCGACATCTGACCGTGGCGCGCGAAGTCGATCAGGCCTTGCGCCATGGGAATGTCCAACGTGCGCGGGCTGTTTGTGTTGATGATCGTGTAACAATGCGCGTTGCCCCGGAACTCATCATCCGACAGACCTCGCGCCGTGGACAGCATCTCAAAGCAATCCATGACCTGCGGCGTACCGCGCGAGAAGAAGAACGGGAACTTGTCGGTCAGTTCCATCTGTGCCTGTGTCGTGAAGTAGTGGCGCAAATGCGTCGGTACATCCTGCGGTTCAACCTGAGGCGAGATCATCTGGAACACATCGAAATGATGGGTGAGCTTCAGAAACTCCAGATAATCCTGACCTGTCGCCGGGCGACGGCCACGTTCCAGATCGGTTGCGTTCGGTGCGCCTGCCCCCGGTTGAAAAACCAGCGATCCCAGTTCCAGAGTAAAATCCCGATGCCGTGAACCGGCGCGACAAGCGATAGATTTGGGGGCCGAGGAAACAGCAGCCTCAACCATCTCGCGCCCGATAAAGACCATTTCACTGTCTTCATCCACGCGCGCACCACCCTGCTTGAACAGCTTGCGTGCCTCGGGAAGCAAGGTCTTTACACCCAACTCCTCGAGCGTACGCAACGCTGTCTCGTGCATGTTCGCGATCTGGTCAGCCGGGAACACCTCCATCAAAGGGAAAGGGTTCCTGAGCTGGCGATAGTTCACGTCGCGGCTGGGCTGCGGGGCAGCCTCGCCTCCTCGCCTTCGGCGTCGTCGGTCCGGAGCCGTCATGATCAGCCCCGCATCGCTTTGCCCTGAGGGTCGTAGGGCGACGGTGCAATTACCCGCGCTGGACATTCCACACCCACCACATGGACAGACAGTTCCGTACCCGGGTCCACCTTGTCACGGTCAATCAAGGCCATCGCCAACGACTTGCCGATGTGGTGCCCATAACCGCCTGAAGTCACAAAACCCACGCGTTCGCCATTGGCCCAGACCGGCTCATACCCGCTGGCATCGGCGTCCAACGCATCGATTTCCAGTGTTACCTGTAACTGCGCCGGGCCATTGCCATCCCGTTCGGCCAAAGCGGCCTTCTTGCCGATGAACTCCTTGTCCCAGTCGATCCAGCGATCCATGCCGGTCATGCCGGGTGTGTAAGCCTGCGTGAACTCTGCCGACCAGATGCCAAAGCTTTTCTCAAGCCGCGTTGACAGCATCGCATTGAAACCGCACTCGCGGATTCCCTCTTCTGAACCCTCTTCCAGTAAAATGCGGCGCAGCTTGATGTGATCGCCATAGCGACAGTTGATTTCATACCCTTTTTCGCCGGTCACCGACATGCGGGCCACGCGGGCACGGACCAGGCCGATGTCGAAATCACCGCAGCCCATGAATTTCAGGTTTGAGATATCCTGTTCGGCCAGTTTCTCGACCACCGCCTGCGATTTCGGTCCGACCACGGCAAACCCGCAATACTCCTCTCCCAGGTCGCGGACGGTGACCCCATCCATCATATGATCGTTGAACCATCGCATATGCCAGGCGCGCAGGTAATAGCTGCCCATGATCCACCAGGTGCCATCGCCCCAGTTCAACACGGTCAGATCGCCTTTGAGCCGCCCGTCTTCGCCCAGCATCGGCGCCAGTTTGGCACGACCCGGCGCGGGCAGTTTCGAAGCCATAACGTTATCCAGCCACGCTTTGGCATTGGGACCGGAAACCTCAAAGCGGGAAAAGCCCGTGATATCCATCAGGCCCACGCCCTCACGGATGGTTCTGCATTCAGCCGCCACGATGTCGTGCGCGTTCGAACGTTTGAGCGTCGGCGTTTCCTCGAACCCTTTGGGTGCGAAATACAGCGGCACCTCCAGATCCCAGCTGACGCCCCATTTGCATCCGGCCTCAGTCATCGCGTCATGCGCCGGAGCCATCTTTAACGGGCGACCCGCAGGCAATTGTTCGTTCGGGTAGGTCATCACGAAGCGGCGCGAATAGAACTGGCCAGTGGTTTCACGGATATACCGCTTGTTCTGTGCGAATTCCCCATAGCGCGCCACATCCATCGGCCAGGCATCGGCTTCGGGCTCGCCATGGATCATCCATTCGGCCAGTGTTTTCCCAACGCCACCACCTTGCAGGAACCCTGCCATGACCGCACAGGCCGTCCAATACCCTCGTTTACCCGGAACCGGACCAACCAGCGGGTTACCATCCGGCGAGAACGTGAACGCACCATTGACCCATGTCTTGATGCCCACGTTCTGGATCGACGGATACCGCTCAAAGCCCAATGTCAGCTCGTTCTCGATCCGGTCAAGCTGTTCCTGAAACAGTTCCTCGCCATAGTTCCACGGCGCGCCATCCATCGCCCAGTGTTCGTGATCGACCTCGTAGATCCCCACCAGAACGCCCTTCTGGTCCTGCCGCATATAGGTGAATCCTTCGAGGTCCACGGTCATCGGCATCTCGAAGTCCGCCTGCGCCACTTCGGGCACCGTGTCCGTGATCAGATAGTGGTGCTTCAACGGTGAGACTGGCAGCTCTACCCCTGCCATGCGCCCAACCTGCTTGGCCCAGAGCCCGGCCGCGTTGACCACATGTTCACAGGTGATCGTGCCCTTATCGGTCACCACCTGCCAGCCATCCGCCGTCTGGATCAATTCCTCGACCTTGGTTTCCTCATAATATTCGGCACCACGTTTCCTGGCCGCAGTAGCATAAGCCTGAACAGTACCTGTTGTATCGATATACCCCTCGCGATCCGCCCACATCGCGCCCAAAACACCGTCGGTTGACATGATCGGGCAGCGTCTCTGTGCCTCTTGCGGGGTCAGCAACTCGCAGTCGTCAATACCGATGGACTGGAAGATGCGGTAATTGGCCTGCAACCACTCCCAGCGTTCAGGCGTACCGGCCAAAGTCAGGCCACCGGTCATATGCAAACCGATATTCTGGCCCGATTCTTTTTCGATCTCACTCAGCAGGTCGATTGTGTAGGCCTGCAACGAGGCCATATTTGGATCCGCGTTCAGGGCATGGATGCCGCCCGCCGCGTGCCAAGACGATCCCGAAGCCAGCCGCCGCCTTTCCAGCATGACCACATCCGACCAGCCGAATTTGGCCAGATGATACAGAACCGAGGCACCAACGACGCCCCCTCCAATGACCACTACGCGATATTGGGATTTCATCCCGACCTCCCTGAACAGAATCTTGGAAGACGCTAGTAGCACTGTTCAGTTCTGTCTAGACATTTCTGTACAGTGCGGAATGAGAGAACTCTACCTATTGCTTTGCAAACCTAAAGCTGCGCGCTTGGGCGGGCTTTCACGCTTTCAAACCAGACCTGCGTGTTCGTATTGCCGTCCGGTATCCGCATCTTTATGACGCGCGCGAAATCGACAAAAACAAAAGTGGATATATCCGCCAGAGTGAATACATCGCTAGCGACATACGCGCTTTGCATCAGCCGCGCCTCCAGCAGCTCGAAAAACGACGCAACCCGCTCGCGCCCACGTAACGCCAGCTCAGGGATCTGCGCATGGTTAACAGGGCCGGGAATAGCACGGTCTTTGAACGCCGGGTGGCTGTTGCGCAAAGCCTCAGCGATGGGCGCACCGCCCTGCTGCTCGGCAATTGCGTTCCACATCAAGACCAACCCTTTTTCATCAGCGTTACGGCCCATTAAGGACGGCTCGGGGAAACGCGCTTCAAGATACGCGGCGATGCCAAGATTTTCGGTCAGGACTGCGCCTTCATCCGTTACCAGAACCGGGATTGTGGCCCGGGGGTTCACTGTACGAAACTCAGCGCTCAACTGCGCGCCCTTAGCAATCGAGATTTCGTGCGTTTCGATGTCCAACCCTTTTTCCGCGATGAACATGCGAGCACGGCGCGGGTTTGGGGCCGTAGAGCAATCGTAGAATATCATGCAGGCCCCTTCTCTCTGGTCAGCGCCGATAGATGAAACAGCGCCCTTCGACGGCACCCTCGGGCAACGGCATTTCCTCCAGCCGCTCGAAATACATCCGGTCGCTTGATACCATTAATCCACCCGATGCCAGCAAGGGCTCGATCAACGGGGAAACAAGCCGCGCAAAGATGTCGTTCTTTTCGCGATTATGCCCCCCAAGATCTGCATGGATCAGGCTTGCTGTCGGTCCAAACCTGTCGACCGCCGCTGGCAGCGTCTCGCGCACATCTCCCAAGATCACCCTATCCTCGGGCGGGGTTGAATCGGGGTGCGAAGCCACCGCGCGTTCGAACACAAAGACAGGGCGTCCATCGATATGCTGCACAAGATGATGATAGGTGCGCCCATTGCCCAGACCCAGTTCAAACACCGGACCTGCCATGCCTGCCGTTTGCGCAATCGCGTGATCCAGACAGGCGCGCTGTGACACCATTCGATCGATAAACAAGTCCAGACGGCTTTGATTCTTGGACACCGGTAAATATCTCCTTGATACCAATCGAAAGCATAGATGCCCCCGACGCCGCCTTAGATGACAAATTCTCAAGACTTTGTGTAGCGACGAAGCCCAAAGTTTCACATTTTCGCGACATTTCAGCCCAAGAACGGGTTTGACTAGACAGGCGGAACCGCGCGACACTGGCGAAAAAATCACGGGGAGTTGAAACGACCGATGTCACCAAGCGGCCAAACGGTTGGAAAGCCTGCATGAGCGCGTTGTTGTGCGTCAGAGACCTCAGCATCGGCTTTGGTGCGGGAAGTTCCGTGGTCGCGGATGTGAACTTTGATGTCAAACCAGGGGAAACCTTGGCGCTGGTCGGTGAATCGGGATCGGGAAAAACCATCACGTGCCGGGCCGTCTTGCGGATTCTGCCGCGATCGGCCCAGATACGCAGCGGCACGATAACTTTGAATGATTCCAAGGGCACATGTAACCTGACAGCGGTCACCGAACGGGAAATGCGCGGCATTCGTGGCAATCGCGTTTCGATGATCTTTCAGGAACCAATGCGATCACTGTCACCTCTGCACAAGATTGGTAATCAGGTCAGTGAAGTCCTGTGGCTGCATCGTGGGCTTTCCGAGTCTGAAGCGCGAAAAAAGGTCCTGACGCAGTTCGAGCGCGTGGGCTTTCCAGATCCGCAGCGCGCCTATGACTCCTACCCGTTCGAGCTGTCGGGCGGAATGCGCCAACGCGCCATGATTGCGATGGCCATGGTATCCAAACCCGAGTTGCTGATCGCAGACGAGCCAACCACCGCGCTGGATGTGACCACTCAGGCTCAGGTTCTGGGGCTGATCAAGGAATTGCAGCGCGAGACTGGCATGGCGCTTATTCTGGTGACCCATGATCTGGGCGTGGTTGCCAACATGGCCGAACAGGTTGTGGTCATGCACAAGGGCCGCATCATGGAGGCTGGCCCGGCCGCACCAATCCTGACCTCCCCGGCGCATCCATATACCAAACAACTGTTTGATGCTGCGCCGGAAATTCCAGATCAGGCTGCTGTGGGCATACCGATGCCGGGCGACGATCTGATCCTTCAGATGAAGGGCGTCTCAAAGACCTACACGATGCGGTCCAGCAAAGGGTGGCAGGCCGACAAGGAAATCTATGCGTGCAAAGGGGTCGATCTGAATCTTGCACGTGGCAAGACGCTGGCCATTGTCGGTGAAAGCGGATCAGGTAAAACGACAGCCGCTCGGATCGCGTTGGGTGCGGAACTGCCCGATCCCGGCGGAGAAGTCCTGTTTCGCACCGCGCCGAATGCCGATCCCGTCACGGTGCACAACATGACCCGCGCCCAGCGCACGGCGTTTCAGCGCAATGCGCAGATGGTGTTTCAGGATCCCTACAGCTCGCTCAGCCCGCGGATGCGCATTCAGGACGCGATGACTGAGCCGCTGGAAATTCACCGCATCGGAACAACCGCCGAGCAGCGCGACAAGGCCGCCGAGATGTTGCAGCGCGTCGGCCTGACAGCCGACATGCTGAAACGCTATCCACACGCCTTTTCGGGGGGGCAGCGGCAACGTCTGTCGATAGCACGCGCCATGATGCTCGACCCGCAGCTCATCGTGTGTGACGAACCCACCTCGGCGCTGGATGTATCGGTACAGGGGCAGATTCTGACCCTGTTGGAAAATCTACAGGACAGCCTGAATCTGTCCTATCTGTTCATCTCGCACGATCTGGCCGTTGTTGCACGGATCGCCGACGAAGTTGCCGTGATGCGTCGAGGCCTGATCGTCGAGCAAGCACCACCCGAAACTCTTTTCTACAATCCGCGCCACCCCTACACCAAAGCGCTGATTGCCGCTCAACCCGAACCCGACATCAATCGCCCGATCGACCTGCAAGTGGTTTCCTTGGGCGCCGGCGCGCCGGACAGTTGGGATGAAGCCTTTCGTTTCTCGGACACCGTGATACCCTCATTGGTGGAATTGGAACCGGGCCATAAGGTACGTTGCCATGTTTAAGACCACTCGCCCCCTGATCCTGGCCGCTTCGTTGGCGCTCATCGGGATGCTGCCCGCCACGGCCGAGACGATCCCGACGCCGCAGGAAAGCGCGTTCTGGAACGCGGAAGTAGAAGCGGGCAATCTTCCTCCCGTTCAAGAGCGCCTGCCCAAGGACCCGCTGATTGTCGATCTGGCAGCAAAGGGTCGCGAGTTTGGCAAACAGGGCGGCACCCTGCGCACCATGATCACGCGCTCCAAAGATATCCGCCAGATGGTTGTCTATGGCTATGCCCGCCTGGTCGGTTTCGACCAGAACTACGAGATTATCCCCGATTTGCTGGCGTCGTTTGAAAACGAAGACGGCCGCAAGTTCACCCTGAAACTGCGCGAAGGGCACAAATGGTCCGACGGCTCTCCGTTTACGTCGGAAGATTTCCGCTATTGGTGGGAAGACGTTGCCAACAACAAATTGCTCAGCCCGTCAGGCCCGCCGGATTTTCTGATAGTCGAAGGCAAATCACCCACCGTTACCTTCCCGGATGAAACCACTGTGATTTTCGAATGGGAGAACCCTAACCCGGGTTTTCTACAATCGCTGGCTCAGGCAAGACCGCCCTTTATCTATCGTCCCGCAGCGTTCTTGAAACGATATCACGAGAAATATGCCGACCCCGAGGAACTTGCCTTTCTGGTCGACGATGCCCGCGTCAAAAGCTGGGCCGCGCTGCACAACAAGCTCGACAATCTTTACAAGTTCGACAATCACGAATTGCCCACGTTGCAACCGTGGCTGAACGCAAGTTCCGGCAAGAAAATCCGCCACAATTTCGTACGTAACCCCTATTACCACCGTATCGACAGCAAAGGGGTTCAACTGCCCTATATCGATGTGGTCGAGATGGAGATCGTTGCCCCCGGTCTGGTTGCCGCCAAAACCAATGCAGGGGAAAGCGACCTGCAAGGTCGGGGCCTGGATTTCCGCGACGCTTCCATCCTGAAAAAAGGCGAGGCGCAAGGCGGCTACAAGACATTACTGTGGAAAACCGGCGTTGCATCGCAAATCGCGATCTATCCGAACCTCAATTTCGAGGATGACGCCTGGCGCGAAGTGTTGCGTGACGTCCGTGTGCGGCGCGCCCTTTCCCTTGCCATCGACCGCGAGACAATCAACCAAGCTTTGTATTTCAAGCTTGCGCACCCCGGTGCAATGTCGGTTCTGCCTGCCTCGCCCTTTTACGATGAAAGGAATGCCACCGCCTGGGCCAGTTACGATGTCGGCCAGGCCAATGCGTTGCTGGATGAGGTCGGCCTGACCGAGCGCGACAAGAACGGTGTCCGTCTGTTACCGGATGGCCGCCCTATGGAACTGGTGATCGAAACTGCTGGTGAGCGGCAAGAGGTTGAAAACGCCTTGCAAATCGTCACCGACACCTGGCGTGAGATCGGGGTCAAGCTGGTCATGCGCCCATTGGATCGCGATATCCTGCGCAACCGGGTGTTTGCCGGCAACTCGATGGCATCGGTCTGGTATGGATGGGATGACGGCATCCCGCAGGCACACACGTCTCCAACCTATCTGGCACCCACCGATCAGGTATTCCTGGCCTGGCCAAAATGGGGCCAGTTCTACCAGACAGGTGGTGAAGCCGGGGAAGCCCCCGACATGCCCGAGGCAGAACGTCTGATGCAACTGGCCCATAACTGGGAGGTCGCCACAACGGATGACGAACGCAAGGAAATCTGGACGGAAATGCTTAAAATCCACGCCGATCAGCTGTATGCCATTGGTATCCTGAACGGAGCACCCCAACCCATTGTCGTTTCGAACCGTCTGCGCAACGTGCCGGAACAGGCCATGTGGGCATGGGAGCCCGGTGCGCATTTCGGCGTTCACCGCCCGGACGAGTTCTTTTTCGCCGACTAAGCAGGAGCAGCTAAATGGTCATGCTGCGCTATGCGGTGTATCGCTTTTTCACGATGCTGCTGACATTGTTGGTGGTCTCGGTCCTGATCTTTATAATCATCAACCTGCCGCCCGGTGATTACCTGAGCAACCAGATTGCCGAGCTTCAGGCCTCGGGCCAGTCAGCGGGTGTCGCCAAGGCCGAGTTTCTGCGCGCCGAGTACGCTCTGGATCGCCCTATGTGGGAACAGTACCTGATCTGGATAGGCTTCTGGCCGGGACCACACGGATTTTCAGGTCTGATCCAAGGCAATTACGGCTGGTCCTTTGAGTTCGACCGGCCTGTATCGGAAATCGTAGGCGACACGCTTTGGTTGACGGTCGTCGTCAACCTTGCCGCGATCCTGTTTGTATATGCCGTTGCCCTTCCCCTGGGTGTTATTGCTGCGGCGCGATCACGGACGTGGATTGATTATACCTCGGCCTTTGTGGGTTATCTGGGGCTGGCGACCCCAAACTTCCTGCTGGCCCTGATCCTGTTCTACTACGGGCATCGGTATTTCAACCTGCCTATTGGCGGTCTGATGGACCCCCAATTCGAAGGTCAGCCGCTGAGTTGGGACAAGATGAAATCCATTCTCATCCACCTGATCGTTCCGACTTTTGTCATCGGAACCTCGGGCGCATCGGCGATGATGCAGCGCCTGCGGGCAAATATGCTCGACGAACTGGGGAAGCCCTATGTGGAAACGGCCATTGCCAAGGGCATGGCCCCGTCGCGGATGCTAACAAAATATCCGTTGCGCGTGGCATTCAACCCGTTCGTTGCGGACATCGGTAACCTTCTGCCATCAATGGTGTCAGGATCGGTTCTGGTTTCAGTCGTTCTGGGCTTGCAAACCATCGGGCCGACTTTGCTGACAGCACTGAAAACGCAGGATCAATTCCTGTCCGCGTTTATCCTGATGTTTGTCGCGCTGCTGACGCTTATCGGCACGATGATCTCGGATATTCTGCTGGTGATGCTGGATCCCCGCATACGGTATGAGGGCCGCGAAGCATGACCGAACGTCCTGACAATCGCTACGTCGATGACGCGCCTTTTGATCCGCAGGCGTCGATACAGCAACTGGAACGCGCCGATCTGGATGCCCCCAACTGGGTGTTGGTCTGGCGCAAGTTCCGCACACATAAGCTGGGCCTGATCTCGGGCATCTTCCTGCTGCTGTGCTACCTGATGCTGCCGTTTGCCGGTTTCATCGCGCCGTATGGCCCGAATGACCGGAACGGAGAGCATCTGTACGCGCCACCACAATCCGTGAACTGGTTTTACGACGGCGCTTTTATCGGCCCCCATGTTTTTCCAATCGTCGCCGAGGCGGATCTGGAAACCTTCCAGTGGAAGTTCGTCCCTGACACTGATGACCCGCGCCCGATCCGGTTCTTCTGTGAAGGGTCCGAATATCGACTTGCAGGTCTTATCAAGACAGATACGCATCTTTTCTGCGCGCCGGATGGTGCCACTTTGTTCCTGTGGGGTTCCGACAGGTTGGGGCGCGATATCTTCAGCCGCATCCTCTATGGCGCGCAGTTGTCGCTGACCGTGGGTCTGATCGGTATTTCGGTGTCGTTCTTTCTGGGTATTCTGTTCGGTTCGATGGCGGGTTATTTCGGTGGGCGCATCGACTGGGTCATCAACCGGGTCATCGAAATCCTGCGCTCGCTGCCGGAATTGCCGCTGTGGCTGGCACTGTCTGCCGCCGTGCCTTCGAATTGGAGCCCGGTTGCCGTATTCTTCATCATTTCGATCATCCTCGGTATCCTCGACTGGCCCGGGCTGGCGCGTTCGGTCCGTGCCAAGTTCCTGTCCCTGCGCGAGGAAGAATACGTGCGGGCCGCAGAAATGATGGGCGCAAGCTCGGGCCGGGTGATCCGCAAGCACTTGTTGCCGAATTTCATGTCTCATTTGATTGCATCTGCCACCCTGTCGATCCCGGCAATGATCCTTGGGGAAACCGCGCTCAGCTTTCTTGGCCTGGGCCTTCGTGCACCAGCGGTAAGCTGGGGAGTGATGCTGAATGACGCGCAAAACCTCGCGTCGATCGAGATCTATCCCTGGACGGCAATCCCGATGCTGCCGATCATCGTGATCGTACTGGCCTTCAACTTCCTGGGTGACGGGTTGCGCGACAGCCTGGATCCTTATCAGCAATGAGCCTTCTTGCCACCCTTCCGGCTGCCGACCGATATCGCAGGGTCGGCACAGGCGCTCTGCCAAGTGCTTTTGCCGTTTCCGAACTGGCGACGGCCAGCTTTGCAGCCGTTGGGCAAGAGATGTCCCGCTTTATGCAGGCGCTGAACCTGACCCAGAAAGCACCCGAGATCGTCGTCGACCATCGGCTGGCATCCTTGTGGTTCGGCTATTCCTTCAAGCCTGATGGCTGGGAAATGCCGAACCTTTGGGATTCGGTCGCGGGGGATTACAGGGCTTCTGATGGGTGGATCAGGTTGCACACCAACCTGCCGCGCCATCGCGCGGCAGCGATGAAGGTTCTTGGAACGCTGCCAGAGCGTGAAGCTGTGGCAAAAGCCGTCAGAACCCGGGCCATATCCGATTTGGAAACCGATATTGTGGCCGAAGGCGGTGTGGCCGCTGCTATGCGCAGCCGGACCGAATGGCTTGAACATCCGCAGGGCCGCGCTGTATCGCGCGACCCGCTGATTGGTTGGCAAAGCCCGCGGTACGTCAAGCTGCGCGAGAGGCCGCAAGCAACTTCTGCAAGACCTCTTGCCGGGCTGCGGGTTCTTGACCTGACACGCGTTCTGGCGGGTCCGGTATCGACCCGCACATTGGCCGGTTTCGGGGCCGAGGTTTTGCGGATCGATCCGCCCGCTTGGGACGAGCCCGGTGTGATCCCTGACATTTCACTAGGCAAACACTGCTCCTATCTCGATCTGAAATCGACCAATGGAATGGAACGGCTGCAAGAGCTTTTGTCCCAGGCCGATGTATTCGTGCACGGGTACCGGCCCGGCGCTTTGGACGCGCTTGGCCTGACCCGCGCCAAGCGCGATGAGCTGGCACCGAACAGGGTCGAGGTGACGCTGAATGCCTATGGCTGGCAAGGCCCCTGGTCGAACCGGCGCGGCTTTGACAGCCTTGTGCAGATGAGCGCGGGAATTGCGCATACGGGCATGGGTTGGGCTGACGCAGACAAACCAACGCCATTGCCGGTTCAGGCTTTGGACCACGCAACCGGCTACCTGATGGCCGCCGCCGTCCTTTCCGCATTGGCCGAGGCCGCGTCGGGCAATTCCATCATGCATGCGCATCTGTCCCTTGCCCGCACCGCCGAGCTTTTGGCGATTCTCGGCAAAGACGACGTCGAGGCTGAGCCCATTCGCCCGATGCCCACGGATTACTCCCCTTCAACAGAAGCCTCGGGCTGGGGACCGGGGCACCGCCTCAAACCAGCGCTAAGCCTCGGTGAAACTGTGCTGCAATGGGATTTACCGGCGTCGAAACTGGGCACATCTGACCCGGTCTGGCCCTTCGTTTCCAACTGACCTCACGCTTTCGGGGCACCTCATCCGAGACTCAACACAAAGCGGCGGCGGGACTCTCTACCGGTCGTCGCCATCCGGCCCGATATCGTCCAGATAGTCCTCGTCAATTGCGGCCTGAACAGCCCCTGTCACAGCCTCACGCTGTTTTGGTGTCAGGTCTTCCGCCTCTTTGCCATCTGCCAATCTTACAGTGACCTCGCGATGCGCAAACTTGATCCCCTCTCGCGCGAACAGCTCGCGAATGTCCTGATAGACCTTTTTGCGAACCAGCCACTGGTCGCCGGGTTTCGTCATGAACTTGACCCGGATGATCATCGCTGAATCCTGCATCTCGATCACGCCCTGTGACTTCAGCGGTTGGATGAAATTGTCTCCGATTACGGGATCGGCCAACAGTTCCTGACCCAATTTCTTGATCAACTTGCGAACCTTCTCGACATCGGTGTCATAGGTCACGCGCAGCGGCAGCTTCATGATCACCCAATCGCGCGAATAGTTGGTCAGCACTTTGATCTCGCCAAAGGGAATGGTGTTCAGCGCACCCAGATGGTGACGCAGTTGCATGGACCTGACCGAGATTTTCTCGACCGTCCCTTTCACATCCCCAATGTCGATATATTCCCCTTTCCGGAACGCATCATCCAGCAGGAAGAATGCGCCGGAAAAAATGTCGCGCACCAGCGTTTGCGACCCGAAACCCACGGCCAGACCAACCACACCGGCACCCGCAAACAACGGGCTGACATTGATACCCAGTTCCATCAGGACAATTAGTACGATCGTGACCACGACAACAGCCAGAATTGCGCCCCGGAAAAGTGGCAACAACGTTGCCAGACGGCTTTGCCCGCCTTCCCCGCCTTCGTCGCCCAGTTCAACCTCGGTGCCATCGTCGGATTCTTCAGCGATCTTGCTGTCGATCCAGATCCGAAAGAAATGAAACAGGATGTACCCGATAAACAGGACGACCATCACATCCAGCGCACGTTCTACCGGCAGATCCTCGCTCCAGTCCGCGTTCGGGTACCATATCACGACAAGCGCATAAGCCCCGAGCACGAAAGCCAGAATTCCGGCTACCCGGCGGGCCAGGTCTTCATAAGTCAGAAGATGCTGCTTCGGCTGTTCAGCCTCGGGTATATCCGCCGCCATGACGCCTTCATCCGCTGCCTCGGCTTCCCCGTTTATTTCGCTAATCATGCGCGAGCGGTCAAAATACCGCTCCAGCAGGTAGTTCATTGCACCATAGGCCACGACCACGGACATGAAGATCAGATAGCTGCTTGCAATCAACGGCAGCGGTGTCGGATGCTCCAGCGCCAGATCAACAGCCAGACGGAACCAGCTGAACACGACATAGATGATCAATGCCGGCGCCCAGCCAAATGACACAAACCGCAGCAGCCAAGACACCTGTTCGGATGCCCGCCCACCCCGGATCGCGTTCGAGATGGCACGGGCGTTGAATAGGATCATCAGAATATTACCCAGCGCGCCCAGCATCGTCAGACCGCCATACACCATGGCGTAGACGTTGTAGTTCAGCCCAAAATCAGCGACCCAGGTGGAAAACAGGACGACCGAAATATCATAGGTCGCCAGCACGGACGCCCAGATGTACAGCCTGCGCGCATTCTTGTCCGAAAAGGGCGGTAATCGATATTGGCTCAGATAAGGCGACAGGACCATGCGCCACAGGTCCGACACCGTGCGCGACAGGAAAAAAGCCGTAAAGATGGCGGTGATCGTGAACTGGACCGAGATATCCTCGGCCTCGCCAAAGATCAGATACCCGACGATCAAAGCCATGATCATTGCAAAGACCGTAGCACCGATCCCCATCAGGAACCGGAACAGCAGGAACGGCATCTTTTCCCGATAACCCTGTGGTTCGTCCTTGATCCGCGCCACCACCCAGCGGCGCGCGAACCGTTTCCCGTAAATCTCGATCGACAGCCACCGCCCAAGTAACAGGAACAGGATATTCCAGCCCAACACCTCGACATAGGTCTGGATACGGCCATCTGGGCTGGTCTGGCGCAGGATGTACTGTACTTCAAAAATAGAATAGGGCAGCGCCTCGAGACGGGAATTCATCGACTCGCGGAATTTCGAGAACCGCTCTTGCGCCTTCATCAGCTGCGAACCGTCACCCATCGGGTTGCTCGAATCGCTGTCCGCGCCCCCCGAACCTGCATCCTTTCCACCTGCCGTTGTCACAACCTGACCGGCACTGTCGATGACAATGACACTCGCGCCTGCATCGCTGGCAGCACGGATTGCAGCGGCCAAATCACTTTCCTTGTCGGTCCCGGACGAACTGCCCGACCCGGAAGAATATCCGGGAATCAAGGACGTCTGCGCCAATGCACCAGTGGGAACGCTCAGGAAAATGGCCCACAACGCCAAAAAAAATACGGCCGGAAAGTTATTTCGCATTGGGTCTTGCATCCAGTTTTTGCCGATATTGGCCAGATTACAGAAGCGTTTCAGGCAGTTCAAACACTCGCATCACTCCGTCTCAATATCGTGTTTGGACGTGTTCTTGGCGCACTCTGATGCTCGCAGGTGTTTTCAATCTTGCCATAATTGAATATGACCGGGCAAAAGTTTCAGGTCCGACCCGATTGCCTTCATCGGGATCCTTATGCGATCTTCTCTAGCTGTGGTGCGATATGCCGCGAAGTTGTCAAAACGCTGTTGCCAAATCGCAATGCTTGAAACATTTGCAAATGCGCAAATCCGCCTTTGGCAAGCGTGGTATTGAAATATACGGTAACGCTAGCGAACGCGCGGATTTCGCTCTGGGATCAAGAAGACGGGCAACACTATGAGCCTTGGCACAACCAATTCTAAACCGGACCGCGCGCCGCGTATCCTGTTTTACAGCCATGACACGTTCGGTCTGGGGCATTTGCGCCGGTCCCGCGCCTTGGCTGCGGCAATCACGCAGGCGGACCCAAGCGCCTCGGCGCTGATCCTGACGGGTTCACCCGTGGCAGGCCGTTTCACTTTTCCGCGCCGGGTTGACCATGTGCGCCTGCCCGGTGTGACCAAGCGTGCGGACGGCTCGTATGCCGCGCGCACAATCGGAATGGGGATCGACGAAGTAACCGAATTGCGTGCGGGATTGATCCAGACCGCGGTTCAGCAGTTCGACCCAGACGTGTTGGTGGTCGACAAGGAACCGACAGGGTTCCGGGGTGAGCTGTTGCCAACACTGAAATATCTCGAACGCCATTGCGGTACGAAACTGGTTCTGGGCCTGCGTGATGTGCTGGACGAACCCGAAGTGCTGGCCGCCGAATGGGCACGCAAAGAAGCCATCGAAGCGACCGAGCGGTTCTATCATGAGATCTGGGTTTACGGATCACAGTCGATCTACGATCCGACGCAAGGATTGCGGCTGAGCGCGTCAGCGCGATCGCGTATTCACTGGACGGGATATCTGCGCCGCGATCTCGGCCCGGTCGGGGAACCGCCTCAGCAACCTTATATCCTGATCACACCCGGCGGCGGTGGCGATGGTAAGGCGCTGGTCAACCTTGTGCTGTCCGCCTACGAGAAAGACCCGGACCTGTCGCCGCGTGCCGTGTTGGTCTATGGCCCATTCCTGTCGGGTGAATTGCGCAACGATTTCGAAGCACGGGTTGCCGCATTGAATGGTCGCGTAACTGCGGTTGGATTTGAATCGCAGATCGAAACGCTGTTTGCAGGGGCCGAAGGCGTGGTCTGCATGGGTGGATACAACACGTTTTGCGAGGTTTTGTCCTTCGACAAACGGGCCGTCATTGTTCCACGCACCACACCTCGTCTGGAACAGTGGATAAGGGCCTCACGCGCGGAAGAGCTGGGGCTGGTCAAGATGCTGGACGAACGACGCGACAGCCTGACACCCGACGCAATGATCCGTGCCATCCGCAATCTGCCGCACCAATCTGTGCCGTCGCATGCCATCCAAAGTGGATTGCTGGACGGTTTGGACTATGTCACCGACCGCATTGACAGCCTGCTGACACGGGAACAGAAACGAGCCACTGGATGAACTCGGCCTCTCCCAATCTGGCGGTTGTGGTCAAAGGCTGGCCGCGACTGTCCGAAACATTTATCGCTCAGGAACTTGTTGCCTTGCAGGAAGCCGGGCACCGATTTGACATCTGGTCTCTGCGCCGTCCGACCGACACCAAACGTCACCCTTTGCACGATCGATTCTTGGGGCAGGTTCGCTATCTGCCGGAATACCTGCATGAGGAGCCACAGCGGGTGTGGGCGGCCCGCACTGCCGCCCAAGACCTGCCCGGCTATGCCGAGGCCTACAAGATCTGGCGGCACGACCTGCGCCGCGATCCCACGCCGAACCGCATCCGCCGGTTTGGGCAAGCATGTGTTCTGGCCGCCGAGTTACCCGCCCAGACGCAGGGGCTCTATGCCCATTTCATGCACACCCCCTCGTCCGTCGCCCGATATGCGGCCATCATGCGCGGTCTGCCATGGAGCTTTTCCGCCCATGCCAAGGATATCTGGACCTCACCGGACTGGGAAAAGCGTGAAAAGCTGCAGGCTGCAACATATGGGGCCGCTTTCGGAGCCACCTGCACGGCAATCGGCGCGGAACACCTGCGCAGCCTCGCTGATGACCCCAACCGCGTAGACCTAATCTATCATGGCCTGGACCTGTCGCGCTTCCCCGAACCGCCAAAGCGCAGGATACGCGCCGCTGGTGATCCGTTTCACATGATTTCCGTTGGGCGGCTGGTTGAAAAGAAGGGCTTTGACCGCCTTATTGCGGCCTTCACGCTGCTGCCGGAAAACCTGGACTGGCATTGGACCCACATTGGCGGCGGGGGTCTTGGGGACTCACTACACAAACAGGTGCGCGCTGCTGGTATCGTGGACCGCATCACCTGGAGGGGCGCCTGCGATCAGCCCGAGGTGATCGAAGCCATGCGCAAGGCCGACCTGTTTGTTTTGCCCAGCCGTGTTGCTGCGGACGGGGACCGGGATGGATTGCCGAACGTGTTGATGGAGGCCGCATCGCAGCAGTTGCCAATTCTGTCGACACCGGTTTCGGCCATCCCGGAATTCATCCAATCCGGAACGCATGGCGTGCTGTCTGATGACGACCCGGCTGCATTGGCTTCGGCCATTTCAGCTTTGGCCGCTGATCCGGAAACGGCAGCATCTATGGCGCGTGCAGCCTATGACCGCCTGATTGCAGATTTTCGAATGGAACCCGGTATTGTACGGTTGTCGGCACGGCTGAAAACCCTGAGCATGGAAGACGCGTAATGGCGCGGGTCGCGTTTTATGCGCCAATGAAATCCCCCGGCAGCCAGATACCCTCGGGTGACCGCGAAATGGCGCGAAACCTTATGCTCGGCTTGGCGGCGCAAGGGGATAAGGTCGAACTGGCCTCGGACCTGCGCATCTACGACAAGATCGGAGACCGGGACCTACAGCGAACCCTTGTTCGCGCGGCTGAGATTGAAGCGCAGCGGCTGAGCGCCGAATTGCCCTTTGATACAGATCTGTGGGTGACTTATCACAATTACTACAAAGCACCCGACCTGCTGGGCCCCAAGGTCTGCCAGGCGCGCGGCATCCCATATGTGCAACTGGAAAGCACGCGCGCATCAAGCAGGCTGAACGGGCCGTGGGCCGATTTCGCCCAAGCGGCGCATCAGGCGTGTGATGCAGCGGATATTATATTCTACCACACAGCCAATGACCTGATTACGTTGGAACGGGACCGTTTTGGCAAGCAGGCACTGGTTGAATTGCCGCCATTTCTGCCTGAAACCGGGTTGCCTGTGGCTACGACCGGGGACGGCCCCATGCTGACTGTCGGAATGATGCGGCATGGGGACAAGCTGGCGTCCTACCGGATTTTGGCCGAGGCCCTTTCGCACCTGACATGTGACTGGAACCTGAACATCGCAGGGGATGGTCCGGCGCGGCCTGAAGTCGAAACCCTGATGGCGCCGTTCGGAAGCCGGGTGCACTTTCTGGGCCAGCTCGACCGGGTGGCCTTGCAGAAAATCTACCGACAGGCGTCCCTGCTTGTCTGGCCCGGTGTGAACGAAGCCTATGGTATGGTCTATCTTGAGGCGCAGGCGACAGGCCTGCCCGTGGTCGCACAGGATCGTCCCGGCGTTCGGGACGTGCTGGCACCTGCGGTTTACCCACCGGTTGAAGCTGGGGCCAGAGGGCTTGCCGATCACATGCAAAACCTGCTCGAGGATACCGCGCAGCGCCACGCGCTTGGGGAGAATGCGCGCAGCTATGTGGCCCAGCGTCATCTTATACCTCAGGCGACCGCGCGGTTGTGGGCGCATCTACGGCCCTTGTTGAAGGATGTATCATGACCCTTCTTGCACTACTTCGCCACGGGCATACCCACTGGAACCGCGCAGGGCGCATTCAGGGGCGCAGCGATATTCCGCTGGATGACGACGCGCGGTCTGAGCTGGCCGGGTATCGCTTGCCTGATCCATGGGCCGCCGCCGATATCTGGTCCAGCCCCTTGCTGCGCGCCAGCGAGACGGCACGCATCGTGTCTGGGCGCGCCCCGAAAACCTCGGACGCGCTGATAGAAATGAATTGGGGCGACTGGGAAGGACTTCGAGGCGTCGACCTGATCGCCGATGAAACCAGCGGGTATCGCCATATCGAAGACTGGAGTTGGGATTTTTGCCCGCCTGACGGTGAAAGCCCTGCCGAGGTCTGGACGAGGTTGCGCCCCTGGATGTCCGGGTTGCGGCAGGACACGGTCGCGGTCTGCCACATTGGCATCATGCGGGTCATTCTCGCCCAGGCGTGGGGTTGGGATTTTGATGGCCCCGCCCCCTTCAAGATCAAGCGCAATCGGCTGTATATCGTTGATATGAACACGATGACCGCAGACCCGGACCCCGTTCGCCTGATCAAACATGGGCCGCTGCCATGAAGGTAATGATCGTTGTCACGCACCTTTTGGGAACAGGGCATCTGAGCCGGGCTCTGACGTTGGGCCGGGCGTTTCGGGATGACGGTCACGAGGTCATGGTCGTTTCGGGCGGAATGCCTGCGCCTCAACTGGACAGCAGCGGGCTAACCCTGTTCGGATTGCCACCGCTCAGATCGGATGGAACCAATTTCACCCGGCTTCTGACTGAAAGCGGTGCCGAGGCCGATGCTGATTATCATCGCGCGCGCGTGACAGCCATGGTGCAGGCGGTAAACAGCTTTCAGCCGCAAATCCTGATAACCGAGCTTTTCCCCTTTGGCCGCCGGTCGCTGGCAGCGGAATTCGACGCGGCCCTGAATGCGGCACGGGCCCTGCCTCAGCCTCCGGTCATCCTGGGATCGATCCGCGATATTCTGGCCCCGCCATCCAAACCTGCCAAGGCCCAGCGTACCGAAGATATCGTCACCCGCTTTTATGACGGCATTCTTGTTCACTCGACCGAAAGTGTCACACCGCTTTCGGTCAGTTGGCCGGTGTCGGACCGATTGGCGGAACGGCTGCATTATACCGGCTTTGTGGCGCCGGAACTGCCTCTACCGCATCCGCAGTCCGTTGGGCAGGGCGAAATCCTTGTCAGCGCCGGCGGCGGTTCTGTCGGGCAACCGATCTTTCGCGCGGCCATCGAGGCCGCCCGCCAGATGCCCAACAGGCGCTGGCGCCTGTTGATCGGCGGGACGGATGCCAAGGCAAGGATCGCAGAGCTGTCCCAACTGGCTGAAGAAACCTCGGCAATTCTGGAACCTGTGCGCCCCGATTTTCGCCAGATGCTGCCCCATGCGGCGGCATCGGTCAGCATGTGCGGCTACAACACCGCCATGGATATTCTGCAAAGCGGAACACCCGCTGTTTTTGTCCCATTCGATGATGGCAAAGAGGTTGAACAGGGGCTGCGTGGGCAAAGCCTGTCGAGTTTGCCAGCCATCGAGGTGCTTCTCAGCCGAACCCTGAGCGGGCAAGCATTGGCGCAGGCCGTAGAGCGCGTCATTTCAGATGGGCCCCGCGCGCAGCAGGATTTCGGGTTTGATGGTGCGGCACAAACCGTGGAAATCGCCAAGCACCTGCTGGAGCGGCGTAAATGAACCCGGACTGGCACCCACTTGAGGTCGAGCTGACCCATTGGCATGCAGCGGGCCTTTCGTTGCCGTTGTGGTGGCGAGACGATGACGCGAACGACCTGACACCACAGTTGGACCGGCTGTCCGATCTGGCCGCGCAGTTGGGCGTGCCGGTACATCTGGCCGTCATTCCACACGCGGCAACCCCTGCGCTGGCTGACTATGTTACGCGCGGCGAAACTCTCATCCCTGTGGTCCACGGGTGGTCCCACACGAACCATGCGCCCGCCGGTGAGAAGAAAGCCGAGTTTCGTCTCAACCGTCCGTTGGACGAGGTTGTCGCGGATGCCGCGACAGGATTGTCACGCCTTGGCGCCTTGTTCGGCAACACCCTGCGGCCGATGTTTGTCCCTCCGTGGAACCGCATTGCACCAGAAGTCATCGAACATCTTCCATCGCTGGGGTATCGCGTTCTTTCAACGGCAACGCCCCGCAGAACAAAAATGGCGGCAACGGGGCTTGAGCAGGTCAACACACATCTTGACCCGATTGACTGGCGGGGTGCACGCGGTCTGATCTCTCCGGACCGCCTGATCGCACAGACAGTTAACCTCCTGCGGGACAGGCGCGAAGGCCGCGCAGACAACGCCGAGCCTTTTGGAGTATTGACCCATCACCTCGTCCATGATCAGGACATCTGGGCCTTTACCGAGGCGTTGCTGAAACATCTGCTGGACGGTCCTGCCACACCCTGGGTCGCACCAAAGAACGAGTGAGGACATCGTCATGAGCCGACTGGATTCCATGCTGCGCCGACTGACGGCCCAACGTGACGGGCTGAACTGGGCAGCTGAACAGATCAGTGGCCAGCCCGGCGATGTGCTGGATATGGGTTTGGGCAATGGTCGCACCTATGACCACCTGCGAGAAATTCTGCCGCACCGCCGGATCTGGGTGATGGATCGTGTGCTGCAATGCCATCCCGAAAGCACCCCACCGGCCGAAGATTTCCTGCAAGGCGAAGCTGAACCCATGCTGCGGAAACTGATGGCCGAAGGGCACAAGATCGCGTTGGCGCATTATGATTTCGGACGTGGCATCAAACACGAAGATGTGGCCGAGGCCGCACGCCTCAGCCCGTTGATCGCGCAAGTGATGCAGCCCGGTGGGTTGTTGATATCCGGCCAGCCCCTTGTCGGCTTCAACCAGATCAAAGGGCCCGAGACGATCGCGCCGGACCGTTACCTGTTCTATACGGCCTGATCACGCCACACGGCGACCGCGCGCCCAAACTGAGTTGAGGGCTGGCACACCCGCGCGCATCCGGAAACGGATAACATCGGCGCGGGCATTGGCGCGCAACTCGCCACGATCCTCCAGCCTGGCGGCCTGCGCCGGGGCCAATGTGACGGTCTTCATTCCACGCGCCATATCGCCCCACATTTGACCCAGCATGACCGCAGACAATAACAAGGCCGACGGCACGTAATCCGAGGACATTACGTCCAGATGCCCAAGCTCGGCCAATTCGCGGGCCGCAACATTGCCGGAATGAGAGCCACCGCGTACAACGTTTGGCGCACCCATCATAACCTTGATACCATGTTCATGACACGCCCGTGCGGCCTCCACCGTTGTGGGAAACTCAGCCAGCCGAATGCCGTGACCTGCCGAGACCTTCACCTGATCTTCGGTCGTATCGTCATGACTGGCAAGAACGGCCCCAAATCGGCGCGCGGCCTTGACGGTTTCGACCTCGTGCACATCGCCGTTGCGATCACGTAGGCTTTTCAGCTGAGCCACATGCTGAAAGAACGTATCATCGTCCATTGCATATTTGCCCTTCAGAAAGGATTCCAGCTTGCCCATGTTGCGAAACTGACGCTGGCCGGGGGTGTGATCCATGATGGACACAAGGCCGACCCTATCCTCGGGTCCAAACTCGTCCAGTTCTTCGATCAGTGTCTCGGAACACACCTCTGCCCGCAAATGCAGGAAATGGCTGATCTTAAGCGCATCCTGCTCGCGCAGTTCCCACAACTCCCGCGACAGGCCGCGGGCATATTTTCCGTACCGTCCGGCGCCGGACGGGATCGAACCAACCCGCATCGCATCGAACACACTTGTTATCCCCACGCTGGCCAGTTCCGCGTCATGGGCCAGAATGGCGGCGGCATGGGGCCAATGTACATTGGGGCGCGGCTGAATATGGCGTTCAAGATTATCCGTGTGCAACTCGACAAGACCGGGGCTGACATAGTCGCCTTCGCAGTCTATCGCACCTGCGGGAACTGCACTCCCGGTGTCAATTTCGATGATAGTGTCATCCACAATTCGAACACAGCCGGTGACAGTTTCATTCGGCAACACAAGCGTGGCATTGGCAAGGATCAAGTCTTCTGTCATCTGAACTTCACACAATCTGAGGTATTGGAAGGCCACTTAATAGGAGGCCAATGTGACATTCACGCGATACGCGATCTATTTTGCGCCGCCCGCCGGGGCGGCCTGGACGGATTTTGCGACCAGCTGGCTGGGCTGGGACATGGAAAAGGGAACGCAGGTCGCGCATCCGATCATGGGCGGCATCGACATTTCGACCATCACTGAGGTGCCGCGCAAATACGGGCTGCACGCGACCCTGAAACCACCGTTCCGGTTGCGCGATGGCCTGACCTTTGACGCATTGCACCAGGCGTGCATAGCACTGGCTGCAAACCGGCAGCCCATCACACTTGATGGTCTGGAAATTGCCCGCCTTGGCCGGTTTCTGGCCCTGTGCCCGCTGGGTGAAACGCAGGCGTTGAATGCGCTGGCCGCGGCCTGTGTTCGCAACCTCGACCGGTTTCGCGCACCTGCCACTCAGGCTGAACTGACGCGCCGCCGCGCCGCCGGGCTGACCCCCGAGCAGGACGACAATCTGACCAAATGGGGTTATCCCTACGTGCTGGACGCGTTTCGATTTCACATCACGCTGAGCGGCAAACTGGACAAGCCAACCCTCAGGGCAACCCAAGAAGCACTGCAAACCCATCTGAGCCCTTTGCTGCCACAGCCCTTCCAGATCACTGATCTTGCCCTGATGGGCGAGACAGAAGATGGGTGGTTTCACCTGATCCATCGCTACGCGCTTTCCAGTTGAAGGCGGCGCAGGATTTCGGCGACCGTGTCTTCCAGCGCGCCGGAATTGTCGACTTCGATGACCCGGTTCAGACCATCCGGCAACTCCGCGTTGGCGCGACACAACCGCCGCGCCTGCTCGTCTGCGCTTTCCCGTCCCCGCGCGGACAGGCGCCGCGCCAAAACTCCGGCATTTGCCGTCAGAGAGATCACGATCAGGTCTCCAAACACCTTCTGCGCCTGTAAAAGAACCCGGCGAGAAAGATTGACCAGAACCGCATTCGCCCCCTGACGCTGTCGCAAAATCTCAGCAGGGATACCGTAGAACAGACCATGCGCGGGCCAGCTCAGCGCGAAAGCGCCTGCCTGTTCCATCTGCTGGAATTCTGCGACCGAAACCCGGTCGAAATCCTCGCCTTCTTCGCCTGCGGGGCGGGTGATCACCCTTCGCACCCGCCGGGCGCCGCGCACCTGTGCCTCCAACGCTTCCATGACACTGTCCTTGCCGACGCCCGAGGGGCCAACAATCGCTATGACAGGGGCAAGTGTCATGCCGCCAGTCCCGGCGTGAAGTCGGCGACATTGACTTCGCGGTCACAGACACGCTCACGTGCATCAAGGTCGTGGAATATCCCGACAATCGCCGCGCCACGCCCTTTTGCCTCTTCAATCAGTGACAACACGGTTTCGCGGTTCTGCGCATCCAGGCTTGCCGTCGGTTCGTCCAGCAACATCACCGGGTAGTCATGGGCAAAGCCACGTGCAATGTTCACCCGCTGCTGTTCCCCACCTGAAAAGGTTGTGGGGCTCAGGGTCCACAGTCGCTCAGGAATGTTCAACCGCTTCAGCAACCCGGTGGATTTCTCCAGCGCCTCAATTCTGTCGCAACCCACGGCCAGCAAAGGCTCTGCCACAACGTCCAGCGTCGGCACCCGCGGCACGACCCGCAGGAATTGACTGACATAGCCCAGCGTTTCCCGGCGGAGGGTCAAGATCTGGCGCGGCTCGGCTTTTGCCACGTCCAGACCTCCTACCAACACCTGACCAGAGGCCGCCAGGTAATTGCCATAAATCACGCGCATCAGCGTGGACTTGCCCGCGCCTGACGTCCCCGTCAAAGCAACGCACTCACTCGGTTCAACCTTCAGCGACGCGTCTTCCATCACCGGGATAACGGCACCGCCCTGATTGTGCAGGGTAAAGCTTTTGCTCACATTGATCAGTTCAATCATTGCTTCACCTTTTCCCAAATACTCAAACCTGCAGAACGCTGGACACAAGCAGCTGCGTATAGGCGTGTTGAGGATCATCCAGCACCTGATCGGTCAGCCCGGCCTCAACCACATGACCATCCTTCATCACCATCAGCCGATCGGCCAGCAGGCGCACTACGGCAAGGTCATGGGTCACGATGATCGCGCTCAGCCCCATTTCACGCACCAAGCCGCGCAAGAGGTCCAGCAACCGCGCCTGAACCGAGACATCCAGCCCTCCGGTCGGTTCGTCCATGAACACCAGTCGCGGGCCAGTCACCAGATTGCGGGCGATCTGCAAACGTTGCTGCATTCCGCCCGAAAACGCGGTGGGCCGGTCATCAACGCGGGCCGCCTCGATCTCGACCCGACCCAGCCAGTCAATGGCCTTGTCTCGGATGTCACCATAGTGGCGCTCGCCCACGGCCATCAGCCGTTCACCAATATTGCCTCCGGCACTAACTGACATCCGCAGCCCGTCACGTGCATGCTGATGCACAAAGGCCCAATCGGTACGGCTCAGCATCCGGCGTTCGGGCTCCGACATGGTCACCGTATCCACCGGCCCATTCGCGCGCGTGTCAAAGATCACTTGCCCTGCATCAGGAACCAGATGACCGGCCAGACAATTCAGCAGGGTCGACTTGCCCGAGCCACTTTCACCCACGATCCCCATTACCTCTCCGGGATAGAGATCAAAAGTCACATCCGTGCATCCGATCCGCGCACCATAGAGCTTTTCGATGCCCTTGGCCTGCAACAGGGCGGTCATGCCGCGTTCTCCTCGGCCAGTCGGCCCATATGGCCCGCTTCGCGGCGCGACCGGCAATAATCAGTGTCCGAACAGACAAACATTCGGTTGCCCGCATCATCCATGATGACTTCATCCAGATAGCTATCCTCGGCCCCGCACAGGTCACAGGGATGATCGGCCTTGGTGGCCTCGAACGGGTAATCCTCGAAGTCCAGGCTCACGACCCTGGTATGTGGCGGCACTGCGTAGATGCGCTGCTCGCGCCCGGCACCGAACAGCTGGATTGCATCCATTTCGAGCTTCGGGTTGTCGAATTTCGGGATCGGGGACGGGTCCATCACATAGCGGCTAGACACTTTCACCGGATAGGCGTAAGCGGTCGAGATCGCCCCGTGCTGGCTGATATCCTCATATAGCTTCACATGCATCAGCCCATATTCTTCTAGGCTGTGCATCTTGCGTGTCTCGGTCTCGCGCGGTTCGAGGAAGCGCAGAGGTTCCGGGATCGGCACTTGATAAACGATGATCTGATCTTCGCGCAACTTTGCCTCGGGGATGCGGTGGCGGGTCTGGATCACCGTCGCCTTCTCGGTTTCCTCGGTCGTCTCCACACCTGCGGTCTTTTCAAAGAACTTGCGGATCGACACCGCGTTGGTCGTGTCATCCGCACCCTGATCGATGACCTTGAGCGTATCCTCAGGCGTCAGCGCCGCGGCCGAGACCTGCACCCCTCCGGTGCCCCAGCCATAAGGCATCGGCATTTCACGGCTGGCAAAGGGCACCTGATACCCCGGAATAGCGAGGCCCTTCAGGATGGCCCTGCGGATCATCCGTTTGGTTTGTTCGTCTAGATAGGCGAAGTAGTAGTCAGACATGGGTCAACTCCGGCTCATGCGCAGAAGGATCGCACCCGCAAGGGTCAGCGCGGTTGAGGCGACCTTTTTCAGGTCGAGCCTTTCGTTTAGGAAGGTCACGCCGATGATCAGTGCAAAGATGATCGAACACTCGCGCAAGGCAGTGACCAACGCGATGGGCGCTTGGGTGAAAGCCCAGACAACCAGAACATAGGCGGTGAATGAGGCCGCGCCGCCAAGGACCGCCAGCCGCCAAAGGCTGGCTGCCCGCCGCAACAACCCCTGTCGCGCAACCCGCGCCACCAGGGCAAAGCCCAGCGCATTCGCCGCCGTCAGCGTGCCGAAGAAGCCCAGTGCTGTTCCCGCAATGCGCGCGCCTTGCCCGTCGACGATGGAATAGGCGGCGATGAACAACCCAGTGATCAGCGCCAGCCCTGCAGCAGCCATGTTGAAATTGCCATCCGCGCGCCGCACCAGCGCGATCGAGGCGATCCCGACCGAGATCATTGCCATCGCCAATAGCTCGGCCTGGCTGAACGTAACCCCAAAGAACAGCGCCGTACCAAGCGCAACCAAGAGCGGCGAGGCACCGCGTGCGATCGGGTAGACCTGGGTCAGGTCGCCGATCTTGTAGGCCTGAATCAGAAACAGCTGATAGCCCAGATGCAGCCCGATGCCTGCCAGCAGGTAGGGCCAGCACGTCCAATCGAGCGGCTGAGCAAACGGCAGAAGAAGGAGGCCGGACAACCCCTGCCCCATCACCACAGCCGTCATCGCGGCGCTTTTGTCCGACCCACCCTTGACCAACGCGTTCCACGTGGCGTGCAGCAGCGCTGCCAGCATTACCACCAGAAAGACAAACCCGCTCATTCCGCAGCCTCCTTTGACGTGATCCGCGCGTCAGCCTCGCGGCGCAGTTTGCGGACCAGTTCAAGCTCGGACTGGAAATCCACGTAATGCGGCAGCTTGATGTGTTCGAGAAAACCGGTCGCCTGAATGTTGTCCGCGTGGCTCAGAACAAATTCTTCATCCTGCGCAGGCGCGCCCAGATAGTCTTCGCCCAGTTCCTTCCACCGCAGCGCGCGATCAACCAAAGCCATCGCGATGGCCTTTCGTTCGGATTGACCAAAGACCAGACCATAACCGCGCGTGAACTGAGGCGGCTCGGTTTTTGAACCCTTGAACTGGTTCACCGTCTCACACTCGGTCAGTTCGACCTCGCCGATATCGATGGTAAACCCCAACTCGGGGATGTCCATTTCAACCGCAACCTTGCCGATCCGCAATTCACCCACAAACGCGTGGTTGCGCGCGTAACCGCGTTGGGTGGAATAGGCCATGCCCAGCACGAAACCCTCATCTCCGCGTGTCAGCGATTGCAGGCGCAACGGGCGACTGGCAGGGAATTCCATCGGTTCGCGCGTCAGGTCGCCGGGGGGTTCATCACTTGCCGGTTCGTCCTGAATGAGGTCCTCGTCCTTCAGGAATTCGGTGATATGCGGCGTCGGTTCCTGCCGTGCAGGACCTTCCGGAGCATTCGGGACATCACCATTCGCGGCCAGTTTGAAATCCAGCAAACGGTGCGTATAGTCGAAAGTCGGCCCCAGAACCTGCCCTCCGGGCGCATCCTTGAACGTGGCCGAAATCCGGCGGTCGCAGGCCATCTCACCCGTTTCGACCGGATTGGAGTAGCCAAAACGCGGCAGCGTCGTGCGGTAGGCGCGGATCAGAAAGATCGCCTCGATCAGATCGCCCCGCGCCTGCTTGATCGCCAGCGCAGCCAGGTCGGGGTCATATAGCGAACCTTCCGCCATGACCCGGTTCACTGCAAGGCTCAGCTGTTCCCGGATCTGCGCAAGGCTCAGTTCAGCCACATCGGTCGCACCCCGGCGCTCTTCGGCCAGCCAGGCATGGGCGTTCTCGATGGCTTTTTCGCCCCCTTTGACAGCAACATACATCGCTTAGGTCTCCGACGTGATCTGCGTGCTGCGGGGCAGGGCCGCAACCCTGTTGCCGCAGGTAAAAAAGAAATCGCACCCCAGAGGATAGAGCATCGCATTCCCCTGAAGCGCCGGAACATCTGGCAGCGACAAGCACGCGGTCTTTTTGATGCCGGGGCCGCTCAGAACGGCACCGCTCTGTTCTAGCCGGTCGCATTCCACAATCAGGGTTGCAGAACGATCCGGGTATTCCGGCGTTCCGATGCGATAGGCGTTAAGCGGTCCCAATGCGTCCCATGTGCCAACGGCAAAATCAGCCTTTGCTGCGGATACGAGCGGTGCGCCCGTGTGGAAAGTCAGCCAATTGCGGATTGCTTCGGTATCGGTGCCCCCGGCCAGATGAACCCTGGTCTCGGGGTCGCACAACGTCAGCAGCAGTGTACCAGCCGCCACGGACAGGGGCGCTGGGGGTTCGCCGCCCGACAGGACGCGTATGTAGCCCGGGCGCGCCATGACGGTCATCGCCGCGCGGAACGCATATGCGGCATCGACAGGTGCGTTTTGAAAGCCACCGGAAAACTGTGTTTGCACGGCCATCAATCTTCCCCCCGAACCAGTGTGAAAAACTCAACCTTGGTGGCCGCTGCCTTGGCCGCGCGCGTGCTTTTGACCGCCTGTATTTGCTGTTGAAGCGGGTCGAGCAGCCGCGCCTGTACCTCATCTGCCGCCGCGGTCTGCATTATCGCATCAATCAATGCTGCGGCTTCGGCCTTGGGTTTCGACCTGCCCTGAACATAACCGTGACCAACCGTTCCATCCTGCAACACCACAGAACAGCGCGTGACCGTCATTTCGCCTATATTGAACGGCGCTCCGGTACCACCGGCGCGACCGCGCACCATCACGCTCCCGACCTCGGGACGGCGCAGCCAGTCAAAGCTCGGGCGGGTCTCAATCCCGTCCCACAAGGTCATCAGGGTGTCGTCAGGTGCACGGGCCAGCAAACCCATCCAATCCCTGCGCGCCCCGGTCGCGATTTCTGTCTGATCTGTCATCAAAGCCTCTTGGCCGGGTTGTCTATTTGAACTATACAACTAGACAAATATTAGCCTGCGTGCGCGCAACACGCAATCTCCAACTGTGTGAAGATTTGATGACATGAGCAAAACGCCGATCTGGAAAAGCATCGCCTTGCGCCTGACCTCGGACATTGCCGAAGGGCGGTATCAAACCAGTGACCGCCTGCCGACCGAAGCGCAGCTGGCCGCCAAATACGGTGTCAATCGCCACACAGTACGGCGCGCATTGGCCGACATGTCGGAACAAGGTCTGGTTCATGCCCGGCGCGGTGCGGGCGTTTTTGTGGCCGCGCGGCCAACCGACTATCCGATTGGCAAAAGGGTTCGATATCACAAGAACGTCTCGGCCAGCGGCAAGATACCGGGAAAGAAAATTCTGGCCCTGACGACACGCGCGGCAGATGAAGCCGAGGCCGAAGCACTGGGTCTGAGCAAAGGCGACCCGGTGCATGTCTATGACGGGTTATCGCTGGCGGATGGGCAGCCCATAGCCGTTTTTCAAAGCGTCTTCCCGGCAGAACGCTTTCCAAACCTGTTACAGGCGCTGACCGAGACCCAGTCAGTAACAAAAGCCCTGCAACGCAGCGGTATCGCGGACTACACCCGCATCTCGACCCGATTGACCGCGCGCGGCGCGACAGCAACGCAAGCCCTTCACCTGCAACTGTCCGAAGGTGCCCCGGTGCTGTTTTCGGTCGGCATCAACGCGGACCCGGACGGCAGACCCGTCGAATATGGTCGAACCGTCTTTGCTGGTGAGCGTGTCACGCTGACGCTGAACGAGGAGTAAACCACAACCCCTGCCGCTCGACCTCGACCTCCTGCCGGGGGTCGCATCCCGTTGGGCATGGTGCGAAAATCGGTTCAGCTGCCTTTCGGGTCAGCATTATTCTGAATATGGGATGAACGGTAATGGAATAAGCTCTGTGACGCTTCTTCAAACGGTTGCGCCGCACTGAACCGAGCTGTTTTCTTGTCACTCCAAACCCGGTTCAGGGCAACAGGAACGGTTTGGGGTCGGGCGTGCGCGGCCAGCGCTTTTTACCCGCCTTACCCTCGATCAGACGACGGCGCAGCCAGCCCGAAAACCAATCCATCAGCATCACCATCAGAATGATCAGGATGATGTAATAGGCGACCTCTTCCCAGTCTTTCTGCGTGATGATTGCCTGCGTCAGCAGTAACCCAATGCCGCCGCCCGTGATTGCACCGATCACCGTCGCACTGCGGGTGTTGGATTCGAGGAAATACAAAAGCTGGCTCAGCAAAACGGGCGTAACCTGAGGGATAACGCCAAACCGATACCGTTGCGGGGCGTTCGCACCCGTGGACTGCACACCTTCGATCTGCTTCTGATCCACGTTTTCCAACGCTTCCGAGAATATCTTGCCGAATGTCCCGGTGTCCGTCACCAGAATGGCAAGCGCACCGGTCAACGGGCCGGGACCAAAGGCGCGAGCCAGAACCACAGTCCAGATCAACGCATCCACGCCGCGCACAAAGTCGAATACACGGCGCGTAGCAAAGCGGATGGATGTTATCCGGTTGAAATTGCGCGTCGCAAGGAAGGCCAATGGCAGGGCCACAATCGCCGCGCCAAACGTGCCCAGAAATGCCATCAGCATCGTCTCGAAGATGGCCCAGGCCACATCCTGATGGCGCCACATCTTGTTGGTCCAGAAATCATTAAAGATCGCGCCCGCCTCGCCCGACGCCGCGAGTCTGGCCAGTTCCGGGAAGGACTTGCCGAAATAAGGGCTGTCCAGCGTGAACCAGAATAATTCCCAACCTGTGAAATAGCGAAACACCTCGGACCGGTTGCGGGTGACAGTCAATCGACCTGCGTCCGTGGTCACAGACAGCCGGTTTTTAGAGACGTTGATCCACTCAGGAACTTCGCCCTCCGGCAACTCCGTCTGTACACCGGCCGAACGCGTTGGTGTTGCGCGAATGGTGCCATAGCCGGGAATGTCATATTCCACCGTCTGCGAACCGAAACGCACGACATGGCCCTTTTCAAGGTCGATCACAGTTGTCTCGCCCAGCGCCACCCACTCCGGGGCCTGCCCTTCAGGATATGCCCCCTTGCGCTCACCCTCGATGGCGGCTGAAACTTCACCGGTGCGATTATCCCGCGCGATATGCGTTTTGTAGCTATAGCTGTCAGCCACCAGCGTCTTGCCATTTGCCCAGTTTGCGCGCCCCACAAGGCCCGACACGTCAAAAACAAAAAAGACATAGATCAGATAGACGAAAACCAGAGCAGGCAACCCGAAGTTCATCAGCCTCTTGCGGTTGAACAAGCGATCTGCTTCGGCTTTGAGGTCATCGACAGTCAGATTGGTTGCGAAGGTGCTCATGCCAAAGCTCCTTTTTCCGAGCCATGGGTCAGACGGTCGCGCAGGTAGCCAGACAGCTGGTCGACGACCACGATTGTCACGAACAGAAGGATGAAGATGGCCGCGGCTTCGTCATAACGCCCCTGCCCCCAGGACATGGCATTGCGAAGCTCGTAACCCAGACCGCCTGCCCCAACAAATCCAAGAATGGCCGAGGCACGGATGTTGATCTCGAACCGCAGCAGCGCGTAGCTGACATAGTTCGGCCCGACCTGCGGAATCACCCCCAGATACATCCGCTGTGACCAGTTGGCACCCACGGAATGCAGCCCATCCACCGGTTTCAGCGAGGCGTTCTCGTTCACCTCGGAAAACAGTTTGCCTAATGCGCCAGCAGTGTGAATCGCGATGGCGATCATCGCGGGAACCGGGCCACCGCCCAGAATGAAGATCAGAACCAACGCAATTACGATCTCGGGAATGGCGCGGCAGATGTCTGATATTCGGCGAAACAGCGGGATCAATGACGGCCACAGCGCCATGCCGCGTGTCGACATCAGGGCGAAAAACGTTCCGACAATTGTGCCGACAAGCGTCGCCGCCGCCGCGATGTTGATTGTCTCGACCAGGGCTGGGAAGAACGAGACCAGATTGGCTGGCATTTCGGCAATCTTTTCCCCCGCTTCGGACAGAACCTCTTTGGGGTAATCAAGGATACGGTGCCAGCCATCGACAAAGCTGCCGGCATTCCGATTGTCGGCTGTGCGAAACCCTGCCGCCATCAACGACAGGAACAGGATCAGGAGGATACCACCATAGACCCGCTTGCGCCGTGTCATCGCTGTATAGTCGTTGCGGATCTGATCGACGGATAAGGACCCTGCGGTAAGGTCTGTCATGGAATGCTCCTGAAGGGAAAACGGGGTCCGGTACATCGCCAGACCCCGATCATTGGATATGCAGTCTTAGTTGGACTTCAGCTTGCGCGCTTCTATGATGACCTCGTAGGCCTCATGCGTGATAGGATCAAAGCTCTTGGCCTCACCCGCGGCCACGCCGTAGAAACATTCGCGGTCTTTTTCATCCAGCGTGTTCCACAATTCGGTAACCTGAGCTTTGACATCCTCGGGCAGAGCCTTGCGCAGTACAACCGGACCTTCCGGGATCGGTGCCGATTTCCAGATCTGGACCAGATCGTTCATGTCGACCAGACCAGCATCCACAGCGCGGCGCAGTGCGCCCGACTGATAGCCGTCTTCCCACTCGCCGAGACCATCGGCCCAGGTCACACCGCCATCTACGTCACCGTTGTTCACCGCAACGATGGTCTGCTCGTGACCGCCGGTGAATTTCACCTCAGCAAAATAGTCACCCGACTCCATGGTTGCTCCGGTGGCCTGGGGAATCTCAATCGACGGGATCAGATAACCCGAGGTCGAATTCGGGTCGCCAAAGCCGAAAACCTTGCCCTTCATGTCCTCAAGTGAGGTGATGCCGCTGTCCTTGTGTGCAAACCCAACCGAGTAATAGCCGTAGCCGCCATCGGTGTTCACCTTGACCAGTACCGGCTCAACCGCGTCGGGGTCGCTCAGATAGGTTTTGGCATAGCCCGACGCACCCAGCCAGGCGACATCAATCGTGCCGCCCAGCAGCCCCTGAATCACTCCGTTATAGTCGGCAGGGGCAAACAGTTTGGTCGGAACGCCCAACAGTTCTTCGGTGTATTCGCGCAGACACTCGTTTTTGCTCATCCGGTCCTGAGCGTTCTCGCCACCCAGAATGCCGATGCGGAATTCGCTGATTTCTTCGGCCATGACCGGTGCAGCCAGTGTTGTGGATGCGACCAAGGCAGCAATCAGTTTTTTCATCTGTCTCTCTCCAGTTTGATAACCCCGGCCTCTCACCGGGCCGGGCGATGAAAGGGGTTGGGATGGCTCAGATGGTTGCTTCTGCTTCCATCAGCGCCTTTCGCGTGGCGTCGAGCGTTTCGATTTCCGTTGATGTCGCTTCTTCCGAGAAGCTGGCATCGGCGCCATAGATCTCGCGGGCGACGCCTGTGGTCAGTTGCTCGGGCAGCCCATCGAAGACGATGCGCCCGTCGCGCATCCCAACCACGCGGTCGCAATAGCGACGTGCTGTGTCCAGCGTGTGCAGGTTGGCGATGACGGTACGGCCATCTTCTTCGTGGATGCGGCGCAGCGCCTGCATCACCACCTGTGCATTCATCGGGTCCAGCGAGGCAATTGGTTCATCCGCCAGAATAATCCTCGGGTCCTGCATCAGCGCCCGCGCAATCGCCACGCGCTGTTGCTGGCCGCCCGACAAGGCCTCGGCCCGTTTCGGAGCGTGTTCCGCAATTCCCAACCGGTCCAGAATGTCGATGGCACGGTGAATTTCATCCATCGGGAACAGGTTGAACATAGCGGCCAGCGTCGAATGACGGTTGAGCGTGCCATGCAGCACGTTCGAAACCACATCCATGCGCGGCACCAGGTTGAACTGTTGGAAAATCATCGCACAATCGGCCTGCCAGGCGCGTTTGTCACGGCCTTTCAGTTGGGTGATGTCCCGGCCTTCAAACAGGATTTCGCCTTCGCTGGCATCCGTCAGGCGGTTAATCATCCGCAGCAGGGTGGACTTGCCCGCGCCCGACCGTCCGATGATCCCGATCATGCATGGCTTGTCCACATCCAGCGTCGCGGCATTCACGGCAACATTGTCACCAAAGCGTTTGGTCAGTTTCTTGATACGCAGCACGTGCCACCCCCAATTCATGTTGGCGGACTGCTACAGATGCCGTTCAACGGATATGTGTCAGCGTAGTGAAAGTTTTGTAACGGCACGACACGTGCGGGGGGTATCCATCGCCCCGCCTCACGGGTATACGCATCCGCGACTCTTCAGCTGATACGAGGCCAATATGAGCTTTGACCGCACCATCAAGATCGCGCCGTCCATTCTGTCCGCCGACTTTGCCAATTTCGGGCAAGAAATTCAGGCCATCGAAGCGCAGGGCGCGGATTGGGTCCATGTTGACGTAATGGATGGCCATTTCGTCCCGAACCTGACCTTTGGCCCGCCAGCCGTCAAAGCGTTCCGCCCGCATGTAAAGACGGTCATGGACGTGCACCTGATGATCACGCCGGTCGATCCATACATTCAGGCCTACGCTGATGCAGGCGCTGACATTCTGACCGCGCATGTCGAGGCGGGGGGCCACACCCACCGCACGCTGCAAGCAATCCGCGCCGCAGGCATGAAGGCAGGCGTCGCCTTGAACCCGGGCACCCCGGCTGAGGCGGTCGAACATCTGCTGGACCTCACCGATCTGGTCTGCGTCATGACCGTGAACCCCGGCTTTGGCGGCCAGAAGTTCATCGACATGACCAGCAAGATTCGCAAGCTGCGCCAGATGATCGGTGACCGCCCGGTGCATATCGAGATTGACGGTGGTGTTGACCCGAAAACCGCACCTTTGGTTGCCGCAGCGGGGGCCGACGTGCTGGTCGCAGGGTCGGCTGTCTTCAAGGGCGGTTCGGTGGATCAACCCGAGGTATACGGTCAGAACATCCGGGCCGTTCGGGCAGCGGCGGAAACCTCTCTGGGCTAAAACTGGCGTCCGTTTATTAGCACGCTGGAATTCACTTATTTTAAAGCTCAGCCGGTTTCGACTAACGCAGAAACGGGCTGAGCTTTTTCAACCGCGCTTGCGGCAATGCCAAACGCTGAGCCAAATCAACATCCCCATCCAAAAGCGCGCGGCAAATCTCTCCCTCCAACTCATCTGCGATACGTAGCAACAAAAGGGCAGCTTCAGTGGCAGTTTCGGGTTGGCCGATAGCAGTTTTCGGGTGCAAATTATTTGTCGACATCTGTGGCATTATCTTCAGTCCCGGTTAGCCTCGCGATTGAGCTTACCCGTTCACGAACAACGGCACCGTTGACTTATCGTTGTTATATCGTTGAATTTTAACACAACGATGGAGGCCTGCATGAGGCAATGGGAATTAAATCCAGACGATGGCACACTTTCATCGGACCAGGGTAATTCCTCAGTGTCACCCAAAGCATCCGAAGTTCTGGCCTTTATGATTTCTCAGACAGGCGTCGTTCTGTCCAAGGAAGAAATTCTAGCGGCGGTCTGGCAGGATTTGAACGTGAACCCGGATCTGGTACGGGAATACATCTTTGAAATCCGAAAAGCGCTCGGCGATAGCGCCAAAAATCCGCTCTATCTAGAGACCGTGGGGCGACGTGGCTTCCGCCTATTGGGCGCGATATCCATAAAACCGGATGAAGAGCCAAGCTCAGGCAACGGAGTTCCAAATGGTCAACCGTCCTCTTTGCCGCCAGTAAAGTTCTGTCGTTCCTATGACGGAACATCCATAGCTCATACCGTTTCTGGTGAAGGTTATCCTTTGCTGATCTCAGGAAGCTGGATGACACATCTAGAGCAAGACTGGCAAAGCCCAGATTTTGGCGACTATATTCGACACCTTTCACAACATTTCTCTGTCATCCGTTATGATCAGCGCGGAAATGGGATGTCTCAATGGAAAGATGTCGACATCAGCTTTGACCGCATGGTCGATGACATGGAAGTTGTCGTCGACGCCTACGGCTTTAAAAACGTGGCAGTTTTGGGATTGTCACAGGGTGCGTCCGTTTCGGTGGCATATGCTCTTCGACATCCCGAACGCATTTCCCACCTTATCCTCAGCGGGGGGTATCCGCGGGGACGCAGACAACGTGGAAATGAAGTTGAATTTGAAGAAAGCGAAGCCCTCGTAAAACTGATCCGTACCAGTTGGGGTAACGATAACCCGGCAATCCGCCAAATTTTGACAACGATGTTCATGCCGGATGCCACCAAAGAAGAAACACAATGGTTCAACGAATTTCAGAAGCTTTGCGGGCCAGCTGAAAATATTGCCCAATTTCGCGCGATGTTTGACGATATTAACGTAATCGATATGTTGCCGGATGTCACAGTACCGACTTTGGTGCTCCACAGTGATATGGACGCTGTGGCACCACTTTCTGAGGGGAAGCTGCTGGCCTCAGAAATCCCAAACGCGTCATTTGTCCAACTAAGCAGTCCGAACCATTTACTTTTTGAGACCGAACCGGACTTTTCCAGAATGATGAAAAATATAAACGATTTTATCCGAACCTGAGAAAACCCTACGATCTATTGCATTCATCACACTCTTAGGGACAACAAGCGCATAGCGACAGAAAAAGGGCGCCCCGAAGGGCGCCCTTTCCGTCTAAACATTCGCTTGTGCGAATTATTCAGTAATCTTCGACACGACGCCGGCGCCGACGGTGCGGCCGCCTTCGCGGATGGCGAAGCGCAGGCCCTG
>NZ_JBQFZL010000003.1:0-280526 GCF_056542225.1 Ruegeria sp. AE3 | reverse complement strand
CCGGTGCGTCTCAACCGTCTTTCCAGTCCGTCAGGCCAACCTCAGCTGCGCCGGTGAAGGGGTATTTACGGATTAGACTTCCAACCCGCAAGCGGAAAATGACGATATTGATCTTTTTTTTGAGTTTTCTTTGTTTATTACTTAATTTCAATAACTTATATGCAATCACAATTGCCCGCCACCCTTCCGTCCGGGTGCTATTAGGCATGATCTGACCGGCAAGCCCCTAAAAACAAAAGGGGCCGACACAAGATATAGAGACTCCGCAATTTCAAGATACAAGTCAGGGCGACTCGAAACGGGAAAACGAGTCGGATTTGCGGCCAGAATACGGTCAAAAACCTCTCACCCCCGTCGGACGCCTTGTACTGCGGGTCGCTCCCTGCCGGGATGTGGACGCATCAGGCACAATGTCGGCTATTGAACGCCCTGTCTTGCGTATCCCCTAAAGATGCGGTCAGGTTCCACCAATTCACTCTTCGATCCGAAAGCAGATCAGCAATGGCGCGCAATGTTCAGTTTCCTTTGGTCAGAACCGTCGGATTTGATGGCGCGCTGGTGACCTTTGCAGACAAGATGACCGACACCGCGAACCGGGCGGCGCTGGCGTTTCGGGCCGAAGTGGATCGTCTGCACTGGGATGAGGTGACCGAGTCGTCAGCCTCCCTGGGCTCGGCCTTTGTTCGGTTCGACACGCAGCGCATCTCTCATCAGAAGATGCTGCAAAAGCTTAGGGAACTGGTTGAGCAAAAGGACTGGTACACTACACCGCTGCCTGCGGGCCGCAGGTTGTGGCGCGTTCCGACGGTTTACGGGACCGACCTTGCGCCCCAGCTTGACGATGCCGCCGCTGCTGCCGGCCTGACACCAGACGAAGCAATACGAAGGCTTGGACAGTCCCGCGTGCGGGTTCTGACTATCGGCTTCGCTCCGGGGCAGCCTTACCTTGGACCTCTGGGCCCCGAGTTCAACATTCCCCGGCTGCAAAGCCTGACCCCCATGGTGCCGGAAGGCGCTTTGGTTCTGGCGATCTCGCAATTTGTTCTGTTTTCCGGGCCGACACCAACCGGGTGGCGGCATATCGGACAGACCGCCTTTCGGTGTTTCCGCCCCGAAAGGGCCAAGGCCTTTACCCTTAGACCCGGCGATGAGCTGTTGTTCAAGCCCGTTTCCCGCGACGTTCTGGAACACATCAAGGCCAACAACGAGGACGGCACAGGCGGCGCAACCTGTGAGGAGATTGCACCATGAGCCTGATCGTCCACCGGATTGGCCCGGCCTGCACCATTCAGGACCAGGGGCGCACAGGCTATCTGGATCAGGGGCTGTCCCGGTCGGGGGCGGCGGACATTCTGGCCTTGCACGAAGGGGCGGCGTTGCTGGATCAAAGCCCAAACCTTGCGGCGCTGGAAATGGCCGGGATGGGAGGCGAGTTCGAGGCGACGCATAACATGCGCATCGCCCTGACTGGCGCGCGGATGCAGGCCAGCATTGATGGCGGCCCTGTGGCCTGGAACGCGTCGCACCAACTGATCGCCGGGCAAAGGCTGGTCATCGGGGCGACGCTAGCTGGAAACTATGGCTATCTGCATCTGGGCGGAGGTATCGATGCCGAGGTTTTTCTGGGGTCCCGCTCAACCCATCTGACAGCGCGGATAGGCCGGGCGCTACAGCAGGGTGACAGGCTGACCTGTGGACCGGATGCAGGCAACAGCGGGATGAAACTGGCTGCTGCCGAGCGGTTTTCGGGCGGGGTGCTGCATGTGATTGCCAGCTTTCAGACCCCTTTGTTTGATGGCGCAACACTTGAACGGTTTGCCCAAACCAATTTCCGGCGCGGCGCACGCGCCAACCGGATGGGCATGCAGCTGGACAGCGACGGCGACGGCTTTGCTGCCTCAGGCCAGCTGAATATCCTGTCCGAGGTGATCACCCCCGGCGATATCCAGATGACCGGTACTGGCGACCCGTTCATCCTGTTGCCGGAATGTCAGACCACGGGCGGGTACCCTCGTATCGCGACCGTTCTGCCATGCGATATGCCCCGCGCGGCACAGACACCCGCAGGCGGCGACATCCGGTTCGAATTTGTCAGCATGGAACAGGCTGAAGAAATGCACAAAGCGTTCCTGTCAGACCTTGCGCGCCTGCCCTCAAAAGTCGAGGCACTGGTGCGTGATCCCCATGACATACCGGACCTGTTGTCCTACCAATTGATCGGCGGAGTGATCTCTGCCACCGACTAAGGAGATGTGCCAATGCCAAGCGTCGATCTGAATGCCGATATGGGGGAAAGCTTTGGTCCCTGGAAAATGGGCGATGACGAAAGCCTGTTGAAAATCATCACCTCGGCCAACATCGCCTGTGGGTTTCATGCCGGTGATCCGGATGTGATGGCATCAACGATGAAACTGGCGGCCGAAAACGACGTAGGCATCGGCGCACATCCCGGCTTTCCAGATCTGCAGGGGTTTGGCCGGCGGAACATGAAGCTGCCCCATGACAACCTGCGCAATCTGGTCCGGTATCAGTTGGGGGCCGCAATCGGCATGGCCACGGCGGTTGGCACCAAGGTACGGCACCTGAAACTGCACGGGGCGCTGGCCAATATGTGTTCAGCCGATATCAATATGGCGCGCGCCTGTTATCAGGGCGCATTGGATGTTGATCCCGATATCATCGTCATGGTGCTGGCCGCGACAAAACAGGAAGCAGCCGTGCGTGAGCTCGGGTGCAATTGGGTGGGCGAGATTTTCGCTGACCGTGCATATAACGACGACGGAACACTGGTCGATCGCAGCCTGCCCGGCGCCGTCATCCACGACGCCGACGTCGCCGGACCTCGCATCCTGAACATGGTCCGCGAAGGTGCGATCATCACCGAAAGCGGCAAGCGGCTGGAAACATCCATCGACACGATCTGCCTTCATGGAGACGGCCCGACCGCGGTTCAAATCGCTCGCTCGGTTCGCGACAACCTGATCGGGGGCGGTGTCGAGGTCACGAAATTCACCCGCTGAACATCATGCGTTAACGTCGGCAACCCAATTTCACGACTGTTGCCCGTACAGCTCTCAGCGCCTAGCATGACGGGCAAGCACATGTTCTAAAACCTACAATTTCAAACGATAGCTCGCCCCGGTCGGGGTTCCGCGCAAGGAGGTAGTCGAATGTCCTTTGATCTGATGTCCTATCAACCCCGGGGCGACAAGAAGAACTCGGACTTCTTTGCGCAATACCTTCCGAAAATCTACGAGCGCCGGACAAGTTCGGGCATCGCCGATCAGGTCGGGCCAATGCGCGCAATCTGTATGCAGATCGAAACCGACGCGCTGTTCGATACCCTCGTCGAGCTTTACGTCATGACACCCTATCGCCACACCGCCAGCTATCTGGGGCAGACCCACAAATTCTCGATCCTGCATTCGCATCCCGACTATCCCGCGCTGATCGTGATGGCCCCGCACAGCCCGGGTTTCGAAGACTTTATTCCCCGCATCAATCGCATGTACCCGCTGGCCCGCAACACACCCCAAACGCGGTATGTTGGCGAGGTTTTCGCGGCCTGTGATCTGAAGGCGCTGACCGGGACGCTTGAGGATCAGAACATCCGCTTCGAATATGCCGGAGACACCGAAAACCCGTTCTACACATTGAACGGCTTCCGGTTCACGACCCCTTCGGATTTCACCTGCAACCGGGTCGGATATTCGACACATGATTTCAACGACACAGACAGCCTGGGCCTTGGTGATCGCGTGTTGCTGAGTGACGCGGAACAAGCCCGGCTGGATCAGGCCGCCGCTTTCGGATCGGACAGCAAAATCGCGCCTTTGATGCTGGGCATTGATCATCTGGCGACGCGCGTGCTGGCGGGTGAGCGCGAGGATGCGATCCTCGAATTCCTGACCATGGTGCCCTACTATTTCTGGGGGGCCTACAACATCTTCGACATGAACTCGTCCACCAACGTGAACCGCAACGCCAATGTGGATGATGACAAGAAATCCCCGGCCAAGGTTTTCACGGCCAATAACACGCCGTCCTTCGTCAACTCATTCGCCAAGCTGCCGATGCCGACCGAAGATTTTGTGCGCAATTTTGGCCGTCGCCTGCATCACATGGCAGTCGAGATCAAGGATGGCGATCATGGCGCCGGGGAAAAGAATGTTGACTTTGTCGTGAACACGCTGAAGGACAAGGGCGTGCCGTTCCTGGCGCATGTAGTGGGCGAATGCAAAGACGACCCTAACCTGAAGCAGATCTTCTCAAAACACTCGAAGAACACGCTGCTGATCACCGAATATATCGAACGGTGTCACAAGTATGACGGGTTCTTCACCAAGGACAATGTCGCCGCCCTGACCGCCGCCGCGGGACAGGACGAGCAATATCAGCACGGTCACGTCTTCGATTAAAAAAGGCTGCGGATGACCGCAGCCCAGACCCAACAGGAGAGAATATGCCGGACCTTATGATGGCCCGATCATGAAACAGGTGACATTGCGGGCTTGCAGGCGGCGACACGCCAGATCGGCCTGTTCCCGCGTCATGCCTTGGAATGTCGCGTCAAAGCCGCGCGAGCTCTGACTGACCTTGCGCAGACTGCCATCCAGCGTGGTCATCTCCGACAGCGCCGTTTTCAGCAGAACCTTCTCGGCCTCGTATCGTGTGGTGTAGCGGCCCACATTGACCCCCCACAGATGCCCACCGGACGAAGACAGGCGGGTAACCACTTCCTGCTCGGGCTCTGGCTGGCTGACGGGCTCGGTCGAGGCCAGCACCAGATTGTCCGGGCGCAGCGCCGGTCGGGTATCGGATGTTTCAACTGGTGGGGCGGCTGGGGTTATATCCGCTTCGGCAATCGCTGCGGCAATGCCGCTGCTGATACGGTCGCTGTTCTGGTCTGCCGATGCCGCAACCGCACTTGCAACCTGTGTCGCGGCGCTGGGGCGCCCAAGCGGGCGCAGGCTGGATTTCGGTGCGCCGCTCAGCGCTGCGACTTGGGTATCGCCCCCCAACCCGGCATTGCCCGCATAAACCGGGCGCTCAGGCTTGCGAATGGGTGCGCGCGACGGGGCAAGGCGAAACCCCAGATCCAGCAGTTCCGCAACCTTGGCGTTCCGCGACTCTCCGGATTTTCCGCCAAAGACAGTTGCGATGATACGCTCATCCTTGCGTTTGGCCGACGCCACCAGGTTGAACCCCGCCGCACGTGTGTATCCGGTCTTTATTCCGTCCGCACCCTTATAGGCTGCCAGCAGGCGGCGGTTGGTGTTGGGAACAGTCTTGATACCGGCATCCGTCGATTGGCGCGAGAACAGGTTATAATACTGCGGGTAATCGTACAGCAGATGCCGTCCCAGCGTGGTCATGTCGCGCGCGCTGGACAGGTGCCCTGCCTCAGTCAGACCATGCGCATTCTTGAAAGTTGTGCGGCTCATGCCCATCGCTTTGGCGGTTCGGGTCATGCGGCGGGCAAAGGCCGCTTCCGAGCCACTGATGGCAATGCCGATCGCCGTAGCCGCGTCATTGGCCGATTTTACCGCAGCAGCACGGATCAGATAGCGGAACGCAATCGTCTGGCCCGCGCGCAGGCCCAGTTTCGACGGGGGCTCGGCCGCTGCCTTCTGGGTAATCCGAACGGGTGTATCCAGCGTGATCTCGCCGTTTCGCACCGCCTCAAACGCGATATACAGCGTCATCATCTTGGTCAGCGAGGCCGGGTGCAAGCGCGCATCCGCATTGCGTGAATGCAGCTCCTCGCCAGTTCGGGCGTCGATCACCATAGCTGCATAAGGCGCCGCCATGGACCTGAGCGGCGCAAACGCCAGCACACATAGCAACGCTATAAGGAAAAAGCCCATTCGGGCCGGAACTGTCCGCCGAATCTGCACGATCTTTGCCTCTGTCTGCCTCGCGCCGCCGGGTTTTCCCGGTCAGCAATGTTTGTTTTATTATCCCCAAGGCTATCACAGCGACCCAATGAAATAAACCGAAAGCTGAGGTTTTCGCGGTTTCGTTTCATGTCCCGGCAGAGACTATATCTTGCGGATACAGCCATCAAGACCACCAGATGCGCGATAAAAGCGAAGCTGCGTCAGGATGCGGCTGGGTTTATGCGAAACTGAGGCGAAAAGGCAACATCACTTCAGGTCGCGCAGCAGATCGGCCAGATCGCCCAAATCTCTCAACTCGCGGAATCGGGGGCTGTCGACAGGGGCTTCGGCATGTTCCACCTCCCAAACCAGACCGTGGGGCACATAGACACCCCAGCACCCGGCCTGAATGGGGGCCACGACATCCGAGCGCATGGAATTGCCGATCATCATCGCGGCAGTCGGGCCATCACCGTGACGGTCGAATACGAACCGATAGGTTTCGGGGGTCTTTTCGGATACGATTTCGACACCATCGAACAGATCGCCCAGCCCGGACTGGGCCAGTTTGCGTTCCTGATCGATCAGGTCGCCCTTGGTGATCAGAATGACCCGGTACGCATCGGCAACACCTTCGACGGCCTCGCGGGCATGGGGCAACAGCTCAATCGGATGGGCCAACATTTCTTGCCCTGCTTCGATCAGCTGCCGGATGACCGACGCAGGAACGAGGCTTTCGGTAACTTCGATCGCAGTTTCGATCATCGACAGGACAAACCCCTTGATGCCATACCCATAGCGCTGAATATTGCGTTTTTCAGCAGCAAGAAGTCGCTCCATCAGGTGATCACGATTGGCATGATCGGCCAAGAGTTCAGCAAAACGAGCCTGCGTCAGCTGAAAAAACCGTTCGTTATGCCAAAGGGTATCGTCCGCATCAAACCCGATTGTCGTCAGCTTGGTCGTCATCCTGTTTACGTCCGCTTGCTCTTTTCACCGGCCATGCACACGTTATATAAGCGCCAAGATAAACCCCAAGCCTGAATCGGACAGTTGCACACGATGCTTGAAATGACCTGGATGATGTCTGACAAGCCGGACGACGACAGTGACGCGTCCGTCCTGGTACAGACACGCCCAAAAACCAAGCGTCCGCCTTTATACAAGGTCCTGTTGCTGAACGACGACTATACACCGATGGAGTTTGTGGTGCATGTACTTGAACGCTTCTTCGGCATGACCCATGCACAGGCGTTCGAGATCATGCTGACCGTTCACAAGAAAGGTGTAGCCGTTGTCGGGGTTTTCAGCCACGAGATTGCCGAGACCAAAGTTGGTCAGGTGATGGATTTTGCCCGCAGGCACCAGCACCCTTTGCAATGCACAATGGAACGCGAAGAGTAAGGCCTTTGGCCTGACGTTTTCCCTTCACTCAGCCGGAATTGCCCATGTCCCCTCGTCTGGAACTTGCCTTGCAAAACGGCCTGACGCTGTCCCCCCCTCTTAGTGTGATCTGCCCCACGCCCGACCATGATCTGTCTGCTCTGGGGGACGGTGCGCAGATTGTGCAGCCCTTCAAACCCTTTCACGACCATTTCGCCGCGCAGGGTTTTGCAACGGTGCCCGACGCGGACGGTCCTTGTCAGGACGCCATTGTCTTTCTGCCCCGCGCCAAGGCACTGGCACGGTCGCTGATTCAACAGGCCTGTGCGCGGGCGAGCGGCCTGGTTGTCATCGACGGTGCCAAGACCGATGGTGTGGACAGCATATTGAAGGATGTGCGCAAGCGGGTTCCGGTCGAGGGACCGATTTCCAAAGCACATGGTAAGATTTTCTGGTTTCAGGCCGATGATCTGGCCTTTGTGGACTGGGCCGCGCAGAAACAGCAGATGGTTGGCGGATACTACACGGCACCGGGTGTGTTTTCAGCGGACGGAGTTGATCCTGCCTCGGCCCTGTTACTGAAGACCTTGCCTGACCGGCTTGGCCCCCGCGTGGCGGATCTCGGGGCGGGATGGGGATATCTGTCTGCGGAGATCCTGAAACGCGGCGGGGTAACCTCGCTGCATCTGGTCGAAGCGGACCATGCGGCGCTGACCTGCGCGCGGCTTAATGTCACCCAATCCCAGGCGCATTTTCACTGGAGCGATGCCGTATCCTGGACCGCGCCGGAGCCTATCGACACCGTTGTGATGAACCCGCCATTTCACACGTCACGCAGCGCGGATCCCGCCTTGGGGCAAGGGTTTATAACCTCCGCCGCCCGCAATCTGACACGCAACGGAACCCTTTGGATGGTCGCCAACCGGCACCTTCCCTACGAAGCTACACTGAACGAACATTTCGCTCAGGTCGGTGAAATTGCCGGCGACAACCGGTTCAAGGTATTCCAGGCCTCTCGCCCTCGGCGTTAAGGCCCGTTAACCTGCGCCCCAATTCAGGAGGATTCGGATGTCCTTTTCCATCGCTGGCAAGACAGCAATCGTAACGGGCGGGGCAAGTGGCATCGGCCTGGCCATCGGGCGGCATTTCGCGGATGCGGGCGCAAATGTCATGTTTGCCGACATAGACGAAAAACGCCTGATCGACGAACTTGGAGAACAAGCCGAAGACAGCAATATCCGATATTTTGCGGGCGATCTGCGCGAAAAGCTGACCATTGCCAACCTGTTATCTGCGACGCTGGATGCGTTCGACCAGGTGGATATTCTGGTCAACGGTGCACGGCAAGTGATCCCGTCTGATCCGCTGGATCCGGATGACGATTCGATGCGCACCCTGCTGAACCAGAACCTGATGCCCGCCTTGCGGCTCAGCCAACTGGTTGCAAAGCGCATGATCAAGCAGGCCGACGGCGATCTCGAAAACCCGGCAGGGACGATCATCAACCTGTCCTCGATCGCAGCCCGACGGACCCACCCCGATCTGATGGCCTATTCCGTCTCGACCGCAGCACTGGACCAGTTGACCCGATCCCTTGCGGTCGCGCTGGCTCCGAAGCGGATCCGCGTCAACTCGATTGCGCTGGGTTCGGTCATGAGCGCATCACTGCAATCGACCCTCAAGGACAATCGCGATTACCGCGTCGATATCGAAAAGCACACACCCCTGGCCCGTATCGCCTCGGCCACGGAACTGACGGAAACCGCGCAATATCTTGCGTCTGATGCCGCCGGTTTCGTCACCGGGCAGATCCTGACAATCGACGGTGGCCGTACCCTGCTTGACCCAGTCGCGGCCCCTGCACATTAAGACCCATGTTCAAAACAGAAAAATCTACCGCCTCCGCCTGGTTTCGCCAATTGCGCGATGACATCGTTGCAGCGTTCGAAGCCCTCGAAGACAGCCACACCAACGGGCCGTTTGCCGATGCCGCACCCGGGCGGTTCGAGGTCAAGGAAACCAAACGCCAGTCGGACGATGGGTCAGACGCGGGCGGCGGGTTGATGTCGGCCATGCGCGGCGGTCGAGTGTTTGAAAAAGTAGGTGTCAATGTCTCGACCGTCTACGGCACGCTGGGCGAACGTGCGCAACAGGCAATGGCGGCGCGCAAAGGCATCCCCGGAATGACCGAAGACCCGCGCTTCTGGGCGTCGGGGATCAGCCTTGTGGCCCATATGCAGAACCCCCATACCCCGGCGGTTCACATGAACACACGCATGTTTTGGACACCCCATGCCTGGTGGTTCGGTGGCGGCTCGGACCTCAACCCCTGCATCGAGTATCGCGAGGACACCGCGCATTTCCACGCCACGCAAAAGGCGCATCTGGACCCGCACGGACCCGCCCATTACCCGCGCCTCAAGGACTGGGCCGACGAATATTTCTACATCCCTCACCGCAAACGCGCGCGCGGCGTCGGCGGGATCTTCATGGACGACTATTGCACCGGTGACTGGCAGGCGGATTTCGCCCTGACACAGGATATTGGCAGAGCCTTTCTGCCCGCCTTCCTGCCCTTGGTTGAAAAGCGCCGCGTTCAGAACTTCTCAGAGGCGGACAAGACCACCCAACTGGTGCATCGCGGCCTTTATGCGGAATACAACCTTGTCTATGACCGGGGCACAAAATTCGGTCTGGAAACCGGGCATGACCCGGATGCCGTTCTGATGAGCTTGCCGCCGATGGCAAAATGGGTCTGACGATTAGAACGGGTCCGTGATGAAATTGTCGTAGCAGTAGTTCTGTGCCGACACCGCCGACATGTTTGCCCCGACTTTCTTGACCGTGATCGAATAGCCGGGTTTCGTATCGGCCCCCGGCGGCGGGGTCATGGAGAACTGCACTGTTCGCACGCCGGGTTCATACGCCCGCCAGATATAGATCCTCTGCGAGTTCGGAACGCCAAGTGTGCGAATGGCATAATCTCCGATCCCGCACCAATAATTGACAGGCGCGGATGATCCGACAGCCTTCACCTCGTAAACGCCGTTCGGCAAGGGCGTGATCTCGGTACGGAACTGCGGCCGGACTGACAGGCCGAACCCAACGGCCCCGGCCACCGCAGGCGCTAAAATAAATGTGGCAGCGATGAATGGCTTGAGAAAACGCATGATCCAGATATCCCAAAACAATGGCACCAATACCGATAGCATAACCACGACACCCTACGAGTAAAGTGGGGCACACCAGCTACGCGGACACAGTTATTTGGGGAATTCCCACTATTCATATCGCCGGAAACGAGTACACTACCCGAAAGCATTTATAACACATCAAACTATCGGCAATTCCGTTGACCAAGAGCTTTCCAAAAGACTGGTTCGATTTCCCGCCTGAGAAATATGCGGATCTGGGTGCGATGTTCTATCTCGCGGGGCTTACGAAAACGCACCAGAAACGTAACCTTGCGCAGGTTCTTTATGCGTTCGAAACCCCGTTTCGTCTGGGCCAATACCAGATCTTCAGACAGAATGGCTTTCCCCGCGGATTTGTCACTTTTGCCGGTCTCAGCCCCGAGGCCGAGTATCGCTATGCGGTGAAAGAAACCTTTCTGACGGACAAGGATTTTACCAGCGGGTCATCCTTTTGGATCATCGACCTTGTCGCGCCGTTTGGACAGACCAGTCAGATTGTTGATATCCTCAAGCAAGAGATCCCGCATCCGCGCGTGCGCACCAACCGAATGGACAGCGACATGACACGCAACCGGATTGTCGAATGGACGCGGGACGAAGCAGGCGAGGTTCATATGCGCCTGTACCGAAAAAAGGAATTTGAGCGGGTGTTGCAACAAGGCGAGGTCTAGTTGGTTTCAGTTCCGATCACTGGTGAATTGACCGGCGACGTGACCGGGTCCCCACCCAATGTGGCGATGGGGCAACCCACCCTGAACAACGGAAACTTCACGCCGCTGACCCAAACCTGGACGATTGCGACACCTCCTGCCAACGGCACCGCGACGATAGACCCAAATACCGGAGAGTGGACCTATACGGTCGATCCGACGTATTTCGACAGCCTCGACAATGGTGAAGTTGTCTTTGACTCCTTCTTCATCAGCGTCTCAGGGACAACGCAAACCGGTCCTGTCACACTTCCGTTTACCGGCTCTCCGGATCCGGTCGAAGTGGTCATAAGGATCGAAGGCGTCTGTTTCGCAGCTGGAACCCTGATCGAGGCTGAGGACGGTCCCCGTGCCATCGAGTCCCTGAACGTCGGGGACAAGGTGGCGACAGCCGATCACGGGTTGCAACCTGTTCGTTGGATCGAAAGCAGCACGATCCCGCCCGACCGATTGCGCACCGAACCTGCGATACGGCCCGTTCGCATCTCGGCAGGCAGTCTGGGGCCTAACACCCCCGCGCGAGACCTGCTGGTGTCTCAGCAGCACCGTATTCTGGTGAAGGGCCCCTGGGTTGAGCTGCTTTTCGGAACCGCCGAAGCGCTGGTTGCCGCCAAGCACCTGTGCCGATGGCATGGAATAGGGCTCGATACCTCGGTTGAAACGGTCGAGTATTTGCACATCCTGCTGGATCGGCACGAAATCCTTTCGGCGGATGGAGCACAAGCAGAAAGCCTGTTTCTGGGGGAAGAGGCGCTACATACACTTTCATCCGACGCGCTTCAGGAACTGGCCGCAATATTTCCCGACCGTCCCTGCTCTGGACATCAGGGGTTTGGACGCGCCGCACGCCTTATCCTGCTGGAACACGAAGCCCGCGCACTTGCCTGAGGTCAGGTGCCGGTCCCGATGCGGCCACCGACATTCTGCGGGGCCAGCGCAACCGTCTTGATCACGGCATGGCATGTGCTGCCCGGCTGCAAGTTCAACGCCGCAACCGACCGGCGCGTGACCCGCGCCAGAACAGTCCCTGCCGGTGTCCTGACCGACACGATCGCACCGGGACCTTCGCCCGACCGGATCGAGTCGACCGTCCCGCTGAGCACGTTCAATGCCGACAGACCCTCGGGTTTTTGGACGGACAGGATCACCTCCTGCGCCGGAATGCGAATTCGCAGATGCGTGCCGACCTCCTGCCCGATACGTGGCAGAAACAGACGCGCGCCATTTGCGTTCAGCTCGGTCAACCCGTCGGTGTGGTGCTTCAGCACCTGCACCTCCAGCACGGCACCGATCGCGCGCACACCTGCCGGTGCCACAGTCGGGTCAGACAGAACCTCGGACGCGGGGCCGTGGCGGACGACCCTGCCATCCTGCAAAGCGACAACCGATGTGGCCAGACGGGCCACCTCGTCGGCCGAGTGGGTCACATACAGGATCGGGACAGACACCTCATCCCTGAGACGCTCGAAATAGGGCAGGATCTCCGCCTTGCGGGCCTCGTCCAGCGCCGCAAGCGGTTCATCCGCAAGGATCAGCCGCGGGCTGGCCAGCAACGCCCTGCCTATCGACACGCGCTGTTTTTCGCCCCCTGACAACCCGGCTGGACGGCGGTTCAGAAGGTGGCCGATCCCCAGCATCTCGATGACCTTTTCCGGGTCTTCCCGCCGCGCGCTTTTAGGGGCGAACCACCGGCCATAGGCAAGGTTCTGGCGCACGGTCAGATGCGGGAACAACCGCCCCTCCTGAAAAATATAGCCCAACCGCCTCCGGTGCGGCGGCAGCCAATGCCCCCTATCGGTGTCAAACAACACCCAGTCATCCACGGCCACCCTGCCCGCGCGCGGCCGCAGCAATCCGGCCACCGCGTTGACAATCGTGGTCTTGCCCGACCCGGAACGCCCGAACAGCACGGTCACACCGGATGGGGCGTCAAAACTGACCTCCAGATCGATCCCCGGCAGTTGATGGTGCAAACGAACAGACAAGCTCATGATCCGGCCACCCGCGCGGCGGCGCGCCGTCCCACATATTCCGACAGCAGCAACGCGCCCATGGCGATGACGATCGAGATCAGGACCAGCCTTGTTGCAGCAGCCTCGCCCCCCGGTACCTGCAAAAAGGCGTAAACAGCCGATGGCAATGTCTGCGTCTGTCCCGGAATATTCGACACGAATGTAATCGTGGCCCCAAACTCACCCATGGCCTTGGCAAAGGCCAGAATGGCCCCGGCGATGACACCGGGCAGGATCATCGGCAAGGTTACGGTCAGAAACACCATAGGCCGCGACGCCCCCAGCGTCGCCCCAGCCTGTTCCAGCTTCGGGTCAACCGCCTCGATCGACAGACGTATCGCCCGGACCATCAGCGGAAACGCCATGATACCTGCGGCCAGCGCGGCCCCAGTCCAGCGAAAGGCGACCACAATGCCGAACTCGGCCAAAAACCGCCCCAACGGCCCCTGAATGCCGAAAGTCAGCAACAGCAGATACCCCGTCACTACCGGCGGCAGGATCAAAGGCAAATGCACCAGACCATTCAGAACCTGCCGCCCGGGGAACCGCCAGCGGGCCAGAATGTAGGCAACAAAAATGCCGAACGGCAAAGTGGCCAGCGTCGCCCAGAACGACACGCGCAGCGACAGCTTCAGCGCTTCAGCTTCAGCGGGGCCCAACCACTCCAACGCGATCACCCGCCCGGCAGGGAAAATCCCTGCTCCTGAAAAATTGCCAAAGCCGCATCGCCGTGCAGATGATCCAGAAAAGCCCGCGCCGCACCTGTGGCATTACCTGTCATCGCCGCCGGATAGATGATCGGAGGGTGCAGGTCGGTGGGAAAACTGGCCACAACACTGACCCGCTGTTCCGCCTGCGCATCCGATCGATAAACGATCCCCAGAGGCGCGGCACCCGTTGCCACAAGGGCCAGCGCAGCGCGCACATTGTCGGTTTGTGCCACTCGGTCCTGCACCGCCTCCCACTGATTCAGCCCCTGCAAAGCCGCCTTGCCGTAGATACCGGCGGGCACCGCATCGACCAGCGCCATGGCCAGAAAGCCTTCGCCCAGCTCGGCCCTGAGGTCATGAACCACCCGAATGTCACCCAGAACAGGACGCCCCGCAGCGCCGATCAGAACCAGACTGTTGCCCAGCAAATCCGACCGTGTCCCAGGCTGCAACAAGCCCTGCTGTTCCAGATAATCCATCCAGTCGGCATTGGCAGAGATGAAAATGTCCGCAGGCGCACCCTGCTGAATCTGACGCGCCAGCACTGAAGACGCTGCGTAGGACACGGTGACATCGTGACCCGTCCGCTCTGTGTATTCCGTCGCGATTTCGTCCAAAGCGGTCTTGAGGCTGGCTGCGGCAAAAACCAAAACCCCTTCTGCCCCGGCCCGGACCGGAGCCAGCACAAATGCGCCAAGGACCAGTGCCACCATCCAGATACGGCAGGCGAAGGGTAGGATCATGTGTGCTCCCGACCGGAAAGTTGCAGTCTCTTCGGGCATATCGGAGGCCATAGGGCGCTTGCAAGCGCCTTTGATCTTTTACACCCGCTGATCCAGATCAGGCGCTGGCAACCCACCCCGGCCAGCCTCGTCAACCTGTGGTCACCCCAGGCACGCGTTGATGGGGGCGGCATTTCCTATCCGCAACCCATCGCGGAATAAAAATCTCACAGACCCTCTTGCGCACGCCCGCTGGCTTGGCTACATGCAGCGTCACGGGTGATTAGCTCAGTTGGTAGAGCGCTTCGTTTACACCGAAGATGTCGGGAGTTCGAGTCTCTCATCACCCACCATCCTTTCCCCACAGTGTATCAAGGTCTTACGCGACTGGCATCTATTGCTATGCTGCGCATGAAACCGTGTCCGCTGCGCATTGATCGCCCGGCAGTTTAAATAGCGTTTTCTTGATTAGTGACGCGTATCTCAGCATGATCCGAATATGTCGGATGAAATGGACACGTGGCTTAACGACCTCGGACTGGGTCAGTACGCAGATGTTTTTGCGGTAAACGACATTGATGCGCGGGTTCTGCCACTGCTGACAGGCGACGACCTGAAAGAGCTTGGGGTAAGTCTTGGTCACCGAAAGATCATCCTTGCGGCAGTTCAGGATTTGGCTGGCTCTGGTCACCTGTCTTCATCAGCGCCTGCCGCAGGAGAGCCCACCCGCGAGAATACTCGGCCATCCGCCGTTGATGTCGTGCAGGGCGAAGCTGCACCGACGAAAAAGCCCATCGCGCCCGCGGCTGAACGGCGTCATCTGACAGTCTTGTTTGCGGATCTGGTCGGCTCGACAGAGCTGACCAACCGTTTTGATCCCGAAGACATGCGGGATCTGCTACAGAACAATCAGGATACCGTCGCGGGGGCAGTGAGCAGGTATGGTGGCTATGTTGCGAAATACCTTGGCGACGGTCTTCTTGTGTTTTTCGGCTGGCCAACAGCCTACGAAGATCACGCCATTCGCGCAATAAAGGCGGGGCTTGAGTGCGTCCACCGGGTTGAAGAGCTCAACACTCCTGACGGTGAGCGTTTGTCGGTCAGACTGGGTATCGCGAGCGGCGATGTCGTGGTCGGCGACACGATCGGCGAAAACTCGTACGAGGAAGGTGCCATGACCGGGCCGGCGGTCAATCTGGCGGCGCGGATACAGGAACACGGCCTGCCGAACTCGGTGGTTTTGTCTGCGGAAGAAACCGAAGCCGCCTTGCACCGGATATTCGAGTTCGAGACCCTTGGATCAACTCAATTGAAGGGGTTCAAAGACCCTCGGACCTTGTTGAAGGTCGTATCGGAACGCAGCGCGGAAAGCCGGTTTCGCGCGTCGTACAAGGATGACGCCGACAGTACCATGATTGGCCGGGACTACGAAAAGGGTATCCTGTTGCAATCGTGGCAGCGCGCCCAAAGCGGTCATGGTGAGGTGGTTCTGCTGTCGGGTGAGGCGGGAATAGGAAAATCGCGCCTGACTGAGGGGTTTCTTGCGGATGTCACGGCAACCGGACAGGCCGATGTGATAAGGCTGAACTGCTCTCCCTATCTGACCAGCAGCCCCTTTCATCCGGTCACCCAGCGAATCTCGCAGGATGCAGGTGTTGAACCGGATTTTGATGACAATCAAATTCTGGAGCATGTCAGGAAGCTGCTGGAAGGCCGGGAAGGTCTGGACTGGGAACAGGTTCTGCCTGTCTTTGCAGCGCTGGTCGCGCCGCGCAGCGCACTGGCTCGTGAAGTTCTCGAGATGTCGCCGCAGGAGCAACGCGACATAACGATCCAAACCCTGATCCATACGGTGCAGGTCCGGGCAAGCGTGCGCCCGGTTATTCTGTGTGTTGAGGATGCACATTGGATCGATCCCTCGACGCAAGCCCTGCTGGAGCGGTTCAAGGCGATTTGCACCGATCTTCCCCTGATGATCCTGATGACCCACAGACCCGGGTGGGACCTGGCCCGCGATGACGGGGACACGCATGTTCAAACACTCCTGCTGCGCCGGTTCGGTTCTGCTGATGTCTCGGATCTGGTCCGCAATATCACTGGCAAGGACCCGGACGATGCCTTGATCGCGACGATCATCGAAAAGACTGACGGTGTGCCCCTGTTTGTCGAAGAATTGACCCAGGCGATCGTGAATGCAGATGAGCAGGGACAAGTCCGCATACCATCGTCGCTGAAGGGCGCCTTGATGGCGCGGCTTGATGCAGTTTCGCCCGAGGCCAAACAGGTCGCGTTGACGGGGTCAGTCATTGGGCGGGAATTTGAACCAGATTTGTTAAGTGCCGCGATGGGGCTGGAACGCGCAGATATCAATCTTCGCCTCGAAGAACTGTCGCGAACGGGACTGATCTTTGAAAGCGGAAACAACCGCGGGCATTTCGTGTTCCGCCATGCCCTTATCCGCGATACGGCATATCAATCCATGTTAAGCTCTACCCGCAGGCAGCAACATTCAGACGTTGCCCGCGCACTGATCGCGATGCGATCTGCTGAAATCGAACGCCGGCCCGAGCTGGTGGCCCGCCATCTGTCAGAAGCAGAAGAATGGCGCGCCGCATTCGACAAATGGGAAGCTGCGGCTGAAATGGCGTTGGCCCGGTCAGCCAGCCAGGAAGCGATGACTAATGCGCAGGAGACGCTCAAAGCGGCTAAGCAGCTGAACTCGGAAACCTGCCCGGAAATGGTCAGGGGCATGATCCTGGTTGGCCGCAGCCATGACAGCCAGGGTCAGTTGTCCGAGGCGATAGCGGTTCTGAAAAGTGCATCTACCGCTGCCCAGAAACTCCACGATGTGGAGCTGGCAGCCGATGCAGCCAATCATTTTGCTGACTCGTGCATGATGACGAGCAAGCGACATCACGAAGCGATTGACCTTTGTGAAAAGGCGCTGAAAGACCTGTCTGACAATGACGAAGTCAGGCGGTGCCGGTTGATGAGCCAACTTGCGCGGGCGTATATGTTTGTCGGCCAGTTTTCCGTAGGCACCCGCTTTGGTCAGCAATCCATGGAACTGGCGGCGAAGCTTGGGGATCATAAATCCCAGTTTTCGGTAATGATGATGCATTTTGGGGCGCCATTCGTTGCGCGCAACGGGCAAGAGGCACGACATTGGCGTGAAAACCTGGACGCCATGCATCAGGTAGCGGAACACCTTGGCAGTATTGATCAGGGCCGCGACCGGACGCTCAGCCTGTTTGTCGGCGCTGAAATGGCCGACCGCGACCTGTTGGACAACTCACTCGAATTGCTGACGGCGATTTCCGAAAAGGACAATCATCTGCAACTCTATTGGGTTCAAAAACACGCACGCGCCATGGTTGCAATCATGGACGGCGACTTTGTTCAGGCTGAAAAGCACGCCACCGAAGCGGTCAAGATCGGTCGAAAAACGCACGGCGAACATGTCGAGGGCGTTTTCGGCGTTCAGATGTTTACCATCCGCCGCGAGCAGAACCGCCTGCACGAGGTCGCGCCTGTGATTAAGAAACTGATGACCGACAGTCCCGAAGACATCTCGTGGAAGCCTGGTTTTGGCCTTATCGCAGCCGAACTGGGATACACGGAACCGGCTGAAAGAATACTGAATGAAATGGCGGAAAACGGCTTCGACCTGCCGCCAGATGCCATGTATTCAACAACTCTGTCCTATCTTGCTGACATCTGCGTGGCTGTCGGGCATCCGGGTCATGCCCAGACGCTTTACAGTATGCTGCAACCTTACGAAGACCTGACGATCACCGCAGGGGCAACCACAGTTTGCACAGGTGCCGCAGCCAGACGCTTGGGGAGACTGGCAACGGTGCTGAAAGACTGGGAAATTGCCGGGAAGATGTTCCGGAAAGCCATCGAGATTGACACGCGGATGAATTGCCCACCTTGGATTGCGCATTCCAAGGCAGCGTATGCATCAGCACTCAGACAACAGGGCCGCCCCAGCGATTTGGAACTGGCGTTTCAACTGGAAGGGGAAGCGTTGGCAATATCACAGAAATTGAGTATGGTTTCCCTTAAGTCAAAGCTCGAAGGGGTAGCCAGTTAAGGTCCGGAAAATGCTTGGGGGGCATAATGCCACGATACATCATTGAACGAAATTTTGCGGAACAGCTGAATATCAGCGACAACGACAAAATTCACATCAAAGAAATCAACGACGAAGTCGGCATTGAATGGATCTTTTCCTTCCTCAGCGCAGATAAGCGCAAAACATACTGCCTTTACGAAGCCCCGGATGAAGAAAGCCTGCGAAAAGCGGCCGAGCGTCTAAACATTCCTGCCGATGTCATCACGCCGGTAGATCGGATCGATCCGGGAATATTTGCCTGACGACCAGCTTTCCCCCACAACCAAGTATCCCCTTCTCAGGGCAATAACAAATTCACGAGGCAGCCGTGCGCGAAACCTTTCCTGAAACAAGGGAGGCTTAAGCATGTTTGACCTGAAAGCACTCGACGGACGTATCGCGACTGTGGATCAAGGCGATTTGGACGCGCTTGACACTTCACTGCGCGGTGGGGTCTACCTGCCGGGAACCCCGGAATATGAAGAAGCCAGGATTACCTGGAACAGCATGTTCGAGCGTTACCCCGCCTTCGTGATCCGTGCGATGGGGGCAAGCGATGTCCAGAAGGCAATAAACTTCGTCCGACAAGCAGGCCTTATGATGACCGTTCGATCAGGTGGGCACCAGATTGCAGGGCACGCCGTCGCGGACAAGGCCGTCATGCTGGACCTGTCCCAGATGCGTTCGGTTCACGTGGACCCTGCCCGCAAAACTGTCCGCGTTGCACCTGGTGCGTTGCTTGGAGACGTTGATCGCGAAACACAGGCCCATGGTCTTGTTGTCCCCACAGGCATCAATTCGACCACCGGCATCGCCGGGCTGACCCTGGGTGGCGGTTTTGGCTGGACGACGCGGAAATTCGGCATGACGATCGACAACCTTCTGTCGGCAGAAGTCGTGACGGCGGATGGCGCGATCGTCACCGCCTCGTCCACGAGCCACCCGGAACTTTTCTGGGCCATTCGTGGTGGTGGCGGAAACTTCGGTGTCGTCACCTCATTCGAATTCCAGTTGCATGATCTTGGGCCCGATATCCTGTCCGGCCTGATCGTGCACCCGATCGAAAAGGCACCAGAGCTGCTTTCCGCGTTTGTGGCCATTGCAGACACCTCCCCCGATGAGCTCACCGTCTGGAGCGTGATGCGAAAAGCGCCGCCACTCCCGTTCCTGCCGGAAGAGTGGCACGGGCGCGAGGTGCTGATTTTCGCGGCGTGCTATAGCGGCCCGATGGATGAGGGTGAAAAAGCGATGTCGGCCTTGCGCGCGCTGGGTGAACCGATTGTGGATGTCATTTCACCGCACAGGTTCGTGGACTGGCAGGCGGCGTTTGATCCCCTGTTGTCGCCGGGCGTCCGCAACTATTGGAAAAGTCATGACTTCAACACGTTGCCCCCGGCCGCCATCACGGACCTGCTGGACGCGATTTCCACCCTTCCTGACCCAGCATGTGAGGTTTTCATTGCTCATGTCGGTGGCGCGATGGCCCGCGTTGAGCCCGCTTCTACCGCCTACCCGCAAAGATCTGCGCATTTCATCATGAATGTCCACACGCGATGGGAGGACCCTGACAAGGATGACACCTGCATCGGGTGGGCACGCCAGCTGTACGAACAGATGAAACCATACTCAACAGGCAGTGCCTATGTGAACTTCATGCCTGAAGACCAGGCAGACCACGTGACCGGCGCTTATGGTGTGAACGGCGAAAAACTTTCCAAGATCAAAGGAAAGTACGATCCCACCAATTTGTTCAGGATGAACCACAATATTCTACCAACGTAAGACAACCATAGTGGTAGTACCCGATCGGCATTGATGTTGAGACTCTTGTCTTAGCACCACGCAAATTGTGTCGCTGGCCAATAATCGCGCCAAGCGGTTCCTCTCACCTATGGCCGCGCTGGCAATCATGCCCTCTTTTCGTGCAGCTATCCTAGATGCACAAGCGCGTTGAATTCACGGATCGCGAACGAAACCAACTTCCCTGATCCCGTTTCAAACACCTGTTTTACGCTTAAGCCTGCAATCTCGGTCGCTAGGAGCAATTCATCGAATAACCGCTTCGCTAATCGCAGAGCAAGTTTCCTTCGGCTTCTTGCTAGAACTATCCGATGGGCCCATTGCGGCGTCCGGTTCCCAGAACCTTCACCTCCAGCCAGTGGAAAACCAAGGCAATTACGCCCGCTATGAGAATGTAGAATACGGCCAACAGGATAAGCGGTTCGTAGACGATAAACGTATCGGCGCGCACACGGGACGACACGGCATAGATATCAACCACGGTTATTGTGGCGACCAGCGGTGTTGCCTTTAATTGTAGGATGGTTTCACCGCCCAAAGTCGGCAGAACATTGCGGATTGCCTGTGGTAACCAGATACGGCGAAACATCGTCAGCCTTGGCATACCAAACGCCTTGGCCGCCTCCAGCTGTCCTTTGGCAACGCCCTTGAAGGCTCCGCGCATGACCTCACCTTCGTAACCCGCATAAGAAAGTGTCAACGCCAGCACCGCATAGGGCCAAGCCTGACGCAGGTACGGCCAAAGTTCAGATGATCGTATCCATGGAAACTGCGGAAACAGAGAGCCGAGGCCATAATACAGCAGCCAAAGCTGCAAAAGCAGCGGCGTGCCGCGAATGATGGTACAAAACGCCTTTGCAGGTGCCGCAAGGTACCATGGCCCAACGGCCTGCGCTAACCCAAGGGGTACAGCCAGTAAAAAACCAAAAACGATCGTGACAACCAGCAGCCAGAGCGTGGCCCAGATTCCCTGCAATGCAAGCGGCGCATAATTGGGTATCCAGTCCCACCGCAATGTCATCGCGCACCAAACCACGATCCCGGCAAAGATCAGCATCATCACGATACGATGGGGTTGCATCAGAGATCTGAGGTCGATCATCTGCTGCCTCCGTTCAGAGCGGGTTGACCGCGCCGGGCCCATTTCTCAATCCGCGCAAAGATTCCACCCGAAAACAGCGTAACCATCAGATAAAGGAAGCCCGCCGCCAGGAAAAAGGTAAAGTAGGCCCGCGTGCTGCTGGCCGCCTGGCGCGTTTCCAGTGTCAGCTCGTTAAAGCCGACAACGGCCAGCAATGCGGTGTCTTTGGTTGCAATCAGCCACAAGTTGGCCAGACCCGGTACCGCAAAGCTCATCATGGCGGGGATCGTGACGCGCCGCATGGTCATGAATGCCGGCATTCCGTAGGATTTCGCCGCTTCGATCTGACCGGGCGGAACCGCCTGAATGGCACCGCGCAGAATCTCGGTCGCATACGCGCCCTGAACGACGCCCAGCACCCAAATGCCTGCGGCAACTCCGTTGATCTCAACCCGGCCACCACCCATGGCAGCAGATATTTTGTTGATAATATCGGATCCTACGTAATACAGGATCAGGATCAGGACCAGTTCCGGCACGGCCCGGATCACGGTCGTGTAAATGGCAAGAAGGTCGCGCGTGACCTTCCCGCCGTAAAGTTTGCCATACGCTCCGAACAATCCGATCACGAGGCCCAGTGCATATGCGCCAAAAGCGATCTGCAATGAGTGGGACAATCCGCGTAGCAGATTGGCCCCCCACCCCGGTGGCGAGAGCGACAAAAGCTCTGCGCTCTGCGCCAAACCAAGTGATTCCAGAAATCCGGTCACGGCAACGGCTTAGTAGATGCTGGTCGAGAAATAGTTCGACGTGATCTTCTCGTGCGTTCCATCGGCAAGAATTGCCGCGATGCCCTTGTTCAACGCCGCAAGCAGGTCATCCTGCCCTTTACGAACGCCCGCACCGACACCACGCCCCAAAATGGCGGGATCGTCCTTCACGGCACCTTTGATTTCGCAGCAAGCACCGGCATCCGAATTCACAAAATCGGCCATCGCAATGCTGTCAGCTTGTGTGGCGTCGATCCGACCGGCAAACAAGTCCTGATTGGCCTCATCCTGAGTTTGATAGACGCGCAGTTCGGAATCCTTGAAGTATTCCTGCGCATAGGCTTGGTGGATCGTCGAAGCCTGAATGCCAATGACTTTACCCGCCAGCGATTCCGGGGTTGCTTCGATATCCATCGATTTATCGGCAACGATAACCGCAGGTGTGTTATAGTAAGGATCGCTGAAATCAATGGTTTTCAACCGTTCCTCGGTGATCGACATCGAGGCCATGATGGCGTCGATCTGCTGTCCGGTCAGCGAGGGGATAATACCGTCCCAGGCCACCGGCGTGATAACACAGTCAAGTTCCGCGGCGGCGCAAACTGCATTGATGACATCGATCTCCCAACCAACCCAGTTGCCTGAGCTGTCCAGCGACGCGAAGGGCGGATAAGGCTCGGCCGCGATGCCGATCTTGACCTCTTCTGCACTGGCAACACCAGCCGAAAGGACAGCGGCGGCAAGACCGGACGCGAGCAGTTTTTTGACGTTCATTTTGTTACTCCCTTTGGTTCATTATGTTGTTTTTCTGGATCAGGCGACCGAGCTGAGGAACTGCTTCAATCGCTCTGATTTTGGATTTCCGAAGACTTCGGAAGGTGGGCCTTGCTCTTCAATGCGGCCCTCGAAAAGATAGACGACGTGGTTCGCGACTTCGCGCGCAAATTTCATTTCGTGGGTCACAAGCAGCATTGTGCGCCCTTCCGCTGCAAGATCCCGGATTACGGTCAGAACTTCGCCTACAAGCTCTGGATCAAGCGCCGAAGTTGGCTCATCGAAAAGCATTACGGAAGGATCCACCGCAAGCGCGCGTGCGATGGCAGCGCGCTGTTGCTGACCGCCTGACAGATAGGCCGGATACGTGTCGGCCTTGTCCCCCAGCCCTACCCTTTTCAGCAGGTCATGCGCCCGAGCGATAGCTTCGGCCTTTGGTACCTTAAGGACATGTACCGGCACCTCGATCACGTTTTCCAGAAGCGTACGGTGTGTCCACAGATTGAACTGCTGGAAAACCATCGCCAGCCGTGTACGGATACGTTCGATCTGGCGGCGGTTCGAGGGGCTGCCGTCGGCATGCATTTCAACCAGCTCACCGCCGATCGTGATCTTTCCCGAGCTTGGTGTTTCCAGAAAGTTGATACAGCGCAGCATCGTGGATTTGCCCGAGCCTGAGCCCCCGATGATGGCAACGACATCGCCCTTGTTCGCTGTCAGCGAGACACCTTTCAAAACCTCCAGCGTGCCGAAAGACTTGTGCAGGTCCTCAACCCTTATCGCCTCTTCAGACGTGGTTGCTTCGCGTGCGGGTGTTGCTGCTTTGGCTGTGTCCATATCCAAGAATCTTCTGATTTCAGCTTGCAGTAAGCCTCGAATCTCGCAATTATGCAAGTGTATAATAATTCCGTACCATGGATGGCCCGGACGTGCAGGACGACAGCCGTAAATTTACACGTGAATCTGCCGAGTTTCGGCGCGAGGCGCTTATCCTGGCGACTTTGGACCTGATTGCCGAGATGGGCGTTCGGGGTGCCACTGTGCGTCAGATCGCGGCCCGCGCGAACGTGACCCAAGGGCTGATCCGGCACTATTTCTCATCCAAGGAGGAACTGGTTCAGGCTGCGTACGAACATCACATGAATACGCTGACCGATCAGACAGCTGCGTCGTCAGGGAAAGGCAGCGCAGTATCTCAGTTGACCAACTTCGTTGATGCGTCGCTGCGACCGCCAATCGTTGATCCAAGCGCTGTGGCCTTGTGGGCCGGCTTCCTGAACAAGGTGCAGCGTGATCCGAAAATGCAACGCATCCACCAGCAAACCTATAACTATTTCCGGGATCAGCTTGAAAAGCTGATCGTCGCCGCATTGCAAGAAACCGGACGTCCAGTCACCACGCCGCAAGCCGTGCAACTGGCCATTGCCTGCAACGCGGTTATCGATGGTCTTTGGCTGGAAGGCGGTGCGCTTCCAGATGAATTTTCCGAAGGTCAATTGGCGCAGATCGGATTGGATTCCGTCAGTGCTATCGTCGGTATCCCATTGATCAAAGAGGTGGAACAACCATGAAGACCACATCTGTGACAGAACGGTTAGCGGGCTTGGGTGGCGCCAAATGGGGCGTACATCTGAAAGCGCGCGACCTTATTAAGGCCGGAGCGGACATCGTCGAAATGACGATAGGTGAACCGGACGTGCCGGTGCCGGACGCGCTGGTCGAAGCCACCGTAACCTCACTACGGGCCCAGCGAACGGGCTACTCCAATGGCCGTGGCGAAGCTGGCTTGCTTGACGCGCTTTCCGCCCGTTACTCGGCTTCCCGCGGACGCGTTTTCGGGCCCGAGAATTTTCTGTGCTTTCCCGGAACGCAGACCGCATTGTTCGCTGCCATGGCCGGCGTTGCCGAGGCCGGTGACGAAGTTCTGGTCGGTGATCCGATGTATGCAACCTACGAAGGGGTCGTGCGTGCTTCTGGGGCGGAAATGGTGCCCGTACCGCTGCGCCCGGAACACGGGTTTCGCATGCAGGCCAAAGATATCGCCGTACGCGTAACACCGCGCAGCCGCGCCATTCTTCTGACCACGCCACACAACCCAACGGGCGCGATCCTGACCGCCGAGGAGCTAGCCGAGATCGGACAGCTCGCGATTGCGCATGATTTGTGGATTATCTCGGACGAGGTCTATGAAGAACTGATCTTTGACGGGGCCAGATTTGTGTCGCCACTGGCAGACCCGGAACTGGCGGATCGTGTCATAGGCGTATCATCCATCTCGAAATCACATGCCGCGCCGGGGTTCCGCAGTGGCTGGTGTGTCGGGCCAGCCGCGTTTTGCGAAGCGCTACTGCCCTATTCCGAGACCATGCTTTTCGGCAATCAGCCCTTTATCGCCGATATGACTGAAAAGGCGATCCGCGACGGGTCCGAGGTTGCCTCCGGCATGGCCGCCCGTTTTTCGGCGCGCGCCACGCTTTTGGCTGATCGCCTCGAAGCAGAAACGGATCTGACCGTTCACCGGCCTCAGGCGGGAATGTTCGCCATGATCAACGTCTCCGCCACCGGGTTGGACGGCGAAGCCTATGCCTGGGACCTGTTGCAGACCGGGGTGGCTGTCATGCCGGGTTCCGCCTTTGGGGACAGCTTGAAAGACTGGGTGCGAGTGGCCCTGACGATCAGTGACACCAACTTTGCCACTGCGGTCTCTCGCATCATCGACCACGCCAACAGAAAATCACGCGAGGTTGCATGAGTGAAATGACCGTGGGCGAAGCATTGGTTGCAAGGCTTCGCCAAAAGGATGTGACCTGCGTGTTCGGAATTCCGGGCGTTCATACGGTCGAGCTTTACCGCGGGCTTGCAGGCTCGGGCATTCGTCACGTTACACCCAGACACGAACAGGGTGCAGGGTTTATGGCCGACGGCTATGCGCGCGTGTCAGGCAAACCGGGTGTGGCCTTTGTGATCACCGGGCCTGGATTGACCAATACATTGACGCCGATGGCGCAGGCCCGCGCGGATTCAATACCGATGCTGGTGGTGTCCGGTGTCAACAAAACCGCATCTCTTGGCAGGGGTTTAGGGCATCTGCATGAATTGCCAGACCAGTTGGGACTGGCCAGGACCGTTGCGTTGCTGTCCGAACAAGTTTCCGCCACCAACGCTCTGGACCCGGTCTTGGACCGCGTGTTCCACACCCTCGCCAACGGTCGATCCGGACCGGTGCATATCGAAGTTCCGTTGGATATCGCAGCTTCAGATTATCAGGAAACACCGGTCGAACCGCCTGTCTCGGTCTCACCGATTGACCCGGCTTTGATCACCCAAGCCGCAAAGCAACTGGCCAAAGCGAAGAACGTTGTCATTCTGGCGGGCGGCGGCGCAAAGCATGCAGAGGCTGGATTGCAGGTAGTGGCCGAAGCTCTGGATGCCCCCGTGGTGCAAACCGTCAACGCGCGCGGCCTGATGCACAGGCATCCGCTGACCGTTCCGGCAAGCCCCAGCCTGAACGCCGTACGCGGCTTGATAGAAAGCGCCGATTGCGTCCTTGCACTGGGAACTGAGTTGGGGCCAACCGACTATGATATGTATGCCACCGGCCAAATTGCTGAAATGTCAGGGTTGATACGGGTTGATCGATGCAGCGAGCAACTGACGCGACATGAGGCAGCGCTCATCATTCAAGGTGACGTCAACTTGGCTGTATCAGCGCTGGTTGACGCTTTACCGCACAAGCCAAAGCAAAGCGACGGTACGGAACGTGCAGGCAAAACACGTGACGCCGCCTGGGCGGAGATTGGTCCGGACTATCGCAAACAGGTAGAAATCCTCAACGCAATGCGCTCTGCGCTCCCGAACGCGCTAATGGTCGGAGATTCCACCCAACCGATCTATGCCGGCAATCTTTTCTACGACCACGACCGGGCCGGAGGCTGGTTTAACGCGGCAACTGGGTACGGCGCACTGGGCTATGGAATCCCCGCAGCCATCGGCGCTTCGGTCGCCGATCCCACAGCACGTGTGATATGCATCGCGGGCGATGGAGGCGCGCAGTTTTCTCTGCCTGAGATTATGGCAGCAGTCGACGAAGACCTGCCGGTCACCTTCGTGATCTGGAACAATCATGGATACCAGGAAATTGCCACGTCAATGCAGGATGCGGGCGTAACAGTCATAGGATGTGATCCCTCGCCTCCCGATTTTTCAGCAACGGCCAAGTCATACGGCATTCCATTCGCTTCGGTTCCAGCTGAACCGCAGGCTGTCGCGCAGGCATTGCGCCAAACTGCCGCCCAGAACGGGCCGGTAATGATCGAAGTCACCACTCCGAAATTCGCAGCTCAGAAAGATTGAAACATGTCAGACCCAACCTTTGAGTTTTCCCGCGCCATCACCCGCCGTCCGGCTCCGACTATTGCAGGCGGGTTGCGTGCAGAAGATATCGGAAACCCGGATTTCGACGGGATGACAGCGGCGCATAAGGCATATGTGGCAGCACTGAGAAGCACCGGGGCCGAGGTAATCGAACTGGATCCCCTGAACGCGTTTCCCGACGCACAATTTGTCGAGGATACAGCCCTTTGCCTGCCGCAAGGTGCGATACTGATGCGACCTGGCGCACCTTCGCGGATGGGTGAAGTGGCTGAAATGGCACCGACCCTTCACGGCTGCTACGATACGGTTCTGGAAATCCAGGGCCCCGGCCATATCGAGGGTGGAGATATCCTTGTTACCGGTCGCGAAATTCTGGTGGGCCGGTCAGACCGTACCGACGCGGAAGGTGTCGCCGAGCTGGCGAAAATCACCTCGGAGTGGGGGCACAAACTGCGCGAGGTGTTCACGCCCGAGGGCGTCTTACACTTCAAGACAGATTGTTCACTGATGGACGCCGAAACAATACTGTCGACCCGACGGCTGGATGCCTCGGGCTGTTTCGAGGGCTACCGGGTGCTGCATGTTGCGGACGGAGAGGAAGCTGCCGCCAATGCGATCCGCTTCAACAATCTGGTGCTGATGGCCGCTGGCTTCCCACGCACAGCTGAGATGTTAGATCGTGAAGGGTATGAGGTCGTTGAAATCGACAACATCGACTGCGCAAAGCTGGATGGAGGAATGTCCTGCCTTTCGCTAAGATTTTAGGAGTGTAACCGGTAGCGTTCGATCCTTGGTGTTTCTTGCGAAAACTGTCGCCCGTACCGGTCTTTCCTTTCCCGCCATTCGCTCATAAACATAGGTGGCTGTCGATGATCTCGTCCGCCAAGTGCGACCTGCAACCGGTTGCAAGACTTTTGCGATGGTGCATAATGAAGCTCTGATGCAAAACACCTTGATATCTCTGACCATCAACGACCGGAGCCGCACTGCGTGAGCGTGACCCTGAAAGACGTCGCCGCCTTGGCTGGCGTATCGCGATCTGCGGTGTCGCGCACCTTCACCGAAGGCGCCTCGGTCTCTGCAAAAACACGCAGTAAAGTTGAAAAGGCCGCGCGAGAGCTTGGCTACAGCCCCAATGCCCTCGCCTCGTCCCTGACAACCGGGCGCACCAAACTGATCGGGTTGATTTCGAACAACTTTCACAACCCTATTTTTCTTGAGGTGTTCGATCAGTTCACCCGCGCCTTGCAGGAACGCGGGCTACGCCCTTTGATTGTGAACCTGACGGACGAGACCGAGCCCGCAAACTCGGTCCGCATGCTGCGCCAGTATTCGGTTGACGCGGCCATCGTTGCGTCTTCGACGCTGCCGCCCAGCTTTGCCAAGGCGTTCCACGATGCGGGCGTACCGGTGGTGCATACATTTGGCCGCTCGGCCACCTCGCCCGAAGTGCATGTGGTGGGAATCGACAACGTAGAATGCGGGCGCATGGCCGCGCGCGAGCTTTTGGCGCGCGGATACAAGCGTCTCGGCTATCTGGGCGGGCCCGAAGATGCAACCTCGGCACTTGACCGGTATCGCGGGTTCATGGAAGAACTGGCAGACCACCCCGATATCGAAGTAAGCCATTGTTTCGCAGGGGCTTATTCCTTCGAGGCCGGCCGCGCCGAAATGTTGCGCCTGTTGGCCAACACCCCGTCCGAGGCGTATTTCTGCGGCGATGACATCCTGTCTGTTGGCGCATTGTCCGCACTGGCCGATCACGGGCTGAAACCGGGTCAGGACATTGGAATCATCGGTCTGAACGACATGGAGATGTCGCGCTGGGAAAGCGTTAACCTGACAACGATCCACCAGCCGATCAAACAGATCATCACTTCATCCGTCGATCTGGTCGTTGAGATGCTGAAAGAGCCTCAGCGCTATCCCGAGGCCCGCATTTTCCCCTGCCGCGTGATCGAACGGGGCACATTGCGGCCCCGCCCCTGATCAGCGAAACATCGGCGGGCGCGCGTCCTGCCATGCGCCATCGGCCTTGCCCGACGCAACAGCCGCGTGGACGGCCGCAATGGACCGCAGCCCATCTGCCGCACCGGGCAGACCGTCGCGTCTTTCACCACGGATCGCATCCGCCAGATCGCAATAGATGTTGGCGACCGCCAGCGGAAAACCCTCGGGGTGCGCAATGGCGACACGCGACAGGCGTTGCACCTCATCGTGCAGACCGCCCTCACCCTTTTCGATGATCTGAGTACGCCCGCCGACCGGAGTATAGATCAACTGATTGGGCTGTTCGGACGCCCACCGCAGCCCACCGGTTTCGCCAAAGACCTGAATGTCAAAGCCATGCTGCCGCCCGATCGCCACTGATGACGTCCAAAGGCGTCCAACCGTGCCGCCCTCCATCCGGAAGTTGATCATTGCATCATCTTCCAGCTCACGGCTGACGATGGTCGAGGCCATGTCGGCAGACAGGGTTTTCACCTGATCGTCACAGATGAAACTGGCCATGTGCAACGCATGGATGCCGCAATCGGCAAACTGCCCTGAAACCCCGGCCATCGCAGGGTCATAGCGCCAGCGCACGCGCGGGTTATCCGCATCTGTGGCATCGCCATGATGGCCGTGGCTGAAATTGGTCACCACCAGACGCACCTTGCCGATATCGCCTGCGCGCACCATCGCACGGGCCTGACGCACCATCGGATAGGCGGAATAACAGTAGTTCACTGCACAGATCCTGCCCGAGGCTTCGGCCACGCGCACAATCTCTTCGCCCTCTTTCACCGTCATGGTCATCGGCTTTTCGCACAACACGTTAAAGCCTGCCTCAAGATAGGCCTTGGTAATCTCAAAATGGGTCGAATTGGGCGTCGCGATGGTTACCAGATCAATCCGATCCTCGCGGTCTTTTTCGCCCGCCAGCATCTCTTGCCAATCGCCATAGGCACGATCGGCAGCAACACCCAATCGCTGCGCGTATTCGCGGCCCACCTCGGGCCGGTGATCCAGCGCGCCAGCCGCAAATTCGAACAACCCGTCAGCCTGTGCCCCCAAGCGGTGCGCGGGGCCAATCTGGCTGCCTTCACCACCCCCGATCATGCCCCATCTCAACTTAGCCATGGTCATTGTCTCTCATTGGAATTGTCTCGTAGAGCGATCAGAAATCGCTGATGTCCTGCCACTGCCGCTGATCGGACGAGGCCAGCGCAGCGGCCAGCACGCGGTTGACCTCATGCCCGTCGCGGAACGTGGGCCAGATCGCCTCGCCGGTATGGATGGCCTGTAAAAAGTCCTTGGCCTCGATGATGATCTGATCCTGATAGCCGGTTCCGTGACCCGGACCCTGACAGAAGGGCTCATAATCCGGGTGCGCGGGGCCGGTCAGGATCTTGGTGAACCCGCGCGCGGCTTCGGGCCCTTCGCGCTTGTACAGCCACAGCGCATTCTGGTCCTCCTGATCGAACCGGATTGCGCCTTTTGTGCCTGATATTTCATAGGCATAGCCCATTTTCCGCCCCGTCGCGACGCGGCTGAAATACAGGCTTCCCATGACCCCGTTTTCGAACCGGCACATCATCTGGGCATGGTCGTCATTTGTTACCGCACCACCGGGGCGGGTTTTGTGAACGGTCTCAACATCGGCCATCACCTGCGCAATGGGCCCGACCAAGGCCAATGCGCCATTGACCATATGCGGGGCAAGATCGCCGATTGTGCCGTTGGCCATACCGGTCGTGCGCCAGGTGGCCGGGGCCTGCGGATCTGCATAGAAATCCTCGGTATGTTCGCCCCGGAACCACGTGATGTCACCAATCGCGCCATCGGTAATCAACTGGCGGGCATATTGGCTGGCGGGTGTGCGGATATAGTTGAACCCCACCATGTTCACCGCCCCCGAAGCCTCGGCCGCAGCAACCATCGCCCGACTGTCTTCAAGCGATGCGCCCAATGGTTTCTCGCACAAGACCGGTTTGCCCAAGGCAAAAGCCGCTTCTGCGATCTGACGATGTGTTGACTGAGGCGAGGCGATCACGATTGCCTCGGCCTTGGGGTCTTCAACCAACATGCGCCAGTCATCGGTTGCCCGCTGAAATCCATAGGCCGCCCGGTAGCGTTCGGCACTGTCCGGGCTCGACGCGCAGATGACCTCAAGCCGGGGGCGCAACGCCGTGTTGAAAACCGCTCCGACGGCCGACATCGCGACGGAATGGGCCTTGCCCATATAACCGCCACCCACGATTCCCACTCCGATTTCAGGCATCTGCCATGGCCTCGCACATTGTGTTTGCAACCGGTTGCAAAATCAGTATCGTGTGAATCGATTCAACGCAAGGTCCAAACTTTGCCCACCCACTTTGCCGGAGGACATGACGTGAGCGCTTTGATAGACGGCATCAAAGGAAATCGCTTTGCCGTTCTGGGGCGTGCGGGTATGGACCTTTACGCAGACCCGGTCGGTGTCAAAAGCGAAGAGGCCGATACGTTCCATGCCGATCTTGGCGGCTCGTCCGCGAATATCTGTGCCGGTCTGGTCAAGCTGGGCAGCCAGGCATCCTTGATCACCTCCATCTCGGACGATGCAATTGGTCGGTTCTGCCTCAACCGGTTGCAACATTACGGGGTAGATACCTCTTATATCCGCGTGTTGGGGGGCGAGTATCGCACCTCTCTGGCCCTGTATGAAAGCCGGACCGAGAACTTTCAGAATGTCATCTACCGCAACGGAGCGGTCGATTTTCAGGTTACTGACGCGGATGTGGACAGGGTTGATTACTCATCCTTCTCGGCCTTGATTTCGGCTGGCACCGTCTTTGCATCCGAACCCTCGCGCAGCGCCACGTTCCGAGGGTTTGAAAATGCGCGCAAAGCTGGTCTTCCGATCATTTTCGATGTTGATTACCGCCCCTACAGCTGGCCTTCGCCGGAAATTGCCGCTGACGTTCTGTCCCGTGCGGGCGAAGCCAGTGACCTGATTGTCGGCAATGATGAAGAGTTCGGCTTCATGGCCGGAGGTCTGGAAAAGGGCTTTGCCAAGGCACAGGACCTCGCCAAAAAACCGGGCCGGGTCGTCATTTACAAGATGGGCGAAAAAGGCGCCGTGACGCTGGCGGATGGGCAAGAAATCAAAACCGGGATCTACCCAGTGGACGCTATCAAGCCCGTCGGGGCCGGTGACAGTTTCATGGCAGGGCTTCTGGCTTCGATCGCGGCGGGGCACTCGCTGAAAGACTCGGTGATGCGCGGTTCCGCCTGCGCATCTATTGTCGTATCCAAACCCGGCTGCGCCCCCGCTATGCCCACGACCCCCGAACTGAACGCGTTCCTCGCCTCTCACTCCGGTCTGACCACATAGGAGTATCCCATGCATATCGCGCCCCATGACAATCAGAACAAGCCCATCGTTGACGCCGGCGATCCGACCGTTCCGCTGAACTATTTCAACATCGTCAAACTGAAAAAAGGCGAGGCGTTCGAATACCGGGTGCCGGGCTACGAGACCTGCATCGTCCCTGCAACCGGCAGCGTCGATGTGGATGTCGAAGGCGTTTCCTTCCCCAGGCTGGGCAACCGGGGCGAAGATGTCTGGGATGGCGAGCCCGAGGGCGTCTACGTACCCGTCGGCGCAAAGGTGCAGATGGTCTGCCTTTCTGACGCGACCGAAGTGTTCATTGCCGGTGCGAAATATGACAAGGTGCTGGACCCGTTCGATGTGCGCGAACACGACCTTGTGCAATATGGCAGCGACGACACCAAAACTCACCGCAAAATCAAACACATCCTTGGCCAAAAGCACCACGACAAGGTCGGCCGCCTATTGGTGAGCGAGCTGTTCACCGTCGGTCAGGGCGGCTGGTCGGGCTTTCCCAGCCACAAGCATGACACCAACCGCCTGCCGGACGAAACCCGCCACGATGAGACCTATAATTTCCGGTTCAAGCCCAACTGGGGCTCGGGCCTTCAGATGTTGCAGCGCGAAGATAACCAGCCGGGTGACGCCTATCACATCGTGGATGGATCGACCGTTTGCATCGACAAGGGCTATCACCCCTGCTGCGTTTTGCCGGGGTACGAGATGTATTATTTCACCATTCTCGGCGGCCTGACCCAGCGTTCTCTGGTGCAGTATTTCCAGCCCACACATGCCTATCAGATCGAAACCATTCCCGGCATCAAAGACATGATTGCGAAATTCAAATGACCCTCGTCACGCTGAAAGACGTCCTGCAACCCGCTTATGAACAGGGCTATGCCGTAGGCGGGCTGGTCACACTCGGCTGGGAAGATATGCGCGCCTATGTGGCCGCGGCCGAGGCCGAGAATGCGCCCGTGATCCTGCAAGCCGGACCCAGCTGCCGCGACCACACTCCGCTGCCTGTACTGGGCAAGATGTTCCGGCATCTCGCCGAAAACGCTTCGGTTCCGGTCGTTGCGCATCTGGATCACGGCTATACGTTCGAAGACTGCAAGATCGCGCTCGACAGCGGTTTTACGTCCCTGATGTTCGACGGGTCGCGCAAACCCCTGCAGCAAAACATCGATGAAACCGCCGCAATTGCCGAGATGGCCCATGCGGCAGGGATTTCCTGCGAAGGCGAGATTGGTTTTGTCGGGTACTCGGGCGGTGAAGGATCAAACGGCACCGACCCGGCAGAAGCCGCCCAGTTCGCACGTGAAAGCGGTGTGGATGCCATGGCGATATCGGTCGGCAACGTCCACCTGCAACAAAACAAGGAAGGCGGTCTGGACGAAGCCCGCATCGCCGAGATCGACGCCTTGACCACAGTGCCTCTGGTCATTCATGGCGGATCGGGTGTGCCGGTAGATCAGCGTATGAAGTTGGCCCGCGAAACCTCAATCTGCAAGTTCAACATCGGGACCGAGCTGCGCATGGCCTTCGGCAATGCCCTGCGAGACGCTGTCAATCGCGATCCCGAACGGTTTGACCGCGTGACCATCCTGAAAGAAACCCACGATCCGGTCGAAGCCGCCGCGCGCATGGTCATCCGTGCCTTTGGCGCGCCGCCGCAACGTTGACGCGCGCTTTCGTCCTCAGATCGACCCCCCCTCGACCATGAAGTTGCCCGCGCTGCACATGGCAGCGTCATCCGAGGCCAGAAACAGCACCATGCGCGCGACATAGACAGGCTCAATCGGATCGGGCAGGCATTGGCGGTCGACCTGTTTGGCCAGCGCTTCGGGCGTGACCCAGAGGTTCTTCTGGCGCTCGGTCATGATCCAGCCCGGCACCACCGTGTTCACACGAATGCGGTGATCGCCCAATTCGCGCGCCATGGTGCGGGTCAGGCCATGCACCGCCGATTTGGCGGTGGCATAGGCCGGAAAACCTGCCCCGGCCTCCCACCAGGAATTCGATCCGATATTGATGATCGAACCTGAGCCCTTGGCGATCATACCCGGGGCCACAGCCTGAATGGCAAAGAACATATGGCGGATATTGGTCGCCATCCGCTCATCCCAATAGTCCGGCGTCACCTCGCGCCAGTCGTGACGGTCATCCTGGGCGGCGTTGTTGACCAGCACATCCGCCTCGCCCAACTCCTCGACCAGTTGCTCCAGCGCGGCCCGCATCCCTTCGATATCGCGCAGGTCACATTGCGCAAAGGCGTGTTCACCGTCCAGTTCCGCAAGCAGAGCAAGGCCCGCATCCGCATTGATATCCAGAAACCCGACCTTCGCCCCTTGCGCGGCAAAGGCGCGAACGGTTTCCGCACCAATTCCCCCGGCCCCGCCCGTGATGATAACCGTTTTGCCCGCAAGGCTAGGGTAATTGGCGAAGTCTTGGCTCATCCGTCACGCTCCATGATCCATTCGACCTCAGGGGCCAGGGCAAACCGCCATTTGCGCAGGGGGCCCGCCATGACGTTCAGGTAATACATCTCAAACCCATAGGGCGCGCCGCAAGGGTGATGGCCGCGCGGAACAGTCACAACATCGCCATCGGAGACAGCCATCGTCTCATCCAACTGGCCATCATCGGTATAGACCCGCTGAATTCCGAACCCGTTGGCCGGGTTGAGGCGGTGATAATACGTCTCTTCCAGATAGGTGATGCGGGGAAAATCATCCTCATCATGTCGATGACTGGGGTAAGAGGACCAGTGCCCATTGGGCGTAAAGACCTCGGTCACCAGCAGACTGTCGGCATAATCCTCGTTCTCCATCGCGATATTGTTGATATATCGCGTATTCACGCCCTTGCCGCGTTCGGTCAGGGTGATGCCATCCGGCCCAATCCGGCGCGCTTTGTGGCCGCCCTTGCTCGGGGCCGAGCACACCGCCACAACGCAGTCGGTTTCCGCCACAGCCTCCCACTCGGTTCCGTTGGGCAGATACAGGCTATGCGGCGGTGTCTTTTCGAACACTTTCATCCGACCGCCCAACACGCCCCAGTCCTGCCCGGCCCCGGTGATCCGCGCCTTGCCTTCGACCATCACCAGAATGACTTCGCGGTCTCCTGTCGCCTCGGCCGCCCGGTCGCCCGCTTGCAGATGATAGAGCCCAAAACCTACATATCGCCATCCGGCACTGTCCGGGGTGATGTCATGTACTTTGCCACGGGTTCCAATAGGCTTCTTCAGCAGATCTGCCATTCTTGTTCTCCTTATTGGGCGGGCCTAAACGGCCCGCCTGTATTGCCCTCAGGCCGCTTGCCGTGCTTGCAGGGCCAAAAGCGCGGCAGACAGCTGAGCCTCGGCCCACCCTTCCGATACGGCCCTGTGCAATATGTCGGCCTGGCTTTCGGGCGCGTTGCCACCAATCGGCGGGTCGGTGTCCAGATTGGTCGGGAACGGATAGCCCTCAGCCGTTGCGGCAATAGCGGCATTCAGCTCTGCCGCACTCAGCGCCCCCCGTTGTTTCAGGGCGACCAGCGACGGAAACACCGCCTGCGACATAGACTGCCGGTCAACCATCTCCATCGCGCGGCCAAAAGCGGATGAGACCTGCAACAGGTTCGCCATCCGCTGAATATCCGTACTGCTGTTTTCCCCGGCAGCGTGGAACAGCGCCGGGTTGAAGAACACCGCATCCCCCTTCGCAAGGGGCAACTGAATGTAGTTCTCTTCAAAAAACGCCCGGTGTGCCGCATCGTGAAAGGCCAGATATCCCGGCGCGTAAAGCTGCGAAAACGGCAACAGTTTGGTTGGGCCGCTTTCCACGGGCATGTCACAATGCGCAACCGCGCCTTGCAAGGTCAGCGAGGCCGTCACCAGATGGGCATGGGCCGGATACCGGGCGGCGCTGTCGGCGGTTTGAAAGCCCAGATGGTAATCCCGATGCGCCTGCTGTGCCTTGCCGCCGGGGCGCACCTGATTGATTTGCGCGGTCATTTGATAGTTCGGCCCCAGCCACGCCTCGCAAGCCGCTGCAATGGCCACATTCCCGAAATAGAGTGCAAAGCCCTCGGGGTCGCGCAAGCACTGTTTCTGCAATGCGTTCCATATGCGGTCATTCGCGCCCGAGGCCGCGAAGTGGTCGCCTTCTCCGGCCCCGCCCTGACGTTCTTCCACGATGATCTGCTGGAACACAGCCGTCGCCCGGTCGATCACGGACGTATCCGCAAATGCGCCTTTTAGAACGATCACACCCGCAGATTTGTCCAACACGCCTGCCCATTCCGCCAGCAGCGCTTTTCTTTGATCTGCCTTCTCCAGCGCCGGGCGCAGAGCGTGCATATCATAGATCGGAACGTTCTTTTGCACCGATGCGGCATGAGGAACCGCACCGGTTGTCAGGTTTTGCGAAGTCAACACCTTGAATTCATCCAGATCACAGGATTCCCGGTCAAAATAGCCGACATATCCAAGGTCTTGATGTACCATGACAAACTCCTCTTTCATGGCTTCGGTGTTGCCCCGAGGGGCGGTGATTAAACGGTGATCTCCAACCCTGCCTTGCCGCAAACCTCGACGATGTGGTCATAGCCCAATTTGGAGTACTCATAGGGCGGCGCCTTGGCGGGGTCCTGCTCTGCCTCGACCACGATCCAGCCGCTGTAATCCATTGCTTTCAACGCGTTGGCTACGGCCTGAAAGTCGATGCAGCCATCACCCGGCACGGTGAATGCGCCGGCAATTACGGCATCCAGAAAGCTGCGATTGTTCTCGCGCGTGTCCTGCACGATGTCTGGGCGGATGTCCTTGAAATGCACGTGATGCACCCGGTCGCCCCAACGGTTCAGCGTGGCCATCACGTCGCCACCGCCAAACAGCAAGTGACCCGTATCGAAACACAGCTTCAGCTCGGGGCCTGAACCTTGCATCAGCCAGTTCACATCCTCTTCGCTTTCGATGATCGTGCCCATATGATGGTGATAGGCCACCGGCATACCCTGATCTGCCATCCATTTGGCAAGCTCGGTCAGCTTGCCCGCATAGGCCAGAACCTCGTCTTTGGACAGCTTCGGGCGGTCATTGACCGGTGTTCCGATCTGCCCCTGAACGGTATTTGAACACTCGGCGTAAACAATGCAGGGGCTGTTCAGCGCAACAAATTGTTCCACCTGCTCGCGCACGATGGCGATCTCGGCCTCAAGGTCATTGACCAGAGTACTGCCCGAACACCAACCGCCACACAGCGCGATGTCGTTTGCGTCCAGATAGGCGCGCAACCCTTCGGTGTCGCCGGGCATCCGCTGGCCCCGTTCAACACCGGTATAGCCGATCTCGCGCGCTTCTTTCAGCGCCTGCTCCATCGTGTAGGCTGCGGTCAGGTCTGGCAGATCGTCATTCTGCCAGGCAATCGGAGAGATACCGATCTTCACGCTCATTTCGTGTTTCTTTCCTTGATGGCGACCTCATAGGCCGCACGTTTTTCGTTTACTTCCGGACGGATGCTGACCTCGGGCACCGCCACTTCCCACCACGTTCCGCCATATTCGGTCGATGGGTAGGGATCGGTGTCGATCACCACCACATAGGGGCCTTTGATGTCACTTCGCTTGGCCAGTGTCTCCTCAAGCTCGGTGATCGAGCTGACCTTGAGCGCGGTCGCCCCCATTGCTTCGGCATGTTTGGCAAAGTCGATCACCGAATTTTCGCCGCCGATTGCGTGATCCAGCAGGTTGTTAAACTCGGCCCCGCCGGTTCCCATCTGCAAACGGTTGATGCAGCCAAAGCCGCGATTGTCGGTGACCACAACGGTGAACGAAATCCCCATCATCGCCGCCGTCGCCATTTCCGAGTTCGCCATCATGTAAGTACCGTCGCCGGTAAAGCAGATCACGTCGCGGTCGGGCTGGGCCATCTTGATGCCCATCGCACCGGCGATCTCATACCCCATGCAGCTGAAGCCATATTCCATATGATAGGCACCGGAGCGCGGTGCCTTCCACAGCTTGTGCAACTCACCCGGCATCGTGCCCGCGGCACACATGGCAACGGTGTTTTCATTGGCCGCCCGCTGCACGGCACCAATCACCTGCATATCCGTGGGCAGCGCATTGCTGTCTGCGGGCGCGTCGGTCAATGCGTCGACCTTGGCAAACCATTCCGACTTCAGCGTTGCAGGCATATCAGGCGCGCGGTAACCGCCCAACGCGTCGCTCAGTTCACCCAGCCCAACGCGGGCGTCAGACTGCAGCGGCATCGCGCCGTGCTTTGCCGCGTCATAGGCGGCGGTGTTCAGGCTGATCAATTCCCGCTCTGGGTTCGCGAACAATCCCCAAGACCCGGTGGTGAAATCCTGAAAACGGGTGCCGACGCCCAGCACCAGATCCGCCTCGGCGCAGATATCGTTGGCAGGCTCACCGCCGGTGACGCCAATCGGACCAAGGTTCAGCGGGTGATCCCAGGCCAGCGCGGATTTACCAGCCTGCGTCTCGGCCACCGGCACGTTGTGCGCCTCGGCAAAGCGCTGCAAAGCGGCGGTCGCGTCCGAATAATGCACACCGCCCCCGGCCACGATCACAGGGCGCTTGGCTGCTTTAATCGCGGCCACGGCCCGTGTCAGTTCACCCTCATCCGGACGAATTCGGCGCTGATACCAGACGCGCGGCTCAAAAAAGCTTTCGGGATAGTCATAAGCCTCGGCCTGCACATCCTGACAAAAGGCCAGCGTCACCGGACCGCAATCCGCCGGGTCCGTCATCGTGCGGAAGGCGCGCGGCAGCGCCGTCAACAGGTGCTCCGGCCGGGTGATGCGGTCGAAATAGCGGCTGACCGGTCTGAAACAGTCATTCGCGCTGATGGTTCCGTCCGAAAACACTTCGGGTTGCTGCAAAACCGGGTCGGGACCACGCGTGGCAAACACGTCACCGGGCAGCAACAAAACCGGCAGGCGGTTCACATGGGCCAGAGCAGCAGCGGTGACCATGTTGGTGGCCCCCGGCCCGATGGACGAAGTGACCGCCATCGCCCGCCTGCGCCCCAACTGCTTGGCATAAGCAATCGCGCAATGCGCCATGGTCTGTTCATTGTGACCGCGATAGGTGGGCAGGCTGTCTTTCACACCGTGCAGCGCCTCGCCCAGACCGGCCACGTTGCCATGGCCGAAAATCGCCCAGACACCTGCGATAAAGGGCTCTCCGGCCTCGTTCATCTGCGCGCCCAGATAGCGCACCAGAGCCTGCGCCGCAGTCAATCGGACTGTCTTGCTCATCATGATCCCTTTCAACTCAGCTCCGCCTTTGGCGACCTGCGGGTTTTGTCATTTGCGAAGGTGCCAGCTTTTGTATCAAAGCCTGAAAAAAGTGGGGCGTCACGTGCCACCGCCCGATGGATGCCCCATTGGGGCATCCAAGTTCTGTACTTTAAACCGTACCGCCCAGCGATCCTTCTAGCTCGGCCATTTCCTGACCGCCTGCCATCAGGTCCTGCAACTGCTCTGGCGTGATCTCGCCACGCGTTGCTGTGCCCAGCGTCTTGCCCCGGTTCAAAACGGTGAACCTGTCACCCACCGCCAGCGCGTGACGCACGTTGTGGCTGATGAAAACCACGCCGACGCCCTGACTGCGTACCTTGTCGATGGTGGCCAGAACGTTCGAAGTCTGGCGCACACCAAGGGCCGAGGTCGGCTCGTCCAAGATCAGGATCTTGGCACCAAAATACACGGCGCGGGCAATGGCAACGGTCTGCCGTTCCCCCCCAGACAAGGTGCCAACAGCCTGATCCGGCCCGCGCAGGTTGATGCCCATCTTGCGCATCTCTTCCATGCAGACCTCATTCGCGTGTTCAACATCGAACCGTTTCAGCAGACCCTTACCCTTGGTCGGCTCGCGCCCCATGAAAAAGTTGCGCGTGACGCTCATCAACGGGATCATCGCCAGATCCTGAAACACGGTCGCAATGCCTGCCTCCATCGCATCCCGCGGAGTGTCAAAATGCAGCGGTTTGCCCTCGAAAAAGATCTCGCCCTTGGTGGGTTTATGTACCCCGGACATGGTCTTGATGAAGGTCGACTTGCCCGCGCCGTTATCGCCCAGCAGGCAGTGGCATTCACCCGGTTTGACGTCGAAACTGACGCCCGCCAATGCGATGATGTTGCCAAAGTGCTTCTCGATATCCTTCATTTCCACGATGGGGGCCTGATCGCCTGCCGCATCGCCATGGTGGAACTTGGTATCTTCGGTCATATCAGCGCTCCCCGGTTACGCGTTTGCGGATCGCGTTGTTGAACAGAACGGCAATCAGCAGCATCGCGCCCAGGAACACCTGGAACCAGTCCTGATCGAAATCCGTATAGGTCAGTCCGATGACAACCATGCCAAAGATGATCGAACCAAAGAACGCCCCGATGGCCGAGCCATATCCGCCCGTCAGCAGACAGCCCCCGATCACGGCAGCGATGATCGCCTCGAATTCTTTCTGGAAACCACGCCGTGCGTCGGTCGAGCCCGCGTCGATCACCGTAATGATGGCTACCAATGCAGCGCAACAGGCGGTCAGCATGAACAGAGACACCTTGATCTTGCTCACGGGAACACCGGAATTCGATGCCGCAGTGCTGTCACCGCCCGCCGCGAAAATCCAGTTCCCCGCCGGGGTTCGCAGCAACACATAGGTGGCGGCCAATGCCAGCACGATGAACCACAGGATTTCGACCGGAACGCCGGGCACCTTGGGTGCTCCGCTTTTGAAAGTGTCAATCATGCCATTGGCCGCCAGCCAGGCAAACAGGCTGCCAAAGGCTTCGCCCGAAAAGAACGGCGCCAGCCAGTCGTTTTCAACCACGTCACGCACACCGCGCAACTGGGTCGACCCTCCGGTCGCCGCTTTGAGGCCAACAAGGGACAAGCCACGCAGAATGAACAGGAAAGCCAGCGTCACGATAAAGGACGGCAGGCCAGATCTTATGACGATATTGCCGTTCACTGCTCCGACGAATGCCGCGAATACAAATGTCATGGGGATCGCAATGATCAGTGGCAGATGCCATGTCACCACGCAGACGCCGAAGAACAGGCCCGCAAACGCCACCATCGATCCGATGGACAGATCAAACTCACCACCGATCATCAGAAGGGCCGCACCGATTGCTAGAATGCCCAGCTGTGCCGCAGGTGTCATGAAGTTCATGACCCCGGCCAGGGTAAACATCGAATCGTCTGCTGTGATGGCAAAGAAGATGACCACCAGAACGACACCGGCCATCGCACCGAGTTCGGGCCGTTTCATGAGCTTGGTCATGAAAGGTTCTTTCTTGACCCTTTCGTCCCCGGCGATTTGCGCTGAGTCACTCATCGTTTCCTCCCACTTGGGTGGGAGCGGCGCCACCGCGCCGCCCCGTTTAGTTCAGGTTGCGGTATGGATCAGCGGATGCCCTGCGCGGACAGCTCGATCACCTGCGCGGCCTTGTCCTGAGTGATCAGGTTCGGACCCGAAGGAACGTTGCCACCGGGCATCAGGCCGTATTTGGCGTGCAGGCCCATGAAGTTCACCGACAGATACCCTTGCAGATACTGCTGCTGGTCAATGGCAAAGGCCGCGTCGCCATCCGCAATCGATTGCAGGAAGTTGGCCGACAGGTCGAAGGATGCAACATTCACATCACGGCCCGACGCTTTGACAGCGGCAACAGTCGGCTCACCGGCCGAGCTTGCACCCAGCGCCATGACCGTATCGACGGCTTCGTTTGCAGCCAGAGCAGCCGAGACCTTCGACTCGATTTCCGACGGGTCATTCGAGGTTGGCAGAACTTCGACATTACCGCCAAAGCCTTCCGCGAAACCTGCGCAACGCAGGTCCAGCGCAACGTTGCCCACTTCGTGGTTCACGCAGATCGCGGTTTTACCTCCCATCGAAGCCAGTTGTTCACCTGCAGCTTTCCCAGCGTCAAACTCGTCCTGACCCACGTGCAGCAACGCACCCAGCTGTTTCGACACATCCGATCCCGAGTTGATCGAGATCACCGGGATTCCAGCGGCAACGGCACGTTCGATTGACGGGCCAAGCGCATCCGCATCCGGGATCGAAACGATCAGGCCATCAGGTTCCTGGTTCACCGCAGCGTCGATCAGCTGCGACATGGCCACCATGTCGAAGGTTTCCGGCGCGCGGTATTCCACATTCACACCGACATCCTTGCCAGCCTGTTCAACACCGTTCTTCACGACGTTCCAGAATGCGTCATTGGCCTGGCCATGCGATACGACCACGATGTCCTGCGCAAGAGCGGGCGTAGCCAGGGCCAGTGCCCCCGCGGCAAGTGCACCTTTAACGAATTTCTTCATTTCAGTTTCCTCCCATTGGTTCAGTCTGATCTTCTGTTGGGGTACCGGCCCCAATCATCCGGCTGTGCCGAATCTCAGTGGCTGCGGCGCAGGGCCGAGCTGTTGTTAGTTTGAAGAATTTTGGTCATTTTGCAACCGGTTTCAAAATTTCCTCCATCCGGACGGGCTTTCCCGTCTTCGCTGACAGGGTCGCGGCCTCGGCCATCGCCAGCGCCGCCACACCATCCTGCAACGTGACGGGAACGTCGGAACCGCCGCTGACGGCATCAACAAATGCGGCCCATTCCACGCGATAGGCCGGCATGTAGCGTTCCAGAAAGAAATAAGTCGGTTTTGCGCCCACTACGCCATCTGCCGTCGATTTCACGACGGTGTTTTCCAGCATGTTATGCGCCTGCAACAACCCTTCCGAGCCCAGCACCTCGACCCGCTGATCATAGCCATAGGCAGCCCGGCGCGAGTTCTTGATGACCCCAATCCGGCCGTCTGCGTAAGTCATTGTGACCACAGCCGTATCCACATCGCCTGCCGCGCCGATCTCCGCATCCACAAGCGACGATCCCACCGCCGTGACGGTCTGAGGCACATCCCCCATCAGAAAGTTCGCCATGTCAAAATCGTGGATCATCATGTCCCGAAACAGTCCTCCGGACACTTTTACATAGCTGACCGGAGGCGGTGCCGGGTCAAATGACGTGATCGACAACAGTTCGGCCTTGCCGATTTCACCTGCGTCCAAACCGGCCTTCAAAGCTGCAAAATTAGGATCGAACCGCCGGTTAAACCCGATCATGACAGGTTTGCCGCGCCCCGCGACGGCTGTCAGACAGTCTTGCGCCCTCTGAAGGCTCAGATCGACGGGCTTTTCGCACAGAACGGCTTTGCCAGCGCCCGTGGCCGCCTCGATCAGGTCGGAATGCGTATCCGTCGGCGTTGCAATCAGAACCGCGTCAATTTCGGGATCAGCGATTATTTCTTCTGAACTGCGTGCCTCGGCCCCATATTCATCCGCGAGGTTGTTCGCCGCTTCGGGCAGCGCATCGGATACGGCACACAACCTGCTCCCCGGATGGGAAGATATGGCCTGCGCATGAACACGCCCAATACGCCCGGCACCCAGCAATCCGACCCTCAACATGCAGCTCTCCCGAATCTTGTTGTTGTGCGTAACAATGATTTTCTTTGCAACCGGTTGCAATATATTTTTTGCATCGCCCCCGGTTTTGCCAGCGGCTCCCGCAGCCTCAACGCGAATACCGCGCAAAAACCCGGTCTGATCTCAACAGGATTACCCCGACCGACACGCATTTTCCGCGCAAATGCCAGCCTACGGGAATCCCCCAATATCGCCGCCCGGTGAATCACGTTAGATTGTACTTAAGGAACACATACTACCACTCTGTGACCCCTTAGAGGGGCTGGCATGACCCCCTCGTCCAGCCCCTCATACCACACCAAACAGCCACAAGATCACATCGCGCCGACCAAAGCAGGCGCATGTCCGGTATTGATCTGGTTTGACAATGGCGATCCCTGAAGGACTCGAACCCTCAACCTGCTGATTAGAAGTCAGCTGCTCTATCCAGTTGAGCTAAGGGACCGCTGCGCCCTTCTTGCGGTTTTTACCCGCGGGGTTCAAGAGGCAAGCGCATGAATGCGCTGTTGGGATCGTCAACATACCCAAAGATTGGCCCGCAATAGGAATAGCCCAGCGACTCATACAGCTTGCGGGCGGCATCATATTCGCGAAGATGGCTCGCCCCGGTCTCAAGAACCAAAGCCTCGCACCCCTCTGCGCCAGCCTGTTCAGCCAGATGCGTCATCAGCACGTGCGCCAGCCCGCGCCCTCTTGCCTGCGCCAGAATATGCACCGATTTCACTTCGGCGGTTCCATCGGGCAGCGCTTTCAGCGCACCGCATCCCAATGGCTGCTGTCCGTCAAAAATGGCCCAGAATCGCACCCCCGGGCCAGCCAATGCTTCGGCGTCCATCGTGTGGTTGCTTTCCGCAGGTCCCGCAGTTTCGCCATGGGCAAAATGCGCCTCGACAATCGGGCGTAATACGTCCGATGTCGGGTCAGCCTCGCGGATTTCGATCATTCAGTGCGTCCAGGGGGCACGCCGGTCGGTTGCGAAATTCTCGCCATAGCCCCGCGCACGCAGATTGGGTTTGCGCTTGTGCGGCTCGCTGACCTCAGCATCGATACCGTGGGCCTTGGCATAATCCAGCGCCTCTTCCCTCGTGTCGAACTTCAGGCGCACCTGAGCCTGCGTGTCGCTGGACGACGTCCAGCCCATCAGCGGATCAACCTCGCGCGCCGAGGCCGGGGCGTATTCCAGAACCCATTTGCGGGTCTTGGCCATCCCCGAGGTCATCGCATTTCTTGCGGGCTGGTAAATCCGTGCGCGCATGTCGCCTCTCCGTACTCACTTGGCTGAGCCTGTTTATGCGTCAGAGCGCGCCCGGGGGCAAGATTGCAATTGTCGCGGCCCTCGCCCGCGAACTCATGCCAGAAACTGTCATCAGGCTGGGATAGGATCGCGCCAAACAAATGCAAGAACATTACACCATCTCACTCCCGCACAGTCTCAGACCGCATTGCGCGCAATGAATTCGGATCGGCCCTTGCAGTTGGACAAAATAAGAACAAATGTAAGGGCCTGACGCCCGGAGCCTGCCTATGCCATACGCCCATTCCGACAAGACCCAATTGACCGCCGAAGACGTGCGCGCCCGCCTGAAACTGGAAGGCGGCAGGCAATTCGTGATGCATACCGAATTCAATCCGGCGGGCGATCAGCCCACGGCGATCAAGGAATTGGCGGGCGGCGTGCTGGAAGGGGAACGCGATCAGGTGCTGCTGGGCGCGACCGGAACGGGCAAGACCTTCACCATGGCCAAGGTGATCGAGGAAACCCAGCGCCCCGCCATCATCCTGGCCCCCAACAAAACGCTCGCCGCGCAGCTATACGGTGAATTCAAGGGCTTCTTCCCCGAAAACTCGGTGGAATATTTCGTGTCCTACTACGACTATTACCAACCCGAAGCTTATGTGCCGCGCTCTGACACCTACATCGAGAAAGAATCGCAGATCAACGAACAGATCGACCGGATGCGCCACTCGGCCACGCGGGCGCTGCTGGAACGCGATGACGTGATCATCGTCGCCTCGGTGTCGTGCATCTACGGTATCGGTTCGGTCGAAACCTACGGGGCGATGACGCAGGATCTGAAGGTCGGTCACGAATACGACCAGCGGCAGGTGATGGCCGATCTGGTGGCCCAGCAATACCGCCGCAACGATCAGGGGTTTCAGCGCGGCTCGTTCCGGGTGCGGGGCGACAGTCTGGAAATCTGGCCCGCCCACCTTGAAGACCGCGCCTGGAAACTGTCCTTCTTCGGCGAGGAACTGGAACAGGTCACCGAATTCGACCCGCTGACCGGCGAAAAGACCGACACGATGGACCATATCCGGGTCTATGCGAATTCCCACTATGTGACGCCGAAACCGACGATGCAGCAGGCGATCATCGGGATCAAAAAAGAACTGCGGATGCGCCTCGACCAGCTGGTCGGCGAAGGCAAACTGCTCGAGGCGCAGCGGCTGGAACAACGCACCAATTTCGATCTGGAAATGCTCGAGGCCACCGGCGTCTGCAACGGGATCGAGAACTATTCGCGCTATCTTACCGGCCGCGCACCGGGCGAGCCGCCCCCGACCCTGTTCGAATTCATCCCCGACAACGCCATCGTCTTTGCCGACGAATCCCATGTCAGCGTGCCGCAGATCGGCGGCATGTACCGGGGCGACTACCGGCGCAAGTTCACGCTGGCCGAACACGGGTTCCGCCTGCCGTCCTGCATGGACAACCGGCCTTTGAAGTTCGAGGAATGGGATGCCATGCGCCCGCAATCCGTCTTTGTCTCGGCCACCCCCGCCGCGTGGGAGCTGGACCAGACCGGCGGCGTCTTCACCGAACAGGTGATCCGCCCCACCGGCCTGCTGGACCCGCAGGTCGAAATCCGCCCCGTGTCGATGCAGGTCGACGACCTGCTGGACGAGGTGCGCAAGGTCGCCGCCGATGGCTATCGCACATTGGTCACAACGCTGACCAAACGCATGGCCGAGGATCTGACCGAATACCTGCACGAACAGGGCATCAAGGTGCGCTACATGCATTCCGATATCGACACGCTGGAACGCATCGAGATTCTGCGCGACCTGCGTCTGGGCGCGTTCGACGTGCTGGTCGGCATCAACCTGCTGCGTGAAGGGCTCGACATTCCCGAATGCGGGCTGGTCGCCATTCTGGACGCCGACAAGGAAGGCTTTCTGCGGTCCGAGACCTCGCTGGTTCAGACCATCGGCCGCGCCGCGCGCAACGCCGATGGCCGGGTGATTATGTATGCCGACAAGATCACCGGTTCGATGGAACGCGCGCTGGCCGAAACCGACCGCCGCCGCGCCAAGCAGATGGCCTATAACCTGGAACACGGCATCACGCCCGCGACAGTGAAAAAGAATGTCGAGGATGTTCTGGCCGGGCTGTATGCGGGCGACGTGGACATGAACCGCGTCACCGCCACCATCGACAAACCGATGCATGGCGCCAACCTCGAGGCGCATCTGAACGGGCTGCGCGACCAGATGCGAAAAGCCGCCGAGAACCTGGAGTTTGAAGAGGCCGCCAACATCCGCGATGAAATCAAACGCCTGGAAGCGGTCGATCTGGCCATCGCCGACGACCCTATGGCCCGCCAATGGGCGGTCGAGAAAGCGTCTGAGGATGCAGTGAAATCGCGTGGGCGGTCAACGGCTGGAAGGCCGGGGCAAAGGGGTGGGAATGTGAAGCGGAGAAAACGATAGCTATGCTTAAAAAGTTCATATTGCTTGCGTTCTCGAGCGTCCTTGTGACTTTGCCAAGTGGGCCAGCGATTTCCGAAACTGAAAACCGATCGACCGAACTGGGGCGACCTTTGAGGGTGCTCGCCGAGGGAATGTCCGGTGTGCTCTTAAGGCAAGTCTTGGAATTAAGTGATCTAGGTGAAATTGATTTCAACTATAAATCAGACAAGTTGTCTGACTTCGATATGCTCGTGATTTTTGTGGATGAGTTCGAAGAGGCAGCCGCACTAGGGATAGTCGAGCAACTGGGTTTGGGCGATGAATTTGCGCCTGAAGCTGGTGAAAATCCGTTTATTATCAACGTCTCGATCAAATTTAAAGAAGCCGAAAAACGGTTCTCCATAATTGCGATTGATCGAAGGCAGTTTTATGCAAGAGATATCTCGTGCCATCCACCTTTTCTAAGAGATATTATTTTACAGTTTGACGCCAATGCTGTTGCTGAAAACGAGGCCAGCTATCGGACTGCACCTGATTGCGGCGGCGGTATTTAGTTCGCATGGGATGGGATTTTACCTGATAGAGCGGCTGGATGCCTCCAAAGTGTGAACTGGAAACTCCACCCCACACTCCACCCTTGCAGCCCAGCGCCTCCTCCTCCACGTTTGAAATCACAAATTGTGATTCCAAACGGTTGCCATGACGAACCCCAACGCCCTGCCCAGCGCGCATGAGGTCCAAAACGCCATTCACCGGGTGCGCGGCACCCGCGTGGTGCTGGCCGAAGATGTGGCGAAGGTTCTTTTGTAAAGAGAAGGGCGGGAACCCCCGCCCGAACCGTTACCCCTTATCCCAATGGGCAATCACGTCGTACCCAACCGGCGTCGGCGGGCCTTCCATGAATTCGGCGAAATGGCCCCACAGCTCGGCCACTTTGGGCGCATTCGCGTTCGAGGTCGCCTCGCTTTCGACCACCGAAATCACATAGCCCGAACCATCCTCGTTCATCACATTGGTAAAACTGTGCATGCCGGGCATACCCATGATGTCGGATTTCAATTCATTCATCTTCGCCGTCGCCGCCTCGCGCGTACCGGGCTTCATTTTGTATTGGGTAATTCGTGCAAACATCACTTTCCTCCGTCGTCTGGCAAAATTGCCATGTAACACGGCCGGAACGGCCCCGCCGCGCGTACTCTAGCACGGCAGTCCGAAATCTCGCATTGATACCGGCGATTTGCGCCGATTTTCAACCATACACCGCACTGCATCCGGGCGGCTGTCCCTTCAGGGTTGCAGCCTCGCCCCCAGTGCGGTTGTTTTTGCACCGATGGATGCTTGATCCCAATCAATGTCGAAACGCAAATGCGTCGGCAAAGTGGGTCCCATGCAAACACAGAACCCAACCGGAATTGACGCCTACAAACCCGCCCAGATCGCCGAGCTGGTTGAAACCGCCGGTGTTGCCAAGGCACATCTCACGGTCAGCCAGACACTGACTCTGGCGATACTCGCGGGCGTGTTCATCGGCTTCGGCGGGGCCGCCTATACCATGGTCATGACCGGCGTTGACCCGGGGTTTGGACCGGCCCGGTTTCTGGGTGGGGTCGTGTTCTCGCTGGGCCTGATCCTTGTGGTCGTCGGCGGGGCCGAGCTGTTCACTGGAAATGCCCTGATGACTATCGCGGCGGTGGACCGGAAAATCTCGCCGCGCGCCCTGCTGCGCAACTGGGGCCTCGTGTATCTCGGGAATTTGGTCGGGTCTATCGCGCTGGCTCTGGCCTTCGCTGCAACCGGTTTGCTGGACGGGCCCATGGGGGCCACCGCATCAGCAATCGCAAATGGCAAGGCCGACCTCTCGGCCACCCAAGCCTTTACGCGCGGCGTTCTGTGCAACGCGCTGGTCTGCCTTGCCGTCTGGCTGAGCTTCGCGGCCAGATCGGTGGTGGGCAAGGTCATGGCGGTACTCTGGCCCATTGCAGCATTTGTCCTGTTGGGGCTCGAGCATTCCGTCGCCAATATGTACCTGCTGCCGCAGGGCGCGCTTGCGGGTGCCGACCTCGGTTTTGGCGCGGCCATGGGTAACCTCTTCTGGGTCACGATCGGCAATATTGTCGGCGGCGCAGGCGGCGTCGCGCTTGCCTATCGCTTTGCCTATCTGCGCAATACGCCCGGCTGAGCACGCGGTTTATCAGGTTTAGGGCAGGGATATCCCCACACTCCACCCTTGCACCCCGCTCCACCCTCCTCCACGTTTGAAATCACAAATTGTGATTCCAAACGGCTGCCATGACGAACCCGAAAAACCTGCCCAGCTCGCATGAGGTCCAAAGTGCCATTCACAGGGTGCGCGGCACCCGCGTGGTGCTGGCCGAGGATCTGGCGCAGTTCTACGGAAAATCCGTCAGTGCCTTCAATCAGGCCGTCTCGCGCAACACCAACCTGTTCGAAGGCTACCGCTTTCAGCTTTCCGATGCCGAGGTTGCCGATTTGCAATCACAGAATGTGATTTCAAAACCCAAAGGCCGCGGCGGGCGGCGGGTCAATCCGTGGGTCTATACCGATTACGGCGTGGCCATCGCCTCGGCCCTGTTCAAGGACCCGCGCGCGATCAAGATCACGCGGATGATCACCGAAGCCTTTGTCGATGGCGCGAACGCCCTGGCCGAGACCCCGCGCAGCGTGCCGGAAATCCTGCCCCCCGAACAGGCCCCTGCCCCGCTGCTGCCCAATGGCGACCAACTGCGCGAACTGGCCGAAAACATCCTCGATTCCGGGCAGCAGAGCCTTGTCGATTATATCGCCAACCCCACTACCAAACGCCAACAGGCCGTGGCGGTGATCATGAAGACGCTGGCCGAAACCGCCGGGGAAGAGGTCCGCACCCAACAGGAACGCCTGCGTCTGCGTATCGCCGAACGGCTGGCCACCGGCGATTATGCCAGTGACGACGACCGCAAAGGGTTGTTGGAACTGCTACAGGCGATGAAAGGCTAGACCCTTCCCCCGAATTCAGGGGCGCACGAACTTGGCGCTTCCCACCGACCGTTCGCGCGGCTTCGGCTGGTCCTGCGCCTGCACGCTGGTCGCACGTGGCAGCTCCAGCTCGGCATACCCGCAGGCCACCCCGTCACCATCCGGATCGTTGCGCTCATGATAACCCGGCTGTCCTGCGCGGAACGGCCCGATCCCCATGGCCTGCGTCGCATCACATCCCGCCAGCGCGAACAGGTGGATCACCGCCTCGTCCCGCTCATAGCCCGAGGTGCGCAGAAAGACGCCCGTGGCAATCAGCGCGGTCGTCAGCGGCAGCAGCAGAACCATGACCAGTATCCTCAGCGGGGACAGCGCCTGCCGCCGCGCCGCCTCGGCACGCTGGTGTCGTTTGGCCGAGCGCGGGTTCAGGTCAGGTGCTTCCTGCGTTGGTTTCTTGAACAACATGCCCAGACCCATAAGGGCAATATGTGGCAAAGCCGAGGCAACACAGTTCCACCGGGTTCAAAAAATCTGGCCCGGCCCGAAACCGCCGCCCGCACAGGCACAACGCGGCTTACTGTCAGTGATGTCCGACCGTCACCGGACCACATGCACCGCGCAAGGGGCGTGGCGCACAATATGGGACGCGGTGGATCCCAGCAGCAGATCCTGCATCCCCGGCCGGTGCGAGGCCACGATGATCAGGTCCGGGTGATGCGCCTCGGCCCAGTCCAGAATGGTCCGGCCGGAATGCCCTTCGATCACGACGCCCGTGGCATTCGGCAATTGCGACGCCAGCGTATCAAGCTCCGACTGAATCGCCTTTCGGGCCTCGGTCAGATATTCGGACGGCATGTACGAGATTGCATAATTTGGAATATGCTCAACCACATGCAGCAATGTGACCTGCGCGTCCGGCGTGGCCAGAACCCGGGCCAGTTTCAACGGCCCGGACGTGTCTCTTTCAGCATCGAAAGAGATCGGAACGAGAATGTTGTGATACATAGCATGCGCCTCCGTTTTGCAGGCTTACTTTGAAACAGACATGCACGGCAGGCTTTGATTCAGGTCAGGTAGAGCCAAATGTCTCTGCAACGTCATACATGACCGGCTCAAAGCTCTTGCACAGCTCGTTGATCTTGCGGTTGCGGTCGCGCATCTCGGCGGTCCGCAGCATGGCCAGGAAATCCTCGCGGCGTTGCCATTGCGAATAGTTGGCAATCCGGGTTTGCGCATCATTCACATGAAGCCCGGCAGAAACAAAGCCGGGCTGCTTCGAGATGAACTCGGAATAGGCGTCGGTCAGCGCCTCCAAAAGGTCCTGACAGGTGCCGGGCGTCATTTCAAACGTGGTGATAACTGTCTGAACACTGGCGTTTTTGGCGATTTTCGGCATCGGGATTCTCCATTTCTTTCCCCAAGCCTAGCACATCAGATTGAAACGTCGCCTATTTCCTTGCCGCTGCGCCAATCCGCGCTTTTCTGCGCCCGTTTGTCAGGCGGCTGGCCACCCGGTATGGGCGACCAGCCGCTGTTTCAACGCTCCATGCGCATCGTGACCGAGACTTCGCCTTTCAGGTGATCCGGCCAGCGCAGAATAAGACTGTCACCACTGGCCCCCTGTTCGGTCAAAACATGAGGGACCGAATAGACAAGGTTGTTGAACACCCCGGTCAGCGACCCGATGGCAGTGACCCCATCGCAGCCGCGCGCCTTGCCGCCAAATGGCAATTCCCCGTTTGCCGAAACTGACCAGACATTCGCGACCGAGTTCTGCTGGCTGCGGACGCGCAGCGGGTTCGATGATCTCTTGGCAATCCCGTGATAGGTATTGTTCTCGTAGGTCACGTTCGAATGCCTGTTATTGTCCAGATCGGCAAAAGATGTATCGACCCGTTCCGCCCGATCGATCGAACCGCTGGTGGCGCGGAACTTGTTGCCGGTCACCGTCACGCCATTCAGGTAATGGCCAGCGCCATAGGGACGGATGATGATATAACTGAACCAGGCCGGTGCATCGCTCGAGAAAAAGATATTATCCGTGATGCTCATCGAACTGAACGAAAACCCGCTGGTATAGGTGGGTGCCGCATCCCGTTCATTGGTCCATTCGATAAAGCAGTTGTCGACATAGTTCTCGGCAATGGTCGAGGTGTTGTAGGTACCGATCATGATCAGCCCCGCGGTACGGACCCCCTGCGGGATGCCGTCGCCCTGAAAGAAATGGTTGCCCAGAACCAAATTGGTGCCACCGCCCAGAACGGCAAAATGCTTGAACCGCACCGCCTGATTGTGACGCAGCTTCACATCGTTCGAGTTGGTGTTCAGCCCGATGGAGTTCCGGTCCGTCACGTCGAGCGCCTCTTCTGAGGACAGGAACTGGCAATTGTCGATCAGCAGTCCCTTGCACCCCGTCGCGGTCGAGGTCAGGCCCCGATCCTTCGGGCGACTGATAAAACAGTCTTTCAGCGAAAACGTACTGCCCGAAGCCGCCAGACGAATACCGCTGCACCGGCTGTTGCACTGAAACTCGATCTGTTCCATGCCGAACTTCCGCAACGTATCGAAACCGCTGAAATCCAGCAGGTATTTGAACGACTGAAAAGTAAAGGTCTGGGTACCGGCGGCGTCATAGATCGGCGCGCTGAGGGTTATCTCACCGGCGCCTATGTTTTTCGAGCGCACGTAAACCTCACGCCCGACACCACTGCCCTCAACCAGCGATCCCACAGGAATATTGGCCACATTGGCGACGTTGGTCAGACGTGTCTTGTCCAGGGGGTCATAGGTGGCGACAGAGGTGAAGGTTTCTGTGTCCCAGGCGGTTCCGCTTTTGACATCGAACTGCCCGTTGCGGATCACGCGCCGCGTGGAAAAGCCGCTTTGCTTGTTGGGAACCGCAGCGGCCATGTCGATCGGCGCGGAAACGGAAATCTTGCGCCCGCCCAGATCCAGCGAATCGTGGCCCGAATTGTTCAGCAGCGCCTGAAACGCCTTCTTGAAGGCCAGCTCCTCATCTCCGAACGCATCGATATATGCGGGCAGATGGAAATCCTTGGTCAGCAACAGCATCTTGTCATCCGGCATGGTGACGGTGCCTTCGAATTCAATCTCCGCATCGATGCTGGTGTTCTCCGCAAGGTGATAGGTGCCCTGCGGAACAAAGACCCGGCGGCCACCGGCGGCCTGATCCGCCGCCTCAAACGCAACCGAGTCATCCGTCACACCGTCACCAACGGCACCAAAGTCGCGAACATCGACCAGGCTGATCATCTCGCGCAGAAAGAACCCGGTGACATCGGTGATCTCAAGATCATCGACGCGCACCAGCGCGCCGTTGGCCCCTTCGATATCCAGGCCGAAATGCCCGTAAAGGGCGGCCAGCCCCCAGGGCATGTCCACGCCCGGGCGCTGGCCGGTGCCGACAATCGCGGTGATCTCGTGTACCGTGCCATAGCCCGACAGCTGGGTGGCCGGCCCCTGCTCCACAACACCTGCTACGTGCACATCACCCGCGCCACCGGCCCAAGCTGCAATGCGCACCGACGGCAACGGGCCACTGATCGCCTTGACCCGGGCTTTGATCTGCAAATAGCAACCGGGCAGGATCGGCGTCTGCCCCATGTAACGCAATTGCTGCGTTGTGTTGACCTTCAGGATTTCAAGACAACCGGCAAAATCCGCATCCGCCGGAACAAATACCCCGGTGCCGGACCCGCCATATGTGGGCGATCCGGGTGTTCCGTCCCCCGCAGACCAAACCGTCAGACCATTCGCGAATTGAGGCGGCATGAACACGATGCCGTCGGTGATTGCCTTGTTCATTGAAAACCCTTTCCCAATCGCGTCGCGCAAATCCGGCGACGCGTTCAAACCCCGTGTTCAGGTCCGCCCCGAACGCGACAGTCTGGATATCGAAAAGGAATTAATCACGGCTCATATCACCGTGACGGTGGTGTTGCCTCAGGCCGCAGGGTCAGCGGCACCCAACAGTTGCACCCCGTTGATCTTCCAGCCTTCCGTCAGCGGGATCATCTGATAGTCCAGAAGATGCACCCGCCCGTTACCGTCCGTAATCATCACCTTCTGCCACAGCGCGCCATCAACCTCGCGCAGTTCCAGAAAACGCACATCAGCAGGACGCCAGACCATGGGATAGCCATTGCGCACCATCGCGCCGAAATTGTCAGGGTTTCGGAACAGACGCCGGATGCTGGGGCTGGCAAAGGTGAAGGCGGTCGCAAAGTCATCCGCCCGGAAGGCCTGTATCTGCGCCGCGATATTGGCCTCGATCTCGGCACTCTGCGCAAATGCGCCCGACGCCAGCCCGGCGCTCAGGGATAATGCAAGCAGTAGTCGACGCATGGGGCCACCTCCTGTGCCAAGAATAGCCCCATGCCGGTTCAGGTCAAATCAGACCAGCTCTCCGGCCAGTGCCTTGTCGATCAGCGCGATGGTCTCGGGCACGCCGTAAAGCGCGATAAAGCCCCCGAAGCGCGGCCCTTGCGAGGCCCCCAGCAGTACCTCATAAAGCGCCGAGAACCATCCTTTCATCGGATCAAACCGCTCGCGGCCGATGGCATAGACCACCGATTGCAACGCTTCATCCTCGGTCGGGCCATCATACGCCTCAAGCGCCGCTTTCAGCGCTTCCAGCGCCTCGCGCTCCTGATCCGTCGGCGCGCGATGCTTGCGCGTCGGCTTGACGAAATCGTTGAAGTACCGCACGGCGAAACCAGCAGCCTTGTCCAGATCGGGATGGCTCTCTGCCGTTGCCTCGGGCGCATAGCGGCGAATAAAGCCCCACAGCGCCTCCTTGTCTTCGGCACCGGAAACCGATGCCAGATTCAGCAGCATCGCAAAGGGAACGATCAGGGTCGATTCCGGCACGTCGCCGCCGTGAATATGCCAGACCGGGTTGTTCAACTGGGCCTTCAGGTCCTGCCCCGGATAGGCGCGCAGCTGCTGATGATACTCATCATAGGCTTTCGGGATCACGTCGAAATGCATCCGCTTGGCCGTCTTGGGCTTCTGGTACATGAAATAAGCCAGCGACTCGGTCGGCGCATAGGTCAGCCATTCGTCAATCGACACACCATTGCCCGACGATTTCGAAATCTTCTGTCCGTTCTCATCCAGAAACAGCTCATAGCTGAAATGCTCGGGCGCGCGGCCACCCAAGGCCCGGCAGATCCCGTCATAGATCTTTTCGTTGGTCGCGTGTTCCTTGCCGTACATCTCGAAATCAACGCCCAGTGCCGCCCAGCGCGCCCCGAAATCCGGCTTCCATTGCAGCTTCACGTTGCCGCCGGTGACGGGAACGGTCCATTCCTTGCCGTCTTCATCATCGAAGGTAACGGTATAGGTTTCGGCGCAGACCTTTTTCATCGGCACATACAGAACCCGCCCGGTTTCCGGGTGGATCGGCAGGAAGATCGAATAGGTCTGCTGGCGTTCTTCCCGCAGGCTTTTCAACATGATGGCCATCACGTCGTCGTAGCGTTCAACCGCACGCTTCAGAATCTCGTCGAACTGGCCCGAGCGATAAAAGTCGCGTGCCGAGTAGAACTCGTATTCGAACCCGAAGGTATCAAGGAACCGGCGCAACATCGCGTTGTTGTGTTCGCCAAAGCTGTCAAATTCGCCAAACGGATCAGGAACCGAGGTCAGCGGGCGCTGCAAATGCTCTTCCAGCGCCTCGGGGTTCGGCACGTTGCTGGGAACCTTGCGCATCCCGTCCAGATCGTCCGAAAAACAGATCAGCTTGGTCGGGATATCCGACAGCGCTTCAAAGGCGCGCTTGACCATCGTGGTCCGCGCCACCTCGCCGAACGTGCCGATATGCGGCAGGCCCGACGGGCCGTATCCGGTTTCAAACAGCACATACCCCTTTTCCGGAGCACCTTTCTGATAGCGTTTAAGCAACCGGCGCGCCTCTTCAAAGGGCCAGGCCTTGGACGACATCGCGGTTTCGCGCAGTTCAGACATTTCAATGTGCTCCATTGGGGAAACGGTCGCGGCTGCACCACGCAACCCGACCGGCTCCTCCTATTGTGCCAGTGCAGCATGAGTCAATAAAGCACCCGTGTTTTAACTGCCCGGAACCCGTGGAAAACCGCCTTGTCACGGGGTTTTGCCGCTAAATGACTGTACTGCCCGCCCTCAGCCTCTGATCCACGCCAGGAGCGTCCGCAATCCCGTACCGGTTTTTCCATCCGCAAGCCTTACTCCAGCCACACTCATAAGATGGGTTTGGCGCGCGAAACATAAAAGACACGGGCGACAGGCTTTGACCTGACCCGGATATTTCACGTGTTTGCACTGCGGTGCTACGATAGAAAGACGCCGGGAAACCTCCCCGGGACCAAAGGAAACTAGATGCGACGCGAAACCAGCAACCTAATCCGCTTTGTGCTCGAGGATATCGTCCCGCCGATCCTTCGCGACAGCGCCGCTTTTCACTGGCTTGCGCGCCGTGTCTGGGGGGAACACATTACCCGGCTGGCAGCGTTCCGCGAACGCGCGCCTTTTCTGACGGACGAAGAATACGAAACGCTCTACCGGGAACACCCGCGCGTGCATGATGGTACTGACAATTCCGACGCCTGCATTGACCGGATCGCCAGCGACATTGTTGGCAACAGCATCTGCGACGTCGGCTGCGGCACCGGGGCTCTGCTGCAACGCATCCGCGCCCTGCGCCTGGACATCACGGCCATGACCGGTGTCGATTTCGTTATCGATGACGCTGAAGCCATCGAAAACATCAGATATGTTGCCGCCCGGATCGAAGACCTGCCTTTTGAGGATAACAGTTTCGACACGGTCATCTGCACCCATGTGATCGAACATCTGCTGGATTACCGCCGTGCCATCGCTGAATTGCGCCGGGTCGCGCGCAAGCGGGTTATCATCGTGGTCCCGCGCGAACGGGAATATCGCTACAGCTTCAACCCGCATTTCAATTTCTTTCCCTACACCCACAGCTTTCTGCGCGCCGTGCATCCCAGCCCCAGCCTTCACACCTGCGAGGATATCGGGCGTGACATCTATTACTGCGAGGATCGACCGGCCGAGGAATCCACCGGAAAGCCCCTCAAGGATCAGGCTGCATGAGCGCAACCGCACCCACAGCACTGGTCTGGACCGGGCTGCTTCTGACACCTGTCATGATTTCGGTCGGACAGGTATTGTTCAAACTCGCTGGCGGGCGGATCGAGGGTCGCACCGCGACCGGTGCGATGGGGCTGTTGCATACCCTGCTCGACCCTTTCTTGCTCGTCGCGCTGGCGATTTACGGCACTGCAACGATACTCTGGATTTACGTCCTCAGGCATGTGCCGCTGTCGCAGGCCTATCCGTTCATGGCCCTCAGCTTTGTCTTGGTCCCCCTCGCCTCGTGGCTGTTCTTCGGGGAAACGCTGGGGCTGCGCTATTGGATCGGGGCGGGCCTTTTGCTCAGCGGTATGGCGATTATGAACACCTGACCGGTTCAACCTGCCGCACAGTTGGGGCAAAACAAGATGTTGAACCTGCCCTGCCCCCCTTCTATCCTGCGCCATTGACGAACCCCAAGCAGGATACACCGAATGACCGAGCAAGTTCCCCACCCGATGTCCCCACAGGATTGCCTTGTGGCGATCATGGTTGCGATCTCGGCCTCCGACGAAAACATCCGAACTGCCGAGCTGGTCAAGATCGAGGTCGCCGTGAACATGTTGCCGGTCTTCGCCGGGTACGACATCGACCGGATGCGCCACGTGTCGCAGATCGTGTTTGACCTGTTCGAACAGGAAGACGGGCTGGATGCGCTGTTTGGCCTGATCCGGGACAACCTGCCCGAACGCTTGAACGAAACGGCCTATGCTCTGGCCTGTGACGTCGCTGCCGCTGACGGAACGCTGGCCGAATCCGAACTGCGCCTGCTGGAAGAAATCCGGTACGAGCTGAACATCGACCGCCTGCACGCGGCCGCGATCGAGCGCGGGGCCAGGGCGCGCCATACCGTCTGACGCCCGCTTCAGGCGGGTTTCAGGTTTCAGCTTCCATAAAGTGACCCCCAGCGCTCCAGCAAAGCGCGCTGCAATTTTCGCGATCTGCTGTTCCAGCTGCGTGCACCGTCCGGGCGCTCACGCTGCGCGCGTGGGATCGTTGCGCGATGGTCCACGTCGGCGGTGAATATCGCAAAGGCCAGATCGACCCCGTCCGCAGTCGTCAGGAAACCGCCCAACCCGGATACAAAGTTCAATGTCCCTGTCTTGGCATCAACCTTGATCGGGTGATTCTTGACGGGCCGCCCGTTCCGGTCGGTCAGTGCAAAAGGTTTCATCAAGGGCCGCAACATCCCCGACTTCTGTGTTGCGACAAGGGCCGCAACCAAATCCTCCGGTACCATGCGCGAGGCATCGCTCAGACCCGAATGATCGACCATGGCGATTCCTGTCACGCCGAAACGACTGGCGGCCCACCGGTTCATCTCGGCTGCCGAATCCGCCAGGGTGTGCGGGTTAACACCGCGCGCCCTGGTCGCGGCCAGCCCGACCATCTCGGCCGTCAGGTTGGTCGAGTATTTCAGCATCCCGCGCAGGACACGATCCAAACTGTCGCTGCGATGCACCACAAGATCGACACCCTGCACGCTCTGGCGTGTCACCTGAACGCGCTTCAAAACGATCCCGTTCGACCGCGCCAAGGTGCGAAATACATCGCCCGCGTACAAAGCGGGCTTGCGCACCGGCAACCAGCGGGCCCCGCCATTGCCCAGCGCGCCCTTGGCCACGGTCCAGCGATCCTGCCGCGCGCTTGCCTGATAGGTATAGATCGGCAGGCTACGATCCTCGACCCGCATGGCCGAGACATCCACCGCAGGCACATAACGCTCGCTGCGGGCATCCATGGTTATGTCATAGCCACTCCCTGCGCGTTTCCATTCGAAATGGACGCGATTGAAGTTCAGGGAAATGCCGCTGACGGCCGGGCTATAGCCCACATGATCCGGCTGCTCGGGATCGATGCTGAACACATAAGGCAACGCCCCGTCGTAAACCCTGAACGCGCCGCGCACTTCGATAATCCCGGCCTCGCGCAAATTGGCCGCCATCGTAGCCAGCGCATCCGTATCCAGCAGCGGGTCGCCGCCCCCAACCAGAATCAAATCGCCGTGCAAAACGCCCTTCTCGATCCGGCCATCCGCCACCAGACGGGTCTCGAACCGGTGTTCCGGCCCCAGAACGTCCAGCGCATAAAGCGCGGTCATTGCCTTTCCGACGCTGGCCGGGGGCAGACTTGCGCCCTCGCCAAACACTTCCAGCTGCGCCCCGGTCGCCACATCCGCAACCGCAAACACAACCTCGCCCTTCAGGCCTGCTGCGGCCACCAATCGCTCGGCACCGCTTAATATGACCCCGCGCGCCTGCGGCCTAAGCGATACAAGCGGCGCCTGCGCAAGGCCCGCTGCCGGGATCAGGGACGCCCCTAATCCCCCCAGAAACAAACGACGTGAAAAACGACCAGCCATAGCCGAATTAAAATCCCACAGATCAAAAGCACACAACCACCGTGTTAGATTATGCGCCCGTTGGGGCTATTCCGGCAACACTTCTGCGCCCCATTCGCCGCGTGTCCGGAGTTCGGTCGAACTGACATCGATCATCGGCACGTTCACGAAACACCAGGCCGGAGCCTGCGCCTGCCCCAAAAGGTGCCGCGCCTGCCCGTCAATCCGGTACTTCGCATAAACCCGCGCCGCAGGTGACATCCGGGCCGAGATCCGCTCACCCGGCCGCGCCACCACGCCCACCGGCACAGTGTCCATGATCAGCCGCCAGTCTTTCCAGCGATGAAACTGCGCCAGATTGTCCGCGCCCATCAGCCAGACAAACCGCACCTGCGGGTAAAGCCGCCTGAGCGCTGTCAGAGTGTCCGCCGTTGCCCGCGTGCCGACCAGCGCCTCGATATCCGTCACGTCGACCTTCGGATGCTGCATCACCCGCCGCGCCGCCGCCATGCGCCGCGCGATCGGCGCAGGCCCCCGCTCTTTCAACGGATTGCCGGGTGACACCAGCCACCACGCCCGATCCAACCCAAAGGCCTTCATCGCCTCACGCGTCACATGCACATGGCCCTGATGCGGCGGATCGAATGACCCGCCGAACAACCCAACGACCTGCCCGGGCCGCGCGTAAGGGATGTCGTACCGCTCCATAACCTGCTGATGGCCAGAACCGGGCCGCGTTGTCAATCAATCGGTTGCACGGCGTCGCCCAGCGCAACCCGCCCCGGCCTGACAACTTCGGCGCACCATCCCCCATGCCCCCGCACGGCAGAATAGCCGCCCTTGCCCAGCGCCTCTTCCATCCGGCTGCATGGCGCACAGATCACGGTAAAGCGCAAAACCGCCTCACCCACCTGCACCTCACGCCCCTTGAGCGCGGCCAGATTGATCCCCGAAACCACCAGATTGCGCCGCAGGATTTCGGGCGCGACCGGTCCTTGCCCCAGATAAGAGCCAATGGCCGCCAGATGCTCCCGCTGGATCAAAGAAACCGCCCGCTTACCCGCACGGCCCCGGTCACCTTCCAGCCCATCGGCTGAGACCACCGCCTCCCTCACCACCTCCACCCCAACCCGCCGCTCGGGCCGCAGGCCAATCCACTCCACCCGCCCCGGTTGCGCCCAGCCTGATATCAGTTCCGCCAGTTCCACCACTTCATGCCCCTCATACAGCCCGGCAAACCTAGCCCATGCAGATACGGGACGAAATTCACAAAACCACCAGCTTGCCCCGCCCGCCCCGCTCGGATATCCAGCGTTTCAACCCAATTTCCCGACCCAGAGGACGCGACATGGCCGCCTATCAATATGTCTACCACATGCAGGGTGTCTCCAAGACCTATCCCGGTGGCAAGAAGTGCTTTGAAAACATCCACCTGAGCTTTCTGCCCGGCGTGAAAATCGGTGTTGTCGGCGTCAACGGCGCGGGTAAATCGACGCTGATGAAGATCATGGCCGGGCTCGACACCGACTTCACCGGTGAGGCCTGGGCCGCCCAAGGTGCCAAGGTCGGTTACCTGCCGCAGGAACCGCAGCTGGATGAATCCCTGTCGGTCCGTGAAAACGTCATGCTGGGCGTGGCCGCGAAAAAGGCCAAGGTTGACCGCTTCAACGAGATTGCCATGGAGATCGCCGAGAATTACTCGGACGAGTTGATGGAGGAAATGACCACCCTGCAGGACGCGATCGACGCCGAGAACCTCTGGGACCTCGACAGCCAGATCGACGTGTCGATGGAGGCACTGCGCTGCCCGCCGGACGACGCCAACATCGCCAACCTTTCGGGCGGTGAAAAACGCCGCGTGGCGCTCTGCAAGCTGCTGCTCGAAGCGCCCGACATGCTGCTGCTCGACGAACCGACCAACCACCTCGACGCCGAGACCATCGCCTGGTTGCAACAGCACCTGATCGACTACAAGGGCACCATCCTGATCGTCACCCACGACCGTTATTTCCTCGATGACATCACCGGCTGGATCCTCGAACTCGACCGGGGTCGCGGCATTCCGTACGAGGGCAACTACTCCGCATGGCTGGAACAAAAGGCCAAACGGCTGGAGCAGGAAGCCCGCGAGGACAAGTCCAAGCAGAAGACCCTGCAACGCGAACTGGAATGGATGCGTCAGGGCCAAAAGGCCCGTCAGGCCAAGTCCAAGGCCCGGATCAACGCCTATAACGAGCTGGCCGAACAGTCCGAACGCGAAAAGCTGACCCGCGCCCAGATCGTCATCCCCAACGGCCAGCGCCTTGGCGGCAAGGTGATCGAGGTCGAGGGCCTGTCGAAGCACATGGGCGACAAGCAACTGATCGAAGGGCTGGACTTCGCCCTGCCCCCCGGCGGCATCGTCGGCGTCATCGGCCCCAACGGTGCCGGTAAATCGACGCTGTTCAAGATGCTCACCGGTCAGGAACAGCCCGACAGCGGCACCATCACGCTGGGCGACACGGTCGAGCTGTCTTATGTCGACCAGTCCCGCGACGACCTGAAAGACAACGACACCGTGTGGGAGGCGATCACCGGCGGTGCCGAGATCATTCAGCTGGGTGACGCGCAGGTCAATTCCCGCGCCTATTGCTCGTCCTTCAACTTCAAGGGCGGCGACCAGCAGAAAAAGGTCTCGCTGCTCTCTGGCGGTGAGCGTAACCGCGTCCACATGGCCCGCCTGTTGAAAGAGGGCGGCAACGTCCTGCTGCTCGACGAACCCACAAACGACCTCGACGTCGAAACCCTGCGCGCACTGGAAGACGCGCTGGTCGATTTCGCCGGCTGCGCCGTCGTCATCTCACACGACCGCTTCTTCCTCGACCGGATTTGCACGCATATTCTGGCCTTCGAGGGCGATGCCCATGTGGAATGGTTCGAGGGTAACTTCGAGGATTACGAAGAGGATAAGAAGCGGCGGTTGGGACCAGACGCGCTGGAGCCCAAGCGGCTGAAGCATAAGAAGTTTGCGCGGTGAGACTGGATGGGGACCGTATGGCTGAAAAAGCAGAGATGGAGATGTCTTGTTAATGATTAGACTTGCGGCGCGTTGTGTCCAGATTTCTGCTTTCCTGGTTTGCGGTGCAGGTAATGCATTGGCTGAGACTCCAAAGAAGGTTACTACCTTTGCCGCGCCAGCGGATTTCATTCATTTCTTGCATAAGCACGATAGCGAGCAGGGAAAATTCGATTTCACAGACAAATGGGTGGATCCAGAAAAGTCTGATGTGATTGTCGTTTTCATAGAAAATCGAGAAGATATCGATTTTGTTCCGGCAAAACTCTACACTTCATTCCAAACTGTTTTGTCGATGTTTGATGCACATTTTTATGAAATACCAAGCCGTGTCTATGGCGATACGTTAAATTCTGACGTTTACATTGTGTCCGTTTCAAGATTGCAAAACAAGTTGGTAGAAGACGGGTTTTCGACAGAGCAGGCTCAAAAGGGTGCATTTATTTCGTGCTTTGCAGCGGGCTTGGTTGAGGATTTTTATCGCCAAGGAAATCTAAATGCGAACCATCGCAGAATTGGAGACACATGTGGGGAATACCTAGAAAACAAGTAAGCTTAAGTTGAGTGCTCGCTCCCTTCACGCCAACTGGTAGGCCGGGCTTCAGCCCGGCACCACTCGAAACACCCACAGGCGAAAGAAACGCAAAATCAGGAGTTTTTCTTTGTTCTCAAAGATAATTGCGACAGTGTTCATCTCAGCCATTCTTGGATCGTCGGGACAGGCCGAAACAATTCTCGTTCCAGCACTTCCCGACGGGCAAGTCGACGCGACTGCGGTGTTCGAATCCCTGACTATTAATAACAGCGAGTTCGACGGGGACGATCCGAATTTGTATTGGGGTGAAGTACTCGGGAAGCGCTTTGGTGCAATCTTCGGCTCGCCTCCGTCTAAACAAATTTTCTCATTAACCATTGGGGTAGAAGAGCTTCCAGAGCCAGTGGTTCACTTGCTCGCGAATATACTAACAGCAAACCATTGCGCCAAAGCTGAGTTCGGTGGAATCAACATAGACTGGGCGGGTACCGCAATTCGTTTCGAAGGTGAACCATTCGACGGTGGGTGGTCAATGGAAACAGCGTGCCGAGACAAACTGGAACTAAATTGAGGAGTGTCAGAAAACGGAAGTTGGTCAGGCAACTGGAAGGCAAGCCTTTGGAAGGGTTTTTCAGAGTCAAACCAGAACGCACTTTGGATCAAGCGTAGGATGGGTGCTTGCACCCATCACCCCTTGCCCGCAGGCCGGGCTTCAGCCCGGCATATCTGCCAGAGGTCACAACAGGTAGATGCGTGAGCTCGGGTGCCGGGCTGAAGCCCGGCCTACGGTTTGCCTTGTTCACGCCCATGGTGAACCGCGCCTTGATCGCTCCCCGCCGCGTGTAATAATCCGCATCGCCCGGCGGCAAGGTCCACACCGCGTGCAGATGATCGGGCAACACCACAAACGCATCACACCAGCACGGGCGCTCCCGCTGCGTTTCGGCAAATACCGCGCGCAGATGTACGGCCACGCGGATCAACAGGTCCGATGACCGGTCGGCCAGCGACACCGTGAAGAAATATCTGGCACCGGGAATGCGGACGCGGCGATAATCACTCATGCGCGCAAGGTGGCGCAGGTATGACTACCAAGTGGTTAACACGCGCCTTTGCAGGCAACTGCCGCAGGTCGCATGCTCCACCGACCCCCGGTGTCCCATATCACAGCATTCAAGGATGGTTGCAGACGCGGCGCTTACCCGAACCGGTTGCCACGCAGCCGTCCGACACCGAACAGCCCCGTCAGCGCACCAAGCAGCAGCAGCCAACTGGCCGGAAGCGGCACGGCCGAGACGTTCACGTCCACCGGCGTTTCTTCGGACCCGGGCTCATTGCACCACAGCTCGCAGAACTCAGGCCCGGATTCCTCCACGACCTCTGTCCGTTCAGTCAGTATCTCGGGCAAATGCTTGGGTCCACCAAGCTCGACAAGACGACGACGTCTTTCATTACGGCGCGGGTTCTCTTTCGCGAAGACCGGAGCCTTCAGCTCGTGTTCAAATTCGAACATGTTGTAGAGTTTGAGCCCGCCTTCACGCGCGGTCGGCATAAAACCCTCTGTCCCATATGGAACAGTCAGGGCCTGCGCGGCTCCTGCCCAGCACAACAAGGTTATCGTATAAACAGCTTTCATATCCGCCCCCACAGCTGCCACGCAGTATAGCACCAGATCGCAAATTTTTCAAACATAGCGATTTATGAATAAAAACCGTCAGTTGTGAGGGGAACCCACGCTGAACCGGTCAGAATGACACTGGTCCTGAACACGTGCCTGCGACGAAAAAGTGTCACCCTCCCGCGCAGGCGTGGCACGTGGCGACCGCTCGGCATGGCCGACCGGGAAAGTGTGGATCCGGGTTTTTCACTGCCGTCGCGCGCGTCAACAGACAGGGTGACCAGAGCACCCAGAATGCTGTCAAACATCGCCAAAATCAGCCTGAAACCCATCAGCGGATTCTTGTACAAATCAAGCTATCTGCCCTCTGGCACTAGTACAATCCGTACAAACCACTCTTGCCACAGGCTTACCTCAATGCCATATGCAGGGTGCTAACGTTTTTCTATTTCGACCTACTGTCTCCTTCTACGGCGCTCAGTCTATCGATACAGACATACGACGCCAGGCTGCCGCAACTCCGTGGGCAGCACCAAACAGGAGACACGGAAATGCCAGCAGGCACCGTAAAATGGTTCAACACCACTAAAGGCTACGGCTTTATTGCGCCCGAAGATGGCGGCAAGGACATCTTCGTCCACATCTCGTCCGTCGAACGCTCGGGCCTGACCGGTCTGGCCGACAACCAGAAAGTCACGTACGAACTGCGTTCGGGTCGTGACGGCCGCGAGAGCGCCGACAACATCCAGCTTGCATAAGCTCTTGAAAGGGTGAGAGAAATTCCTCACCCTTTTGTTCAACCGCTGCCGTTTCAGGTGGCCGATTGATCACATCACGGATGCGTGATGCTTGCCCCAGAATTGACCAAATAACATATCATGATGAAACTGGTTCTTGGGTTTCATTGGTCAATTGATGAGGGTTTCGATGTATACACGCCGAGTTTTTCTGGCCGGAACAGCGGCCACGCTGCTGCCGGGCATCGCCAGCGCCAAGAAAGCGGTCGAGTATGATCCGACACCGCAATTCGTGCGCATCAAAAAGCAGTTCCTGCCCGGGCAGCTGCTGGTCGCCCCCCGTTCATTCTATCTTTACTATGTCACCGAACCACGCAAAGCGATCCGCTATGGCTGCGGTGTCGGCAAGGCAGGTCTGGAATTCACCGGCACCGCTACTATCGATGTGAAAAAGGAATGGCCGACCTGGCGCCCGACCCAAGAGATGATCCAGCGCGATCCGGTGGCCTATGCAAAATTCAAGGACAATGACTATGTCCAGCCGGGAGGTGGGGATAACCCCCTCGGCGCGCGTGCGATGTATTTGTTCCAGAACGGTGTCGATACCTATTTCCGAATCCATGGCACGACCCAGCCACAAACCATAGGCAGGGCGGTGTCAAACGGGTGTATTCGGATGCTGAATGAACATGTCATCGATCTGTATAACCGGGTCCCTATCGGAACGGTTGTCACGGTCGTCTGATCGCTATCGCGGGAATGGCTAACCTTCCCCGCCCGCCTGCGTCACAAGTTGCAACACAGAGGGGCCCAGCGCTTCGACGATCTTCGCCACCCCGGCCGCATTTGGATGAATGCCGTCCGATTGCATGAATTGCGATACGGCTGCGGGGTCACCCTCCGCTGCAAGCCCTTCAAAGAAACTGCTGAAAAACAGAACTTCAAACTCCTGCGCCAGTGCAGGGTAAATGCCATCGAACGCCTGCTTGTATTCAGCGCCGTAGTTGCCCGGCGCCTGCATTCCGATCAACAAGACAGGAACCTTTGTATCGCGTGCAACCTGAAGTATCTTGCGCAGATTGGCTTGCGAAACTGCAGGATCGATCCCGCGCAACACGTCATTCCCGCCTAAGGCAACGATCAGTCCGTCCACATCGGGTGTCAGGGTCCATTCTACCCGCACAGCGCCACCCGCCGTTGTATCGCCCGAAACGCCTGCGTTGATAACGCGAACATCTTCGCCCTTCGCCTGCAACCAACGGTCAAGCTGGGGAACAAACCCGTTCTCCTCCACCAGCCCGTAGCCTTGCGTCAGCGAGTCCCCAAGGGCTGCGATCACCACCTGATCGGCTGTGGCCGCAAAACCGCAGAACACAAATGGACTTGCCATCAAAACCTTGCGCAATACGGTGATCACTCCATATCCCAAAAACCGCTCCTTTATCGGGAAGACCCATGACGCCTGCTGTTCTCGCTCTTCAGAATGCCGCTTTATCGCTGGATGGCAATGCCGGGCGGGTCGATATTTTGCATGACATCACGTTGACCGTGAACAGGGGGGAAACGCTGGGGCTGATCGGGCCATCGGGGTCGGGAAAATCGTCGCTGTTGATGCTGATGGGTGGGTTGGAACAGGCAACAAGCGGTCAAATCTTGGCCTTGGATCAGAATTTGACAAGCATGGACGAGGACGCTCTGGCGCGGTTTCGGCGCGACAACATGGGCGTCGTGTTTCAGAATTTCCACCTGATACCAACGATGACCGCGTTGGAAAACGTGGCGACACCGCTGGAACTGGCGGGACACATAGATGCGTTCGACCGGGCCGAGACGGAACTGAATGCCGTGGGCTTATCCCATCGTCGCGATCATTACCCGGCGCAATTGTCGGGCGGCGAGCAGCAACGAGTTGCCCTGGCGCGTGCATCGGCACCACGCCCCAAGATCTTGCTGGCGGACGAACCGACCGGGAATCTGGATGAGACAAACGGTGCCGCGATCGTTGATCTGCTGTTCGGGCTTCGGCGTAAATATGAAGCGACGCTGGTTCTTGTGACGCACAGCCGTTCACTGGCTGAACGATGTGACCGGGTGATCCGGCTGCGCGACGGCAGGATTGCCGACGAGACCCGGCAGGAGGCCGCAGAATGAGCCTTCGGCTAGCCGCGCGGCTGGCCCGTCGAGAGCTGCGCGGGGGCCTGCGCGGGTTTCGCATCTTTCTGGCCTGTCTGGCGTTGGGCGTCGCAGCCATCGCCGCCGTCGGATCGGTGCGTCAGGCGATTCAAACCGGGCTGACCCGCGAAGGCGCATCCCTGCTGGGCGGCGATGCCGAGCTTGAGTTCACCTATCGTTTTGCCACTGAGGCCGAGCGCCTCTGGATGCGACAGGCATCCGAGCAGGTGTCCGAGATTGTCGATTTCCGTTCGATGGCGGTTGTGCCCCGAGCGGCTGGACCCGAACGTGCACTGACCCAGGTCAAATCCGTAGATAAGACTTACCCGCTGGTCGGATCGGTTAAGTTGGAGCCGGACATCACGCTGGACGACGCCCTGAACGGCAGGTCCGGATTACCCGGTGCCGTTATGGAACCTGTTCTGATCGACCGGCTTGGTTTGTCGGTCGGTGATCACTTCGCGTTAGGCACGCAAGAGTTCATTCTGATGGCCGAACTTCGGAATGAACCCGACAGCGCCGCGGCTGGTTTTGCCTTGGGGCCTCGTACAATGGTGCGTACCGAAGCGTTGCAGGCATCTGGCCTGCTGGAGCCCGGAACGCTTTTTTCGACCAGGTACCGGCTGACCTTGCCCCAAGACGCGAACCTGTCGGAGGTGGCCGCACGTGCCAGCGCGGCGCTTGAAGGCTCGGGGATGCGCTGGAGCGACGCGCGTAACGGCGCGCCGGGCATATCGGAATTCGTCAACCGCCTGAGTGCCTTTCTGGTCCTTGTCGGGTTGTCGGGGCTTGCCGTCGGTGGCATCGGTGTGTCCGCCGCCGTACGGGCCTATCTGAGCCAGAAAACGGAAACCATTGCGACATTGCGGACATTGGGCGCGGATCGCTCCACCATTTTTCAAACTTACATGATTCAGATCGGGGTGCTGTCCCTGACTGGCATTGTAATTGGACTGCTACTGGGCGGGATGGCTCCGCTTTTGCTGGCGCCGCTGCTGGAAAACCGATTGCCGGTTCCAGCAGTGTTTTCTCTGTATCCGCAACCGCTGATCGAGGCCGCACTTTATGGCCTGCTGACAGCATTTCTGTTCACGCTCTGGCCGCTGGCCAGAACCGAAGATGTGCGCGCCGCAACTCTGTTTCGCGATGCGCTGAGTGCGGCTCGTCCCATCCCACGCGCAACTTACGTCGTGGCAACCGGGTTTGGATTGGCCTCCCTGATCGTGATTGCGTCCTGGTTCAGCGGCTCTACTCGCCTAACCCTGTGGACCAGTGGCGGACTTGCGGGCGCACTGATCCTGCTGGCGCTCGCAGCCTATGCCATTCGCAAACTGGCACGGGCCGGAACACCATTGGCGCGGGGCCGCCCTGCCCTGCGATGGGCCTTGTCCGCCATCTCTGATCCGCGTGAAGGCGCGGGGTCGGTGGTTTTGTCGCTTGGCCTGGGTTTGTCAGTGCTGGCGGCGGTTGGGCAGATTGACGGAACGCTGCGCAATGCGATCTCCGGCAATCTGCCGGAAGTGGCGCCTTCATACTTCTTTGTCGATATTCAAAAAGACCAGATGCCCGGTTTTACCGAACGGCTGCAAACCGATCCTGCTGTCAGCCGCATTGAAAGCGCACCAATGCTGCGAGGGATCATCACTCAGATAAACGGCCGCCCCGCGCGCGAGGCAGCCGGAGATCATTGGGTACTGGAGGGAGATCGCGGCGTCACCTATTCAGCCCGACCCCCGGCAAATGCACGGGTGACAGCGGGGGAATGGTGGGCCGAGGATTATTCTGGCGCACCACAGATCAGCTTTGCAGCCGAAGAAGCCGGAGAGATGGGTCTGAAACTCGGCGATCAGATAACTGTCAACATCCTGGGGCGGGATATCACCGCAGAGCTGACCTCAACCCGAGAGGTGGATTTTTCCACAGCGGGTATGGGTTTTGTCATGTCGATGAACCCGTCGGCGCTGGCGGGCGCACCACATAGCTTTATTGCGACGGTATATGCAGAAGAACAGGCCGAGGCCGCTATTCTGCGAGATCTTGCGGGCCAGTTCCCCAACATCACGGCCATCCGTGTGCGCGACGCCATTGACCGTGTTTCGGGCCTATTGGCAGGGATCGCCGCTGCTACCTCGTATGGCGCTGGCGTGTCTTTGTTGACCGGATTTCTGGTTCTGATCGGTGCGGCAGCCGCCGGTGAACCCGCTCGCAGATACGAGGCGGCAATCCTCAAGACGCTGGGGGCTGACCGTGGCCGCATCCTGCGCAGTTTTGGACTGCGCTCGGTCCTGCTGGGTGCCGCGGCGGGTTGCGTCGCCTTGCTGGTTGGCATCCTGGGCGGCTGGGCTGTGGCCACCTATATCTTCGACACAGGTTTTACCGTGATCTGGTCTTCGGCCATTGGCATTGTTCTGGCCGGTGTCGGCGTCACGCTCTGCGCAGGATTTGCCTTCGCACTGCGCCCTCTCTCTGCCCGGCCAGCCCGAATTTTGCGGGCCAGCGACTAAGATCAGCGTATGCAGGCCACGGGCTGCAACAGCTTCAGCAACGGGTCGTTGTCACAAACCAGCGCATCCAACGACACTTCGTCCAGAGATGCATAAAAAACTTCCGCCGCATCCTGCAACGCCAGCCGCAGCCTACAGGCATCGGTCAAAGGACAGGTGTTATCCGCATCCGCAAAACACTCGGCGATGGGCAAGGCCCCTTCTACGTGCCTGAACACCGCGCCGATCCGGATTTGGCTTGCTGGACGTGCCAACGACATACCGCCGTTGCGGCCGCGCTGAGTGCTCAGGTAATTCAACTGGCTTAACTGGTTGATCACCTGAGCCAGATGGTTTTCCGAGATGTTGCAGACTTCGGCAATCTCGGCTTTGGTGACCAGCCGGTCCGGGTGTGCAGCACAATACATCAACAGGCGCACAGCGATATTCGTCCGTTTGGTAATCCGCATGAGGGCCTCCCTGAAAACAAGATGAAGCCTTATTGCATGTCGCGGAAAAAAGCGGTTTGACATACATCAATCGATCAAAAGGAAGCCGTTCCAATGGCCGACCCGTATTTCTTTGGTTATGGAAGCCTTGTGAACCTCGCCACCCATGATTTTCCCGACCCCCGCCCGGCAAAGCTTAAGGGTTGGAAACGTGCATGGCGACACACTGATCTGCGCCCGGTCGCGTTCCTGACAGCTGTCCCGGACCCGGAGTCTGAGATCGAAGGCATGATCGCGCATGTCCCCAAGAACGACTGGGCTGCGCTGGATGAACGGGAATGGGCCTATGACCGAATTCCGGCAACCCGGTCGGTTTCACATCCGCTGAAACATGAAGTTGAAATAGCTGTCTACGCCGTCCCGCAGGATCGGCACAACGAGCCCAGCAACCGCCATCCCTTGCTGCTCAGCTATATCGACGTTGTTGTTCAGGGTTATTTGCGGGCGTTCGGAGAAGACGGGGCAGACCGGTTCTTTGCAACAACCAGCGGCTGGGATGCCCCGATCCTGAATGACCGGGCCGAGCCACGTTACCCGCGACATCAACAACTCAAACCTGTCGAGCGTGATTTTGTCGATGACCGCCTGACCGGTTTGTCGGTTCGGATTGAACAACCGGTTTGACGACAAAGGGCCACTCCGAAGGCGTGGCCCTTAAATGTCGCGTACTACCGCGTTAGACGCGCGCGCGGATCACCTGCAGCAACGGCAGCAACGCCGCCATTTCCGGGCCACGTTCTGCACCTGTCAACGCCTTGCGCAGCGGCATGAACAGGCCTTTTCCCTTGCGGCCTGTTGCCTCTTTCACGGCATTGGTCCAGGCTCCCCAGGTTTCACCATCGAACGGGCCTTCGGGCAGCAGCGACATGGCCTGAGCGATGAATTCGCGATCTTCATCGGCAACCAACGGTTCGGCGCCGTCACGGCACAGGTCCCACCACCCTTTGAGGTCGGCCAAAGTGGTGATGTTTTCGCGCGCCATGGCCCAGAACGGTTCGGCCAGTTCGGCAGGCACCCCGGCATCCGCGACAGCATCGGCCACATTCGCCAGCGGCAGCGATTGCAGGTATTTGGCGGTCAGCGGGAACAGGTCCTGCACGTCGAACTTGGTCGGCGCGGCACCAAACCGGCTCACGTCAAAGCCGTCGATCAACTCGGCCATATCCGAGCGCAGCTCGACCGGATCGGACGAACCCAGTCGCGCCATCAGGCTCAGCAGTGCCATCGGCTGCACGCCCTGTTCACGCAGATCGCGCAGGGCCAGCGTACCCAGGCGTTTCGACAGTGCTTCGCCCTGCGGGCCGGTCAGCAGCGAGTGATGCGCAAAGCGCGGGCAATCCCCACCCAGTGCCTTGATGATCTGAATCTGGGTCGCAGTGTTGGTCACGTGGTCCGAGCCGCGCACGACATCTGTCACGCCCATTTCGGTGTCATCCACCACCGACGCAATCGTATAAAGTACCTGTCCATCACCACGGATCAGCACCGGATCAGAGACCGAGGCCGCATCGATCGAAATGTCGCCCAGAATTCCGTCGGTCCACTCGATCCGTTCGTGATCCAGCTTGAAACGCCAGACACCGTTGCCACGTTCGGCGCGCAGGGCATCCTTCTCGGCATCCGACAGGTTCAGCGCGGCGCGGTCATAAACCGGCGGCTTGCCCATGTTCAGCTGTTTCTTGCGCTTCAGGTCCAGCTCGGTCGGCGTCTCAAACGCTTCATAGAACCGCCCCATCGCGCGCAACTTGTCAGCCGCTTCGGCGTAGCGGTCCAAACGGTCGGATTGACGCTCGACACGATCCCAGTGCAAACCCAGCCAATCAAGATCCTGTTTGATGGCATCGACATATTCCTCTTTCGAGCGTTCGGGGTCGGTGTCATCGATGCGCAGGATGAACGTACCACCCGCCTTGCGGGCGATCAGATAGTTCATCAGGGCGGTGCGCAGGTTGCCCACATGGATGTAACCGGTGGGCGACGGGGCGAAACGGGTGGTTGTCATGGGTGTCTCCTGTTGGCGCGGCTCTTGTCACATGGGCGCGTTTTTGTCCAGCCGCCGCTTGATCCCTCAGGTGATTCAACGCGGTTCCACGGGCCATATCCTGCCAAGGTCGTCCAACCCAGCGCGGATGAGTTCCGACAGAACCTGCATGTCGATATCCGCCAGCGTGTTCACATACAGGCAGGACTTTCCCAGCTTGTGCTTGCCCAACCGGGCCAGAATGCCGCTAAAATCCGCGTAACCCGGCATGATATAGATCACCAGCGCCGACTTGCGCGGGGAAAATCCGGTTGCAAGAAAATCGCCCTCTCGGCCCGAGGCGTAGCGATAGTGATAACGGCCATACCCGACCATCGACGGGCCCCACATGACCGGATCAAACCCGGTGGTGGCCCGAAACAGTTCATCCAGAGCGCGCGCCTCCTCGGCCCGACGTTCTGATTGGACCGAATTAAGGAAATCTTCTACACTTTGATCCGTTGGAACGGTTTTGTTCTGCGATCGCGGCATGAACAAAAATTAACACGTATTGTTCATCCATGCACCCTACGTGGATGTCGTAACATCTGGTCAGAATCTCACACCGTTCTAGTTTTTTCTAAGGTGTTCTGACAGGGAGAACGATAATGACGATCAAACTTACGCGCCGCGCCGCTTTGGGAACTGCTGCCGCCTTGCCGTTTGCCACGGCAGCAGCGCCGGTATTGGCCGCAGGCTCTGACGCCAAGGCCAACTCGACCATCGCCAAATCCTTCAAGGTCGGCGACTTTACCGTCACGACCCTGCTGGATGGCAGCCTGCCGCGTGACGGCGCCAAGGATATCTTTGGCGGTGGCGCGTCTGATGAAGACTTTGCAAAGGTTTCGGCTGAGAACTTTATTCCCGCCGACACCGCCCAGTTCTTCTTTACCCCCTCACTGGTCAACACCGGATCGGAACTGGTGTTGTTCGACACCGGTCTGGGGCAAGGCGGCATTCAAGCCGCTTTGGCCGATGCAGGTGTCAGCCCGGATCAGATCGACGTTGTCGTGCTGACCCATATGCATCCAGACCATATAGGCGGCATGACAACGGATGGCGCACCGACCTTTGCCAACGCACGCTATGTGACTTCGGCAACGGAATACGATTTCTGGTCCGCGCAGGAGGCCGGAAACAATGTCGGTGATCTTGTGGCCGCAAAAGTCACACCGATGGCCGAGAAGATGAGCTTTGTCGGTGATGGAGAGCAAGTGGCGTCGGGCATAACTGCGGTTGCGGCCCACGGCCATACCCCGGGTCATACGGTTTATCATCTGGAGAGCAACGGACAGAGCCTTCTGCTGACAGCGGACTTGGCCAACCATTACGTGTGGTCCTTTGCCCATCCGGAATGGGAGGTTCGGTTTGACATGGACAAGGCCGCCGCAACCGCCGCGCGCCGAAACGTTCTTGGCATGCTGGCAGCCGACAAGGTGCCGATGGTCGGCTATCACATGCCCTTCCCTGCCGCGGGCTTTGTCGAGACACGGGGCGAGGGCTTCCGCTTTGTTCCAGTCAGCTATCAGATGATGGGCTAAGCCCCTAGTAACCTGGATCCGGTCGCACTTTTGAGCCGTCAGTGAACCGAGACAGACGGAACGCGGTCGGATCCACACAAGGGGTTGAATCAGTGACAAGGTCCGCTGTCAGGCGGCCGGCGCCGGGCCCGATGCCAAAGCCGTGGCCGGAAAAGCCCGTGGCGATATACATACCCGGTACGTCATCCACGCCCGAGATTACGGGAATGGCGTCGGGGGTGACATCAATCATACCCGCCCAACTTTGGACGATTTCACTGTCCAGCAAAGCAGGAAATCCTTTTCGTGCACTGGCCCAGGCTTGTCGCAAAAACTTCTGCGAAGGTTCAGGATCCAAAACCCGGCACAGCTCGAACGGGGTTATGTCGGTCGGCAACCATCTTCTGTTTTGACGGGCCTCGATAGCCCACTGATTTGACCAGCGAAAGCGCAGGGATTTCCATTCCTGCGCAAAGGCAAAGCGAAACTGCAACCCCAGCCGGAAACTGTCCGGTACGATATCGACCGTGTTCTGATGTCCGGACGCGATGGTGTGCCCCCCATCAGCGCGCTTTCGGATCGCAACATCATCCGACCATAACGCAGTTTCGGGCCCATCTTTCACCGGAGAAGTCCGCAGAACCGTATTCAGAACCTTAAGCTGCGGCAGGTTGATGCCTGCATTTCCCGCAAACAAACGCGACCACGCGCCCCCCGCCAGAACCACGCGCCCGCAGGCGACCTTGCCGCGCTCGGTGAATACACCAGCAATACGCCCATCCTTAATGTCTACACTTCGCACGGCGCAGCCTGTCATGATTACAGCACCCAGACGCCGTGCGGCTTCGGCTATGGCCGGGGCGGCCCATTGCGGCTCGGCGCGCCCGTCCTGCGGCATGTACAGGGCAGATGTCAGGCCGGTTTCATGCCCGTGCAACAACTCTGCCAACTCGCGTCCCGACACCATTTTTGCCCCGGTCTGTAATCCTTCTACATGGCGCATCCAACGCTTCAGATTGACTTCGCCCCGCTTGCCGGACGCGCCAAAAAGAATGCCGGATTGCGTATATCCGGTATTGCCATCCAGGCGGGCATCAAGGGTCGGCCATATCCGCAACGCCTCTTGCATCAGGGGAATTTCGCGGGGGTCTCGCATACCCAAACGCACCCACCCCCAATTGCGCGAGCTTTGTTCAGCCGCAATCTGTCCCTTTTCGCACAAAAGGACGGAAGCTCCGCGTTCTGCCAGTTCCAGCGCTGTTGAAACGCCGATTATGCCGCCGCCAACAACGACGACATCAACAGATTTGGGAAGGGCAAGATCGGATTCTACGGGGTTCGGTTTTGGTGCCGTCATTAATACGCATTACTCTGTCGCCTGAACCCGTATGGGGACCAAGGTCTAGAAGTTTGGCAACACGAATTGTCGCAATGTTGGCACTATTTATGACGCCTGTGGCCCAGACGCCAACGGCATCGAAAATCCTCAGCACATCACGCTGCGCCGGACAGTTCCGCCCATTTCTGACGCAGCTTCGCGGTCAACCCGGTGTCTTTTTGCACGGTCTGGGCGGTTACGTCCTTCTGCGGCAACAAGCTTGGAAACTCAGCCCGAAGCGACGCCGCTGCCTGTTCGTCGGACAGCCGCTGTTCATTCAGGACACCGGCAATCGCCGCTTCCAGCTTTTCCTCATCCAACTCCTGCGGCGGAGATTCCATCGTCCGCCGTTTCAAAAGAGCATGATGCGATCTCTGATATTCACTATACATGTCAAAACCAAACCATTTACTCAGACATCCAACCCCGGATGCGTCACACATTATCAAAATCAGCTTGCGACTTTGAGAATTGCGCCGCATCCGCCCCACATGGGGCAATTTTCAAGCCAAAATGTGGCAGAAACTTGGCGCAACAGCAAGTCAGAGGCCGGTTTTAGCGCCCCTGGCGGATCAAAGAAGAAAAATATGAAAACAATAGGCGCGCTGAGCCTCTCACAGTTTCCAATTCAGCGCGCGAATTGCGGCAATCAGCGGCGATCGCGCCAGCGATTCACAATCGGATACCGCCGGTCCAGCCAGAACGCGCGGTTGCTCAGGCGCGTACCGGGGGCGGACTGGAACCGTTTATACTCGCTGATATAGACCAGATGTTCGACCCTCTGAGCATCTGCTTCGTTGTACCCGGCGGCGACGCAATCCGCGATCGATCCGTCCTGATCAACCAGGATCTCAAGTATGCCGTCCAGCACCGGGTAATCCGGCAGGCTGTCGCTGTCTTTCTGATCTTCGCGCAGTTCCGCACTGGGCGGTTTGTCGATGACAGAGGGACGGATCACTTCGCCTGCAGGGCCCATCATCCAGTTGCGGTGATTGGCATTGCGCCAGCGACAGGTTTCGAACACACGGGTCTTGTACAGATCCTTGATCGGATTATAGCCGCCGTTCATGTCGCCATAGATCGTGGCATAGCCCACGGCGACCTCGGATTTGTTGCCGGTGGTCAACAGCATTTCGCCGAACTTGTTCGAGATCGCCATCAACAGCAACCCGCGCAGGCGGGATTGAATGTTTTCTTCGGTCAACCCTTCATCCAGCCCTGCAAACAACGGGGCCAAAGTACTGGTGACGGCTGCGCGGCTGTCCGCGATCGGCACGTAGTCATAATGCACGCTCAGCGCTTTGGCGACCGCCTCGGCATCGTCAAGCGAGGCCTGACTGGTGTATTCCGACGGGAGCATCACGCAGCGGACATTTTCGGCCCCGATGGCATCGACTGCAATGGTCGCGACCAGCGCGGAATCAACCCCGCCGGACAAGCCCAGCAGCGCCTTTTTGAAACCGGTTTTCCCCATGTAGTCGCGAAGAGACTGAACCATCGCGCGGTAATCCTGCTCCCACTCATCCGGTTGGGTCACGATTTCACCTGATGCGATCCGCCAGCCGTCTTCGCCGCGCTCAAGATCGACTTGAGAGAGTAGCTCGTCGAAAACAGGCATCCGGAACGCCAATTCCCCGCCCGGGTTCAGGCCAAAACTGGCACCGTCAAAGACCTGATCATCCTGCCCGCCAACCATATTCAGGTAAATCAGCGGCAGTCCCGTTTCGACCACGCGCGCGACCATATGGTTCAGTCGCACATCGTATTTATCCCGGAAATAGGGCGACCCGTTGGGGATCAACAAAAACTCGGCCCCGGTTTCCTCCAGCGTTTCTGCCACGTCCGGGTGCCAGCTGTCTTCGCAGATCGGGCTGCCAATCCGGAAATTCCCTACCGAATACGGCCCACCCAGAGGTCCCGCATCGTAAAGGCGCACTTCGTCGAACACCGTCTCGTTCGGCAGGTGGTGCTTCAGAACCTTGCTGGTGATCCGGCCACCCTTCAGGATCAGGTAGGCGTTGTACAGCTTTCCATCATCGACCCAGGGACCACCTACGGCAATTGCAGGACCTTCGGCGCATTTTGCAGCCAGCGCTTCAACCGCAGACATGGCTGCGCGGTGGAATACCGGTTTGAGAACCAGATCCTGCGTGTTGTAGCCGGTGATGAACATCTCGGGGAAAGCCACCAGATCCGCGCCCGCTGCCTTGCCTTGTTCCCATGTCGCAAAGGCCTTTGCTGCGTTGCCTTCGATATCGCCAACGGTCGGGTTCAGTTGCGCCAGAGTGATGCGGAAACGGTCGGCCATGCTGCCCTCTTGCCTCGTAAGTCCTATTGCCATTTAGCAGATCACCGCGCGAGTAAAAGACCAATGCGGCAAAAGCCGTTGCTCTGCCTGCAACGGTACCTTAGTTTTGCGCAAGAGATATCACCAGCGACGACCGGGCAGACAGGACCAGAAATGAACGTGATCCGAAACTCAATTTTGGCAGCGGGGATGAGCCTGGCAGCTGCCACTGCTTTCGCGCAGGACGGGACTGTCATCGTCAAGGATGATGAAGTTGGCGGTGTCTATGAAGGCACTTACGAGAACGGGTTGCGGCACGGGACAGGAACGTATCGGCTGCCGAATGGGTTTGAATACACGGGGCAGTGGGTAGAAGGCGAAATTCAGGGTCAGGGTACGACACGCTACCCCGACGGGTCAGTCTACGAAGGCATGTTCGCCAAGGGTCAGCCCGAAGGGCGCGGCAAGATCATCTATGCCAATGGCAGCAGCTACGAGGGCGATTGGTCCAAAGGGTCAATCAACGGCACCGGCATCGCTGAATTCGCGAACGGCACGCGCTATGAGGGTGAGTTCAGGAACGCTCAGCGACATGGCAAAGGCGTGCTGAGTTTTCCCGACGGATATATCTATGATGGCGACTGGGTCGACGGTGAGCGGCAGGGCAAGGCCAGGATCACCTATACGGATGGCAGCGTTTACGACGGCGACGTCAACGCAGGTTTGCGCGATGGAACCGGCACGCAGACGATGCCCGACGGAATGGTGTATTCAGGGGATTGGTCCGGCGACCAGATCACCGGGACGGGCAGCCTGACTTATTCCAATGGCGATATATACGAAGGCGAACTTCAAGAAGGGCGCCGCTACGGTAAGGGCAAAGTGACCCACGCGCAGGGGGATGTGTACGAAGGCGATTTTGTCGACGACCGTCGCCACGGCAAAGGAACGTTCACCGGAACAGACGGCTTTGTGTATACCGGCGACTGGAACGCCGGGCAGATTGAAGGCCTTGGCGAAGTGACCTATCCGGATGGCTCTGTCTATGTCGGCGATTTCGTTGCCGATCTGGCCGAAGGAAACGGCAGCATCACCTATCCGGACGGATCGACCTATGAAGGCGAATGGATCGCGGGTGTTATCGAGGGTCAAGGCACGGCCACGTATACCAATGGTATGATCTACAAAGGCCAATTCAAAAACGCGCAAAGCCATGGCAAGGGTGTGGTTACGCGCGCAGATGGCTCGGTATATGACGGCGACTGGGTTGAAGGTGTGCGTCAGGGCAAAGGCAAGGCGACCTATTCCGATGGCACGGTCTACATCGGTGATTTCCTGAACGGAAAACGGCATGGCAAAGGCGAAATCGTAACCCCCGCCGGGTTCAAATATTCGGGCGACTGGTCGGACGGAAAAATCAACGGCGTGGGTACCGCCACCTACTCGAACGGCGACGTGTATGAGGGCAGCTTTGTTGACAACAAACGGCAGGGCAGTGGGACGATGCGCTATGCCAACGGCCAGGAGGAAAGCGGTGTCTGGGAAAACGGCGTGTTGCCGAACCAGACCTCGGACCAGCAGAGTGACGCTGACACCCCTGCCCCGCAACCCAGCCCGGATGCAAATACTGAAGCAACCGGAAGCTCGGACGGGTGAAGGCTCACCACTGGACCGGCTTACCGGCCCAATCATAGAACCCACCGGTATCAGCCAGCGTTAACCCGCGTATCACGTTCAACAGGTTGTCGGCGGCTGCTTCAGGTTCGACGGCAGGATGACGACCCAGGTATTTGTTCGTGAACTCTGTTTTTACCGTGCCGGGGTGAAGGGCGACGCAAATTGCTTGTTTATGTGTTCGGGCCAATTCAATTGCGGCGGTATGGACGACCTGATTGACCGCTGCCTTAGCCGCACGGTAGCTGATCCAACCACCTGTCCGATTATCCCCGATTGATCCCACCCGCGCCGAAAGCACCGCGAATACAGATCGTCTATGTCGCGGCAACAGCTGATACGCGCGGCTTAGCACCAATGCCGGACCAACGGCATTCAACGCAAACTGATCCATCATGGCTTTGGCTGAAATCGCCCGAATGGTCTTTTCCGGCAAAGCGCCGTCTATCTCTAACGCGCCCGAAGCCACCAGAATCAGATCAAACTGGTCTGGCAGGCTTTCAAGCATCAGCATCGTCCTGTCCCGATCAGTCAGGTCAAAGCCGTCCTCCGACCGGGACAAACGCGTGACCGAAACGCCCTGCTCAACCAGCCGTCCGGTAACAGCTGCGCCAATTCCGCCAGAAGCACCAATTATCAATGCAGTTTCCATCCGTGACCAGCTAGCGGCGCTGTGCGAACAATCAAGGCTGTCAAAAAAGGGCAGTTGCCAGAAGTTCGCGTATTGCAAATTGGTTCTTTCCATTCCCGGCGGGCTCTGTATAACCTCTATCCCATGATCAACCGCGCAGATATCCCTTGTGTCGACACCGCCCTTCGCGGTGCGTCGCTGCGTGGCCTACTGATCCTAATCCGCCTCTGAGCGTGCCATCCGGCGCGCCCGCTCAGAGGAGGACGCCAGCGCGCCATAGGCTTTAGGACAGAAGAAGAAAGAGAACCCCATGACCAACGTGACCGACCAAGACCGCGTCTTGATCTTCGATACCACTTTGCGCGACGGCGAGCAGAGCCCCGGCGCCACCATGACCCATGACGAAAAACTCGAGATCGCCGAGCTGCTGGACGACATGGGCGTCGATATTATCGAGGCCGGCTTCCCCATCGCGTCGGAAGGCGATTTCAAGGCTGTGACCGAAATTGCACAACGGTCGAAAAACAGCCGCATCTGCGGTCTGGCCCGCGCGAATTTTGCCGATATCGACCGCTGCTGGGAGGCGGTAAAACACGCCGAGAAGAACCGCATTCACACGTTCATCGGCACTTCACCGCTGCACCGTGCCATCCCCAATCTGACGATGGACGAGATGGCCGACAAGATCCACGAAACGGTCAGCCATGCGCGCAACCTGTGCGAAAACGTGCAGTGGTCTCCGATGGACGCGACCCGAACCGAATGGGATTACCTGTGTCGTGTGATCGAGATAGCGATCAAGGCCGGGGCAACCACGATCAACATCCCGGATACGGTGGGCTATACCGCTCCGGTGGAAAGCGCGGACCTGATCAAGCGGCTGATCGAAACGGTGCCGGGGGCGGATGACGTGATCTTTGCCACCCATTGCCACAACGACCTTGGCATGGCGACCGCGAACTCGCTGGCCGCTGTCGCAGGCGGTGCGCGCCAGATTGAATGCACCATCAACGGTCTGGGCGAACGCGCAGGCAACACGGCGCTGGAAGAAGTGGTCATGGCGCTGCGCACGCGCAACGATATCATGCCGTGGCACACTGGCATCGACACCACCAAGATCATGCACATCTCGCGTCGGGTTGCGACGGTCTCGGGTTTTCCGGTGCAGTTCAACAAGGCAATTGTTGGCAAGAACGCTTTTGCCCATGAAAGTGGCATTCATCAGGATGGGATGCTGAAAAACCGCGAAAACTTTGAAATCATGCGTCCTGAGGACATTGGTCTGTCGGGAACATCCCTGCCGCTTGGTAAACATTCGGGTCGCGCTGCCTTGCGCGACAAGCTGGAAACGCTTGGGTTTGAGGTTGGTGACAACCAACTCAAGGATATCTTCGTCCGGTTCAAGGATCTGGCGGATCGCAAGAAAGAGGTGTTCGACGACGATCTCATTGCGCTGATGACGCTGGACGAGGCTGACGACCACCTGCAACTGGTTTCGATGAAGGTGACTTGCGGCACGGGCGGTAAGGCGGAATCGACGGTCGAGCTGGAAGTTGAAGGCGTGGACAAAATCGCCACCGAACATGGCGACGGCCCGGTGGATGCAACCTTTAAGGCGATTCGTGCGATTTATCCCAACACGGCGCGTCTTCAGCTTTATCAGGTTCATGCCGTAACCGAGGGCACGGACGCGCAGGCAACGGTTTCCGTGCGCCTGGAAGAGGATGGCATGATCGCAACAGGCCAGTCGGCAAACACCGATACCGTCGTGGCGTCAGCTAAGGCTTATATCCACGCTCTCAACCGCCTGATCGTGCGCCGTGAAAAGGCTGGACCGGGCGCAGATGCGCGCGAGATCAGCTATAAAGACCTGACCTGATCGACGAAGCTCCAGAAAACGGCCCGAACTTCCGGGCCGTTTTTTACCTCAGGACAATCCGGCCTTAGCCAGCCCCTGGATAAGATGCTGCAAATCCTCTTCGCGTCCGTAATGAAGGTTCACGACAAGGTCCTGAACAGTCAAATCCGGCTGTGACACATGGATTTCCTTGACATGTTGGCGGGCTTTGGCCTCGTTGCCCAGCCAACTGTGACACGCCGCAACATAGGCGTGCTGAACCACATCCAATGCCGGCAAGCGCGAAAAGTCCTCGATCGCAGCTTCATATTGCTTTGCGCCGAAATGGGCTTTGCCCAAATGGCTCCAGAACCGGGCCGGATGATGGGGGTTCAGCCGCATCGCTTTTTCGATCCACTCGGCGCCTTCCTCGGGCCGACCAGACCAGGTCAGCAACTCTCCCATCTGCACCACGACCAAATCGTAGTTTGGATTCAAAGACAGCGCGCGTTCCTGATGGTAGCGGGCGCGCCCAAGGTCATTTTGCAAAATTTCCACCGCCGCCATCAGTCTGTGTACGTCGGCATCGTTATCGTCCAGTGACGCCGCCTTCTTGGCCGAATCCAACGCCAGCATCTTCATCGCCTCGCCGTCCTCGGCCCAGCCGTACCCCCAGGCCTGACCGCGAATGCAACCGCGCCAGGCATGGGCATGAGCATATTCCGGGTCCAGTTCGATGGCCCGCTCGATCAGTTTCATCGCTTCGGCATTGTCCTCACGTGTGCTGCGGTGGTGCAGAACCTTTGCGGCCAGAACGCATTCATACGCCGCGAAATTTGAAGGGGTCTTTCGCTTTAACTCTTCCTGTTGCGACGCTTCGATGCGGCCCGGCAGTGTCGCCACAACTGCCGAAGTGACCTCGTCCTGGATGGTAAAGATATCATCCAGGTCACGGTCGTATTTCTCGGCCCAGATATGGGCGTCGTTCTGACTGTCGATCAACTGTACCGTGACCCGCAGGCGATTTCCGGCTTTGCGCACACTGCCTTCGACGATGTATTGCGCGCCCAGAGTCTCGCCAACTTGGCGAAGGTTCACGGCCTGCCCCTTGTAGACGAAACTGGAATTGCGCGAAATCACGAACAACTCGTGCCGACGGCTGAGTTCGGTTAACAGGTCTTCAGTCAAACCGTCGACGAAGAACTCCTGTTCGGGATCGCCGCTCATGTTCTCGAACGGCAGAACCGCAATTGTCGGTTTGACGACTCTGGTTGAGCCGTCCTCTTTGGAATTTTCACCAGCCGCCGCAGCGGGCGCGTCCAGTTCGACGCGGAAGGCATGAACCGGCTGGGAAATATTCTTGAGCGACAGCTCCCCCAGATCCTGAAAGCGAAGATCCAGCCGACTGGTCACCTGGGTGTGCACCGCGCCGGAAATCAACACGTCACCAGGAGAGGCAGATTGTTCCAGGCGCGCGGCCACATTGACCCCACTGCCGAAAATATCCCCGTCTTCAAAGATGATTTCATCCAGATTGATGCCGATCCGAAATTGGATGCGCTGATCCTTAGGCACATCTGCATTTCTGCGAAACATCCGGTTCTGGACTTCGACGGCACAAGCCACGGCATCGCAGGCGCTGGTGAACTCGACCAACATCCCATCGCCGGTTGTCTTGATAACAGTGCCTCGGTTTTTTTCGATCGACGGGTCGATTAATTCGATCCTATGAGTGCGCAAACGGGCCAAGGTGCCTTGTTCATCCGCTTCCATCAGGCGGCTGTAACCCACCATGTCTGCTGCCAGAACTGCTGCGAGTCTGCGATTCATTGCGATCCCCCCAGCGCCAAGTCTAGTGCCGCATGCCCTGACCGAACAAGAATTTTAATCGGTACATGCAGGGCGTGTATCGGCGAGGTGGCGTGCGCCTTCAACATGTCGTCTGGTGTCAGCCGAGACCGGAAAAAAGCGCATCCAGTTTTTGCGTTTCTTCGGCAAACCCGAATGGCGCATTCACAATGAACATCCCGGACCCCACCATCCGATGCCCTTCGCGCGCGGCGGGAAAGCGGACCTCATGACGCACAGATTTCGGCATATTCTGAGCCTTCAAAGCGGCGACCATCCCGACGTGCCTCTCATCCGTCAGGATCGGGTACCAAAGGGCAATCACGCCCACATTCCACTTGCGGTGCAGCTTGGCGATAATGCCGGGCATGCGGTCGTAATCGGTTTTCACCTCGTAACTTGGGTCAATCAGCATCATGCCCCGGCGCGGAGTCGGAGGCAGCAAAGACTGCGCCAGATCGAACCCATCCTGCTGATAGACCTTCGCCCCAAACGGCGACATCGCCAACGACAGGGCCGCAAATTCCTGTGGGTGCAGTTCCGCGAGGTTCAAACTGTCCTGTTCCCGCAACATAGTCGCAGCAATCATCGGCGATCCCGGATAGGCCGTGTCGCCGTACCGGGCCTGTACCTGCTTCAGGACCTGCTCCATCGGGTGGTCGGGCCCGAACCACCCTTCCCGCTGTGCGCGACCGATCCCTTCCGCTGCCTCTCCTGTCCGAATGGATTCGTCTGCATCCAACCGGTACAACCCGCGCCCGGAATGCGTCTCGATATAGCTGAGCGGCTTGTCTTTGCGTGTCAGATAATCCAGCACCCACGCCAGTAATGCGTGCTTTTGGACATCCGCCAGATTCCCGGCGTGGTAAATGTGTTGATAAGAGAGCATTTTGCCTTCTAAAGTCCCATTCAATAAGGCGGAAAGGTGCTGATTGTCGCGGAATCAGCCCTTTTACCGGGCGTGATGGCACCCTATAAGTCATCCGTCCCGGAACCGTCGAGTCGCGGGCAGTAGAAAACCGACATTACAGGATCAGGGAAAACATGGGGATCTTTGGCAATCTGGGCGGCCTGTTCACAGCGGACATGGCTATCGACCTTGGAACAGCAAACACGCTGGTTTACGTCAAGGGGCGCGGTGTCATCCTGTCTGAACCTTCGGTTGTGGCCTATCACGTCAAGGACGGTGTGAAGAAAGTTCTGGCCGTTGGCGAAGATGCAAAGCTGATGCTGGGTCGGACACCCGGTTCGATCGAGGCCATCCGTCCGATGCGCGAAGGTGTGATCGCCGATTTTGATACTGCCGAAGAAATGATCAAGCACTTCATCCGCAAGGTGCACAAGCGCTCGACTTTCTCGAAACCCAAGATCATTGTCTGCGTTCCCCATGGCGCAACCCCGGTCGAAAAGCGCGCAATTCGTCAGTCGGTCTTGTCAGCAGGTGCCCGTCGCGCGGGCCTGATTGCCGAACCGATTGCGGCCGCGATCGGGGCCGGTATGCCGATCACCGACCCGACCGGCAACATGGTTGTCGATATTGGCGGGGGCACCACCGAGGTTGCGGTTCTGTCGTTGGGCGACATTGTCTATGCCCGTTCGGTCCGTGTTGGTGGTGACCGGATGGACGAGGCCATCATTTCCTACCTGCGTCGCCAACAGAACCTTCTGGTGGGTGAATCCACGGCTGAGCGCATCAAGACAACCATCGGCACCGCCCGCATGCCCGACGACGGGCGCGGTCAGTCGATGCATATCCGGGGGCGTGATCTGCTGAACGGCGTGCCCAAGGAAATCGAGATCAGCCAGGCCCAGATAGCCGAAGCGTTGTCAGAGCCCGTGCAACAGATCTGCGAGGCTGTTATGACCGCACTTGAGACAACGCCGCCCGACTTGGCTGCGGACATTGTCGACCGCGGTGTGATGCTGACCGGTGGCGGTGCGCTGCTGGGCGATCTGGACCTGGCCCTGCGCGAACAGACAGGCCTGGCGGTTTCCATTGCGGACGAAAGCCTGAATTGTGTGGCTTTGGGCACCGGCAAGGCACTGGAATATGAAAAACAGCTGCGCCACGCGATTGACTACGAAAGCTAAGGCGCGCACCCTCGGAAGATAGGGTTATATCGGCGCGAGCAGCACGGGAAGGTAACCTCTGGCAAAAGACCGATCACAGCGCGATGAGTACACGCCCCCCCTGCGACGCTTGTTGCTGGGGATCGTTGTGCTGTGCCTGCTTGGTATCTTCCTTTTGTGGCGGATCGACAGCCCGCGTGTAGAACGGTTCCGCGCGCGAATCGTGGATACGGTTGTACCATCGATGGAATGGGCCATGGTCCCGGTGACTGCCGCCGTCAATCTGGTGCGTGACTTCCAAAGCTATCAGCGCCTGACCGAGCAAAACAGGGAACTGCGTAGCGAACTGCGCCTAATGCGCGCCTGGAAAGAGGCTGCTTTGCAGCTTGAACAGGAAAACGCGCGACTTCTAGATCTGAACAATGTCCGCCTTGACCCTCGTCTGACCTACATCACCGGCGTTGTCATGGCAGACAGCGGGTCGCCATTCCGGCAATCCGTTCTGCTGAATGTCGGAGAGCGTGACGGGATCGTAGATGGATGGGCCACGATGGACGGCATTGGCCTGGTGGGACGGATATCAGGTGTTGGCCCTGACACGGCACGCGTGATCCTTGTGACGGACGCGACCAGCGCCATTCCCGCAACCATTCAACCTTCTGGGCAGACCGCTCTAATCAAAGGCGACAACAACCCCGCGCCCGCGGTGGAGTTTCTTGAGAACCGCGAGTTGGTTCGCCCCGGCGACCGGGTGATCACTTCGGGTGATGGCGGCGTGTTTCCTGCGGGCCTGCTGATCGGTCAAATCGCGGCAGACCCCGGGGGGCGCCTGCGGGTCCGACTGTCGGCAGATTTCGAAAGGCTCGAGTTTCTCAGGGTTCTGCGGTTTCACTCGGCTCCGCCCATTCAGGATCCGGGCAGTATCGTAGGCCCCACCCGCCCAGAGGTGGCATTGACCCCGGATGAGGTCAGCGATGGATAGACCGACTTCGCAAATCTGGGCCATGCGCAGCCTTTATGCCTTGCTGGCTTTTGCTGTGCTGTTTCTGCACCTGTTGCCATTGGACGCTCAACCCGATCGTTGGCCTTTTCCCGACGTCCTGATTGCCCTGACTTTTGCCTGGGTGTTGCGGCGGCCCGATTACGTCCCGACTGTTTTGGTCGCGCTTGTCATGCTGATGGCCGACTTTCTGCTGCAACGTCCACCGGGTCTATTGGCAGCGCTGACCGTAGTCGGGTCGGCCTATCTGCGGTCAGCGGCTTTGGGTATGAGGGATGCGGGATTTGCCGGGGAGTGGATGTCTGTCGGCATTGTGATCACGGCGGTCATCTTGATGAACAGGTTAGTACTATCGGTGATGTCCGTGCAGCAGGCTGCAATGGGGCCGGTCGTGGTTCAGCTTGTGCTGACGGTCGCTGTCTACCCGTTGGTCGTGTTGCTTAGCCAAAGCGCGTTGGGGGTCCGCCGCATATCCGCTGCTGATGTCAGCGCTGTGAGAAGCCGGACATGAAACAGCGCAAACCCAAATCCCAGGGCCTTGCCTATAAGCGTCTGCCACGCAGAGCGCTGTTGCTGGGTGGTCTACAGGCGGTGTTCATAGGCAGTCTGGCGGCACGAATGCGGTTCATGCAGGTAGAACAGGCCGACGAATATCGCCTGTTGGCCGAAGAAAACCGCATCAACATCCGGCTTATCCCGCCGACCCGTGGGCGTATCTATGACCGGAACGGTCAGATCATCGGCCAGAACTCACCTTCCTATCGCATCGTCATTGTGCGTGAGGATGCCGATGACGTGGAAAAAGTCATCGCCAAACTGTCGGAACTGATCCCTCTGAACGAAGATGAGATCGAGCGCGCCAGGACTGAAATGCGCCGCTCGGCCCCGTTTCTGCCGGTGACGCTGGCGGATCAGGTTACGTGGGAGGATATCTCGAAGGTTGCGGTCAATGCTCCGGCGCTGCCGGGCGTAACGCCCGAGGTCGGCCTGACGCGGCAATACCCACGATACGAGGATTTCGCCCATATCGTCGGCTATGTCGGCCCGGTCAGCGACTATGACCTCAGCAAAATCGAAGACCCTGAGCCGGTATTGCGCATCCCAAGATTCCAGATTGGAAAGGTCGGCCTTGAGGCAAAGCAGGAAATCGAACTGCGCGGCAAAGCCGGTGCAAAGCGGGTCGAGGTCAACGCGACGGGGCGTGTCATGCGCGAGCTTGACCGGCAGGAAGGACAACCCGGGGCAGATCTGCAACTGTCCATCGACGCTGAACTGCAACAATATGCACAGGCGCGACTGGCGGGCGAAAGTGCGGCCGCAGTTGTCATAGACTGCGAAACCGGCGACCTGCGCGCGGTCGCCTCGGCACCCAGTTTTGATCCGAACCTGTTTGTTCGCGGCATTTCGGTCGCCGATTACCGGGCACTGACAGAAGACAAGTATCGTCCGCTGGCGAATAAGTCCGTGCAAGGCACATATCCTCCGGGATCGACCTTCAAGATGGTCACCGCGCTGGCCGCGTTGGAAGCTGGCGTAGTCTCCCCCGGCAACACCGTGTACTGCCCCGGGCACCTGAAGGTCGGCAGTCGTCGCTTCCATTGCTGGAAACGTGGTGGGCACGGGACGGTCGACCTCAACCTCTCGCTGAAACGCAGCTGCGATGTCTATTACTATGACGTGGCTCTGCGGGTTGGCATCGACAAGATCTCTGACATGGCCCGCACTTTGGGACTGGGGGTCAAGCATGATATCCCGATGTCTGCAGTGGCAGATGGGCTGGCCCCCAATCAGGAATGGAAGCAGCGCGCGTATGGTCAGGAGTGGCTTGTGGGCGATACGGCAAACGCGTCCATCGGTCAGGGCTTCATGCTGGCTTCGCCGCTGCAACTGGCTGTGATGACCGCCCGCATCGCCACCGGTCGTGCAGTCACGCCGCGCCTGGTGCGCTCGATCGACGGTGTTGAACAACCCTCGGGCGCCGGAGAACCACTGGGCCTCAATTCCTACAATCTGGAACAGGTCCGCAAGGCCATGTTCTCGGTCTCGAATGACAGGCGGGGCACGGCATATCGAAGCCGCATCATCGCGGATGAGTTCCGGATGGCAGGGAAAACCGGAACCAGCCAGGTTCGAAACATAACCAAGGCCGAACGGGCGGCAGGCGTGATCCGCAACGAGGACCTGCCGTGGGAACGCCGCGACCACGCACTGTTCGTTTGCTTTGCACCGTTTGATAACCCGAAATACGCCGTAGCCGTGGTTGTTGAGCATGGCGGCGGCGGGTCCACGGCCGCAGCCCCGATTGCACGCGACATCATGCTGCAAGCTCTTTATGACGGCACTCCGCCGCTTGAAGCCTACCCCGTCGCCGACCGCGAACACATCAAAGAACAGCAAAAACGGCTGGAGGGTGAAAAACGCCCCAAGGCGCGACCGGATGGAAAGGACCGTGCATGAGCTATCTTGAATATGCCGTCAAATCCACGCCGTCGGGGTTTCGCAAATTCCTGTATATGAACTGGCCGCTGACGTTGCTGTTGATCAGCACCGCCAGCGCGGGCTTTCTGATGTTGTATTCCGTTGCGGGCGGTTCGTGGACGCCCTGGGCCGAGCCGCAGATGGAACGTTTCGGGCTTGGTCTGGCAGTGATGTTCATCATCGCACTGGTTCCGATCTGGTTCTGGCGCAACATGTCGGTGCTGGCCTATCTCGGCTCGGTGGCTTTGCTGGTATTTGTTGAACTGTTCGGCACCATCGGAATGGGTGCGCAGCGCTGGATCGACCTTGGGTTCATGCGCCTGCAACCCTCGGAGGTCATGAAAGTCACGCTGGTCATGTTGCTTGCGGCCTATTACGACTGGCTTCCCTCGCATAAAACATCCCGCCCGCTTTGGGTTCTTATCCCGGTTGTCCTGATCATCCTGCCTACATTGCTGGTTCTGAAACAGCCCGATCTCGGCACATCTATCCTGCTTCTGGCCGCAGGAGGTGGGTTGATGTTTCTGGCAGGGGTTCACTGGGCCTATTTTGCCGCCGTTATTGCTGCTGTCGTGGGTCTGATCGCCACTGTTTTCAACAGCCGTGGGACCGACTGGCAATTGCTGAAGGACTATCAGTTTCGGCGCATCGACACCTTTCTGGACCCGTCCACCGACCCATTGGGGGCCGGATACCACATTACCCAGTCCAAGATTGCCTTGGGGTCCGGGGGATGGAACGGGCGTGGTTTCATGCAAGGCACGCAGTCCCGCCTGAACTTCCTGCCCGAGAAGCATACCGATTTCATTTTCACGACGTTGGCCGAAGAGTTCGGGTTTGTCGGGGGAACGACCCTGTTGACCCTTTATGCCTTGATTCTGGTTTTCTGCATGGTCACGGCCCTGGCAACCAAGGACCGGTTTTCATCTCTGGTCACGCTGGGTATCGCGCTGAACTTCTTCCTGTTTTTTGCCGTCAACATGTCGATGGTGATGGGCATGGCTCCTGTCGTGGGTGTACCATTGCCGATGGTCAGCTATGGTGGCTCGGCCATGCTGGTTCTAATGGCAGCCTTTGGCATCGTCCAAAGCGCCCATATTCACCGCCCCCGTTGATCTGAAAGGTCTCTGATGTCTGTGAACGTCCTGTTTTCCGCGCGCCCTGCCCTATGGCCGGTGTATGAGCCGCTGCTGACACAATATCTTGATGAGGCGGGTCTGGACGTTCAGCTTGGAACCGAGTTCGAACCGGATCAGGTCGACTACGTTGTTTACGCCCCAAACGGAGGGGTACAGGATTTCAGACCTTTCACGCGCCTGAAAGCGGTGCTGAGCCTTTGGGCCGGGGTCGAAAAAATCGTGGGTAACGAAACACTGACCGTTCCGCTGGCGCGGATGGTGGATCACGGTCTGACGCAGGGTATGATCGAGTGGGTGGTTGGCCACGTGCTGCGCTACCATCTGGGGATGGACCGGCACATCATGGTACAGGACGGTGTCTGGACCCCAGACATCCCACCGCTGGCGCAAGAGCGCAACGTTTGTATTCTGGGGCTTGGTGCATTGGGCGAAGCCGTGGCCCGCGCGCTGACAGCGCTTGAGTTTCGGGTCTCAGGCTGGAGCCGTACAGCCAGGGACATTCCCGGTGTAACATGCCTGCATGGTGCCGAAGGGTTGCGCCAGGCGCTTTCTCACGCAGAAATTGTAGTACTGTTGCTGCCCGATACTACTGCCACTGAAAATGCGCTGAATGCGGAAACGCTGGCCCTGCTGCCCAAAGGTGCGCGGATCATCAACCCGGGACGCGGGCCGCTGATTGATGATGATGCGCTGTTGAATGCCCTGAACTCGGGTCAGGTGGGCCACGCAACGCTGGATGTGTTTCGTGTCGAGCCCTTGCCCGCCGACCACCCCTATTGGGCGCATCCGAATGTCACCGTGACCCCTCACATAGCGTCCGAGACACGCCCTGTCACTGCCGCACAGGTCATTTGCGAAAACATCCGGCGTGGCGAAGCCGGTGAGCCCTTTGTGCACCTGGTCGACCGCACGCTGGGCTACTGACGTCACGCCGCAATCAAACCGCGGCCTTTTAGCAGGGCATCCACGCCCGGCAATCGCCCCCGGAACGCAAGATACAGGTCCTCTGCCTCGCGCGAACCGCCGGTGGACAAGATACTATCTTCCAGCGCTTTGGCCCGTTCGGGATCGAAGGCGCCACCTGCTTCTTCGAAGGCGGCAAAGGCGTCAGCATCCATCACCTCGGACCACATATAACTGTAATAGCCCGAGCTATAGCCATCGCCTGCGAATACATGCGCAAAGTGGGGCGTGGCATGGCGCATTCCAATGGCTTGCGGCATCCCCAACCCGGCTAGAACCTCGGCCTGTTTTGCCATCGGGTCTGCTGGGGCGTCGCCATCGTGGAAGGCCAGATCAACAAGGGCCGAGGCGACATATTCCACCGTCTGGAACCCCTGGTCGAAATTGGCAGCATTCAGCACTTTTTCAAGCATCTCTTGCGGCATCGGCTCGCCCGTTTCGGCATGGGTGGCAAACTCGGCCAGAACTTCGGGCACTTCCAGCCAGTGTTCATAAAGCTGGCTGGGCAGTTCGACAAAATCGCGCGCAACCGAGGTACCCGAGATGCTTTCGTAGGTCACATTGGACAGCATCTGGTGCAAGGCGTGGCCAAATTCGTGGAACAGGGTGCGTGCATCGTCATAAGACAGCAGTGCCGGATCACCCTTGGCGAAGTTGCAGACATTGATGACAATCGGTGCCTGTTCATTCGGGAATCTGGCCTGTGCCCGCATCGCGCTGCACCAGGCACCTGATCGCTTTGCCCCCCGTGCAAAGTAGTCACCGATGAACACGGCGACGTGCCGACCGTTGCGTGTAACCTCCCACGCGCGGCAATCAGGGTGATAAAGCGGCACGTTCAAAGGCTTGAATTCCAGCCCGAACAGGCGATTTGCGCAAGCAAACGATGCCTCGATCATTCGGTCAAGTTGTAGGTAGGGTTTCAGTTCCGCCTCATCCAGATCATGTTCCGCCTTACGCCGCTTTTCAGCATAATAGCGCCAGTCCCATGCTTCCAGCGGGCCGTTGACGCCGTCGTCCTGCATCATCCGGGTCAGGATTTCTGCGTCCGCATCGGCGCGGGCCCTGGCAGGTTCCCACACCTGCATCAACAGCTTACGCACCCGGTCCGGCGTGCGCGCCATCTCGGTTTCCAGCTTGTAATCGGCGAAACTGTCATAACCCAACAGCTTGGCGCGTTCCTCACGCAAACCCAGAATCTCAGCCGCGATCTCGCGATTGTCGGTCTCGCCGCCATTCGCCCCGCGGGCAGCCCAGGCGCGATATGCTTTTTCGCGCAGGTCCCGACGAGGTGAAAACTGAAGAAACGGCACGATCAGCGACCGGGACAGAGTAACAACCGGCCCCCCCGCGCCCTTTTCCACACCAGCAGCGCGCGCCGCATTCACAACGAAATCCGGCAGGCCCTGCAGATCTTGTTCGGTCAGGTCCATGAACCAATCCCGCTCATCCGCCAGCAGGTTCTGGGTAAAGGATGTCCCCAACGAGGCGAGGCGCGACTTGATTTCTTGCATACGAGCGTCTTCCTCCCCGTCCAACGCCGCACCTGCACGAACAAAACCTCGATGGGTCAGCATCAGAACGCGTGCCTGTTCCTCGGTCAGGTTCAGGTCATCGCGCCGTGCCCAAAGGTCGGCAACGCGTTCAAACAGCGCCTTGTTCGAGGAAATTCCCGAGAAATGCGCCGAAAGCTTGGGTGAAAACGCGCGCTGCAACTCTTCCAGCTTTGGGTTGCTGTCTGCGCCTGCAACGGTGAAGAAGACCGACAGAACCTTGTCCAGCTGCTCGCCCGCAGCCTCGAGGGCTTCGACTGTGTTGGCGAAAGTAGGGGCCTCTGCATTTGCTGCAATCGCATCGATCTGGGCGTTATGCGCGGTCATCGCCTGATCCAGAGCCGGGGCAAAATCATCATCCGAAATATCGGCGAAAGGGGCTATTTCGAATGGGGTGGTCCAGTTGGACAGGATCGGGTTGGTCATGCGGATCTCCTTTGACCCTATAGCTAGTTCGCCATGGCCGGGTGTTCCAGAACCCCCAGCCCACGTTAAGAAAGGTTAATCGCTTGCGGTACCGCAGATGGGGCAATCGGCACGGCGGGTCAGTGTGATCTTGCGGCTTTCACCATATAGGGCGTCGTAGATCAGCATCTCACCCCGCAGCGCCATGCCAGCGCCCGTGATCACCTTTATCGCCTCAACCGCCATCATCGATCCGACGACGCCCGGCAACGGGCCAATCACACCGGCCTCGGAGCAGGACGGGGCCAGACCGGGGGCCGGGGCTTCGGGAAAGATACACTGATAGCACGGGCTGCCATTGGCTGGGTCAAACACGCTGAGCTGCCCTTCCCACTGCGACAAGGCCCCCGAAATCAGTGGCTTGCCCAGCGCGGCGGCAGTCCGGTTGGCCAGATAGCGGGTCTCAAAATTATCCGTACCGTCAAGGATCAGATCGAAGTCGGCAAAAAGATCTGCCGCGATTTCATCGCTCAATCTGCGATGAAAGGGCAGAACCAGCACATTCGGGTTCTGCGCCTCCATCGCTTGCTGGGCGGAAAAGACCTTGGGCATATCGATATCTGCATCGCGGTGGATCACCTGCCGCTGAAGGTTCGCATTCTCGACTATGTCGTCGTCAATGACCCCGATTGTACCCACACCTGCGGCCGCCAGGTATTGCAGCGCCGGGGCGCCCAAACCTCCCGCACCGATCACCAGAACACGGGCTTGTTTCAACTTTTTCTGACCCGGCCCGCCCAATTCGCGCAGCACGATGTGGCGGGCATACCGGTTCAGCTCGGTTTCAGTGAAACGGTCAGAGGGCAAGGTAGATTCCGGTTTGGAGGCCTTTACTGCACGGTTGCGAAGGGCCTTCAGCACACGGCCATATAGCAAAACGATGGCAGCGAAACCTGCAAGGATCAGCCACAGTGCCGCGGACCCACCGGTTGCTTCGCGCAGGGGATGCCCATCCGGAAAGATCAGATGAGACAGGATCACCCCGACCAACAACACACTCACCGACACCACACGCGCGGTTTTTGACGCGCCCGCGATATAGCCGACGCCCCATAGCCCAGCTGCCAGAACAAGAACCAGCAGCATCAGCCGCGCCCGGTCGAGCCGAAACCACCAGCCCCGCGATCTGTTTCACCCAATGCCTCAGCCAGTTCGAATGCCGCCTGCACAACAGGGGCAACTACCAGCTGCGCGATACGATCGCCATGAGCAATCTCGAACGGTTCCTGACCGGCATTCATCACGATCACCCCCAGAGGTCCGCGATAATCACTGTCTATGGTGCCCGGCGTATTGGGCAGCGTGATCCCATGTTTCAGTGCAAGGCCCGAGCGGGGACGGACCTGAACCTCGTATCCCTGCGGGATTTCAATGCGCAGACCGGTCGGCACTAGCGCCCGCTGTCCGGGCTCCAGCATAATCGAAGCCCCCTCGGGCAAATTGGCACGCACGTCCGCGCCAGCAGCACCCGCAGTTTCGTAGGACGGAAGCGCCACGGCGGGGTCTGCCCCGTCTTCGCGGATCACTCGAATTGCAACCATGGTTTTGCCTTTCCTTCAGCCCGCCAACGCGTCTGCGATCCTGCTTGCCAACCGCCGCGCAACCTCGGCCTTGCCCATACGCGGCCATTCTTCGGCTCCGCTGTCCGAGATCAGGATAACTGCATTCTCGGACCCGCCCATGATCCCGGTGGCAGGGCTGACATCGTTGGCAACAATCCAGTCACAGCCTTTGCGCAGTCGCTTGGCGGTGGCATGTTCGATCACGTCATCGGTCTCGGCTGCAAAGCCGACAACCAAAGGTGGGCGCCCATTTTCCATCCGCGAGACGCGTCTGAGAATGTCGGGGTTCTCGGCAAATTCCAGAACCGGCAGACCGTCGCGGCTTTTCTTCAGTTTCTTGTCCGACGCACTGGCCACGCGCCAATCTGCCACCGCCGCCGCAAACACGCCCGCGTCGACGGGCAGCGCCGCATCAACCGCGTCCGACATCTGTTGCGCTGTCTCGACCGGCACGACCTGCACACCCGCCGGTGGCGGTACGTCAGCAGGGCCCGTGACAAAGATCACCTCGGCCCCCAAATCCGCAAGCGCCTGTGCCACGGCCGAGCCCTGCGCCCCGGAAGAGCGGTTCGCGATATACCGGACCGGATCAATCGGCTCATGCGTCGGGCCCGACGTCACCAGCACGCGCTTTCCCACCAAGGGTCCTGCCGCAAGCTGCGCCTCAACCGCCGCGACGATTTCCAGCGGTTCCGACATGCGTCCGGGGCCATATTCACCGCAGGCCATATCACCTTCGTTTGGGCCAACAAAGCGCACGCCATCCGCTTGAAGCTGCTTCAGGTTGCGTCGCGTCGCCGGGTGTTCCCACATGCGTACATTCATCGCGGGCGCACACAGAACAGGCGTGTCCGTCGCCATCAGAAGGGTCGATGCCAGATCATTTGCCAACCCCCCGGCCATCTTGCCCATCAGGTCCGCGGTTGCGGGGGCCACAACAATCAGATCGGCAGAGCGTGACAGCTGGATATGGCCCATCTCGGCCTCGGCGGTCAGATCGAACAGATCGCCATAGACCTTTTCTGAGGCAAGAGCAGACACGGACAGAGGTGTTACAAATTCCTCTGCCGCACGCGTCAGCACAGGCGTCACGGCTGCGCCACGCTCACGCAGCCTGCGGATCAGGTCCAGCGATTTGTAGGCCGCAATGCCGCCGCCAATGATCAGCAGAATGCGTTTGGATGACAGCATGTTCAGCCCTTCCTGTCCCGGTCGGCCCCGACATTAGGCAAGGCCAGCAGGTTGTTCCAGCGATTAATTCTGAACCTGAAACGCCACACAGGGGTCTTCACGCTCTACTGTGGGGCTATCGATTACGAGATCAAAGTCGCCATCGATAATATCGTCCTCAGACTGTCCGACCGAGACCACCTTCCATCCGGGTTGAAGCCGTTCAAGATATGTCGGGATACCTCGGTCTTTGCGCGCATGTCCGTTCCCAGTGATCACGGCAACCGGGCCACCCGTTTCTTCCATCGCGCGCATCACGGCGCGAGCCAGCACAGCATCGCGCAGTCGCTGGATCGCAACCATCTGGGGTAACATTTCGGGCGGGAGAGCATCGCAATGCGCAGCCAGTTGATCCGCCTCACGCGCCTCCTGCTCCTCAGGCGTCAGCGGTACAGTCAAACCATAGCGCGCCGCATCTGCACCCAACGCGGTGGCTGCTCCGCGTTCCATCGCGGCCCGCGCGGCAGCACGCGGCACCATGGCCCCGTAAACCGGCGCGCCGGAGGCCTTGAACACCGGATAATACAGCCTAAGAGGTGGCCAACCGCTTTCTGCCCATTGCAGAATGCGGCTCAACTCTTCAGGGTTGGACACGGCTTTTTGCGCCAGCCGTTGCGCGCCTTCTTCGGTAACCATCTCCCAGACAACAGCCGAAGGTGAGATTTTCATAATCGCCTCAGCTTGAATAAGGTGGTGGCGGGGATTGTCGTGAACCTCTCCCAGAATGACCACATCCGCATCCCGCATCGCGAGAGCCACATCATCAGAAATAAGATTTTCCGCCAGTCCGGGTCGCGCTGCTGTAACCGTAAGGCCCAGAACACAGGCAAGAATCGCAAGCTGTTTCATGCGATGAAGTGTTGCACCTCGCTCGACTGGGCTTCAAGGTTCTTGCGCATTTTTGCGAACGCCGCAGCCTCAAGCTGTCGCACGCGTTCCTTGGACAGACCCAACTCGACGCCGAGACTTTCCAGTGTCCGCGCAGGCTCGCGCAGTTTGCGTTCGCGCACAATGAACCGCTCGCGGTCATTCAGTGCGTTCATCGCGATCAGCAACCACTGGCGCAATTGTTTGGTATCGTGGGTGTGTTCAACTGCTTCGGCGGCCTGTTCACGTTCATCTTCCAGCGCATCGATCCATTCACGCCCGTCTTCGTCGGCGGATTGCACCGCGTTCAGAGAAAAATCTGACCCTGACAGCCGACCTTCCATCAGTTCAACGTCGCGCAGAGGAACCCCGATTTCCGTGGCAATCATCTGATGCAGCTGGTGGCGATCCAATTCAAGACCTTCGGTCACGGCCTCGCGTTCAAGGCGGGCCTGAACCCGACGCATGTTGAAAAACAGCGATTTCTGCGCCGAGGTGGACCCCGTTCGCACCATGGACCAGTTCCGCATCACATAGTCCTGAATGCTCGCCTTGATCCACCACACCGCATAAGTCGAAAACCGCACGCCGCGATCAGGGTCGAACTTGTCTGCGGCCTTCATCAATCCCAGACCGGCCTCTTGGATAAGGTCATTCATCGGCGCGCCATAGCGTTTGAACTTGGCCGCCATCGAAATTGCCAGCCGCATATACGCTGTGATCAGGCGGTGCAGTGCCTGTTCGTCACGCTGGTCACGCCAGGCATAGGCCAGCTTCAGTTCCGTTTCCGCATCCAGCAACTCGGCCTTCATCGCTTGCCGGGACATCGAAAAATCTGTCGCGTTGTCCAGTGCCATAAACCTCTCCCCTGTTTTGCAGGCGTTGGCCGGGCTTGCCATGCCGACCTATGACCGATACGCAAAACAGCACCAATTGGATCATCTTTAGGTAAGTACTGTGACGTCAGATTTAACCTTAATTCTGGGTGGAGCTGCTTCGGGCAAGTCGGCATTTGCCGAGAACCTCGTTGTTTCCACTGGGAAAAATCGAGTTTACCTAGCGACATCACAAGTGTTTGATGACGAGATGCGGCAGAAGGTTGATCGCCATCTGGTACAGCGGGGCGGCGGGTGGACCACGATTGAAGAGCCTCTTGACCTGGGACCGGTGCTGTCCAGCCTATCCTCGGATCAGGTGTGTCTGGTAGATTGCGCCACCATATGGCTCAGCAATCATTTGCTGGCCGAAACCGATCTGGGGGCAGTCCAAACTGACCTGCTAAAGGCCCTGCGCGCATGTACAGCGCAGGTAGTGATCGTGTCGAACGAGGTCGGGCACGGTATTGTTCCCGATAACCCGCTTGCCCGTCGCTTTCGCGAAGCGCAGGGTCGGCTGAACATCGCACTTGCGGCACAGGCTGATCTGGTGGTGCAAGTGACCGCCGGGTTGCCGTTGGTCCTGAAAGGGCAGCTGCCGTGACGCGACTGCATCTTGTTCGCCATGGGCCTACGCATGCAAAGACGATGGTTGGCTGGTCCGATCTGCCTGCTGATCTAAGCGATACAGCAGCGCTGAAGCGCCTGCACGATCATTTGCCACCCGATGCATTTGTGATTTCGTCCGACCTGTCGCGTGCAATTGACACTGCTTCGGCCATTCAGGGCCAGCGTCACCGTCTGCCACATCACCCGAACCTGCGGGAAATCCATTTCGGTCAGTGGGAGCTTCGCGGGTTTGCCGATATTGAAGCCGAAGACCCCGAGCTGGCTTTTGCCTATTGGGACAACCCCGGTGATGTCCGCCCACCGCAAGGTGAAAGCTGGAATGAGGTCCGCGACCGGGTCGATTCCGCGATCGACGCGCTTATGTCCGCGCATACGGGCCGCGATCTGGTGATCGTCGCGCATTTCGGCGTAATCCTAACGCAAGTACAACGCGCCCTTGGTCTGGACGGGCAGCGGACCTTTGCGCATCGGATCGACAACCTTTCCGTTACGGATATTGCTGTCAACGGCGGGGTGTGGACTGTCGGATCGATCAATCACCTTCCGTGAACAGGTCCAACACAAATCACTGATTTACCGGTCCGCAAAGCTGAGGCATCGTCCGCGCATGACTTATGACCTTTATATCGGCGATCGCCTCTTCTCCAGCTGGTCAATGCGCGGCTGGTTGATGCTTGAGAAATTCAACCTGCCCTATCGCAGCCACATGATCGGCCTCTATTCCGGCACCATGGCGCAAGACATGGAACCGCTGGCCCCTGCCCGCCTTGTCCCTGCCCTGCGCATGCCGGATGGAACGGTTGTGGGGGAAAGCCTGGCGATGGCCGAAACCCTGGCCGAACGCCACCCCGATGCCGGGTTGTGGCCTTCGGATGCCGCAGCCCGGGCAACAGCCCGCTGGCTATGCGCCGAAATGGTAGCCGGTTTCAGCGCCCTGCGTGGAGAATGCGCCATGCAGCTGCGCAACGTGTGGCAAGGCTTTACGCCGTCTGAGGCGACTTTGTCAGACCTGGAGAGGATTGAAACACTCTGGGCACATGCGCGGAGCGTGTCAGGGGCAGACCAAGGCCCGTTATTTGGTGCCTATTCACTGGCAGACGTCTTCTACACACCCGTTGCTGCGCGGATTATAGGATATGGGCTGCCGGTGTCAGAGGCGAACCGGGCTTATTGCATGGAATTGCTCTCTGATCCCATAGTCAGACAGTGGCGCGCCATGGGATTGACCGTTGTGTACGACACCTTCCCATACGCGCAGGATTTACCGTCCGGCCCCTGGCCGGTCGGGGGTGTATCTGCTGCGAAGCCGGTTTCAGGTGGTCCGTCAATCAACGCCGCCTGCCCGTATTCCGGCAAGCCTGTGACCGAGTACATGGAGCTAGATGGACAATGTTGGGGGTTCTGCAACCCATTCTGCCGGAACAAAACCGTGGCCGATCCCGAAGCATGGCCCAAATTCGCGGCCATGCGCGCAGCCGTTAACGACTCTTAAACCAGAACCGTGGCAGCAACGTCCTGTTAACCAAAACAGGACTGCCATGGTCGCCCGCGCCCACACCGTTGCTTTTCAAGGCGTTGATGCCCGCCCGGTCGAGGTGCAATGCGCGGTCTCACCCGGACTGCCAGCCTTTTCCATCGTGGGCCTGCCCGACAAAGCCGTGTCCGAGGCGCGTGACCGCGTCCGCAGCGCGCTGAACGCGATGGCCATTGCGCTGCCGTCCAAGCGGATCACCATCAATCTGTCCCCCGCCGACCTTCCTAAAGAAGGCAGCCATTTCGACCTGCCCATCGCGGTCGCGCTTTTGTCCGCGCTCGACATCATCCCTGCCGATGCCGCGGAAAGCACCGTTGCATTGGGGGAGTTGTCACTCGACGGTTCTCTGGTGCCCGTTGTTGGTGCTTTGCCCGCCGCGATGACGGCCGCGTCAGAAGACCGCACATTGCTTTGTCCGCGCGCCTCCAGCGCCGAGGCGGCCTGGGTCGATGCCACTCAGGTGATCGGTGCCGGATCGCTTGGAGAGGTCGTGCGCCATTTCTCAGGCCAATCCCCTTTGCCAGCGGCACAACCCGGCGAAGTGAACCTGACACCGTCCAACCGCGACCTGCGCGATGTGAAAGGGCAGGAGCGCGCCAAACGCGCCCTGGAAATCGCCGCCGCCGGACGTCACCATCTGATCATGATCGGCACGCCGGGATCGGGCAAATCCATGCTGGCGGCGCGGCTTCCCGGAATTCTACCGCCGCTTACAGCCGTGGAAGCCCTGGAAACGTCGATGATCCAATCGCTATGCGGGTTGCTGGATGAAGGCGGAATAAACCGCACACGCCCGTTCCGCGAACCGCACCACACGGCCTCGATGGCGGCCATAGTTGGTGGTGGGAAAGGGGCCAAACCGGGCGAAATCTCATTGGCCCACAATGGTGTGTTGTTCATGGATGAATTCCCTGAGTTTCCACGGCCGGTTCTGGAAACCCTGCGCCAACCCATTGAAACCGGCGAAGTCATGGTGGCGCGCGCGAACGCCCATGTGAAGTACCCTTGTCGTTTCATGCTGGTGGCCGCCGCCAACCCTTGCAAATGCGGCTATCTGACCGACCCGTCCCGTGCCTGTTCGCGGGCACCGGGATGTGGCGAAGATTACCTGAACCGAATCTCGGGCCCTTTGATGGACAGGTTCGATCTGCGGATCGAAGTTCCGCCCGTGGGCTTTATTGACCTTGATCTGCCCCCTTCGGGCGACAGTTCGTCGACGGTTGCAGCACGTGTCGAAAGGGCGCGTGCCATACAGGCAGACCGGTTCCGTGACACGCCGGAGTTACGACAAAACGCTGACGCAGAAGGCAAAATACTGGAAGAGATCGCCACGCCCGATGCCGAAGGAAAAGAACTGCTGTTGAAAGCTGCGGATCGGTTCGGCCTGTCAGCCCGGGCCTTCCATAGAATCCTGAGGGTGGCGCGCACCATCGCCGATCTGGACGGCGCGACCGATATCCGCCGCCCACACGTGGCCGAGGCACTGAGTTTTCGCATCTCTGCCCGGGTTATGGCCTAAAGCCTGGCCTCGATGGCCTGCCAGATCTTTTCCGCAATATTTACGCCATCAAACCGTTCCAGCTCTTGAATGCCAGTCGGTGAAGTCACGTTAATCTCGGTCAGATAGTCGCCAATAACGTCAATTCCGACAAAGACCTGACCCTTTTCCTTCAGCAGAGGCCCAATCGCCGCGCAGATCTCAAGATCGCGTTCGGACAAGCCGATCTTTTCCGGACGTCCGCCAACATGCATGTTCGACCGCGTTTCGCCTTCGGCTGGTACACGGTTAATCGCGCCGACCGCTTCGCCATCCACCAGGATCACCCGTTTGTCGCCATTGCTGACATCCGGCAGGAATTTCTGCACGATCAAAGGTTCGCGCGAGAATCCGGTGAACAGCTCATGCAAGGAAGTCAGGTTGCGGTCATTGGCATCAAGCCGGAACACACCCGCGCCGCCGTTCCCGTAAAGCGGTTTGAGGATGATATCGCCGTGCTTTTCCTTGAACGCCTTGATCGTCTGCAAGTCGCGCGCAATCGTTGTTGGCGGGGTCAGTTCGGGGAAATCCAGCACCAGCAGCTTTTCCGGGTAATTGCGCACCCAGAACGGATCGTTGACGACAAGCGTCTGCCCCTTGAGACGATCCAGCAAATGCGTGGACGTGATGTAATGCATGTCAAAAGGCGGGTCCTGACGCAGCCAGACGACATCGAAATCGGCCAGATCCACCTCACGTTCGGGGCCCAGAACCGCAGGATCTCCGGCAACCCTTTGCACGGTCATGTCGTGACCTCGCGCGGTGATGCGACCTTGCTGATAGGCCAAGTGATCCGGACCGTAGAAAAACAATGAATGCCCGCGCGCCTGTGCCTCTTCCGCCAGACGGAATGAGCTGTCGGCGTTGATATCCACGGCCCCGATCGGGTCCATTTGAAAGGCGATTTTCATGGCATGTCCCTCAGTTTCCCGCCAGATACATGGACCAGCACGCCTGTGGGTTCAATGGGGCTTAGCCAAAACCAAAGGCGTTTTCGATGATGTGAACAGCGCCAGAGCCATCCACAAGTGCCGCGTCAAAGCGTACGTTTGTCAGCTGCCCGGTCGGCTCGTTTTCCAAGAACTGAGCGGCAGAGGCATAGATTCGTTCGATCTGCCTGCGGCTGATCCGGGCAGCGGCCTTTTCAAAGCTGGTGCTTTTCTTAACTTCGATGAACACAAGCCCGTCGCCGTCGCGTGCAATCAGGTCGATCTCTCCGCCAGCGCCCCGCCAGCGGCGATGCGCTATGGCAAAACCCCGACGTTCGTAATCTGCGGCGACCTGTGACTCTGCGGCCTGTCCAGCGTGGTATGAGATCGAACCCTGTCGTTCACGCCGCCCCATGTCATCCCTTGCCCAATTTCAGAGCTTTCTGGTAAATCGGTCGGCGCGGCAGGTCGTACATTTCCGATACAAGATCCGCTGCATCCCGAACCGAGTGATTTTCCAAAGCTCGTTTCAAAGCTTCTTCTAGGTCGGATTCGTTAACACTTTGCGAATGACTGCGGTCCACCAACAGGACGATTTCGCCTTTGACGGTCTTGCCCCGATACTCCGCTGCCAGTTCGGACAGGCTGCCGCGGCGGACCTCTTCAAACTTTTTCGTTAGCTCTCGACAAAGCGCAGCCTGCCGTTCAGGTCCCAGGCATTCAGCCAGGTCCGACAGACAGGCGGCAAAGCGTTTCGGAGATTCGTAGAACACCAATGTGCCGGGGATGTCCTTCAACGCCTCGATGCGGGTGCGGCGCGCTTTGGTTGCGTTAGGAAGGAAGCCTGCAAAAAAGAAGGCGTCGGTGGGAAGCCCCGCCAACGTCAGGGCCGTTACAACGGCAGACGCGCCGGGGGCACAGGTCACGGTATACCCGGCTTCTGCGGCCTGCTTGCCCAGATCATAGCCCGGATCGGCAATAAGCGGCATTCCCGCTTCGGACGCGTAGGCCACCGATTGCCCTTGCGCCAGCGCTTCCATAATCTTGCCGCGTGCGCCTGCGCCGCTGTGGTCGTGATAGGCCTGGATACGCCGGCCTTCCAGCGGGATGCCATGTATTTCCATCAAGCGACGTAAACTGCGGGTGTCTTCTGCCGCAATTACATCGGCTGAGGCCAAAACATCCAAGGCTCTGAGCGTAATGTCGCGTGCTGTTCCAATCGGAGTGGCAACAAAATACAGGCCCGCAGCCAACTTGATCTTTTGGAAATTCAAAGCTGGACCCTCACAGCGTGACGTTTATTATCGCGGCTCAACAGAACAGAAGCATTCGCAGCCGTCGGATCAGGGAGTTTTCATTTAGATGTTTACCGTTTGCAAGCCCGTAAGCAAGCTGGCGAAAGTCGCCGCTGCCCTGACGACCGCAGCGTTTCTTGCTGCCTGTGAACCGGGTGGTCTTGGCGGAGGCCCCTCGATCAATACCTCAAAGCCGGTTCCTGTCGCCTTGCTGGTTCCCAGAGGATCTGCGCAATCTGGTGATGCGGCGCTGGCGCAAAGCCTTGAGAATGCCGCGCGGCTTGCGATGTCGGATTTGCCGAATGTCCAGATCGACTTACGCGTTTATGACACAGCCGGAAACCCGAACACGGCGACAGCCGTTGCACAGCAGGCTGTTGCGGACGGGGCAAAAATCATCATTGGTCCGGTATATGCCCAGGCAGCAAATGCTGCCGGGTTGGCGGTGCTGAGCAAGAACGTCAACGTTCTTTCGTTTTCAAACAACGCCAGCATTGCAGGCGGCAACGTCTTTGTATTGGGCCCGACCTTTGACAATACGGCCAACCGGCTGGTGAATTATGCGGGCAGTCAGGGCAAGGTTAACACGGTGGTCGTGCACAGCAACGACGCCGCAGGACAACTGGGCCAGTCCGCTATCGCCAATGCCATAGCGAACAGCCGGGTCAACAATGCAGGGACCGTCGCATACGACCGGTCGCAACAGGGCGTCATCAATGCGGTTCCCACGATCAAGGCCACGGTTGATTCGACGGGCGCGGATTCGATCTTCCTGACGGCGACCACGGCGGGGGCATTGCCGCTGTTCTCGCAATTGCTGCCAGAGGCCGGTGTTTCTCCGGCAACCACGCAATACATTGGCCTGACACGTTGGGATATCCCTCCTCAAACTCTGGAGCTTCCGGGGGTTCAAGGGGGGTGGTTTGCATTACCTGACCCGTCCAAGGCACAAGCCTACCGTCAGCGTTACAACGCAACTTACGGCGAAGCACCGCACCCAATCAGCGGTCTGGCCTATGACGGTATCGCCGCAATTGGTGCCTTGGTCAGCCAGGGCAAATCAGACGCCCTGACCGCTTCGGCCCTGACACAGAACGCCGGTTTCCAGGGCGTTGGCGGCATCTTCCGCCTGCGCCCGGACGGCACCAACGAACGCGGTCTGGCAGTTGCCACGATCCAGAACAAACAGGTGGTTGTGATTGACCCTGCCCCACAAAGCTTCTCTGGCGCCGGTTTCTGATCTGACTGGCGCGATCAACGTGCCCGAAAGCGCGTTGATCTGCCCTGCCGGGGACATCTTCGACAGCACTGCCGTCAATGATGCACTGGCTCAGGCCTTTGAGGCCTGCCCGGACAACACCAAAATGCGGTCCGAGACGGTGCGCATTCTGCGCGAGGCTCAAAAGTCTGGCCGCGCGGTCATTGCAGAGGCATTTGGCGAACGTCCTTTCGACGCGCGGGCACTCACGCGCTCATACACTTACCTGACGGATCAACTGGTTGAGACGGCGATGCTGGTCTCAAGCACAGGCCTGCATCCGCTTGCAACGCCCACCCAAGGTGAAAAGATCGCCGTTCTGGCTGTTGGCGGTTATGGGCGCGGGGAAATGGCGCCGTTTTCCGACGTCGATCTGCTGTTTCTCACCCCCTACAAGATCACCGCATGGGCCGAGAGCGTTATCGAGTCGATGCTTTATATCCTTTGGGATTTGCGGCTGAAGGTCGGGCATTCCTCACGCACGATCAAGGATTGTCTGCGGCTAGGCGCCGAGGATTTCACGATCCGCACAGCGATGTTGGAGCAACGCTATCTGGCCGGTGACAAGGCGCTGGCGGACGGGTTGGACCGAAGGCTGAAAGACGAACTGTTCAAGGGAACTGAACGCGAGTTCATCGAAGCAAAGTTGCACGAACGTGATGAACGCCACCACAAACAAGGCGAGCGTTACATGGTCGAACCCAACGTGAAGGAAGGCAAAGGCGGCCTACGCGATTTGCAATCCCTCTACTGGATCGCGAAATATGTCTATGGCGTTCAGGACGTGGCCGAACTGGTGCCTTTGGGCTTGTTCACACCCGAAGAGTTCAAGACCTTTGTTCAGGCCGAAGAATTCCTTTGGGCTGTGCGTTCGCACCTGCATCTTGTCACCGGTCGTGCGACCGAGCAGCTTACCTTTGACATGCAGGTCGAGGTTGCCGCGCGCATGGGGTACGAGGACCGCGCCGGGCGTCGTGCGGTCGAAGTGTTCATGCAGCGGTATTTCCGCGAAGCCACCCGCGTGGGTGAGTTGACGCGCATCTTCCTGACCAAACTCGAATCGCTGCACATGAAAGGTGCGCCGTTGCTGGAACGCATTTTCCGCAGGCGTCGACGGGTCAAGGCAGGGTACAAGGTGGTTCACGGCCGTCTGGATCTGGTGGAACCTGAAAAATTTCTATCCGACAAAGTGAACCTGCTGCGCCTGTTCGAAGAAGGTTTGCGGACAGGTATGCTGATCCATCCCGATGCCATGCGGCTGGTGAGCGCGAACCTGCATCTGATCGATGACGAGATGCGCGGCGACAAGGAAGCCCAGCGCATTTTCCTGGATCTGATGTTGAAACACGGCAACCCGGAACGTGCATTGCGACGTATGAACGAACTGGGCGTGCTGTCCGCTTTCCTACCCGAGTTCGAGCACATCGTGGCGATGATGCAGTTCAATATGTATCACAGCTATACGGTGGACGAGCATACGATCCAATGCATCGTCAATCTTGCCCAGATCGAACGCGGAGAGCTGGTCGAATCCCTGCCTCTGGCGTCATCGATTCTGAAAGGCGGGGTGAACCGAAAGGTGCTGTACGTCGCGCTTCTTCTGCATGACATTGCGAAAGGTCGCCCCGAAGATCACTCGATCCTTGGGGCACAGATCGCGCGCAAGGTGGCGCCTCGGCTCGGCCTGAACAAATCGGATTCCGAAACCGTTGAATGGCTGGTGCGTTATCACTTGCTGATGTCCGACATGGCGCAAAAACGCGATATCTCCGACCCTCGGACGGTGCGCGATTTTGCCAAAGCCGTTCAGACAACCAAACGGCTGGATTTGCTGACGGTTCTGACGGTTTGTGACATTCGCGGTGTTGGCCCGACCACCTGGAACAACTGGAAGGCCACCTTGCTGCGCGCCCTGCATGCTGAAACAAAGCGTGCACTGGAAACCGGTATGGAAGATCTGAACCGGGCGAACCGGGGGGCCGAGGCCAAAACAGCGCTACGCCGCGCCTTGGACAACTGGTCCAAGGCTGACCTCAAGGTCGAGACCGGGCGCCACTACGCCCCGTATTGGCAGGGCCTGAACCTTGCGACGCATATCGAGTTTGCCGAGATGCTGTACGCGCTGGAACAAAGCGGCGATCCCGGCGCGATGGAAATTCGCCTGCAACCTGATGAAGACCGTGATGCGACGCGGGCCTGTTTCGCCATGGGAGATCACCCCGGTATTTTTGCCCGCATCGCCGGGGCACTGGCCCTAGTCGGCGCGAATGTCGTCGATGCCCGAAGCTATACCACCAAAGACGGTTACGTGACGGACGCATTCTGGATTCAGGATGCCGAAGGGCACCCGTTCGAGGCATCGCGCCTTCCACGCCTGACGCAGATGATTCACAAGACCCTGCGCGGCGAAGTCGTCGCCAAGGAAGCGCTGAAGTCGCGTGACAAGATCAAGAAACGCGAACGCGCTTTCAACGTGCCAACTCATATCACGTTCGACAATGAGGGCTCTGAAATCTACACAATCATCGAGGTGGACACACGCGACCGCCCAGGCCTGCTGTTTGATCTGACCCGGACCCTGGCCGCGGCGAACGTGTATATCGCCAATGCCGTGATCGCGACCTATGGCGAACAGGTGGTCGATACGTTCTACGTCAAGGATATGTTTGGCTTGAAGTATTACTCGGAAAGCAAGCAGCGCGGGCTTGAGGCCAAGCTGCGCACGGCAATCACCGAAGGCGCCGAGCGTGCGGCCTCATGAAGCAAATACGGTTGTTCTCTGGCCTGTTCACGGTCGGCTTCTGGACGCTCGCCAGCCGAATTCTGGGGTTTCTACGGGAAATACTGCTGACGGCCTATATCGGACCGGGCCCAGTGATGGATGCCTTTGTTGCTGCCTTTCGCCTGCCCAACATGTTCCGCCGCTTTTTCGCCGAGGGGGCATTTAACGCGGCCTTTGTGCCGATGTTCTCCAAACGACTGGAAGCCGACGAAGACCCTCAGGGTTTCGCGCAGGACGCATTCAATCTTCTGGCCGTGGCTGTTCTGGCGCTGGTCGGGCTGGCCATGGTTTTCATGCCCGGTCTGGTGTGGCTGACCGCCGAAGGGTTTTACGGCGATGAACGGTTCGATCTGGCGGTGGATTATGGATATGTTGTGTTTCCATACATCCTGTTCATGTCTCTGGCTGCCTTGTTTTCTGGTGTTCTGAATGCAACCGGGCGGTTTGCGGCAGCGGCAGCTGCACCTGTTCTGCTGAACATTTTCGCCTGCACCGCCCTGATCGCCGGTGCCATGTCCGGCGGCGAAGTGATCCGGTGGTTGATCCCGGTCATTCCGGTGGCCGGTGTCGCGCAACTGGCGCTGGTCTGGGTTGCTACCGAACGCGCCGGCATCCACATCCGCCCCAGCATGCCGCGTCTGACGCCCGAAATGCGACGGATGGTACGTATCGCAGTCCCGGCCGCGCTGGCGATGGGGGTCACGCAGGTCAATCTGGTTGTCGGGCAATTGGTTGCGTCGAAAACCGAAAAGGCCGTCAGCTGGTTGTTTGCCGCAGACAGGCTCTACCAGTTGCCTTTGGGTGTTGTAGGCATTGCTGTCGGCATAGTCTTGTTGCCGGACCTGTCCCGCCGCTTGCGCGCGGATGACAAAGAGGGCGCACGCAATGCCTTTTCCCGGGCCGGTGAGTTCACACTGCTGCTGACGCTGCCTTCGACTGTCGCCCTCGTGGTTATGCCAACCCCCCTCGTATCCGTGCTGTTCGAACGCGGCCAGTTCGGCCCCGAGGATACGGCCGCCACGGCCCTTGCGGTTGCCATCTACGGGGTAGGGCTTCCGGCTTTCATGTTGCAAAAATTGCTGCAACCGCTGTTTTTTGCGCGCGAGGATACACGTTCCCCGTTTCACTACGCGGTTGTTGCGATGATCGTGAACGCAGCTCTGGCGTTTGGTCTGTTTCCACTGGTGGGCTGGATCGCACCGGCAATTGCTGCATCGACTGCCGGGTGGGCGATGGTTGTGCTACTGGCCTTGGGCTCACGACGTATGGGTGAAGAGGCACGCTTCGATGTCCGGTTAAAAAAGCGGGCGAACAGGATTGTGGCCGCTTCGCTTGGGATGGGCGCGATCTTATACGCCGCGCTCTACCTGTTCGGGTGGGCGTTGGAAGTTCCCGGCTGGCGTTATCTGGCACTGCTGATCCTGATCATGGTCGCTGCCGTCTCATATTTCCTTCTGGGTCATATCTTCGGCGCCTTCAAACTGTCGGAGTTCAAACACACTCTGCGCCGGTCCTGATCAATCCCGGCGAATGCGTCCGACGATCCGGGACCACGCGCCCGGTGCAACAAGAAAAGACAAGCCAAAACCGGTGGCAAACCCACCCAGATCGGCAACCCATTCCCAGTTGCCACCAAAGATCAGGCCGAAAAGAAACTGTATGCCCATAAGGACTGCAATCAATTGAAATGCCCGTGCTTGGTTTGCACCTACAAGTGACAGTTTGTGCCACAACAGCCACGTGAATGCGCCGATCAGGCCATACACCGGCGGGAACCCTCCAATCAGCGGATAGCGTGGGTCCAGTAACACAGCGTAGGCAAGCGCGCCGCCAATGCCTGATACGATAAAAATCAGCAGCATCGAGAAACCGCCGAACACTTCGCCAACCATTTTGCCCATCGCCAGCACGAAAACACAGACGAAAATCGCCTGCGTGAAATTTGCGGACACGAAGGGGTAGGTCACGAAGCGGATGACATGTTCGAATGGCCAGCGCCCGTTCAGTACCATCCAGTCGAAAATATCCGCCGAGAACGCATAATGCTGGATCGCATCCAGCCGCCAGCCCACCGCTGCTGGTCCTCCAACCAGCCCGCGTGATCCCAGCGTGAAGGCAATTTCTATCCCGATGATGAACAGAACCAGCGCCACCACGGCAGGTGGCAGGGGGTTCACAGGCGGTGTGTAATGTTCACTGCTCATTGGGCTGGCCTTTCGCGGCTGTTGACGTCCCTTTGCCTCATGGGTAAGCGACGGGGGCTGATTTTTCCAGACAGGAGTTCCCTTTGATGACTGAGTCCCAATTCACGCCGCGCGTGTTTTCTGGTGCGCAGCCTTCGGGCAATCTACACCTCGGCAACTATCTCGGGGCGCTTCGGAACTGGGTGAGAATGCAGAGCGAGGAGTTTGAGACTATCTATTGCATGGTCGATCTGCACGCGATCACCGTCTGGCAAGACCCAACCGAGTTGCAGCATGCAACGCGGGAGCTTTGTGCCGGTTACATCGCTTCCGGTCTAAACCCGGAAAAATCAATCTTGTTCAACCAAAGTCAGGTGCCGGAACACGCGCAACTGGCCTGGATATTCAACTGTGTCGCGCGCATGGGATGGATGCAGCGCATGACCCAGTGGAAGGACAAGGCTGGCAAAAACCAGCAGAACGCTTCGCTTGGCCTGTTTGCCTACCCTGCTCTGATGGCAGCCGATATTCTGATCTATCACGCAACCCATGTGCCAGTTGGCGAAGACCAGAAACAGCATCTGGAGTTGACCCGCGACATCGCCATAAAATTCAACAACGATTTTGGCGTCGATTTCTTTCCCATCACCGAACCGGTGATCGAAGGGTCAGCGACAAGGGTCATGAGCTTGCGGGATGGGTCCAAGAAGATGTCAAAGTCCGATCCCTCGGACATGAGTCGGATCAACCTGACCGACGATGCAGATGCGATCGCAAAGAAAATCCGCAAGGCCAAGACCGACCCTGACGCTTTGCCGTCGGATGTCGAAGGTCTGGAGGGCCGCCCCGAAGCGCGTAATCTGGTCAATATCTACGCAGCACTCAGCGAACAAAGCATCGAGCAGGTTCTGGCCGAAGTTGGCGGCAAGCAGTTCGGTGATTTCAAACCGATGCTGGCTGATCTGGCGGTCGCCAAGCTGGCCCCAATCTCGACTGAGATGTCGCGCCTTATGGGAGAACAGGCCGAGATTGACCGGATTCTGGCTCACGGGGCCGAACGCGCCCGCCAGATCGCTGCTCCGATCCTGCAAAAGACCTATGAAATCGTCGGTATGGTCGGATCGGCATCACGCTGAATGCACTGGACCTTCGCCTGACGCCCACCTAGGGTCTGCCTGAACCAGAGGAGGGCGTCATGGCAACCGGCAAAAACATCCGGACCTACTTTCAGGGCCAATGGCATGACGGGGATACACCCATCATGCGCGCAGCGGATCATGGGGCCTGGCTTGGATCATCCGTATTCGATGGTGCCCGCTATTTCGACGGGCTGGCCCCTGATCTGCACGCCCATTGCGCCCGGGTGAACCGGTCCGCTGAAGCCCTGATGCTGACACCCACCATGACAACCGAACAGATGGTCGAATTGGTGCATGAAGGGTTGCAAGCCTACAGCCCTGACACAGCTGTTTATATCCGCCCGATGTATTGGGGCATTGATGGCGACAGCACGGCAATCGTTCCGCAGGAAAACAGCACAGGGTTTGCCATCTGTCTGGAAGAAATCCCGATGGCACCGGAAACGGCTTCAGCCACGCTGTCGACCACGCGGTTCCGTCGCCCGGTACTGGAATCAGCAGTGGTCAACGCCAAAGCCGGGTGCCTTTACCCCAACAATGCGCGCATGTTGCAAGAGGCGCGCTCAAAGGGATTCTCGAACGCACTGGTCGCTGACGCGATGGGCAATGTGGCCGAAACGGCAACAGCCAACATCTTCATGGTCAAGGATGGCGAGGTCTTTACCCCGATCCCCAACGGCACATTTTTGGCAGGGATCACGCGGGCGCGACATATCAAGAATCTGCGCGAGGATGGTGTTACAGTTCATGAAACGGTCTTGGGTTTCGAGGATTTTCACCAGGCGGACGAGGTTTTCATGTCCGGCAATATGAGCAAGATCACACCTGTGACTGCGCTAGAAGACACACAGTTTCAGGTTGGTCCAATTGCCCGCCGTGCCCGCGCACTTTACTGGGACTGGGCTGCAAGCGAACGCTAGTAATCGACATGAACGTGTCCGAGTTGCCAGCACGCAAACGCTCGGGCATGATCTCTTAAAATTGAAGAGGACACCCATGCGTAAGTTCTTAGTTGTTCTGGATGACAGCCGTGAATGCCTGAACGCAATGCGGTTCGCCGCGATGCGTGCCGCGCATACAGGTGGCGGCGTGACGATCTTGTCGGTTATTCCGCCGGACGAGTTCAATCACTGGATCGGTGTTGCCGAAACCATGCGCGAAGAAGCCCGGGAACGTATCCATGCCCATTTCGAAGTCTTCGCCAAATGGATGCGCGACAAACAGAATGTAGAACCTGAACTGGCCATTCGCGAAGGTGATCCGGTGCCGCAGATCATCGAACATGTTCAGTCTGACCCTGAGATCGGCGTTCTCGTTCTTGGGGCGGGAACTGACAAGAAAGGCCCCGGCCCGCTGGTGACCCAGCTCACAAAGAACTCTGGCAGCCTGCCGATCCCGATAACGATTGTTCCCGGTGATCTGAGCAAGGAAAAGCTGGAAGAAATCACCTGAGGATCGAACGTGGCGAAGACGTTGCAGTTCTGGTTCGACTTCGCCTCGACCTATTCCTATCTCAGCGCGATGCGAATCGAACAGGCCGCACGGAGCACAGGTGTCTCGGTCGACTGGCAACCTTTTCTGTTGGGGCCGATTTTCGCGGATCAGGGATGGCGCACATCGCCGTTCAACCTGTATCCGGCCAAAGGGCGCTATATGTGGCGTGACATGGAACGTCTTTGCAGCGCACGCGGGCTGCCGTTAGTTCGGCCTGACCCGTTCCCGCAAAACTCCCTCACCGCAGCGCGCCTGACTTTGGCCCTTGCGCATGGTGAGGAACGGGTTGCCTTCGCAAAGGCTGTCTTCAGCGCTGAATTCGGGGACGGACGGGACATCTCCGACGAAGACGTGCTTGAGGATTGCCTGAAGATGGCAGATCTGCCTGCGGCAGTGATGAATCGCCGAAAAGATGCGAGCATCAAAGCTGCGCTGTTCGAGCAATCCGCGCGCGCAAAAGCACTTGGCCTGTTCGGCGCACCGAGTTTTGTGGCGGGGGCAGAGCTGTTTTGGGGAGATGACCGGCTGGATGAGGCGATTCGTTACTCGCTCACGATTTAGAATCGTTCCAAATATTGACTTCTCCGACCCCTGAGCGCATATCAGAAACACCTCAGACGGAGCTGCCTCATGTTCATCCAGACCGAATCCACCCCAAACCCGGCCACATTGAAATTTCTGCCCGGCCAAACGGTGCTTGAGGCTGGAACCGCGGATTTCCCGACAGCCGAGGCTGGTGATAAGTCCCCACTGGCCAAACGAATCTTTGCGGTAAACGGTGTGACCGGTGTGTTCTTTGGAAACGACTTTGTCACTGTGACCAAATCCGACGAAGTTCAGTGGGATCACATCAAACCTGCAATTCTTGGCGCAGTGATGGAGCATTATCAATCCGGCCAGCCTGTCATGGGTGCCGACGCGGCAGCGGCCTCGGGTCATGCCGAACATACCGGAGAAGATGCGGAAATCGTCAATCAGATCAAAGATCTGCTGGACAGCCGCGTGCGCCCGGCCGTGGCACAGGATGGTGGCGACATTACCTTTCATGGCTTTGATCGCGGCGTGGTCTATCTGCACATGCAGGGTGCCTGCGCGGGGTGCCCGTCATCGACCCTGACACTGAAGATGGGTATCGAAAACCTGCTGCGCCACTACATCCCTGAAGTGACCGAGGTTCGACCAGTTGCCGTCTGACCCGACGATCCTGGCATTTGATACATCGGCCGCGCATTGCGCGGCCGCTTTGTTGCGTGGCGGTGTGATCGCAATATCCCGTGTCGAAGACATGGCACGCGGCCAGGCCGAACGGTTGATACCCTTGTTGCAAGAAGTACTGACCGAAGCCGGTTGCGTATGGGCCGATCTGGACGCAATCGGTGTTGGGATTGGGCCCGGCAATTTCACGGGTATACGCATTTCGGTCTCTGCCGCCCGGGGCCTTGCCTTGGGCCTTGGCGTCCCCGCGGTGGGTGTTTCTGGATTCGATGCTCTGATTGAACTGGCAGAAGAGAGCCAACGTCCAGCCATCCCTGCGCCGCGCGAACAGGTGTATGTACAACTTCCCGGAACCGGCCCTTGCCTGTTGCCTTTGGGCGAGGCCGAACAGCATGGGCCTTTGTATGTCTGCCCCGACCCCGCATTGCAGGTACAAGCCGTTGCCAGACTTGCCGCAAGACGATGGCACAGCGTCAGTGCGCCTCCAGCCCCGCTATATGTCAGACCTGCGGACGCGGCCCCGTCCCGAGATGTGCCGCCTGTGTTGCTGGACCAATGACGCCTTACGAGATGGCAGCGACACATGCAGCGGCGTTCACCCAGTCACGCCCATGGACTGCCGATGAGTTCGCCAGCCTTTTGGAGAACCGGTTCACTGATTACGTCGGGGATGACCGTTGCTTTGTCCTGTTTCAGGTGATCGCGGGTGAGGCAGAGTTGCTGACGATTGCGACTCACCCAGCGTTTCAAAGACAAGGGCTCGGGTCACAGGCGATGCACGACTGGCACGACCGGGCAGTCACTTTGCAGGCAAACCGCGCTTTTCTGGACGTCGCTGCCGACAATGTTGCAGCAATCGCTTTGTACTGGCGATGCGGGTATCGCCAGTGCGGTCAGCGCAAGGGTTATTATTCCAGAAAAACAGGCCCAAATATCGATGCTCTCGTGATGGAACGCCGACTGCCCTAACGGCAACCAAAGATTTTTTAGACCATTTGGTCAGAAATCAATTGACCATCACGGTTGCAAACGTCCTTAATTCCCGCCATCACAACACTTATGCTCGCTAAAAGTGGGTAAACGGGGCTAATCTTACCTCGTGCCAACAAAAAAAATGGGAGACTTAAATGACCCTGATGAAATCCTTGATGGGTGCTGCCGCTGCTGTCGCTCTGACCGCAGGTGCAACTTTCGCCGAACCGGCGCTGATCTTTGACCTGGGCGGCAAGTTCGACAAATCTTTCAACGAAGCCGCGTATAATGGCGCGCAGCGTTGGGCCGATGAGACCGGCGGCGAGTACCGCGAGATCGAGATCCAGTCGGAAGCACAGCGCGAACAGGCTCTGCGCCGTTTCGCAGAATCAGGTGCCAATCCGATCATCACCATGGGCTTTGGTATGGCCGATCCGTTGTCGGCCGTTGCAGGCGATTATCCTGAAACCAAATTCGTGGCTGTCGACGTGAACTGGCTGGACATCCCCAACATCCGCCAGATCGGCTTTGCCGAGCATGAAGGATCGTACCTGGTTGGCATGATGGCAGCGATGGCATCGAAATCGGGAACCGTTGGCTTTATCGGCGGTATGGACATTCCGCTGATCCGCCACTTTGGTTGCGGATACGCACAAGGCGCCAAAGCCGTGAACCCGGACATCAATGTTGTCGCCAACATGACCGGCACCACCCCTGCGGCATGGAACGACCCGGTAAAAGGTTCGGAACTTACAAAAGCACAGATCAGCCAGGGTGCTGACGTGATCTATGCCGCGGCTGGCGGTACAGGTGTTGGCGTTCTGCAAACGGCAGCCGACGAAGGCATCCTGTCGATCGGCGTGGACAGCAACCAGAACCACCTGCATCCGGGCAAGGTCCTGACGTCGATGCTGAAACGTGTGGACGTCGCGGTGTATGACGCGATGAAAGCAGGTGACGCCGTAGAAACCGGCGTGTTCACCATGGGACTGGCCGAAGAAGGTGTAGGCGTCGCCATGGACGATAACAACAAAGAGCTTGTTTCGGTCCAAATGAACGATGCGGTGGAAGAAGCCCGCAAAGCCATCATCAACGGCGATATCACCGTTGTCAGCTATTACGAAAACGACAGCTGCCCCGCACTGCAGTTCTGATATCGCGCGGGGCGGAAGGAACCCTTCCGCCCCGCCATCCACTCTGCCATCCGTGCCACCTGCCGGATGGGCTTTTCGGCAGTTGAGGGTAAGACATGACCGTCCCCGCCATTGAGCTCAAAGGGATCTCCAAATCCTTTGGGCCGGTTCAGGCCAACAAAGACATCTCAATCAGCGTCGCCCCCGGTACGATCCATGGGATCATCGGTGAAAACGGTGCGGGCAAATCCACGCTGATGAGCATCCTCTACGGCTTTTACAAAGCCGACAAAGGTGAAATTTGGATCAACGGGACAAAGACCGAAATCCCTGACAGCCAGGCGGCTATCGCCTCGGGCATCGGGATGGTGTTTCAGCACTTCAAGCTGGTGGAGAATTTCACTGTTCTGGAAAACATCGTTCTGGGTGCCGAAGATGGCGGCCTTCTGGCTCCGTCTCTGGCCAAGGCCCGCAAAGAACTGAAAGAACTGGAAGAAGAATACGAACTGTTCGTTGACCCCGACAAACGCATTGATGAGATCGGTGTGGGGATGCAGCAGCGTGTCGAAATTTTGAAGGCATTGTATCGCAAGGCCGAGATTCTGATTCTGGATGAACCGACTGGCGTTCTGACCCCGGCAGAGGCTGACCAGCTGTTCCGTATCCTGGATCGTCTGCGAGCCGAAGGGAAAACGATCATCGTGATCACCCACAAGCTGCGCGAAATCATGGAAAACACCGATACCGTTTCGGTCATGCGCCGTGGGCAGATGACGGCTACGGTGAAAACTTCAGACACCAGCCCTGAAGAACTGGCCGAACTGATGGTAGGCCGTAAGGTTTTGCTGCAAGTCGACAAGGTGCCTGCTACGCCGGGCAAACCCATCCTTGAGATCGAAAAGCTGAGCGTTTTTGATTCCGCTGGTGTTGAACGGGTTAAAGGTATCGACCTGACCGTTCGTGCCGGTGAGATCGTTGGCATTGCCGGTGTGGCGGGCAATGGACAGTCGGAGTTGCTAGAGGTTCTGGGCGGGATGCGTCCGGGACAAGGCTCGATCAAGCTGAATGGCGAACCGCTGGCACTAAGCGGTGCCGGATCAGACGGTCAGGCGCGTCGTGCACAGCGCATCGCGCATGTGCCCGAAGACCGTCAGCGCGAAGGCCTGATTATGGATTTCCACGCGTGGGAGAACGTGGCCTTTGGCTATCACCGGGACCCCGCTTATCAGCGTGGCCTGTTCATGGACAATTCCGCGCTGCGCGCTGATACCGAAGCCAAGATCGAGAAATTCGATGTTCGGCCACCGGATCCTTGGCTTGCCGCCAAGAGCTTTTCGGGCGGGAACCAGCAGAAAATCGTCGTTGCCCGCGAAATCGAGCGAAACCCTGACCTGCTGCTGGTCGGCCAGCCGACACGTGGCGTTGATATTGGTGCGATCGAGTTCATTCACAAGCAGATCGTTGCCCTGCGCGACCAAGGCAAGGCGATCCTGCTGGTTTCGGTTGAGTTGGAAGAGATCTTCTCGCTGTCCGACCGGATCGCAGTGATGTTCGACGGGCATATCATGGGCGAACGCCTGCCCAGCGAAACAGATGAAAAAGAACTTGGCCTGCTGATGGCCGGTGTTGCAGGAGAGGCCGCGTAGGATGGAAAAAATGCCTAAATGGGCCGATGTCGTTCTGATCCCGCTGATCAGTCTGTTGCTGGCCGCTTTCCTGTCTGCGCTAGTCATCCTCGCCATCGGAGAAAACCCCGTCGAAGCTGTTAAGCTGATGGTTACAGGCGCGTTGGGGTCAACCTATGGCTGGGGCTATACGCTCTATTACGCGACAAACTTCATGTTTACCGGCCTTGCGGTCGCCGTCGCATTCCACGCCCGCTTGTTCAACATTGGTGGCGAAGGTCAGGCGATGTTGGGCGGTCTTGGGGTGGCCATGGTTTGCCTGTACGTCGACTGGCCGCATTGGAGCATTGCATTGCTTGCGGCCTGCGCGGCATCAATGCTGTTCGGTGCGTTTTGGGCCGCTATCCCAGCCTATCTTCAGGCCAAGCGCGGCAGCCATATCGTGATTACCACGATCATGTTCAATTTCATTGCCGCTGCCTTTCTGAACTACATGTTGGTCAACATCATGCGCCCGCAAGGGTCGCAGGACCCGGCAACCGCGCGATTCCCCGAAACCGTCCATCTGCCAACTTTCCAGTCAATGTTCTCGACCGCAGAAAACGTGGTGTTCCGGGGGGCTCCGGTAAACATTACATTCTTCATCGCGTTGCTGGCCTGTGTCGTCGTCTGGGCGCTGATCTGGCGGACCCGGCTGGGCTATGAAATCCGAGCTTATGGCCACTCTGAAACCGGCGCGGTCTATGCCGGTATCTCACCGGTTCGCATTACTATTGTTGCGATGCTGATCTCGGGTGCGCTGGCAGGTTTGATGGCCATCAATAACGTCATGGGCGAGGCGGAGCGCCTTGTCCTGAACTCGACCGAAGGCGCTGGGTTCATCGGGATTGCCGTGGCCCTTATGGGGCGCTCACATCCTTTCGGCGTATTGCTGGCCGCGCTTTTGTTCGGGTTCCTGTATCAGGGCGGGGCGGAACTGGCCCTGTGGGCATCGATCCCGCGCGAGCTGATCGTAGTCATTCAGGCGCTGGTGATCCTGTTCACCGGTGCGCTGGACAACATGGTACGGATGCCGCTTGAGAAACTGTTCCTTGGTATGCGGAAGAGGGCAGAGTAATGGACTTCTTTGTAACCCTCATCCAGGTTCTGGATTCGACCATCCGCCTATCCACGCCTCTTTTGCTGGCCTGTTTGGCCGGTCTGTATTCGGAACGGGCTGGCATTTTCGACATCGGGCTGGAAGGCAAAATGCTCGTGGCTGCGTTCTTTTCTGCGGCTGTCGCGGCGGTTACGGGTTCAGTCTGGCTGGGCTTGCTGGCAGGCATCGGATCCTCATTGGCGCTGTCAGGGCTGCACGGGTTGGCATCGATAACCTTCCGGGGCAACCAGCTGATTTCGGGTGTCGCAATAAACTTTCTCGCCTCGGGCCTGACAGTTCTTGTCGCCCAAAGCTGGTTCCAACAGGGCGGTCGAACGCCCTCGCTCTTTGGTGGCGGCCGGTTCGAGCCTATCAACTTTCCATTTGCCGATGCGCTTGGAGGGGTTCCGATTGTCGGCCCGATCTATTCCGAACTGCTCTCGGGCCATTCGATCCTTGTTTATGTGGCATTCCTGATGGTTCCAGCAACGTGGTGGGTGCTTTTCCGCACACGGTTCGGCCTGCGCCTGCGGGCTGTGGGTGAAAACCCGGCAGCCGTCGACACGGCAGGTGTATCCGTGGTTGGCCTGCGCTTCGCAGCCGTCGCGATCTGTGGCGTACTTTGTGGTATCGCGGGCGCTTATCTGGCGACGGCTTTGCAGGCGGGGTTCGTCAAGGAAATGACCGCTGGTCGTGGCTTTATTGCGCTGGCCGCCTTGATCTTTGCCAAATGGCGCCCGTGGCACGCCATGTGGGCCTGTTTGCTGTTTGGCCTGCTTCAGGCGGTAGCACTTCGGTTCCAAAACATCGATCTTGGTGGCGTAGTGATTCCGGTCCAGGTGATGGACGCCCTGCCCTATATCCTGACAGTTGTTATTCTGGCCGGTTTTGTCGGCAAGGCCGTGCCACCACGGGCAGGCGGAGAGCCCTACATCAAAGAGCGCTGATAAGGCCAGTTCCGAATGGAGTTTCAGTCCTGTTCGCTGCAAGGCGGCATGCAGAGTTGATTTTGCATGCCGCAACCGTTCTAAGAGGGTATGCACGTATACCTTCCCATAGCCGAAGTTTCTGTCAGCCCATTCCTGCTGTTGGGGATCGGTGGGGTCGTCGGTGTTTTATCTGGCATGTTCGGTGTCGGCGGAGGATTTTTGATCACTCCGCTGCTGTTTTTTATCGGCATTCCCCCGGCGGTTGCCGTTGCGACATCAGCCAATCAGGTTGTCGCTTCCTCCATTTCGGGATTGTTGGCGCATCTCAGGCGCAAGACCGTGGACCTGAAAATGGGAAGCGTTTTGCTGACCGGAGGGTTGTTTGGCGCGGCCCTGGGTATGGTGGTTTTCAATTTTCTCAAGCATCTCGGACAGGTCGATCTGGCTGTACAGATTTGTTATGTCGTGTTTCTGGGGGCCATCGGAACCCTGATGTTCATTGAAAGCCTTGCCGCCATCCGAAAAGCCAGAAAGTCCGGGTATCAACCTGCCCCCAAGCGACGCCAGCGTACATGGGTTCACGCACTGCCCTTCAAGATGCGGTTTCGGGCATCAAGCCTGTACATCTCGGTCATACCACCTGCTCTGGTCGGGTTTGGTGTTGGCATCCTGTCAGCGATCATGGGTGTCGGCGGCGGGTTCATCATGGTACCCGCGATGATCTATGTTCTTGGCATTCCGACCAAAGTGGTTATCGGGACATCCCTGTTCCAGATCATTTTCGTCGCCGGTTTCACAACCATGATACATGCGTCGACAAATTTCAGCGTCGACATAGTGCTTGCCCTGTTCTTGTTGCTTGGCGGCGTTCTGGGCGCGCAATTGGGGACGCAGATCGGTGCACGTCTGAAAGCCGAACAGCTGCGCATTTTGTTGGCGTTGCTGGTCATGGGCGTTGCCGGAAAGATCGGATTTGACCTTTTATTGCCGCCGTTGGAGATCTTTTCTCTGGCAGAGCCTGGAGGGGTATGATGTTGTTTTCCCCGTACCACACGACAATAACCGCTCTTGAATTCGAGTTTGATAGAAGGCAAGCCAAGACCCAGCGCAAAGTGACGGTATCATGCATATTTACCTGCCCATAGCCGAAGTCTCGGTAAATGCATTTCTACTCCTTGGTCTGGGTGGAATGGTTGGAATTCTGTCGGGGATGTTCGGGGTCGGCGGCGGGTTTCTCATGACGCCGCTGCTGTTTTTCATTGGCATACCACCGGCTGTTGCGGTTGCGACAGAGGCCAATCAGATTGTTGCATCGTCCTTTTCCGGGGTGCTTGCCCATTTTCGACGAAAGACCGTTGACCTCAAGATGGGTACGGTTTTGTTGATAGGCGGTCTGGTCGGGGCTGCATTGGGCGTTGTTGTCTTTAACTATCTAAAAAGCCTGGGCCAAGTCGACCTTCTGGTAACCCTTTGTTACGTGGTCTTCCTTGGTATCATTGGCAGCCTGATGTTCATCGAAAGCCTGAGGGCGCTGCGCAAAGCCAAGAAAGGCGGGGCAGCTCCAGCCAAGCGCCGCCAACGTGGCTGGGTTCATTCGATGCCCTTCAAGATGCGCTTTCGCACATCAGGTCTTTATATCTCGGTCATTCCACCGGTTGTAGTTGGTCTAAGCGTCGGGGTCTTGTCCGCGATTATGGGGGTCGGTGGCGGCTTCATCATGGTCCCGGCGATGATTTACCTGCTGGGAATGCCCACGAAAGTCGTTGTCGGCACATCGTTGTTTCAGATCATCTTCGTAACCGCATTTACCACGATGCTGCACGCGACCACCAACTATACAGTGGACATTGTCCTGGCGGTTTTGCTGCTGGTCGGGGGCGTCATTGGCGCCCAGATCGGAACCGTAATCGGTTCGCGCATGCCGGCAGAACAACTACGCGTTCTGTTGGCGGCGCTGGTTCTGGTCGTCTGCGGCAAGCTGGCCCTTGATTTGCTTCTTGAACCATCCGAGCTTTATTCGCTTGGCAACAGCGGGGGGCATTAAGAATGCTGCGCTATGTCTTTGCCGCTTTGTGCCTGTTCTGCCTGCCCGCCGCAGCCGATGAAGAGCAGGTCGTCCTGGGCCTCAGCCAGGATCGTGTTGCGATCACTGCCGACTTTGACGGGTCTGAGATCCTCATTTTCGGGGCCATCAAACGGGAATCACCCATTCCGCCAGGCCCACCAGTCGCGGTTATTGTAGCGGTTGCAGGCCCGTCCGAGCCCGTAACGGTTCGCCGCAAAGAGCGAAAGCTTGGGATTTGGGTAAACACCGATAGCGTTCTGGTCGACCTGGCACCAAGTTTCTACGCAGTTGCCACCAGCGAACCGTTGGATCAAATTCTGACCGATACCGAAGACCTGCGTCACCGCATTTCGATCGAACGCGCGATCCGGTCGGTCGGAGCGGCGATGCACATCCGTGGTGCTCAGGATTTTGCAGATGCCGTGATCCGTATCCGTGAATCTGAACAGCTGTATTCCATCCGCGAGAACACTGTGGCCGTGGACGAACAAACCTTGTTCCGGACGTCAATTGACATGCCTGCGGACCTGACCGAAGGGGATTACTCAGCTCGGATCTTCCTGACCCGCGGAGGAGAGGTTGTATCGCAATACGAAACCAAAATCGACGTCCGCAAAGTCGGGTTGGAGCGGTTTCTGTACAATATGTCCCGTCAGCAACCCGTTTGGTACGGGCTGATGTCATTGGTTATCGCAATTGCCGCGGGTTGGGGCGCGTCGACAGCGTTCCGACTGTTGCGGGAAAACTGACACTCACCCCCTGCCGATATAGGGCATGGTCGTGGCCATGACCGTCATGAACTGCACATTCGCCTCGGGCGGCAGGGTGGCCATATGCAGAACGGAACGCGCGGCATCTTCAACCGCCATGGTTGGGTCCGGCGTCTGGCCTGCCGCCTGCGCCGCATCCACCAGATCCTGAACCATCTGCGTGCGTGCGTTGCCGATATCGATCTGACCACATGCAATTCCAAAGGATCGTCCATCCAGTGAAAGGCTGCGCGTCAGCCCCGTAATGGCATGTTTGGTCGCCGAATAATGTACAGAATTCGGACGCGGAACATGCGCTGCAATCGAGCCGTTATTGATGATCCGCCCGCCCTGCGGGCTTTGATGACGCATGATCCCAAAGGCCTCACGCGCGCATAGAAACATACCGTTCAAGTTGACGTTGACGGTTTGATACCAATCGTCCAACGCGATTTCGTCGATTGTGCCCCCGCGGGCAAAAATACCAGCGTTGTTAAACAGAACATCAAGTCGCCCTGTCCGATCCATGAAGGCGTGGAACGCTTGTTTGACTGCGTCCGGGTCGGTCACATCGGCGGGCATTGCTATGGCCGCCGGGTATTCTTGCGCGAGGGCATTCAGCTTGTCCGCGCTGCGCGCCAGCAGCCCGACCGTCCAGCCCTGCGCCAGAAAAAGCTCGGCGGTGGCCCGACCGATGCCAGAGCTTGCACCAGTTACGATTATGGAACCCATGTCTCTTCTGCCTCCAGTGCGAGTGAAACTGCGGGGACCGCGCGCAAATCATCTATCTGCAACGGGTGGGTGGGTTTTGACAATCGATTGCGAACCACCCAGATCAAACGCTCCTGTGCGCGGGTGATCGCGACATAAGCCAAACGCTTCCACAAAGGCTGCCCGGCCTCAGTACGGCCCATCCGGGCGGCGGCGTAAATGTCAGGGGCAAACACCTGAACCGTGTCCCACTGTGATCCTTGTGCCTTGTGTATCGTCACCGCAGCCCCGTGCAAAAACGTCGCCCCCATACGGGCGGCAAAAGGAATGAAGGGCTCTTCCTCATCCGGTTTTTCGATCTGGACAATCGACGCGGCGCTGACCTGTGGGTCTTCGGCCCCGATCACATGCAAGCGAGAAAACCCCGGCTTGCGACCGGGACCAAGATAGACAACCTGGGCCCCCTTGATCAGGCCGCGCGCCTCAAGATCCAACCGCTTTTTGCGGTGCTTCAACGGCAACTCGATCCCGTCGCAGATCAGCGGCTCACCTTCCAAAAGCTCCGTATCCGGTGCGCCATGAACTTGCCTGAACGCCTGTATCAAACGAATGCGCGTGGCGTTGCGCCAAACCAGAACCGGGCTGCGCGCCATCAGATCAACTTCGACCCGCTGCCCCCAAACGACCCTGTCATCCCGGCGGGCGGTGTCTTCGACCAAACGCTCAAATTCTTCAAATCCCATCGACGGATTGGCAAGAGCGTGCGCCAGGTCCAGGATCGGGTTATCCGCGTCTTGCCGATGTACCCGCTGAAGCGTCAGCTTTCGTGGTTCGGGCAAGGCTTCAAACACCATGCTGCCGGACTGATTGACCGGAGCCAGCTGTGCGGGATCACCGAACAGCAGAAGGGTCGGGAATATCTCTTTCAGGTCTTCGAACTGACGATCATCCAGCATCGACGCCTCGTCGACAAACCCGATGTCCAGCGGTTCCTCGCGGCGTTTCCAACCTGTAATGAAGTCAGATCCGCGCAATCCGGCAGCGGCCAGCGCTCCGGGAATCGATTTGTTGTTACGATAAAACGCAGCAGCACGGTCCAAAGCTTCGTCTGTCAGACCTTCGATCTCGGGGCGCTCGTCATTTCCGGCCAGCCATTCGGCGATACGCTCGTATTCCGGGTCATAGACCGGCGTATAAAGGATGCGGTGAATTGTGGTTGCCGGAACACCTCGAAGGCGCAGAACACTTGCGGCTTTGTTCGTAGGGGCCAGAATAGCAAGGCTGCGCTTGTCTCTGGATTTACGACTTTCGTAGTCGCCGGACACGACCTGAACACCGGTCTCAGCCAGCGCTTTGTAAAGTTTGGCCAACAGCAACGTCTTGCCGGACCCGGCCTTGCCGATCACAGCCATCACGCCAGACTTCCCTGCCCCCGGCAGTTTCAGAAGGGCATCGTCCTCCAGGTCGACACCGGCTGAGCGCAGCATCTCGGCGATGCTGTCATACGCGGCGGCCTGATCATCTGAGAAGGTCACATTCGGCAAAGACATGGCGCGACCCTACAGGGCCGCGCCAACCATCACCAGATGCGGATTTGCGTTTTCCGGTCCTTAGGCAGACAGGGCAAATCGGTGCAGTTTGGATCGCCCGAAAGCTGCATTGAACCACATGCGCGAAAGCTCACGCGGGATGCCCGCCCGTTCGGCCACGCGGTTGCAATCATCCGCTGAATAGGGCCATAGCCCGACCGAGATCTGGTCACGCCCTGTGCCTTGGGTTCCAAGAACCTCGGGGGACGACCCGATCAGACGATAGATCCGGATCATGCGGGCATCAAATACACCGGCAATATGCGTCAGGCCAAAGCCCTCCATCATCTCACCGCCGCTGAGCATGATGGCCCCGGCAGTGTGCGGGCTGGCTGTGCGGGACAGGCAGAACCGGGTCACCTCCCAGATCAGAGGGCTGCAAATCGGCTTTCCACCGTTGAGATGCCCAAACACCTCATTGATCATTACCCGGCCGGTTGTCGGCAATACCCGCATTGACCCACCATGGCTGCCATCCGGTTCTTCCCAGATGACATAAAGCGGGTTGAGGTCGTCGTACTCATCCCGCTCTTCTCCTTTTTTGTTGACATGGACGTCCCACCCCAACCGGGTTTTGAACTGATCTGCGCGATCCTTGAACATCCCCTCAGCCAGAGTCGGAAATCTGTGTAACTCATCGGCATATAGATAACGCAACATGACTTTTCCCCTTGTCGTCCTGTGCAGGAACGAAGGGGGTACAGAGTCGTGGTTAATATTGCGTTTTGAGGACGCTTTGCCCTTAAACGACTATTAATCCCCGGCTGAGTGCCGTTGCTATTGCGTGGGTCGTGTTAAGGGCTCCGAGTTTCGATCGGGCGCTTTCAATGTAAACGCGTAACGTGTGTTCGGAAATCGACAGGGAATGCGCCACCTGAGCGCGGCTGTAACCCAGTGCCAAAAGGGTAATGGCGTCGATTTCACGGGGCGACAGGCTGCGCGTTGCATCCGGTTGCCTGTCTTTTTCAAACTCCAGCGCTTTGCGATTGATATAGTGCGCAACAAGAATCAACTCGCGCCCAAAGGTCGAGATGAAGGTCTGCCAAGTTTGATCGTCGCAACTATGGTTAACGGTAAAAAGAGCGAACTGGCCGTTTGGCCCTCGGATCGGGATCGAGTATCCCTGATTGCCGACCCCATGGTCGTGGGCATCCTGAAGGAATGATTTGGCCACCTTGCTGGACCAGTCCAGAGACTTCCAGTCAACCGGGTGAAATCGCTGGAAACACCCCAGAATTACAGGATCAATACGATGATAGTTTTTTTCCCTGTATCGTTCGTCCCAGGCGTCTGAGTAGGTCGTATAGCCGTATTGGTCCCCCGCGCCGTCAACCCAGTGATATGTCAGATGTGCGACCTTCAAAGTGTCTCGCAGACATTCGGCAACGGTGCTGAGCTCTTCAAGCGTGCTGGTGTTTTCCAAATCCTGAAGGATTTGACCCAAATCGGTTTTCGTTCCCATCCGCGGGCGCCCGTGCCTCGTTCTTTAGGGACGCGATCTCGGCCGCCGCAATCAGCCTTGTATCATCAAGCTGTTCTGCAAGCGCGCTCAACCCATTCGCAACGGCAAAAGCGTTGAGGTCCGATAGTACGTCCAATATCCACTCATTTTGCGCCATCAGGGTCTCTCTGAAACAGTTAACGAAGCGTTAACACAACCATAACATGTATGATCTTTTTCGACCTATTCACCGGTTTCTACTCCCCAAAAATAGCGGGAGTAATAATCGCAAGCATTTGAAACCATGAAAAAGGTCTGCAAACAGCAAACCACCCGCGAACCGGCAGTGCGATTCGCGGGTGGTTTTTGTCTAAGGTCCTGAACTGTTTCAGCCTGCGTCCAAAACTTCTTCGAGTGTGCGCAGCCCGGTACGCGGCGCCTGAACAAGCACAGACATGTTGCCCGGCTTGTGTTCATTCCGCAGCATTTTCATATGTGCTTCCGGAAGGTCGTTCCAGGCAAACACCTCGGACATACAGGGGTCCAGACGGCGCTCGACCATCAGCTTGTTCGCCGCTGCCGCTTGTTTCAGATGGGCAAAATGCGAACCCTGCAGGCGTTTCTGGTGCATCCACATGTAACGTACGTCGAATGTGCAGTTGAACCCGGACGTCCCCGCACAAATCACAACCATGCCGCCTTTTTTCACCACGAAGGTCGAGACCGGGAAGGTGCTTTCGCCCGGATGCTCGAACACCATGTCGACATTGTTGCCCTTGCCGGTGATATCCCAGATCGCCTTGCCGAACTTGCGGGCCTCTTTGAACCACTCGGCGTATTCAGGCGTATTGACCGTGGGCAGTTGGCCCCAGCAATTAAAGTCGCGGCGGTTCAAAACCCCTTTTGCGCCCAGACCCATGACGAAATCGCGCTTGCTTTCGTCCGAAATCACCCCGATCGCGTTTGCCCCGGATGTGTTGATCAACTGGATAGCATAAGACCCCAGACCGCCCGAGGCACCCCAGACCAGAACGTTCTGACCCGGTTTCAGGTCGTGCGGTTCGTGACCAAACAGCATACGGTAAGCTGTCGCTAGTGTCAGCGTGTAGCACGCCGCTTCTTCCCAGGTCAGGTGCTTGGGGCGCGGCATCAACTGCTGAGCTTGCACGCGTGTGAACTGGCTGAACGAGCCGTCAGGTGTTTCATAGCCCCAGATCCGCTGACTGGTCGAGTACATTGGGTCGCCGCCGTTGCATTCTTCGTCATCGCCATCGTCCTGGTTGCAGTGGATGACAACTTCATCGCCAACCTTCCACCGCTTGACCTTGTCGCCAACAGCCCAGACGATACCCGATGCATCAGAGCCTGCGACATGGTACGGTGCCTTGTGGCCATCGAAGGGGCTGATCGGCTGGCCCAGTGCAGCCCAGACACCGTTGTAGTTAACGCCTGCTGCCATCACCAGAACAAGTACCTCATTGCTGTCCAGCGTGGGTACATCTACCACTTCCTGCTGCATTGCAGTGTTTGGCTCGCCATGGCGTTCCTTTCGGATGGCCCATGCGTACATTTGTTTCGGGACATATCCCATCGGAGGGATCTCACCCATTTCATAGAGGTCTTTTTCAGGTGCCTCATACGACGCGATACCGGTTTCGGTGTCCAAAGCCATGCTGGCCTCCTTTTTCAATACTTTTGCCGCGACGCAGAATCGCGTGCTTTATCAGATGAAATATTGGCCATCGCGAAATATTGCAACCGTTTTTGATGCAAAATTGTAATTTTATGACCCAGCGGTCGCAGAAATTATTTTGCAGACGCAGAAACAGAAGGGCGCGCGGAAACCGGTACAGATGCTGCATAATACTCCAGCAAATCACCGCGTTGCCCAGATTCGGAAAGAATATGCCCCTGCCGCTTGAGTATCCGTCGTTCAATCAACTGATCCAAAGCGCTTGATATGGCCGACGCATTGTCTTGGGTCTGCTTACCGTCACGTTCCATCATCGCCTGAATACAGGACCGCAGATCCTGTTCCGCCATCGGCCCATTGTCACGTATCAGCAAACAAGCCGCAGGGGCCGGGACCAACGGGATCGCGTTCTGGATACGCTGCATCAATGTGCGCGCCAGATCGGTCATCATGTCATCACTGCCCTCGGCCCGGAACTCTTTCAGAGAAATCGGGATTCCGTACCGGACCGATGCCAGCCCAAACCGCTTGTAACGCCCGATCACTCGCCGCCAGAACTGTTTGAGAATCCAACGCGTGATGACCCCGATCCGGGCCCGAAAACGACGTTCTGTTCCTAACGCTGCGCGGGTCAGAATGGTGTCTTCAAGCACGCGGTCATAATTCAAAGCGACAGGAACGAATACGACATCACGCCCCTGCGACGTCGTCCCATCCATTATATACTTGAGCAATCCAAGCTTTGGGCGGGCGAGCGCTCCTGTCAGGCTTAAACCACCTTCTGGAAACATGGCTTGCGTAACACCGGCTTCGGTCGCATGGCGCACATAGGTGGACAAAACCTGCCGGTAGAGCTCGCTGCCTGACTTGCGCCGGATAAAGTAGGCCCCCATTGCCCGGATCAACTGGCTCAGCGGCCAAACCCGCGCCCATTCTCCTACTGCGTAGGATAAAGCAGAGTGCGGGGCCGCCAGATATGTAACCAATACGTAGTCCATATTGCTTCTGTGGTTCATCACAAAAACAACGGTTGCATCAGGGTCGATTGTCCTGACCGCGTCTTCGTCCTCGTAGCTAAGCCGCACCTCGTAGAACGTGTTGCTTAACAGCCGGGCTAGCCGGATCGCAAAACTGAAATAGGCGAAGGCGGAAAAGGACGGCACGATCTCGCGGGCATAGCGGCGTGCCTGCTCGGACGCAACGGCTTCGGGTATTCCAGTTTCGAGGGCGTGATGCTGAACCGCTTTACCAACCTGCGGATCATAAATCAGCCGTTGAATCATGTCGTGCCGACGGGCCAGCTTGAACGGTTGGATCGGACGTTGCAGGCGCTGGTTCAAACGCGCCACGGCACGTTCCAACCGGCGGCGGAAAAACCATCGGACTGACGGGAACAGAAAATGTGAAGCGAAAGTAACCATGGCAAAGACCACGATCAGCACAAAAAGCCAAAGCGGAAGTTCCACGGTTTGCGTCATGGCCGCACCTTGCCACCAATCGCAGCTGCTCACAATCTGAACAATTGCAGGATGCCGCAACGCAGCGAATTGACATGTCCCGAAAATTGCGCTTTAGAACCTCAGGACGTAATTTTATTGCCCACCGAAACGCGAGGCCCCTTCATGACGCAGATGCAGAAAGATCGCCCCTGGCTCATCCGGACCTATGCCGGTCATTCCACCGCCAAGGCCTCGAACGCGCTTTATCGTGGCAACCTCGCCAAAGGGCAAACCGGTCTTTCGGTTGCCTTCGATCTGCCCACCCAGACCGGATATGACAGTGACCACACGTTGGCACGTGGCGAAGTTGGCAAGGTCGGGGTGCCCGTCTGCCATCTGGGCGATATGCGGGTTTTGTTCGATCAGATTCCGCTGGAACAGATGAACACGTCAATGACGATCAACGCGACCGCCCCTTGGTTGCTAGCCCTTTACATCGCCGCGGCCGAGGAACAAGGCGCTGACGTTTCCAAATTGCAGGGCACGGTCCAGAACGACCTGATCAAGGAATATCTGAGCCGGGGCACTTATGTTTGCCCGCCAAAACCGTCGCTGAAGATGATCGCAGACGTGGCTGAGTATTGCTATTCCAATGTCCCCAAGTGGAACCCGATGAATGTGTGTTCCTATCACCTGCAAGAGGCAGGCGCGACACCGGAACAAGAACTTGCTTATGCGCTGGCAACAGCCATTGCCGTGCTGGACGAGCTGCGCCCCCGTGTTCCGGTCGAAGATTTTCCGGCGCTGTGTGGTCGGATTTCGTTTTTCGTGAATGCAGGAATCCGTTTTGTTACCGAAATGTGCAAAATGCGCGCGTTTGTTGATCTTTGGGATGAAATTCTGCAACAGCGGTATAGTGTTGAGAACCCAAAGTTCCGCCGCTTCCGCTATGGTGTGCAGGTAAACTCACTGGGCCTGACCGAACAGCAGCCAGAGAACAACGTATACCGCATCCTTATTGAAATGCTGGCCGTGACGCTGTCGAAAAGCGCGCGCGCCCGCGCGGTGCAGTTGCCTGCATGGAACGAGGCACTTGGCCTGCCACGCCCCTGGGACCAGCAATGGTCCATGCGGATGCAGCAAATTCTGGCCTATGAAACTGATCTGTTGGAATTCGATGACCTGTTCGATGGCAACCCGGCTGTTGATGCCAAGGTCGAAGAATTGAAAGCAGGCGCGCGGGCAGAGCTGGCGAACCTGGATTCGATGGGCGGTGCGGTTGCGTCTATTGAGTATATGAAATCCCGCCTTGTGGATTCCAACGCCGAACGTCTGAACCGGATCGAACGCAACGAAACCGTCGTTGTCGGCGTGAACAAATGGATGGAAGGCGAGGCTTCCCCCCTTCAGACTGAAGATGGCGGCATCATGGTCGTTGATCCTGCCGTGGAACAGGAACAGATCGACCGCTTGAATGCGTGGCGGGCTGAGCGGGACGAAGCGGCTGTTGCAGCGACCTTGGCCGCGTTGCGCCAAGCGGCTCAGACAGGAGCAAACGTCATGGAGCCGTCCATTGCCGCTGCCAAGGCGGGTGTGACCACCGGCGAATGGGCCGAAGAGATGCGCAAGGTCTTCGGCACTTATCGTGGTCCGACCGGCGTTTCCGGATCGGTCTCGAACAAAACCGAAGGGTTGGATGACCTGCGCGCGGCGGTTGATGCCGTCAGCGACAAACTGGGGCGACGCCTGAAATTTCTGGTTGGAAAACCGGGATTGGACGGCCATTCCAACGGCGCCGAACAAATCGCGTTCCGTGCCCGCGACTGCGGCATGGATATCAGCTATGAGGGTATCCGGCTGACCCCGGAAGAAATTGTCACCTCAGCCCGCGACGATGACGCACATGTCATCGGGTTGTCGATCCTGTCCGGTAGCCATCTGCCTTTGGTCGAAGATGTAATGGATCGGCTGCAGAAGGCTGGCTTGTCTCACATTCCCGTGGTTGTTGGCGGAATTATTCCGGATGACGATGCCGCAAAATTGAAAGCCATGGGTGTAGCCAAGGTTTACACCCCCAAAAACTTTGAACTTAATGCGATCATGAGCGATATCGTAACACTGGTTGACCCCAAAAACCTCGCAGCCGAGTAACTGAGGTTTTAGACCCTTAATTCCCCGTTTCTTCCCTTTTGATATTTGGGATGGAATAAACCATTCGTTATAATTACGGTGCGCACTCAAGTGCACCGTAAATAATATCCTTCGGAGATGAATGATGGGGATCAATCTTGAACAGATGTCGCGTAAAGACCTTTTGGCATTGCGTGACGATGTCGAAAAAGCCTTGGTAGGAGCCGAAAAACGCGAGCGCCGTGAGGCTTTGAAAGCCGCAGAAAAGGCTGCCGCGGAATTCGGATACTCGCTGTCCGAGCTTTCAGGCGACACACCCCGCGCATCCAAGAACACGAAAACAAAAGAAAAATACCGCAACCCTGCCAATCCGGAACAAACCTGGACAGGTCGTGGCCGCAAGCCGAAATGGGTGCATGACGCGTTGCAGGCGGGTGCCGATATTTCCGATCTTGAAATCTGATCGGGGCGGAACAAACAATGACAATTCATATCGGCGCTGAAAAAGGTGAAATTGCAGAAACCGTTCTATTACCCGGAGATCCTTATCGGGCGAAATGGGCGGCCGAGACGTTTTTGGACGATGTGAAGCAAGTCAATAACGTTCGGGGGATGCTTGGGTTTACCGGAAATTGGAAGGGGAATCCTGTAACGATACAGGGTAGCGGCATGGGAATGCCCTCGCTCTCCATTTACGTAAACGAGTTAATTCGCGATTACGGCGCAAAAACCCTGATCCGAATTGGGTCGTGTGGCGGAATGCAGGACAGCGTAAAAATACGAGACGTCATTCTGGCAATGACGTCAACAACGCTGAGTACGCCGTCACGCGGTATCATGAAAGAACTGAACTTTGCACCCTGCGCCGATTGGAGTTTGTTGCAGGCGGCCGCAAAGGCGGCGGCTGCCAAAGCAACCCCTAACCATGTCGGCGGGATTTATTCTTCGGACGTTTTCTATGATGAGCGCCCGGACCTGAATGAACAGATGGTGCGCCACGGGATTCTCGGCGTCGAAATGGAGGCGGCCGAGCTCTATATCCTTGCAGCGCGCCACAAATGCCGTGCTCTGGCAGTTCTCACCGTTTCCGATCACCTTCTAACGGGAGAGGCTCTGCCATCCTCGGAACGTGAAAGCAGCTTTGGAGACATGGTGGAAATCGCGCTACAGGCCGCATTTCCGAGCAGCTGACAATGATGTAGTTGCCCGCTGAACCTAGCGCCCGTGCGTGCGATCATAGCCATTGCGCGCCGGGCTTTCCCAGCCATCCAGGTCTGTGACCGTCGCGGCAAATGTTTCGACCAACAAGGGAAAACACGCGGCTGTGTCCGAGGAATGTTCGGAGGAACAATCCCCACCCGGACAAGCGCTGAGATTGCCCAGCAGATCGATCTCAGCAAAGAACTCCAGATAGTCGCCGGGGCGAACGGGCGATGCTTTCATGAAATACTGACCTGTATCCCGAGTGAAACCGGTACACATGAAGACGTTCAGAACGTCGTGCACCACAGGTTCGGCCTCATCCATCGGAATACTCAGATGATCCGCCAGCGCGCGGGTCAGGTTGGAATGACAACAGTGGTGATACTGCGTGCCGGACAGCAAATTGCCCGTATATGGATCACAACGCGTGCCGATTACGTCATGAACCGATCCCCCGTATGCATCGATCCCGTACCATTCCAGTGTATCCGCTATGATCGTGGCCATCGGGCGCAGATGTGGGAAACTGGACCACATCCGCTCTCCGGTGGTCAGGTGCGTGCCATGCAAAGCCCGCGTTTTTCCGGAATAAAAGCGCTCGGATAAATCATTGCGGTTCCACAGGTTCAAATCGCCAACCTGCGGGCCTTCAACCGATGTGATGCGAAAGAAATGCCCGGCAGGTACATCAAAACAGCACGCCTCACGCGGAGGAACCAGGACTTCGCCGGTTTTGACTGCCCGTTGGCGTACAGATCTCATCCAGGGCAAATCTGGTCGCGGCAAGGCATCGTTCGGATAACAAATAACAGGGGCGACCGAACGACGGGCTTCGGCATCTTCGGGGGGGCGGGCAGTATTCTCAGAACCAGTCATGGCGTGCAGAGTGGCGGATTCTCTGGCTCGCGAAAAGCCCTATTCTCAACCATCACTTGCCTTCAGGCATCGCATAGGTTGGTCCGTCGCAGCGATTTCCGCTCCACAATAGTTGCACCGCCAGATGCCATGACGTCTGTCCTGTCGCCAGCGACAATCACGTGTCAGCGTTGAATGGCGCGAGCGCCAGAAAAAATAGGCGAACACTCCGGCGACCAACAAAAGCAGAAGAACAGGCATTCCTCTGCTTTGCCGATTGACCGAAGTTTTTCAAGGGCTGTCGTATTGGATCAGGCCGCGTTTGCGTATTCGAACAGCTCGGGCTCTTTGTCGGCTTTAACCGGTTCCGGCGTGTAGTAGGCCCATGCCTGCTCCAGCAGTTTCAGCGCCTCTTTAGCGTCGATTTTTTGTTTGGATGTGTTTGCATTCATTGGAGTGATCCTGACTCGAACTCATCGCTCCTCCCTGACCAAAAAATAAGGCAATGCAGCCGGGGCTACATCGCCTTATTTTGCAAGATCGACATGCGTTTACCGCAATTCGGTGCAGGTTATTATACCGCGCGTTCGACCATCATCTTTTTAATCTCGGCAATCGCCTTGGCCGGGTTCAGACCTTTGGGGCAGGTCTTGGCGCAGTTCATGATGGTGTGGCAGCGATAGAGCTTGAACGGATCTTCCAACTCGTCCAGACGCTCACCCGTGGCCTCATCCCGGCTGTCGATGATCCAGCGATATGCGTGCAACAGAGCAGCAGGGCCGAGATACCGGTCGCCGTTCCACCAGTAGCTCGGGCACGAGGTCGAGCAGCTGGCGCACATCACACACTCATAGAGACCATCCAGCTTTTTCCGATCTTCGATCGACTGCTTCCATTCCTTTGCAGGACGGTTGGTCTTGGTTTCCAGCCACGGCATGATCGACGCATGCTGGGCATAGAAATGGGTCAGATCAGGGATAAGGTCCTTGACCACAGGCATATGCGGCAGCGGATAGATTTTCACGTCGCCCTTGATCTCATCCATGCCATAGATACAGGCCAGCGTGTTGATCCCGTCAATATTCATCGCGCACGAGCCGCAGATGCCTTCACGGCATGACCGGCGAAATGTCAGGGTCGGGTCGATTTCGTTCTTGATCTTGATCAGCGCGTCCAAAACCATCGGCCCGCACGTGTCCATATCTACAAAGTAGGTATCGACACGGGGGTTCTGTCCGTCATCCGGGTTCCAGCGATAGATCTGGAACTTTCGCACATTGGTCGCGCCATCCGGCTTTGGCCAAGTCTTGCCGGTGATAATCCGGGAATTTTTGGGCAGGGTCAGTTGAACCATGTCAATTCTCCATTCAGCACAAGGCCGCCTTTCAGCCTGTCCGGGCGCGCTGAGACGCCCCTCGGTTATAATGCCCCCAATGGGCGATGTTCACGTCAAAATCCGACGCGAGCCAGTCCGCAACGCGTTGCGGATCGTCACAGTCGATATCAAAGCGCAGGAAGCGCGGGTTGCCGTCGAAATAGGCTTCTACTTCGGCATGGTGCACATCATACATATGTGCCCAGCCGTGTTTCACTTCATCGGCCGTTTGTCCATTGGCCTTGCAGCATCGCTCAAGGTACCTACCGCCGGAATGGTTGGCACGGGATGCGATCCAGTCATCGCGATTGCGCGTGTTCAGCAAGAAAAAGGCGTCCGGGTAAGCCGCGTGCAGCTCTCGAAAGAACCTCGCGCCGTCCAACATGAAGCGCGAATTGACAAAGGCGATATCGGTGAAGGCCCGGATTGCACCGAACCCATCCAGTGGCCTGCGGCCCATGGCAATGTTTGTAACCATTCTAAGGGCAAGGTTTTTTCCCTGATCATCTTCCCAATGCACCGAAGGGATCCCACTGTTCTGAAACAGCTTGTGAAACGAGGTCGTCGCACATCGGTTCAAGCCGATCAAGATTATCTTGGGATCGCTTTGCCCGGATTGGAGCTTCTCGACTGTCATTGAGAGCACCAGCAAAACATACACCGCCATACGCCTGGCACTTCAGCACTACATGCGCTTACTTGAACGCCCTTCCGACATTTGAAAGGACCAAAAGCGGTAGGCTTGGCTTCCTGGGTCGATATGGTGCTTGTGCCAGTCACTCGTTCATCTCTGCTCGAACACTTTGAACGCGGCAAAGCTGTTCTTTGAGGCATGAGCATGCCCTTTTACGGCAAACGGGTTTTCTTCTTCACAATAGAGTTGCCAGCCGGGCATGAAGTCTTCAATCCAGGCGGAATACAGGCGATGGCGCACATGCTGATTGGAAGGATTCTGGTCAAAATCCGACGAATAGATACAGACAAAACGCTTTGCCAGTCCGAACAGCCGCCGCATGTAGTTTTCGAAAACGCTGTCTTCTGTCAGATGATAAATTACATCCAGCGAAAGAGATACGTCATGCGGCTCAACCTCAGAATCAGCGTTTTTGAACACCCAATTGGGCCGGGATCGAAAAACTTCATTGCAGCGCCGAACGCAAAGGTCTGAGACATCCAAACCGGTATATTTCGGGATATCAAACAATTGCGCCTGATTTCCGTCGCCCGATCCCAATTCCACAACCGATTTTACGCCTTCCATCTCGACCATCGTGTTGATGAAATTCGCTTTGTAGACAGCAAGACGCCCGTAAGACCCCGCACCAGAGGTCTTGCCGCGCTCATATCGGCGTTGCCAATAATCAGTCGAAGAAAACTCAGCCATCTCGCCCCTATTCCTGACCAGCCCTTAGAACGTACGTGCCTTGGGTGCGATTTTCTTCAGGCTGATGCCACCTTCGTCTTCGGTCGTCAGCGGATCGACGATCACGGGACGATAGCTGAGCTCGACCTTGTTGCCTTCGACCCGGCTAACCGTGTGAACACGCCAATTTTCGTCATCACGTGCAGAGAAATCCTCGTGCGCGTGGGCACCTCGGGATTCCTTGCGCGCCTCTGCGCCAACGATCGTAGTCAGCGCGTTGGGCATCAGGTTGGACAGCTCCAGCGTTTCCATCAGGTCACTGTTCCAGACCAGCGACCGGTCGGTGACTTTCAGATCGTCCATCTTCGCAGCGATTGCCGTCATCTTCTCGACGCCTTCGGCCATGGTCTTGGCGGTACGGAACACGGCAGCATCCGCCTGCATGGTTTTCTGCATCTCAAGCCGCAACTCGGCGGTCGGGATGGAACCGCTAGCGTTGCGCACCGCGTCGAACCGGTCAAAGGCCTTATCGACCGATGCCTGGTTCAGAACCGGGTTCGCAGCTTCAGGATTCACGACTTTGCCTGCCCGGATCGCCGCCGCGCGGCCAAAGACCACAAGGTCAATCAGCGAGTTCGAGCCCAAGCGGTTCGCGCCGTGGACCGAGGCGCAACCGGCTTCGCCCACTGCCATGAGGCCCGGAACCACAGCTGTCGGGTTCTCGGCCGTTGGGTTCAGAACTTCACCCCAATAGTTTGTGGGGATACCGCCCATGTTATAGTGCACGGTTGGCAGAACCGGGATCGGTTCCTTGGTGACATCCACGCCGGCAAAGATCTTGGCGCTTTCCGAGATGCCGGGCAGACGTTCTGCCAAAGCTTCGGCTGGGAGGTGACTGAGGTTCAGGTGAATATGATCCCCTTCCGCACCGACACCACGGCCTTCGCGGATTTCCAAGGTCATCGAGCGCGAGACGTAATCGCGCGGTGCGAGGTCCTTGTACTGGGGGGCGTAACGCTCCATGAACCGTTCACCTTCCGAGTTGGTCAGGTAACCGCCCTCGCCACGCGCGCCTTCGGTGATCAGGCAGCCCGATCCGTAGATGCCGGTCGGGTGGAACTGAACGAACTCCATATCCTGCAGCGCCAAGCCCGCGCGGGCCACCATACCGCCACCGTCACCGGTGCAGGTATGGGCCGAGGTCGCGCTGAAATAGGCGCGGCCATACCCGCCGGTCGCCAGCACAACCATCTTGGCATTGAAGACATGCATCGTGCCATCGTCCAGCTTCCAGCAGACAACACCCTGACACTGGCCGTCATCGGACATGATCAGGTCGATGGCGAAGTATTCGATATAAAACTCGGCATTGTTCTTCAGCGACTGGCCATACAGCGTATGAAGGATCGCGTGGCCGGTCCTGTCCGCAGCGGCACAGGTGCGCTGGACTGCCGGGCCTTCGCCGAATTCAGTGGTGTGACCACCAAACGGGCGTTGATAGATCTTACCCTCTTCGGTTCGGCTGAACGGAACGCCATAGTGCTCCAGTTCGTAAACAGCCTTGGGCGCTTCCCGAGCTAGGTATTCCATCGCATCGGTATCGCCCAGCCAATCCGAGCCTTTCACAGTGTCGTACATGTGCCACTGCCAGTGGTCGGGCCCCATGTTTGACAACGACGCGGCGATACCGCCCTGAGCGGCCACAGTATGCGAACGGGTTGGGAAAACCTTGGTTACGCAAGCCGTGCGAAGACCCTGTTCCGCCATACCCAGTGTTGCCCGCAGACCGGCCCCACCGGCACCGACAACGACCACGTCATATTCATGCGTTTCGTATTCGTATGCAGCCATTTCTTTCAGCTCCGGGAATTAAAGGGCAATGCGAGCGACGGCAAAGATGCCAGCCGCAGCCGCGCCATAAGACAAGCAGGTCAACAGAATGATCAGGACCTTTTCAAGCGTGCCGTGAACATAATCTTCAAGCATCACCTGCGCACCGTCCGCGAAGTGTTTGAAGCCAACCGCCAGCGTCAGTGCTGCCACGATGGCAGGGAAAGGTCGCGAGTAGTAGTCGAGAACGACCTCGAATGGCTGGCCCAGGATCGGGCCAAAGGTGAATACAAACAACGGCACAAGGATCAGCAAAGCAACCGAGCTGACTTTCATCGCCCAGAAATGGGCAGTACCGGATTTCGCCGAGCCAAGTCCAGCGGCGCGTTTGCGGTCGGTCAGATAACGCATGTCAGGCCTCCAATCACGCGACGAGGGCAAGGGTCAGAAGGGTCAAGACGACCGATCCGATAACAACAGCCCAACCCATTTTGGTCGCTGTCGGAATATCCAGACCAACTGCATTGTCCCAGATCAGATGCCGCACACCGGCCAGCGTGTGATACCAAAGCCCCCAAACGGACAGCGCCATCACAAGGTCTCCAAGCATCGAGGTTATTACCCCATTCGCTACGGCAAAGGCCTCGGGCGAGGTTGCAGCGGCCAGAAACCACCAGACGATCAACAGAGCTGCGAGCAGAAGGGCGTTACCGGTGATGCGCGTCAGGATGGACGTGATCGACGTCAGCTGCGGGCGATAAATCGACAGATGCGGCGAAAGTGGGCGATTGCCCCGATTTACATCGGCCATGGCGGCTCCTTTTCGGTTGGCTACCGAACGTTTTACTGGTTTTTGCGACACTGTCACGTGCTGCGAGTGCAAAAACCATCAAATTGCGCTCAATTATACGGATAATTCAATTATGTGATCACACAAAATAATCTCGTGATCACATATCACATTCCGCACTGTCAATGTTAGCGTTTTCAAGGCCGAAGAGATGTGATCACGAATCTCTCAAGCCGTCATTTCAGGTCTGCCGTTTGCTGCGTCACTTCGCGCAGCAGTTTTCGACGAATTCGTTCCGGGTAATCCGCGAACCCGGTGGCAGAAACGACAAAGGCACCTTCGCCCACGATGACATTCTCAAAGAAATATGCCGTCAGGTCCGGTTCGCTTTCCTCAATAGCCAGCGCGTTGACAACGATTCCCTCGGCGCGCAGGGCCGCATGTACCCGTGTAGGTTCAATCCCTTCATTGGACACACCGTCCCCTGACAGGTCAATCAGATGCCGTCGGCAGTCGGAAACCGAATCAAATGAACTCAGGGTCATTTGAAGCGCCTCGCCGATTGCCGTCGAAAAATTCCGCCAGATGCGCGGATCGGCGGCGACCCGGTCTGCAAACTGATCCAGCGTGGCAAAGCTATCGATACGGGTCCAGGGGATAGTGATCCGCTGGCGCGATGAGCCGGTCCACTGCACCAGCATCAGCCGCGCCTGCCCCCGCACCAGTGCCTCGGACACGATCGGGTCGCGCAAACCTGCGGCCAACCCATCCATCTGGATGCGATATTCGCTGCTATCGACCGAACCAGAAACGTCCACAGCCAAAGCCAAGGCCAGATCGCAGGCCTGAGCCGCAGGTGCCAGAGTGACGCTGGCCAATATCGCGCGTAGCAGGTTCATTGTGCGAACCTATCACGCCTTGCAAGCCGTGGCGTCACATATCCGTCAGATCACCTATTTGGGCATCAATGCCCAATAGTCGAGATCCAGAAGAACATCTGGCAGGTACCGCCCTTCTTCGTTCTTCAGCTTGAACGGATCACCGCCCTTGGTCGCGACCAGACGCAATCGCACAGCGCCTATGCCGGGAACCCCGGTTTCCGCTTTGTCCAAAACTTCGGACCATGCCTTGATCGTATCACCCGCAAAACAAGGGTTAGCATGGGCGCCACCATTCAAGCCGACAATCATCTGCGCATTTGCAAGGCCATTGAAGGAAAATGCCCGCGCCATCGAGATTACATGCCCACCGTAAATGAGCCGCCCTTCCGGACGGAACGTCAGGTCGTAATGCACCTTGGCGGTGTTCTGCCACAAACGTGTGGCCAGCATATGCTCGGCCTCTTCCACGGTGACACCGTCCACATGATCGATGGTTTCACCGACCTCATAATCGCCCCAGCGGTGCGCCTCGCCCGCGAGGGCAAAATCGTAGTTTGCAAAATCGAGCCCTTCCGGCACGATCAGGTCCTGCGGATCAAGCACAGCCTTCAAATCGGGAACAACCGTCTCGGGCGCGGGTGCATCCATGTTTGCCTTGCGCACCATGACCCAGCGCACATATTCAAGAACCACCTCGTCCAACTGGTTCAACCCGCGGGTACGAACCCAGACAACACCAGTTTTTCCGTTGGAATTCTGCTTCAGGCCGATAACCTCTGATACGGATCGCAGCGTATCGCCGGCAAAAACAGGTTTCAGCCAACGACCTTCGGCATAGCCCAGATTGGCAACCGCGTTCAGAGAAACATCAGGCACGGTCTTGCCGAACACGATGTGGAACGCGGCCAGATCATCTATCGGGCTTTCCGGCAACCCACAGTCCCGGGCAAATTCATCCGAGGAGTAAAGCGCGTGACGTGCGGGATAGAGCGCGTGATACAAGCCGCGCTCTCCCTCGGTCACGGTGCGAGGTACTGCATGCTGCAACACCTGCCCGACAGAATAGTCCTCGAAAAATCGGCCCGGATTTGTTTTTGCCATTACTGCTGTCCCAGTTTCATGTCGGGGGAATAGTCGGCCTCGACCTCTTTGGTCACGGCCTGCGCGCAACGCATTACGTTGCCGTTGGCATCAAAGGCGTAAGCCGGGTCGCCATACAGCTCCCATCCCTTTGACAGGGCGTCGGACACCTTGTGACAGAAGGCCGAAGTGTCTTCTTCGGTCAGCAAGCGATAAAGCTTCGACATCAAATCAAATCCTTATGAGCCGAACGGAGATGGGCCAACCAGCCCATGGATGTACCCGATAATTCCCATCAGAACGATCGAAGCCACAACGAACATCGCATCCTTGCCGTAAGTGCCAGGCTCTGCCGGGGTCCACTCAGGTTCAGACTTGTTGATTACAATGACTTCGACCACCGCCCATGCCAGAAGGCCACCAAACAGGATGATCGAGGCCAGATCGCCGTTCACCAACAGGTGCGCAAAAGCCCACAGTTTGAACCCGCCGAGCATCGGGTGGCGCAGCTTGTTCAGAAGCCGGCCTTTTGTGCCCGCAGGACTCATCAAATAAATCGCGATCAAAACCAACAGGTTGTTGACGTGAATCAGAAAGGTCGGCGGCGCCCAAACGTGGATGAAGTCGGTCATGCGATACCCGAAGATCATCAGAAGGATCGACGCGACCAAAGCCAGGGCAACAGCGCCTTTACCCGCGTCACCCATTGCGGCACGGCGTTCAGGTGCCACACGTTTGAACAGATGCGCCCCCCACCACAGCGCCACACCCAAGATCAGAAGAACAAAGCCCATGCTGGCCTACCCCGCTTGCAAAGCTAATATCGCCTCTGCTTTTGCCAGAATTTCGCGGGCAGTTACAACGTGCAGATTTTCGACAATCTTGCCATCGACAACGGCGACCCCTTGGCCAAGGGCCTCGGTCTCTTCAAAGGCCGAGATCTGGCGGCGAGCCAGGTCGATCTCATCATCCGATGGCGCGAAGGCGGTATTTGCCACTTCGACCTGGGCCGGGTGGATCAGCGTTTTGCCATCAAAGCCCATATCGCGGCCTTGCGCACATTCGAACGCCAGACCTTCGACATCCTTGAAGGCGTTGTAAACACCGTCGATGATGATCAGCCCTTCGGCCTTGGCAGCCAACAAGCACAGCCCTAACGAGGTCATCATCGGCAGGCGATCTGGGCGGAAGCGGGTTTGCAGCTCTTTCGCCAGATCATTTGTTCCCATCACGAATCCGGCCATCAGCGGATGCGCGGCGATTTCTGCTGCGTTCAGCATTCCACGCGGGGTTTCCATCATAGCCCAGATCGGCAAATCTCCGGTGATCGCAGCCAGCGCGTCTACGTCAGCCGCCGAATTCACTTTAGGCAACAGGACAACGTCGGCATCCATTTCGCGCACAGCCTCGGCATCCGCACGGCCCCATTCGGTGTCTAACCCGTTGATCCGGACAATCTTGACGCGTGATCCGTACCCTCCGGCAGCCAAAGCCGCCTTGAGCGTTTCGCGCGCATTGTCCTTTTCGTCGGCTGCGACCGCGTCTTCCAGATCAAATATGATTGCATCTACCGGCAGAGTGCGGGCCTTTTCCAAAGCCCGATCCCGGGACCCGGGGATATAGAGAACCGAACGATAGGGGCGCTGACGAGGATCCATGGGCCACTCCCATTGAAATAAAGTTGCGCGGAATGGGGCATTTTTTACCGGAAAGTTCAAGCCCAAAATTGCCGCACCGCAGCAAACACGACGCAACGTGCTTTGCCTTAACTGAATTTCGGCCCCTGCGCGGCACCCTGACCGGCAGAGGGAACCGAAAGGATTCGGGATGCGAAAGACAATGTTCAAGATGACGATGGGACTTGGGATCATGGTTCTGGCGGCACAACAGGTACAGGCCCAGGGGCAAAACTGCGCACCGCGAGAGGATGTGCTGGAAAGGCTGACCGACACTTATGGCGAAACGCGCAGGGGCTTTGGTCTGGCCCAGCAAGGCGCGGTCATGGAGCTTTTCGCCTCAACTCAAAGCGGCAGCTGGACCATCACGGTGACCTTGCCCAACGGGGTCACCTGCCTCGTCGCTTCGGGGCAAGCTTTTGAGGCTGTAGCCGAAGCGCTGCCCCCGAACGCCTGATCAGGTAAGTGCGTCCCAGATCAGCTTACTGCCTGTGAGGGTCAGCAGCACATAGGCAATTCCAAAGAACAGGCGTTCGGACAACATGAAATGTGCACGGACGCCCAGCCAGGCACCGAGAACAGCAAACGGTGTTAACAGCATATCGGCCCATGCCGTCTGCCACGTGAACATGCCCAGATAAGCGTAGGGTACAAACTTCGCGATATTAATCACCCAGAAGACCAATACTGTACTGGCTTGAAACTCGGTCTTGGTCAGCCGTTGGGACAACAAGTAAACGGCAGCCGGAGGGCCTCCGGCATGGCTGACAAAGCTGGTGAATCCCGCGACCAGCCCTGCAAGCAGGCCAGCGGAGGGTGGCAACCGTCTGGCAAACCCGCGCACCCAGCCTTTTGACTGTGCGATCTGCCAGATCACGAACCCGACCGAGATGCCGCCTATCAGCAGGCGCAGCAGGTCATCATCCGTTGAACGGTAAAGCCATGCCCCCATTGCCACACCGGGTACAGCACCCAGGATCAGCAGGCGCGCATCCCCCCAGTTCCACCGCTTCCAATAAGGGCCCAAAGTGGCCACATCGATGACCATCAGAATCGGCAGCATCAGGGCCAGGGCCTGCCCGGGCGTTAGGATCAAGGCCAGAATCGATGATGACGCAAAGGCCACGCCCGAGCCGAAACCACCCTTCGAGATACCCGCAAAAATCACCGCCGGGATCGCCACTGCAAAAAACATCAGGTTCAATTCAAACATGCACCGGTCCCGGTTTTGGCTTGTCTCAAAGGCCCTTTAGCGCAACCACATAGGGTCTCGCAAACGGTATGCGGTTGTATGCCACGTCGCAGAACTCTTGCCTAATGCCGTTTTAACGACTAGCACAGCCGCGATTTCAAAACCGACCGGAGATATTCCAAATGGCCAGACCCAAGATTGCGCTGATCGGCGCGGGGAACATCGGCGGCACGCTTGCGCATCTTGCAGCTGTCAAAGAACTGGGTGACGTTGTCCTGTTTGACATCGCTGACGGGTTGCCACAGGGCAAGGCGCTCGACATCGCCGAATCCGGCCCGTCCGAAGGCTTTGACGCCTCGATGAAAGGCACCAGCGACTATGCCGATATCGCCGGCGCGGATGTCTGCATCGTGACCGCAGGCGTAGCCCGCAAACCGGGCATGAGCCGCGATGACCTGCTGGGCATCAACCTGAAAGTCATGAAGTCGGTCGGCGAAGGTATCGCAGCACATGCGCCCGATGCGTTCGTGATCTGCATCACCAACCCGCTGGACGCGATGGTCTGGGCGCTGCGCGAATTCTCGGGCCTGCCGCATAACAAAGTCTGCGGCATGGCTGGCGTGCTGGATTCAGCACGTTTCGCGCATTTCCTGTCGGAAGAGTTCAACGTCTCGATGCGCGATGTGACCGCGTTCGTATTGGGCGGCCACGGCGACACCATGGTACCATCAGTTCGTTATTCGACCGTTGCTGGTATCCCTCTGCCTGATCTGGTTGAAATGGGCTGGACCTCGCAAGAAAAGCTGGACGCCATCGTACAGCGCACCCGTGATGGTGGCGCCGAAATCGTAGGCCTGCTGAAAACCGGATCGGCTTATTACGCGCCCGCCACCTCGGCGATCGAAATGACCGAAGCCTATCTGAAAGACCAAAAGCGTGTTCTGCCTTGTGCGGCGTACTGCAGCGGTGAGTTGGGCGTTAACGGCCTTTATGTCGGGGTGCCGACAGTCATTGGCGCAGGCGGCGTCGAGCGCATCGTTAACATCAAGCTGAACGAAGACGAGCAAGCCGGTTTCGACAATTCGGTCAACGCCGTGAAAGGCCTGATCGAGGCGTGCAAAGGCATCGACAGCTCGTTGGCGTAAAACTGCCAGACAATCCGAATTTGAGGCCGGCCCAATTATGGGCCGGTTTTCATTTTCCACCGCGGACCCCGGCCGCATATGTTGGCGCAAACGTCGCAAATCCCTTTTTTCGAATGTGATTTCAAAAAACTGTGCAGGAATATCGAATCAATCGATGGCACTTGAATTTTTGTGATCACACCCTAAAAACCCGTGATCACAAATGTTGAAAATCTTCGACAATTTCCCGTCTCAGGTCAAAAAACCCTTTAAATTTGCCCGCTAGACACGCCTATAACGGTTAAACGCAGTCAGACGGGACAATTTCGATGAACATTCACGAATATCAGGCCAAGGCTCTTCTTCGCAGCTACGGCGCTCCGGTCTCCGATGGTCGCGCCGTGCTGCGCGCCGAGGAAGCCAAAACCGCAGCCGGTGAACTGGATGGGCCGCTTTGGGTCGTCAAGGCGCAGATACACGCGGGCGGCCGCGGCAAAGGATCCTTCAAAGAGGCCGATGCAGGTGAAAAGGGCGGTGTCCGTCTGACGAAGTCGGTCGAAGAAGCGGCCGAAGAAGCCAAGAAGATGCTGGGTCGCACTCTGGTCACCCATCAGACGGGTCCGGCAGGCAAGCAGGTCAATCGCATCTATATCGAAGCCGGTTCCGGCATCGAGCGTGAACTGTACCTGGCCCTGCTGGTAGATCGTCAGACCAGCCGTATCTCGTTTGTCTGCTCGACGGAAGGCGGTATGGACATCGAAGAGGTTGCTGCCGCGACGCCCGAGAAAATCCTGTCCTTCTCGGTTGACCCGGCCACCGGTTACCAACCCTACCACGGCCGCCGCATTGCGTTTTCGCTGGGTTTGGAGGGCGCGCAGGTCAAGCAATGTGTCAGGCTTATGGGCATCCTCTACAAGGCCTTCGTCGAGAAGGATATGGAGATGCTGGAGATTAACCCACTGATCGTATCCGACAGTGGCGACCTGAAAGTGCTGGATGCCAAGGTTGGCTTTGACGGCAATGCGGTCTACCGCCACCCGGATATCGCCGAACTGCGCGACACGACCGAGGAAGATCCCAAGGAACTGGAAGCCAGCAAATACGACCTGAACTACATCGCACTGGATGGTGAGATCGGCTGCATGGTGAACGGTGCCGGTCTGGCGATGGCTACGATGGACATCATCAAACTGTATGGTGCCGAACCTGCCAACTTCCTCGACGTGGGTGGCGGTGCAACCAAAGAGAAGGTGACCGAGGCGTTCAAGATCATCACCTCGGACCCGCAGGTCAAAGGCATTCTGGTCAATATCTTCGGCGGCATCATGCGCTGTGACGTCATCGCCGAGGGCGTGGTGGCTGCGGTGAAAGAGGTCGGTCTGCAGGTTCCGCTTGTCGTGCGACTGGAAGGCACCAATGTCGAGAAAGGCAAAGAAATCATCAACAACTCGGGTCTGGACGTGATCGCGGCGGACAACCTGAAAGACGGTGCCGAGAAGATCGTCAAGGCGGTTAAGGGGTAAGCAAGTTGCTGTGGAGTGGGCTACAGGCCGACCCCACGGCAACTACAATCCAACTTTATCCATTTCACGCGGGAAATCGAAAGAAACAATCGATCTGATGTCCATCCCCATCTTCCTCATAGGTCTTGAACGCGCCACCGGGCGGGCGCGTTTGATGGCACAGGAGCTGCAAAAGGCAGGCCTGTCGGCGACGCGCGTCAACGCTGTTGATTGCGACGCCGCCACCCGTGAGGATTTTCTGCGTGAATGCCGGTCCGAGGGACCTTGGGGTTATTTCCATACCAAGGACATGGCCTGCACCCTAAGCCATGCCAGGGCGTGGGAGGCCGTTGTCGCCTCCGGTGCGGAACAGGCCTTGATACTTGAGGATGATGTTTTCCTGTCGCCAGAACTGGCGGATTGGTTGAACGATGCGTCCTGGTGGCCAGAGGATGCCGATATCGTGCGGTTCGAACGCTGGCGCAGTACAAAGCTTTACCTCGCTCTTGGGCGCAAGCGTGTGTCTCATCTGGGTCGGGAGCTGTGCCTGATGCGCTCGCGCCACCCTGGCGGTGCCGCATATGCGTTGACCCGAAAAGCAGCAGAACATTTTCTGGCGCAAAAGCCTTATGACATCGCGCTGGATGGCCTGTTGTTCAACCCGTCAGCCTCGCCCGCGGCGCGTCGGGTCAATGTCTATCAGGTGATCCCTGCCATGGTCGAGCAAGGCAACGATTCGCCGGACGAAATCCAGATGGGTGCCCCCCGCGCACGCCCTACGGGCTGGCCGCTGGTCCGACAAAAAATCAGGCGCGGTATCGCCGAAATCAGCAGCGGCCTGCGCACGATGGCCGATCTGGCCCTTGGTCGCGCCACGCTTCAGAAAATCACCTATGCGCCGCAGGTCCTTCCAGCGGCTGAACCCTATCAATCCCACACCGCCTAGAGAAAGGGACAAAATGGCAGTCCTCATCGATGAAAACACCAAAGTGATCTGTCAGGGCTTTACCGGCTCGCAAGGTACATTCCACAGCGAACAGGCTATTGCCTATGGCACCAAGATGGTCGGCGGCGTGACCCCCGGCAAAGGCGGGATGGAGCATCTGGGTCTTCCCGTGTTCAACTCGGTCCACGAGGCCAAGCACGTGACCGAAGCCAACGCATCGGTGATCTACGTACCGCCCCCATTCGCGGCGGATTCGATCCTCGAAGCGATTGATGCCGAGATGGAAGTGATTGTCTGCATCACCGAAGGTATCCCGGTTCTGGACATGATGAAGGTGAAACGCGCGCTGGAAGGCAGCAAGTCGCGCCTGATTGGCCCGAACTGCCCCGGTGTCATCACGCCTGACGCCTGCAAGATCGGTATCATGCCCGGCCATATTCACAAACGCGGGAGCGTGGGTGTCGTTTCCCGCTCGGGTACGCTTACTTATGAAGCCGTGAAACAGACAACGGACGTAGGACTGGGCCAGTCCACCTGTGTGGGCATTGGCGGCGACCCGATCAAAGGGACTGAGCATATCGACGTGCTGGAATGGTTCCTGGCAGATGACGAGACCACGTCGATCATCATGATTGGCGAGATCGGCGGCTCGGCCGAGGAAGAAGCCGCGCAGTTCCTGGCAGATGAGGCCAAGAAAGGCCGCAAAAAGCCGGTTGCAGGCTTCATCGCAGGCCGCACGGCTCCTCCGGGCCGCCGCATGGGCCACGCGGGCGCGATCGTCGCCGGTGGCAAAGGCGGTGCCGAGGACAAGATCGAAGCCATGCGCTCGGCCGGTATCGTCGTGGCCGAAAGCCCGGCGCAGCTGGGTGAGGCCGTGCTGGAAGCGATTGGGTAAATTGTGAACTGGGGCACAAAAATCCTTTTTGGCCTTGTGGCTGCCATCTCGGCAGCCACTACTGCCCCTGCTGTTGCCGACAGCTCGAGCTTCGCTTCTGATACCGTTGCGGCTTGCCAGTCCGCAATTGATCTAGCGACAGTGACCGATACCCTAATCGAGATTGGCTGGTCTCCGGTGGTCCCAGCGGAACTTGACGAACGCGCAATAAAGTCTTTTGCCGCAACGTTACTTGCAGAACAGTTTGGCTATGGTGACGTTGCCAATCCGCGCATAACAAGAACATGGGAACTTGCACTCAAGAATGCCGCCGGGACTCGTAATCTAAAGATTGTCGAAAGCACACAACAAAAAGATCGTTGGTTTGTTAAACTTCAAACCGGAAGCGTTTTGCGCATCGACAGTTATGTGCATGACACCTACGGCCATCTAAGTTGCGTGATTGCGCTCAAAAATGAAGAATCGCCAGTGACATTTGAGCGTTTGCTTGGGGACACAGGACGTGATCCTGCGACCTTGCCTCCAGTGCATCGTCTTCGATCGCAATCATATGAAAGAAACGGCCTAAAACGGGTTCTGAACGGTGCGGTCCTGAACACCGAGCGCATTTCCGCCGTGTCGGGCATTGACATTGATGTGTCCTCTGTTTTCTCAACTTATGTCACGAAACAGTCAGAGAACTAAGAATGACCTTCTCCGACGCCATACGCACCTGCTTCTCCAAGTTCTTCACTTTCTCGGGCCGTGCTTCGCGGCCCGAATACTGGTTCTTTTTCCTGTTCATCGTGATCTGGAACATCATTGCCGGGATCATCGACTGGCAGTTCTTCACGCAGGTCGCGGTGACGGAAACCGAAACCTCGAAATCCGTGTCGGCCACGTCCTCGCAACCGGTGCAGGGCATCGTCAGCCTGATCGTCTTCTTTCCCCATCTGGCAGTTGCTTTCCGGCGGATGCATGATACCGGTCGCAGCGGGCTGTATGCTCTGCTGCCGATCCTGTTGATCCTTGGCGCCGGAGCCGTGCTCGTTTTCGGTATCGGCCTGGCCTCTCATTTCCAGCATGGTGGCAGGCTGGATATCCTGTTTACCCGCGCCACGTTGCTCATCGTTCTTCCGACACTACTGGTACTGGTCGTGTCGCCCCTCCTGGTTCTATGGTGGCTGACACGCCCCAGCCAGCCAGGCACCAATCAATACGGTCCCAACCCAACAGAGGTAGCCCTATGACCGAACATTCGCCCAATTCCGCCTTTCATGCCTCAAGCTTCATGCAGGGGCATAATGCCGAATATCTGGAGCAGCTTTATGCGCAATACACAAAGAACCCCGGTGCGGTGGATGCCGCATGGGGCGCGTTCTTTGATGCCATGGGCGATGATGCCCCCGATGTTCAACGCGAAGCCGAAGGCCCGTCCTGGGCGCGCACCGACTGGCCGCCGATGCCAGCAGACGACCTGACTGGTGCGCTGACTGGTGAATGGGCCGAGATTGACGCCAAAGCGGCGGGCAAGAAGATCAAGGACAAGGCGGCTGAAAAAGGGGCTGAGGTCAGCGACGATCAGATCAAACGCGCCGTGCTGGACAGTTTGCGAGCACTGATGCTGATCCGGGCCTACCGCATCCGGGGCCATCTGGCCGCGGATCTGGACCCGCTGGGTATGCGCGCTGCCAGCACCCATCCTGAGCTGGACCCGAAGACTTACGGTTTCACCGATGCCGACATGGATCGCCCGATCTTTATCGACAACGTGCTGGGATTACAGGTCGCTTCGATGCGGCAGATCGTTGAGATCGTGAAACGCACATATTGCGGCACCTTTGCGCTGCAGTACATGCATATCTCGAACCCGGAAGAGGCCGCGTGGCTGAAGGAGCGGATCGAGGGCTATGGCAAGGAAATCGCGTTCACCAAGGAAGGCCGCAAGGCGATCCTGAACAAGATGGTCGAGGCCGAGGGCTTTGAGAAGTTCCTGCACGTCAAGTACATGGGCACCAAGCGGTTCGGTCTGGACGGTGGCGAGGCGCTAATCCCGGCGATGGAACAGATCATCAAGCGCGGTGGCGCGCTTGGCCTCAGTGACATCGTCATCGGGATGCCGCACCGGGGTCGCCTGAACATTCTGGCCAACGTGATGGGCAAGCCTTATCGCGCGATTTTCAACGAATTCCAGGGCGGTAGCTTCAAGCCAGAGGACGTGGACGGCTCTGGCGATGTGAAATATCACCTCGGCGCCTCAAGCGATCGCGAATTCGATGGCAACAGTGTGCACCTGTCATTGACCGCCAACCCCTCTCACCTTGAGGCGGTAAACCCGGTGGTTCTGGGTAAGGTTCGCGCCAAGCAAGACCAACTGGGCGACACGGACCGTACCAGGGTCATGGCGATATTGCTGCACGGTGACGCGGCCTTTGCCGGTCAGGGTGTTGTGGCCGAGGGTTTTGGCCTGTCCGGCCTGAAAGGGCACAGAACCGGCGGCACCATGCACATCGTGGTCAACAACCAGATCGGGTTCACTACCGCGCCGCATTTCAGCCGCTCGAGCCCCTATCCCACCGATATCGCGCTGATGGTCGAGGCCCCGATCTTCCATGTGAACGGCGACGACCCCGAGGCGGTAGTTCACGCCGCGAAGGTGGCGACCGAGTTCCGCCAGAAGTTCCATAAAGACGTGGTTCTGGACATCTTCTGCTATCGCCGGTTTGGCCATAACGAGGGCGATGAGCCCATGTTCACCAACCCGATCATGTACAAGAAGATCAAAACCCATAAGACAACGCTTTCCTTGTATACCGAGCGGCTGGTCAAGGACGGGCTGATCCCCGAGGGTGAGATCGAAGATATGAAGGCCGCCTTTCAGGCTCACCTGAACGACGAGTTCGAGGCCGGGAAAGACTATAAACCCAACAAGGCCGACTGGCTGGATGGGCGCTGGTCGCATCTGGACAGGAACAAGGATGATTATGTCCGGGGTGAAACAGCGATCTCGGCAGAGACACTGGCGGAAATCGGAGCCGCGCTGACCAAGGCTCCTGACGATTTCGCAATGCACAAAACCGTTGAGCGGTTGCTGGAACATAAGAAACAGATGTTCGAGACCGGTGCAGGCTTCGACTGGGCCACGGGCGAGGCACTGGCGTTTGGCTCGTTGCTGACCGAGGGATACCCCGTGCGTCTGGCCGGACAGGATGCAACACGGGGCACGTTCAGCCAGCGTCACTCTGGGTTTGTTCATCAGGAAACCGAAGAACGGTATTACCCGCTTAACAACATCCGTGCCGGGCAATCCCAATACGATGTCATTGATTCGATGCTGTCCGAATACGCGGTGCTGGGTTTCGAATACGGCTATTCGCTTGCAGAACCGAACGCTCTGGTTCTGTGGGAGGCGCAGTTCGGCGACTTTGCCAACGGTGCGCAGATCATGTTCGATCAGTTCATCAGCTCGGGTGAAAGCAAGTGGCTGCGGATGTCCGGTCTGGTCACACTGCTGCCGCATGGCTTTGAAGGGCAAGGCCCAGAACACTCGTCAGCGCGTTTGGAACGGTTCCTGCAAATGTGCGGTCAGGACAACTGGATCGTGGCGAATTGTACGACACCCGCGAACTATTTCCACATCCTGCGCCGTCAGTTGCACCGGACCTTCCGGAAACCACTGATCCTAGTGACGCCGAAGTCGCTGTTGCGTCACAAGCTGGCCGTCAGCACGGCGGATGACTTCACCACAGGCTCCAGCTTCCACCGGGTGCTGTGGGATGACGCGCAAAAAGGCAACTCTGACACCAAGCTGGTGGCCGATGACAAGATCAAGCGCGTCGTCATGTGTTCCGGCAAGGTCTATTTCGACCTGTTGGAGGAACGCGATGCGCGTGGCATCGACGACATCTACCTGATGCGGATCGAACAATTCTATCCGTTCCCGGCACATTCACTGATCAACGAACTCGAACGATTCAAGAATGCCGAGATGGTCTGGTGTCAGGAAGAGCCCAAGAACCAGGGTGCGTGGACCTTTATTGAACCCAACATTGAATGGGTCCTGTCCCGTATCGATGCAAAACACACGCGCCCGACCTATGCCGGTCGCGCCACATCGGCCTCGCCCGCAACGGGGCTGGCCAGCCAACACAAAGCCCAACAAGAAGCGCTGGTAAACGAAGCGCTGAGCATTGAAGGAAAGTAAGCGATGACGATTGAAGTTCGTGTTCCCACGCTTGGCGAATCGGTCACCGAAGCCACAGTTGCAACCTGGTTCAAAAAGCCCGGTGATGCGGTCGCCATGGATGAGATGCTGTGTGAGCTGGAGACAGACAAGGTCACCGTCGAGGTTCCTTCACCCGCAGCGGGTGTAATGGGTGAAATCGTGGCAGCCGAAGGCGAAACCGTCGGTGTTGATGCCTTGCTGGCAACGATTGCGGCTGGAGAAGGCGCAGCGCCAGCTGCAGCTCCGGCAGCGGCACCTGCCGCATCGGCCGGGTCGGTTGACGTGATGGTGCCGACACTTGGTGAATCTGTGACAGAAGCAACCGTTTCGACCTGGTTCAAAAAGGTTGGCGACAACGTCGCGCAGGACGAGATGCTGTGCGAATTGGAAACCGATAAAGTCTCGGTTGAAGTTCCCGCACCGACTTCGGGTGTTCTTGCAGAAATCGTTGCTCCAGAAGGTTCGACCGTGGATGCGGCTGCCAAGCTGGCTGTCATCTCCGGAGCAGCCGCTGGTGCAACAGCCGCGCCGGCCCAGGCAGCGGCGGCTGCGCCCGCAGCAACCAGCACAGGAAAAGACATCGCAAACGCGCCGTCAGCCCAGAAGGCAATGGCCGAAGCCGGACTGTCAGCTGATCAGGTCACCGGAACAGGCCGCGACGGTCGCATCATGAAGGAGGACGTGGCCAAAGCCGTTGCAGCAGTTTCGGCCCCGGCACCTGTGGCGGCTGCCCCCACCCCTGTGGCCCAAGCCCCGCGCGCCCCTGTGGCTGCCGAGGACGAGGCACGCGAAGAACGCGTGCGGATGACCCGCCTGCGTCAGACAATCGCCAAGCGTCTGAAAGATGCACAGAACACAGCCGCGATCCTGACCACCTACAACGAGGTGGACATGACGGAGGTCATGGCCCTGCGCAATCAGTACAAGGACCAGTTCGAGAAGAAGCACGGCGTAAGGCTGGGCTTTATGTCCTTCTTCACCAAGGCCTGCTGCCATGCCCTGAAAGAAGTGCCCGAGGTCAATGCCGAGATTGATGGGACCGACATCGTCTACAAGAACTTCGTGCATATGGGCGTCGCCGCCGGTACGCCGCAGGGTCTGGTCGTGCCTGTCATCCGCGATGCGGACAGCATGTCCTTTGCCGCGATCGAAAAAGCCATCGCCGAAAAGGGCAAGCGCGCCCGTGACGGCAAGCTGAGCATGGCTGAGATGCAGGGTGGCACCTTCACCATCTCGAATGGTGGTGTCTATGGCTCGCTGATGTCCTCGCCGATCCTGAACCCCCCGCAGTCGGGTATTCTGGGCATGCACAAGATCCAGGACCGTCCGATGGTCATCAATGGTGAGATCAAGATCCGCCCGATGATGTATCTGGCCCTGTCCTATGACCACCGGATCGTCGATGGCAAAGGTGCCGTGACCTTCCTCGTCCGTGTGAAAGAGGCGCTGGAAGACCCGCGCCGCCTGCTGATGGACCTGTAAGCATGGCAACGCATGTCCTCTGGCAGGCCGATGTAGCCGATTTCAACGCCTGGCTGAAAGTGTTCCGCGAGGACAAACCGATGCGCAAGGCCGCGGGTATCCGCGACCTGCACGTCTGGCGCGACCCCGACCAAAAGGACCACGCTATCGCGATGTTCGAGGTTACAAACCTGGACAAGGCCAAAGCCTTCTTTGGTTCCGAAGAATTGGCAATGCATCACGAGCGGGGCGGAATTGCCCATATCTCGATCAAGCTGCTGGAACCTGTTTGACAAAGACTATTTCCAACCCGCGAAATCGGGTCGGGGAAGCGCCGGATCGTCCGGTCGATTTAGGAGAATGTAATGGCAAATTATGACGTCATCGTAATCGGCGCCGGACCCGGCGGCTATGTCTGCGCGATCCGCTGCGCTCAACTGGGTTTGAAAACCGCCGTGGTCGAAGGGCGCGAAACACTGGGTGGCACTTGCCTGAACGTGGGCTGCATTCCCTCTAAGGCGCTGCTACATGCCAGCCATCAGCTGCACGAGGCCGAGCATAACTTTGCCAAGATGGGCCTCAAGGGCAAAGCGCCTTCGGTCGATTGGAAGCAGATGCAGGCCTACAAGGACGAGGTCATCGACGGCAACACCAAGGGCATCGAATTCCTGTTCAAAAAGAACAAGATCGACTGGCTGAAAGGTTGGGGATCAATCCCTGCCGCAGGTCAGGTAAAAGTGGGTGATGAAGTCCACGTGACCAAGAACATTATCATCGCATCCGGGTCGGAACCATCTTCCCTGCCCGGTGTTGAAGTTGATGAGAAAGTTGTCGTGACCTCGACCGGTGCTTTGTCACTGAACAAGATCCCGAAGAAAATGGTGGTAATCGGCGCGGGTGTGATCGGTCTGGAGCTGGGATCGGTTTACAGCCGCCTAGGCGCTGAAGTTACCGTGATCGAGTTCCTCAAGGAGATCACGCCGGGCATGGACCCAGAGGTGCAAAAAACCTTCCAGCGCATTCTCAAGAAACAGGGCCTGACATTTGTCATGGGCGCGGCGGTGCAGAAAACCGAAGCGACCAAGACCAAAGCCAAGGTCACCTACAAGCTGCTCAAGGATGACAGTGAACATGTGATCGACGCCGACACTGTGCTGGTTGCCACAGGCCGCAAACCCTATTCGGATGGTCTGGGACTGGACGCTCTGGGCATCGAGATGACACCGCGTGGTCAGATCAAGGTTGGTGCCGACTGGCAGACCAACGTGCCGGGCATCTATGCAATTGGCGACGTGACCGAAGGCCCGATGCTGGCGCACAAGGCCGAAGACGAAGGCATGGCCGCAGCCGAGCAGGTTGCAGGCAAGCACGGTCATGTCAACTATGGCGTGATTCCGGGCGTGATCTACACCTGGCCCGAAGTCGCCAATGTCGGTGAAACCGAAGCGACGCTCAAAGAACAGGGTCGTGCCTATAAGGTCGGCAAGTTCATGTTTATGGGCAATGGGCGTGCCAAGGCGAATTTTGCGGCAGACGGGTTCGTCAAGATTCTGGCCGACAAGGAAACCGATCGCATCCTGGGTGCCCATATCATCGGCCCCGGCGCGGGCGATCTGATCCACGAAGTTTGTGTGGCAATGGAATTCGGTGCTTCTGCCGAGGATCTGGCCCTCACCTGCCACGCGCATCCGACGTATTCCGAAGCGGTGCGCGAGGCTGCCCTGGCCTGCGGAGACGGCCCGATCCACAGCTAACACCCCTGACCCCGGCGGCGATCAGCTTGCCGGGGTCAGCCATGCATCCAGATATGTTTCCAGTCTGTCTGTGAACGTTGTCGCTGAATGCAGCGCGCAATATTGTAAGGACATGGCCTGAATGGCAAAGGCCTGCACGCCTTCTGCCAACAGCTCAGATGGTACATCCTTGCGCACCTCTGCGGTTTCAAGCCACATCATCACGACCCGAAAATATCGTTCAAAACAATAGGCAATCGGCCCAATATCTGCGATAGCCGTTGCCCCCGAGTATCTGATCAACAGATCGAACACGTACCGTTCGGACGTCATGAATTCGTGGACCGGTTCCAGCGAAGCGATGATCTCTGGTACCGTTTTGGGTGGAGTTCCGGATTGGGCCAGATCCAGACACGCATTCAGCTTGTCCGCTATCAAGATTTCCATCAGCGCGTCCTTGTCGCGGAAATGCGCAAAGAAGGTCCCCTTGGCAACACCCGCGGCCTTTACAACTTCATCCACCCGCAAAGCTTCATATCCGCCGTGTCGGATAACCTCTTCCGCAGCTGAGAGAAGCTTGGCGCGGGTCTTGATGGTACGTTTCTGGATCGTTTTTTGCATAACGCCCAATCGCACATTTTTTGACCGTGGTCAAATTTTATATTGACCGTGGTCATTTTTTGATTCTATAAACTGACCACGGTCATTTTCAGGAGAACTACAATGCACCCCAAGAAAATCCTCATCCTCGATGGACATCCTGCAGAAAGCAGCTTGTCACGCACATTCGCAGAAACCTATGGCGAGGCAGCCCGCAAAAACGGACATGACGTCCGGATAGTCCATCTGAGCGACCTACAGTTCGATTTTGATTTCGGTCAGGGCAACTATCACGACTTCAAGCCGCTTGAACCGGTTCTGGAACACGTGTTGCAGGACTTCGAATGGAGCGATCATTTGGTCCTGACCACACCTATGTGGTGGGGCGGGCTGCCTGCAAAACTCAAAGGATTGATTGACCGGATGTTCATACCTGGACGGACATTCGACACCCGCAACACGACGATGGCCGGCCTGCCAGCCCCGATGCTGACCGGACGCACCGCGCGCGTTATCCTGACCTCAGATACGCCCGGCTGGTTCATGCGTCTGATGTACAGGCAAGCGCTTATTCGGCAGGTTCGCGGCCAGATCCTCGGGTTTGTTGGCTTCAAACCAACGCGGTTTACGTACTTTTCAGGCGCAAGCTATCCCAAACCGGGCAGCGTTGATCGCTGGATCAAAAAGGTGTCCAGAATCGGAGCCGCCGCAGCTTGACTGAACAGCCGTCCGTTACCTACCACATTGTTTTGGCGGCGCGTGCAGTCCAGTCTTTGTCATATTGCGCGCCGCCCTCTTCACCTTCTGACGCCTCGGACAGAAGCTGCCCAATCGTCGGAAGGTCCTTGCTTTCGTCGCCACAAGTCCAAGTTCGGGCGCGTATCAGTGCACGCGCGCACTGGCTGTAAACTTCATCAATCTGAACAACGATAACCGTCGCCGGAACCTTGCCAGCCTTTTCGAACTGGTTGCGCAATGCCGCGTGTGCGGTCAATCGGGCCGTTCCGTTCACCCGAACGACATTGTCAGAGCCCGGCACAAAGAACATCAGCGAAACGCGCGGGTCCCGAACGATGTTACGCAAGCTGTCCAGGCGGTTGTTTCCCCGCCAGTCGGGCAGCACCAGTGTTTTTGGGTTCAATTCGCGCACAACAGCTCCGTCGTCCCCACGAGGGCTTCCGTCCACACCCTCGGGACCAACTGTACTGAGAATGCAAAGACGCGAGGCTTCAATCCACTTGCGATAGAGCGGAGTTAAGTGTCGAACGACCTTTCGCAACGAAGCAGCACCCGGCGTTCCGTACAACGCCTCGAGATCTTCTACTTTTTCAATGAATTCCATCAGGATCAAACCCCACTTCGCGCATCAATTCGTTCGAGCGTGTTTCTATGACTTCCTCCAACCGAGCGAGGAACTCATCGCGGGCAACACCTGGTTTGATCGGCTCCAGAAAATCTACAATGGCAAGGCCGGGTTTACGCAAAACGCCTGTGCGGGGCCAGAACACGCCAGCATTCGTCGCAACCGGAACGCACGGAAAACCAAGGCCTTCATACAGAATCGCCGTACCAACCTTGTAGGGTTTCTTTGCGCCCGGCGCCACACGCGTTCCCTGCGGATAGATTACCAGCTGTCCAGGTTCAGAAAACTCTTTTGAGACGTCCTTGACCATTTTTGCCACAGCCGCACCGCGCTTGCCTCGATTGACCGGGATACAGCCAAGGCGTCGCGCATACATGCCAATAACGGGTGTGAACAACAGCTCGCGCTTCATGATAAACTTGCCGTGCGGAATGGCGTCGAAAATCATGATGATATCAAGGAACGACTGATGTTTGGCCCCGATGACCACTTCATTCGTCGGGGCATTGCCCCGCACCTCGCAGTGAATACCAACCATCCACCGGGCCAGCCACATGGTGCTTTTGGCGTAGGTTTTACACGCTTTCAGCGCACCGTTTCTGGAAAACAGCGCATAAGGCAGAAACGCGATGCCAAGGATCAGCATCCAGGCATAGATCACAATCATGAAGATGAGGGAACGAACCCACTGAATTGCCATCAACATCAGGAAAGCTCCTTCAACTTGCGTCGGGCTGCGGCCCATGTGGCAACAAAGGCAACGGCTGCCCCAAGGACGGGGATAAGAACCGGCAACACCCAGTCTTTACCCTGAAATCCAACTCCGGTCAGAAATCCGCCCGCGTCCGAAGCTTCGGGCAAAAGCAAGACACCAGTCATTCCCAGCAGGGTCCCAACCGAGGCGCCGAAAAACGCGCGATAGGTAAACCGCCGCACAAAAGCACCTGCGATGAAACCATCCTGCGCGCCAACCAATCGCAGAACTTCGATAATCTGCGCATTGGCCGCAAGTGAGGCGTTGGCTGCAAGGGTAATCATCGCAGCGGTCGCACCGCCAATCAGCAGGATTGATATCCACCCCAGACGACGCAGGGACATCGCAGCATCGACCAGCGGTTCGCGCCATCGCGTATGATCATCCAGAACCGCGCCGGGTACCTCGGCCCCCAATCGCAATCGCAGCCCGAGCGCATCCAGACCGGGTTCGCCCTCGATGATCTCGATCAGCTGTGGGATTGGCAAAGTATCCAACGGCAGGTCCGGCCCGAACCAAGGTGACAGCAACGCGGCTTGTTCATCTGCGCTAAGCGCACGGGCAGACGCGACACCGGGTGTCTGGCTGAGGACGGTCAATGCCGCTTCTGTTTGGGCAGCAAGCTGCTCGGCCGGTGCATTGATGCGTAAGGTTGCGGCGCCTGCCAGTTCCGAAGCCCACCGATCCGCGATGCGGCCAGAGGCGAGGGACAAAGCCAAAGCGAAAACAGCAAGAAATGCCATGGCACCAGCGACAAACAGGGTCAGGTGGGCAGTGTAGCCGGTTGGCGGAACAACGCGGTCAGCACGGGTATCGCCGCGCAGCAGGTTTCGGATATCAGCCCCAGTCACAGGTCTGCCCCCGCCAGATGCAGCTTTCGCTGCGAAATCCGCAAAACACGCGCCTGAACATGGCTTTTTGCAGCTCGGATCAGGCTCAGGTCATGGGTGGCAATCAGAACGGTCTTTCCCATGCGGTTCAGTTCAACCAGAAGGTGCAACAAACGTTGCGACATCTCCCAATCGATATTGCCCGTGGGTTCATCCGCCAATATGACATCGGGCGACAGGATGACGGCACGCGCCAGAGCTGCTCGTTGACGTTCACCGCCGGATAATTCCGGTGGCCGTGCTTCGAGACGTGCACCAAGCCCCACCCAGCTAAGCAGTTCGGTCAGATTGTCTTGCCCGGACGATTCCCCGCGCCCGGACACCATCAGTGGCAAGGCGACATTTTCAGCAAGCGTCATATGGTCAAGAAACTGGCAATCCTGATGCACAACGCCGACACGGCGGCGCAGCACGGCCAGCTGATCCCGATCAAGGGTCGAGACGTCCTGATCAAACACGCTAAGACGCCCTGAGGTCGGCAACAGCGCCCCGTAACACAACTTGAGCAATGTCGTCTTGCCCGCCCCTGACGGCCCGGTCAGAAAATGGAACGACCCTGGCTGTAATTGAACCGAGACATCGCTCAGCAACTCGCCGCCACCGTAGGTATAGCTGACATTTTCCAGCTCGATCACACGTGCCCCCAATATTTTGCCGCTCTTCTTGCCCGAGCAGGTCGACGGTTTCAATGGCTCTACCGAGTCCAATTGGTGACACTTGACCTATGAAACCGAAAACGCCCTTTGCTGTTGGGTCTTAACGGAATATCATCCCTGAAAAAACTATTATCGGCCCTTCACCCGGTCGAGGAGGCAGTATGCGTCTTACATGTCCGAATTGCACTGCGCAGTACGAAGTTCCTGACGAGGTCATCCCCGAGGAAGGCCGCGACGTGCAGTGTTCGAACTGCGATCAAACCTGGTTTCAGGCCAAGCATCCATCCGAGCCGACGGTTGAACCGAACGCGCCCGAGGACAAGCCTGTTGTGGCAGATACACCTGACACCGAGGTCGAGGCCCAGAAGGACGCCGAGCCCGCAGAAAAAACAGCGCCAGAGGTTGAAAAACCTGCTGCATCCACAGGAAATGTTGCCCCATCAGTCGCCAGTATCCTGAAAGAAGAAGCCGCACGAGAAGCAGAGTTGCGCGCGCAGGAAGGCGGCGGCCTGGAAAGCCAGCCCGATCTGGGCCTAGAAGCCCCACCAGAGCCAAAGGTCAGGCCCAAACGCCCTGCAACTTCGGAAACCGCCGTTGATGCCGGGCAAAAGGATGCACTGCCGGATGTCGATGCCATCAACTCGAGCATGCGGTCCGACCCCGCAGAAGATGTGGCGCAGGCGCCCCGCAAGTCCGGCGGGTTCTTGCGCGGTTTTGCGCTGATGCTGATCATCGGCGTGGTTCTGTACCTGATCTACGGGAATGCCCGCCAAATCAGCGAGGCCGTACCGCAGGCCGATCCGCTGCTCAGCTCATATGTGTCGCTGGTGGATCAGGCGCGAATCTGGCTCGAAACTCAGGCAGGATCTGGAGCGCAGAACTGAGAGCTAGAACCGCTCCAGCAACCGCTTGAGGTATTCCAACTCGATCTGGGGACGGTCTGTTTCACCGGTCCGGCGACGGATTTCATCCAGCAACTCGCGGGCCCGGCGATAGACATCTTCGCCTTGCAACAGGTTCTCGTCGGTTGAAATCGAACCCGCAGCACCCGGGTTTCGGCCCAGCGGATCGCGGTTGTTGGCCTGCATGTCGCCGTCTTGTGTTCCCTGCCCCGGTTGGTTCTGCTGTTCCTGCGCCATAGCTTCACCCAGCGACCGCATCCCTTCGCGCAACGCTTCCATCGCTTCGGACTGACGGTCGATAGCTTCGGCGAGATCATCGCCACGCAGGGCCTGCTCGGCCTCGTCCATGGCACGCCCGGCCCGATCCAGCGCTTCGCGGGCGGCGTCACCTTCGGGTGTGCCGACACCGGGCAGTCCTTGTTGCTGGCGACCCAGCTCGTCTCTCAACGCTTGCTGTCGGTCGGCGAGCGAACCTTGCCCCTGCTCACCGTCTCCGGCCTGATCCGAACCTTCACCCTGTCCGCCCTGCCCTTCGTGGCTTTGCCCCCGACCTTGACCACCGTTGCGACCTTCGTTCCCTTGGCTTTCACCTGATTGCGCGCCGGGGTTGAACTGTTCCTGCAAATCACGAAAGGCCTGATCGCTAAGACCCTGCTGTTCGCGCAGGGTTTCGGCGAGACCTTCCATGGCCTGCTGGCCTTCAGATTGCTGCCCTTGGCCCTGACCCTGAGTTACACGCATGTTCTCCATCATCTGCTGGAATTCTTCCAGCGCCTGCTGAGCTTCGGCCATGCGACCTTGTTCCATCAGTTCCTGAATACGGTCCATCATGCGTTGCAGGTCATCCTGCGTCATTTGCAAAGATTCACCATTCTGGCCGGGCTGACGCTCGCCGTCTTCACCATTTTGCTGTGCCAGCCGTTGTAATTGCTGCAGGTAATCCTGCGTCGCCTCGCGCAATTCCTGCATCAACTCCGCTATTTCTTCATCGCTGGCCCCGTTCTTCATCGCTTCGGTCAGACGTTCCTGCGCGCGGCGCATTCGTTCCAATGCATCCGCCAGCGTCCCGTCCTCGATCAGTACGGCAAGGTCCCATAGGGCCTGTGCAATCTCCTCTTGTTGTTTGGGTTTCAACCCGTATCGATGAAAAGTTTCCAATCGCCGCAGAACAACCCGCAGACGCAGATAGGCTGTGTCAGAACGAAACAGTTCCTCAGGGCGGTGCGACACAGCCCTCAGGACTTGCGAGACACGAGGCGCATTGGAACGCGACCAAAGCAAGTCGCGCCTTTGCTCAATCACGGCTGCCGCCAGCGGATCAAAGAAGCGCCGTGCTGGCAATGCCGTCGCATAGGGATCCGAAGACGTTTGCTGATCCGCTGCATCTGTTGCCCTCAAGGTAATCCTGACCGGCAGATGCGCCCACGGATGTTGCGAGAAATCCTCGATCAGGTCTTCGGTGAAATCTGCGCGGTCACCGGTGATCGGCATGGGTAATTCGATTTCGATCACCTCGCGCGGCTCTGGCTCGACCGCCAGTCCGTACCGACGGTCAATCGCCGCCTGATCCAACTCGATCCGGGCCAAGCCTGAAACCACGCCGTAATCATCGCTGGCGGAAAATGGCAGCTTCATCTGCCCGCCCGCTTCAGACTCGGCGGTTCCGGAAACCGCGATCTTCGGAGCCGCGTCATCAATGACCAGCACCGACCAGTCCTGCCCCGCCGGTCCATCTATGCGCAACTGACCCGAGCGTTCGGCGACAAACTCCAGTTCCGGGTCTGTTGCCGCCTCGGTTCCGCTGGCAGAACTGCTCTCGGTCAGACTATGTGCGCCGACCTCACCGTACAGTCTCAAGGTGATGCGACTGCCCTTGGGAACAGAAAGCGCCGCCCCCGTTTGGTCGGCAAGATATAAGGTCGGCAAACCTGTGTATCTGGGGGGTTCCACCCATCCTTCCCAAGTTGGACCCTGTCCAGCCACGGCCGTGCCCGGGGTCATGTCCGCCACTGAACCCACACGCCACAACGATCCAAAGATCAGCGCCACAACAAATGCCAGCAGAGCGGCATAGCGCAACGCATACGGGTCGCGCGACGCAAGCCGAAGATCTGGTTTCACAGCCTCAGCAGTGGCCGCACGCTGTGCCATGCGGGCTTTGTGCGCCTGCCACAAGGCAACCGAGTCCCCATCGTTGGCACCGATTGCCTGATCATCGAGCAAAGCCTGAATCGGTCGACCGGGCAGAGCCTCATCCAGCCGCGCCAGCGCATCAGCGCGGGACGGCAGTTTGAATTTCGTGACACCCCGGACAGATGCTGCACCAAAAGATATCAACGACAGCGCACCAGCACCCCAGACAATTTCAACGGGCAGATGATCCTGCAACCCCAGCATCAGAGCGGCGAGCAAAGCCAGAACAATCGAGAACGCAGGCCAGAACGCGCGCAGCACCTGTTCAGCCACCATACCGAGATGGGTTAGCCACAGGGACAGGCGCGGAATGGGCAGGTTCGTTCTGTTGGTCAAGACGGGCCTCCGGGACGGGCCCGCGCGGTTATCGCGTCAAAGCCACGATGGTATGGTATCGCGGTTTATGATTTCGTCAAAGCTTGGCCGTTCACGAATGACTGCAAATTGATCGCCATTCACCAGAACTTCGGGGATCAACGGGCGGGTGTTGTATTCGCTGGACATCACCGCACCGTATGCACCCGCGCTGCGAAATGCGACCAGATCACCCGATTTCAGCGGCGGCATATTGCGCTGCTTGGCAAAGGTATCCCCGGATTCGCAGACCGGACCGACAATGTCGTAAGGGCGCTGTTCCACACCGGCGACAGGTTCCTGCACCGAAACGATATCGTGGTAAGCTTCGTACATTGCGGGGCGGATTAGGTCGTTCATCGCCCCATCAAGGATCAAAAAGTCGCGACCTTCGCCTGATTTCACATAGATCACCTTGCTGACCATGATCCCGGCGTTGCCCGCGATCAGGCGTCCGGGCTCAATCTCGATCTCACAGCCCAGATGGCTCAGAGTTTTCTTGACCAGCGCACCATATTCAATCGGCAATGGGGGTGCGTTGTTCGACCGGGTGTAAGGAATGCCCAGACCACCACCCAGATCGAGACGCCGAATGTTGTGACCTTCAGAGCGGAGGCGTTCGGTTAGCTCGGCCACCTTTGTGTAGGCCAGCTCATACGGTTCAAGTTCGGTCAGTTGCGAGCCAATATGAACGTCGATGCCGATCACCTCCAGCCCCGGCAGGCTGGCGGCGTGGGCGTAAACTTCCGAGGCGCGGGCAATCGGAATGCCAAACTTGTTCTCAGACTTGCCGGTGGCAATCTTAGCGTGCGTCCTGGCATCGACATCCGGGTTCACCCTGACGGTGATCGGCGCTATTACGCCAAGATCAAGCGCAATGGCGTTGATCACTTCCATCTCGGGCTCGGACTCGACGTTGAACTGGCGAATGCCACCGCTCAGCGCTATGCGTATCTCGTCCGCTGTTTTCCCCACACCTGAGAACACGATTTTGTCACCGGGAACACCAGCCGCCTTCGCCCGCAGATATTCTCCACCCGAGACCACGTCCATCCCAGCGCCTGCTTGGGCCAATGTCTTAAGGATCGCCTGATTGCTGGCCGCTTTCATCGCGTAGCAGATCAGATGATCGGTGCCGTCCAACGCGTCATCGAACAGTTTGAAATGCCGCAACAATGTAGCCGTGGAATAGACGTAGAACGGTGTTCCAACCGCGGCTGCAATTTCGGAGACGGGGACATCCTCGGCGTAAAGCGCGCCGTCGCGGTACAAAAAGTGATCCATGCTTGCGCGCTTAGACCATAAAAGGACTTCGGATCAATGGATTCCGTATCCTTGGTCCCGGTTTAGTTTTGAGTTGAAACACCAACTCGGCCATAGCCCGAGATAGAAATGCCGGTGCCCGATTGTTTTGGTTCGGCCGCAGGTTCCGGGCGTCGCGCTGACGAAGGCTCACAGGCCGCCAAAACCGCAAGTGCACAAACCAGTCCCAGAATTCTCATCTCAATACCATTCCTTTGTGTGACAGGTGATCGATACGCGCGCGCAACATGAGGTGTCAGGACCGGAGGCGCAACACGCAAAGGGGTCAGAATCCAAGATAAATGCCCAGCGGCCCGCGACTTAGGCCGACACCTCCGCCGACATACGCACCGCTTGATCCAACCCCGATTGTGGCACTGACCGCGGGCTGAGGGGCAGTTGGTTGGTCAGGCTCGCCATCAGCCCCGCACCCGGCCAGTACCAGGCCGGAAACCGTAATCAGGATCGCACGTAGCGCGGTCGTCATACCATTGCCTTCCATCGTTCGATCTGGACCCGCACCTGATCGGGGGCGGTACCGCCGTAGGACTGGCGCGAGTTTACCGAATTGTCGACGCCAAGGACAGAGTAGACGTCATCCGAAATTTCACCATGGACCGATTGCATATCGTCCAGTGTCAGGTCGGGCAGGTCACAACCCTTACCCTCGGCCATGGCCACCAGTGATCCGGTGACGTGATGCGCATCCCGGAACGGCAGGCCCAGCACGCGTACCAGCCAGTCGGCCAGATCCGTCGCGGTCGAGAAACCCGAGCCGGCGGCGGCGGCAAGGCTGTCGCGGTTGGCGGTCATGTCCTTGACCATCCCTTCCATCGCCGCCAGCGCCAGCATCCAGTTGTCGGCGGCGTCAAAGACCTGTTCCTTATCTTCCTGCATGTCCTTTGAATAGGCCAGCGGCAGGCCCTTCATCACCATCATCAGCGCGGTGTTGGCCCCATAGATGCGCCCAACCTTGGCGCGGATCAGTTCAGCTGCATCCGGGTTCTTTTTCTGCGGCATGATCGACGAGCCGGTCGAAAACCGGTCGGACAGGGACACGAAACGGAACTGGGCCGAAGACCAAATCACCAATTCCTCGGCAAAACGCGACAGGTGCAAGGCGCAGATCGAGGCGGTCGACAGGAATTCCAATGCAAAATCGCGGTCGCTGACGGCATCCAGCGAGTTGGCGGCGGCGCGATCAAAGCCCAACGCCCGCGCTGTCATATGGCGGTCGATGGGGAAGGATGTGCCTGCCAGCGCGGCAGCCCCCAACGGGGATTCGTTCATTCGGGCACGGGCGTCGCGGACTCGGCTCAGGTCGCGGCCAAACATCTCGACATAGGCCATCATGTGATGCCCCCAAGTTACGGGTTGCGCAGTTTGCAGATGGGTAAAGCCCGGCATGACCCAATCGGCGCCTGCTTCGGCCTGCGCCAAAAGCGCGCGGATCAGGGCCAGAATACCGGACTCCGCCGCATCAAACTGATCCCGGACCCACAGTTTGAAATCCGTCGCCACCTGATCGTTACGCGAACGCCCTGTGTGCAAACGGCCTGCCGGCTCGCCAATGATCTCTTTCAGCCGCGCCTCGACATTCATGTGGATGTCTTCCAGCGCGGTCGAAAACTGAAACGTGCCGCTCTGGATTTCTGACAAAACGGTGAGCAGCCCTTCCCGAATGGCCTGCGCATCACTATCACTTATGACGCCTGTGGCAGCCAACATGGCCGCATGGGCGCGCGAGCCTGCGATGTCCTGGGCTGCCATCCGCTGATCGAACCCGATCGAGGCATTGATCGCCTCCATGATCGCGTCTGGACCGGCGGCAAAGCGGCCGCCCCACATCTGGTTCGAGGATTGATCGGTCATGTAAGAAAACCCGGAGTTGATATGCGCCTAATTCGTTTGATCCCCCTTTATATGGCCCTTGCGCTGGGTGCAAACGCCGCTTTTGCGACCGATGCAGAAACGCTGGCTCCTCTGCGGGAAGACAGCCTGAAACGTCTGATCCTGCACGAGGAGCCCAAACCGGCAAAAGTGATCGAGTTTCAGCGGGAAGATGACGGGGGTGTCGGCACGCTGGCCGATTATGAGGGTAAGTATGTTCTGCTGAACTTCTGGGCCACCTGGTGTGCCCCCTGCCGCAAAGAAATGCCGCAGATCTCCGAATTGCAGGACGAGTTTGGGGGTGACAAGTTTCAGGTCCTGACCCTTGCCACAGGCCGCAACTCGCCAGCAGGAATCAAGAAGTTCTTTGAAGAGAATGGCATCTCCAACCTGCCGCGTCATCAGGACCTCAGCTCGGCTGCCGCGCGCGAGTTTGGCATCATCGCGTTGCCCATCACGGTCATTCTGAATCCCGAAGGTCAGGAAATCGCGCGGCTGATCGGTGATGCTGAATGGAACTCGGATAGCGCGAAGGCGATTATCTCGACGCTTGTTGGCGCAGAAAACTGAGGAATTAGCCTTAATATCAGCAAATCTTGATTTCCTCCGGGCATTCAACTCGGAGGATTTTTGATGAATTCTATTGCAGGAGTTGCCGCGATGGCGGGTGTTTTTTGGATGGCCACCGATGCTGCTACCACCAAAGATGTACGCAAGAGAGGCAAGGGAGATCAAGTAACCTACATGATCTCCGACTAGTATTCCTGCTTGTCGGATGGCTGCGATCAAAGCCTTGGTTTTGGAACACAGCTGACGCGACGCCACCTTTGACAGTGTTTCGACTCCTTTGCACTCTGCGCTAAGGAGGACGGAATGCCGCTGGAAATTCTATTGGTGTTGGTCGTTGGGGGCATAGCCGGGATTACGCTGTTGCTGCATCTGACAGGCAAGTCGCGGTTGCATGTGCTGACGCCGGACACGGCGCCACGCCAGTGGCTCCGGCATTTTCCCGATGACACGGTGATCGACGTGACAATCGCCCATGACGGTCACGCGGCGCTGGTGCGGACACAGAATGGGGCCGGGTTGATCTGGTCCTTCGGGGCCGACACCGTTGCGCGGCAACTCCAGGATTTCGACTGGCTTGAGACTGCCAATGGCATCGAAGTTCGGTTTCACGACTTCAGCTCCCCACGCGCGACCCTTCACCTTGACCAGACCGAACGCCAGCACTGGCAACACTTGATGAGGCCCGCATGACAGACCAGGTAAGCTTCCCCGATGCGGTGCAATGGGCCGTCCCGTTTTTCATCGCTGCTATTCTGGCAGAATTCCTGTGGATCGCAGTCAAAGGCAAAGGCGGTCGGTATGAAACGCGCGATGCGGTGACCTCGCTGATCATGGGGGCCGGGAACATCGCGTCGGGCTTTTTGCTGGGCTTTATCGCCTATGCGTTTTTCATGTGGCTTTGGCAGATCACTCCTCTGGATCTTGGCACGTCAATTCCCGTTATCATTCTGTGCTTTGTTCTGGATGATCTTCGCTATTACTGGGTACATCGTTTTGGGCATCGCATTCGCTGGGTCTGGGCCAGCCATGTCAACCACCACAGCTCGCAGCACTACAATCTGACCACAGCGCTGCGGCAAACTTGGACCTATACCTTTACGTTCATGATGGTCGTTCGCGCGCCGCTGATCCTGCTGGGTTTCCATCCGGCCATGGTTCTGTTCGTTGGCGGATTGAACCTGATCTATCAGTTCTGGATTCACACCGAGGCCATCGGCAAGATGCCCCGATGGTTTGAGGCGGTCATGAATACCCCCAGCCATCATCGCGCGCATCACGGCCGAAACGCACGGTATCTGGATTGCAATTACGCCGGAGTTTTCATCATCTGGGACAAGATGTTCGGGACATTTGTGCCTGAACAGGAAAACGACCGGGTCGATTACGGGCTGGTTCACAATATCGGCACCTTCAACCCTTTGCGCGTTGCGTTTCACGAATGGGTCGGCATCTGGCACGACGCCACGCAGCCCGGCCTGACACTGCGGCAACGTCTGGCCTATTGTTTCGCACCGCCGGGTTACAGCCACGACGGCAGCCGCGACAACTCGGAACAGATAAAAGCTAAGCACCTGGCTCGCCACCCCGAGGACCGGGGAACGCCCGGATTTGAGCAGGTCGACAAGATCCTGCCGAAAGGACAGGCGGAACAGGCCTGACACAGCTGTCAGGCCCCACTACGACTTGAACTCCAGCCTTTGCACGCCATATCGGTCATTGAATGTGGCGCATAGTTGAGCGAGGGGCGGCATGAAACGTTTGGCAACCATTTCGACCTTCGTCGGGTTATTTGGCCTGTTGCTGGCCATGCTTGCCGCGCTCGGCAGCTTTGTTGGCACGCTGATCGCACTGGGATTTGTCCTGATGATTCTGGGTGCGACAGGAGCCCTTCTTGGAGCCGCGGTATCACTGGCCCGTGCCGGACAGTCCGCGCGCTGAAACCGCATTAAGCAACTTCTTCTGACGCTTTAACCGCAGATTCATCTGTTTGCCCCGAAACTGTGTCAAAACACCTGTTTCGGACACAAGAGAATCTGCGCCTATGGGAAACAAAAAGCTCGCCAATCTTCCCGAAGGGTTGGACACCCCTTTGAATGCAGCAGTGTCAACACGGGATCGTTCGGTGGTTCAGATGGCAACCGATGCTGTGAAGCACAAGCAATGTCGGTTGGCCTTTCAGCCAGTTGTTCAGGCGCACCCGCCGCATGGCATCGCGTTTTATGAAGGGTTCATTCGCGTGATGGATGAAACAGGGCGTGTTATACCCGCCCGCGAATTCATGCCGCAGGTTGAAAACACCCCGATCGGACGTGATCTCGACTGCGTCGCGTTGGAACTTGGTCTGCGCACGTTGGTGAAGAACCCCCAGATCCGCCTGTCGATCAACATGTCCGCCCGCTCGATCGGTTATTCCAACTGGTCCGGTATACTGGACCGGTTTCTGAAACGGGACCCGCAGCTGGGCGAACGGCTGATCCTAGAAATCTCCGAAAGTTCTGCCATGCAGGTGCCTGAATTGGTGGTCGACTTCATGGACCGCCTTCAGGATCGCGGCATCGCCTTTGCGCTGGACGACTTTGGTGCCAGCAATTTCAGTTTCCGCCACTTTCGCGAGTTTCTGTTCGACGCCGCCAAGATCGATGGTCAGTTTATCAGGGGCATCAGCAACAGCCCCGACAACCAGGCTTTGGTGCGGGCCCTGATTGCCGTGGCGCGTGAGTTTGAAATTCTGGTCACTGCCGAATCGGTCGAAACTCAGAAGGATGCGGCATTTTTGCTTGAAAGTGGCGTGGATTGCATGCAGGGTTTTCTGTTTGGCGCGCCCAGTGTTTCACCCCCGTGGAAACAGGAAAAAATTTCAAAAACAGCAAGTTGACCCGTGGGTGATCGACATTTTTCCGCCATTTCCCAAGCTGAGACAAGCTGCCCGTTGCTGCAAGTGCAGCATTACGCTATTGCAGAAGTACTTGAGCGGGGGATAACGGGGCGCTCTTGTTTCGAGAGGGAAACTCTCGGCCTGCGCCGTCAGACATTCCGCCAGACAATGACGGTAAAGGACTGATCATATGACCAACGTAGTAATCGCATCCGCCGCACGAACAGGTGTCGGCAGCTTTAGTGGTTCGTTTGCGAACACCCCCGCACATGATCTGGGCGCGGCCGTCCTGGAAGCAGTTGTTGAGCGCGCCGGGATTGAAAAAGGCGAAGTCAGCGAAACCATCTTGGGTCAGGTGCTGACTGCGGCTCAGGGGCAGAACCCGGCTCGGCAGGCGCATATCAACGCCGGTTTGCCGCAGGAAAGTGCCGCCTGGGGAATCAACCAGGTTTGCGGCTCGGGCCTGCGAGCCGTCGCATTGGGCGCTCAGCACATCCAACTCGGCGATGCCGAAATCGTCGCCGCTGGCGGTCAAGAAAACATGACCCTGTCGCCCCACGCAGCTGCCCTGCGTGCCGGTCACAAGATGGGTGATATGAAGTATATCGACACCATGATCCGCGATGGTCTGTGGGATGCCTTCAACGGTTATCACATGGGTCAGACGGCGGAAAATGTTGCCGAGAAATGGCAGATCAGCCGCGACATGCAGGATGAATTCGCTGTTGCTTCGCAGAACAAGGCCGAGGCGGCGCAAAAAGCCGGCAAGTTTGTCGACGAAATCGTGCCCTTCACCATCAAGACCCGCAAGGGTGACATCGTGATGGACAAGGACGAATATATCCGCCACGGCGCTACAATGGAAGCCATGGCAAAGCTGCGCCCCGCCTTTACCAAGGACGGATCGGTCACAGCTGCAAACGCTTCGGGCCTGAACGACGGCGCCGCCGCAACCCTGTTGATGTCGGCTCAAAACGCAGAAAAGCGCGGAATCGAACCTTTGGCTCGCATCGCGTCCTACGCAACTGCCGGGCTGGACCCGTCGATCATGGGCGTTGGCCCGATCTACGCTTCGCGCAAGGCATTGGAAAAAGCAGGTTGGTCCGTCGACGATCTGGACCTGGTTGAAGCCAACGAAGCCTTTGCCGCGCAAGCCTGCGCAGTGAACAAAGACATGGGCTGGGACCCGTCGATTGTGAACGTGAACGGCGGCGCAATTGCCATCGGCCACCCGATCGGTGCATCAGGTTGCCGCGTTCTGAACACGCTGCTGTTCGAAATGAAGCGCCGCGACGCAAAGAAAGGTCTGGCCACTCTGTGCATCGGCGGCGGCATGGGTGTCGCCCTGTGTGTGGAGCGCGACTAAGTGCGTGAATAACCAAATAGAAAAGGGCGTCCACGGGACGCCCTTTTTTGTTAAACTGGGGTCGTACCCCTTAGATGCGACGATATTGCCATCCGAAATAAACACCTTAACGACGAAACAATATTGCGCACAAGCATCTCTCAAAGTAACAGCATTACCAAGGCGACTAAAATTGGAGGAGTCCTAAATGGCACGTACAGCACTCGTTACCGGCGGTTCCCGCGGCATTGGCGCAGCAATTTCCAAGGCGCTCAAAGCCGAAGGATATAACGTTGCGGCCACCTATGCAGGGAATGACGAAGCCGCCGCGAAATTCACCGAAGAGACCGGCATTAAGACCTACAAGTGGAACGTCGCAGATTATGACGAATCCAAAGCAGGTATCGAAAAGGTTGAGGCCGAGGTTGGCCCCATCGATATCGTTGTCGCCAACGCTGGCATCACCCGTGATGCACCTTTCCACAAAATGACACCCGATCAGTGGAAAGACGTGATCGACACCAACCTGACCGGCGTGTTCAACACTGTGCACCCTGTCTGGCCTGGCATGCGCGAGCGCAAGTTTGGCCGTGTCATCGTCATCAGCTCCATCAACGGTCAGAAGGGCCAGTTCGCTCAGGTGAACTATGCTGCGACCAAAGCTGGCGATCTGGGCATCGTGAAATCTCTGGCACAGGAAGGCGCGCGGGCGGGCATCACGGCCAACGCAATCTGCCCCGGTTATATCGCAACCGAGATGGTGATGGCGGTGCCTGAAAAGGTACGCGAATCGATTATTGGCCAGATCCCTGCCGGTCGTCTGGGCGAGCCTGAAGAGATTGCACGCTGTGTGACCTTCCTGGCCTCGGACGAATCTCAGTTCATCAACGGCTCGACCATCTCGGCCAACGGTGCTCAGTTCTTCGTCTGATCCAGGCTTGTGAACAAAAAAACGGGCCGGCCCCTTTGGACCGGCCCTTTCTGATCCCGTAAGAACGCGCGCGCTGCGATCAGCGGGAACCCAATACCCAATTCCACATCTGCCGGACCACCTTGCCACGCTCTTCATGAGCGCGCAGGATCGCCACTTGGGCGGCGGGATTTGTTGTCATCTCGATCATGGCAGCCGCCTTTCAATTCAGTTTTGCTTGACCTGATGTGAATATGAAGGTCACCTAAAGCCGTGACAAACGAAGTTTCCTGAACCTTCAGTTAAGAATTTCTTGGCTATGAGTGATTATCTGCCCCCACTTACCGCGCTTCGGGCTTTTGATGCCGCGGCCCGGCACATGTCCTTCGCGAAAGCGGCGGAAGAGCTGCACGTGACGCCAGCGGCCCTGTCCTTTCAGATCAAATCGCTTGAGGAGCATCTGGGCCGCCCTCTGTTCCGCCGTCTGAACCGCGCTGTGGAACTGACCGATGCGGGCCGCGCCCTGGCCCCCGGCGCGGCAGAAGGCTTTGCCACCTTGCAAGCCGCGTGGCGTGCCGTACGCAGGCAGGAGGATGACACCGGACTGACCGTCACCGCAGGTCCGGCGCTGACCGCAAAGTGGCTGGCGCCTCGCCTTTACGAGTTTGCCCGTGCGCATCCGGAAATCGATCTGAAATTCTCGGCCACGTTGCGCAATATGGATCTGGAGCGGGATGATGTGGATGTTGCCATCCGGTTTGGCAATTCCGCCGATGAGGGGCTGTATTCCGTACCTGTAAGAAAGGAGTGGCTGACTCCGGTCATGACCCCGGAGCTGGCGGAACAATTCACCACGCCAGACAGCCTGCGCGACGCACCGTTGATCCACGACGATTCGATCAACTTTCTGACCCCACCCTGCGACTGGCCTGCCTGGTTCCGCGCTGTGGGTATCGATTTCACACCCACTCATGGGGCGCATTTTTCCAACGCAGATCACGCGATTGACGCCGCTGTCGCTGGTGTTGGTGTCGCCCTTGGACGGCGTGCCATGATCCTCAAGGACCTGAGCGAAGGTCGGCTGGTTGCCCCCTTCAAGGTCGCGCTGGAAACGCAGGGCCGGTTCCGATTCCTGTGCCTTCCGGGGGCCGAGAAACGTCCTCAGATCGCAGCATTTCGGGATTGGTTCCTGACCGAGATTGAAAAGACCGCACATATTTCGGATGAGTTCGACATTATTCCGATCGAAGAGGTTCCCGGATCATGACCAAAACGCGCGCAACAGCCATCGGTTTTGGGGCAGTACTATTATGGGCTTTGCTGGCGCTTTTGACCGTCGGCTCTGCACCTACACCGCCTTTGCTGCTGAACACGATCTGCTTTTCGATTGGTGGTACACTTGGGTTGATCTGGACAGCCGCAACCGGTGGGTTCAGCGGGTTGAAACAGATCCCCTGGACGACCTACCTGTTCGGTTCATTGGGCCTGTTCGGGTACCACGCATTGTATTTTTCAGCCCTACGCATGGCCCCCGCGGCCGAGGCCGGACTGATTGCCTATCTCTGGCCCCTTCTTATCGTTCTGTTTTCCGGCCTGCTACCGGGCGAGCAGCTTCGCGCTGGTCACTTGATTGGGGCGTGCCTTGGCTTTGCTGGGGCTGCTTTGATCATCACCGGAGGCGGGAGCGCAGGTTTTCAGGCGCAACATCTGCCAGGATACACATTGGCCCTGCTTTGCGCGATGACATGGTCTGGCTATTCAGTTCTGTCACGCAGATTGGGTGATACACCCACCAGTTCGGTTGCGGTCTTTTGTCTGATGGCTGCGTTGGCTTCGGGTCTGCTGCATCTGGCCATGGAAGACACCGTGCTGCCCGACTCGACACTAGGGTGGGTTTCTGTACTGGCACTTGGCCTTGGGCCCGTTGGGCTGGCCTTTTATGTCTGGGATATCGGGGTGAAGCAGGGTGACATTCAAATGCTCGGGACCTCATCTTACGCGGCCCCGCTATTGTCGACACTTGCTTTGGTGATGGCCGGGATCGCTGCCCCATCCTGGGGGCTGGCGATCGCGGCTTTTCTGATTACCGGCGGGGCCTTAATCGCGGCCCGTTCCAGTTTGAAATCTTAAGCAGACAGTCGCTCGATCTCTTCCTTCAGCTTGAGCTTCTGTTTCTTCAGCTGGGCTATGTGGAGATCATCGATGCCTGGCGAGCGTTGGGCTTGTTCTACTTCTAGACCGAGAGATTCGTGCTTTTTCTTCAGTTCTGTCAGATGTGCGCTCACGCTCATTGCGATCCTCCTTTTATACGTGTCTGTATGTCACGTAAGAAGTTGATCACATCGTTTCCACCCTGTCACGCTGCAGACGCACAGAATCTGAAACAAATCCGACAAAATCGGCTGGACATTGCCGGTCGTCGTCAGAACCCGGGCAGGGCAGCGGCCTTCCGAAGCGCAGCCGATACCGCATCCGTATAGCTTTCGCCGTCTTTTTCGTGACGTTCACCCGCGTGCAGAATCAAAGGTGGGTGGAGGCGAAATGCCGCACGCCCTCCTTTGCGGGCACGCAGAATGATCAGCTCAGCCTCTCGCCCTGTCCGTGGGCTTAGCGGCAACAACTCTACCGATCCCAATTTCCCTTGGCACGCTGCCAGCATGTCGGGCAGTCGATCGGCTTTCTGGATCATGTGCAGGTACCCTTTTTGCGCAAGGCGTCTGGCAGCCACTGCAATCCAGTCGGCCAACTGGGTGTCTTCGCTCAGGGCCACACTTCTTCCAGCATCCTTTGCAGGGCTATGCGCCCCCGCCCGATAATAGGGCGGATTCGCAATGACGTGATCGAACTGGCGCTGCCGAAGCGCCTCGGGCAAAGCGGTCAGGTCGGCTTCGACAACTTCCAGCTCTATCCCGTTGATTTCCGCGTTTCTGCGAGCCAATTCCGCATAGGCAGGCTGTAGCTCGATACCTGTCAGGTGCAAGCCGGGCACTCGTGAGGACAAGCAAAGAATGGCGGCCCCGGCACCGCACCCCAGCTCCAACACAGACTGACCTGCCCTGGCCGGAACGGATGCGGCAAGCAATACCGGGTCTACCCCTGCACGATAACCCGACTGAGGTTGCAGCAACCGGATCCTGCCCCCCAGGAAATCATTGCAGCTGAGTTCACTATCGGAAAACCGGTTCATCGGCCCAGCGGAATTTCATTGTCGCGCATCACACGTTCGGCACGGGTCAAGTCTTCGGCGCGAACCATCAGTCGGCGGGGAAAGATCCCGATCCCACCTTCGAGGATGCTCATATTTACGTCCATCTGAAAGCAGTCTATATCCTCGCCTTCAAGGAGAGCCGATGCAAAGGCCAGGATCGTCGGATCGGTACTGCGCAATAGTTCTTTCATGGGGATGGATGTAAGGGCAAGGCTGGGCGAAAGTCGAGCCTTGTATCAGGAGTGTGATGACCGTCGGCATGATCTCAAAACCGCATGAGCGCCTCGCTGAAATTCTGGCGGGTGAAATGGAGGCTGTGAACACGTTGATCCGCGCCCGGATGGCGTCGGACCATGCCCCACGTATCCCCGAAGTGACCCAGCATCTGGTCGAGGCGGGCGGAAAGCGCCTGCGCCCAATGCTGACATTGGCAGCGGCGCGGCTGTTTCGCTATTCAGGTGAGCACCACGTGCGCCTTGCTGCCACGGTCGAGTTCATCCACACCGCCACCCTTCTGCACGACGACGTTGTGGATGAGAGCGCCCAACGGCGCGGACGCCCGACCGCAAATCTACTTTGGGACAATAAATCCAGCGTGCTGGTCGGTGATTACCTGTTTTCCCGCAGCTTCCAATTGATGGTCGAAACGGGTTCGCTGCGGGTTCTGGATATCTTGGCCAATGCCTCAGCAACCATCGCCGAAGGCGAAGTGCTGCAAATGACCGCTGCAACCGACCTGCGGACAGATGAAAGCGTTTACCTACAGGTTGTGCGCGGCAAGACAGCAGCTTTGTTTTCAGCTGCGACCGAGGTGGGCGGCGTGATCGCCGGTGCATCGGAAGAACAGATCAAAGCTCTGTTCGATTATGGTGACGCATTGGGGATCGCATTCCAGATTGCGGACGACCTGCTGGATTATCAGGGTGACAGCAAGACAACCGGCAAAAATGTGGGCGATGATTTCCGCGAACGAAAGCTGACCCTGCCTGTCATCAAGGCTGTTGCACAGGCCACGCCCGAAGAGCGCGCTTTCTGGGAGCGCACGATCGAAAAGGGCCGCCAACAGGATGGCGATCTGGATCATGCGCTGGGCCTGATGGACAAATACGCAACGCTGGAAGAAACTCGGCAGGACGCATTGGGCTGGGCGAACAAGGCAAAGGCATCTTTGGATGTTCTACCTGATCATGAAATTCGCAGCCTGCTGCGCGAACTGGCCGATTACGTAGTCTCGCGCCTTAGTTAAGCTGCGTCGCGCGGCACCACCATTCAGGATGCGCCGCACCGATCTCATAGGCCGCGAAATGCGCGTCTTTCATTGTGGGGTACAGCGCATAACAGGTCGAGCCGGAGCCCGACATACGCGTTACAAGGGCACGATTGGTCATGTTCAACTCGTCCAGAACCTGCTCGATCTCACGTGCAACGCCCATGGCAGGTACCTGCAGGTCATTGCGTTGATCACGCAACCACAGGGCACAGACTTCAGCGTCTACAAAATCTGGGACTAACTCAGGCATCGGCGGATTGTCTCTGGACGACAATGCGTTGAAAACGGCATTTGTCGGCACCGGCACATTCGGGTTGACCAAAAGGGCGGGTAAGTGCGGAAGGTTCACCGCCGCCAAACGATCGCCAATGCCTTGCATTCTGATCGCCCGGCTTTCCAGGCAAACGGGCACATCTGCCCCCAGTGACAACGGCAAGTCAGGCGGGACGTCACATCCCTGCCCTGCCAATGTCCAAAGCGTGGCGGCCGCATCCGATGACCCACCCCCTATACCTGCCCCGTGGGGCAACGACTTGATCAGGTCTACATGCCCGGTCCAGCCGACGCCTTCGGCCGCTTTCCAGACCAGATTACGGTTGTCCGTGGGCACGCCTTCAGCAAACTCCCCAATCACGTCCATAGACAGCTCGGGGCCGGGTGTGAATGTCAACTGATCTCCCAGATCAGCAAAAACCACTAACGAATCCAACAGGTGATAACCGTCCTTACGACGTCCGGTCACATGGAGGGTCAGGTTGATCTTGGCGGGCGCAAACGCCTTAATTTCCATTTGCGACTTTCAAAGGTTCCGCACCCTCTTCGGCCAGAACGGCGCTTAGTCCGATTTCGATCTTGCGTCGAATGCGATCCGGGTCAGCCTCGCCATCCGTGTCTTCGGGGTCAACGAAGGACAGAGCCCGTTTCCACTGGAACTCGGCCTCACGCGCTCGTCCAACAGCCCAATAGACGTCCCCCAGATGATCATTGACGACCGGATCAACGGGCATCAGCTCGACCGCGCGCTCCATATGCTCGACCGCTTCTTCGTAACGACCCAGACGGAACAAAACCCAACCCAGACTATCCACGATGTAGCCACTATCCGGGCGGGCCTCGACCGCGCGCTGGATCATGTCCAGCGCTTCATCCAGCTTTTCTTTCCGTTCTACCAAAGAATAGCCCAGATAGTTCAGCACCTGCGGCTGATCCGGATTCAACTCCAGCGCCCGGCGGAAATCGGTTTCAGCCTGATCCCACTGCTTCAGCCTCTCGTGGCTTATGCCGCGCGCGTAGTGCAGGAACCAATTCCCGCCTGCCTGACTGTCCGTCAAACCAATCGCAGTGTCATAAGAGGCAACCGCAGCCGCATAGTTTTCCTGACGACGTTGAAGATCTGCCAGAGAAACATGGACGCTGGGCAAATCAGGATTTTGCAGCGCCAGGTTTTGCAGAACTTCAATGGCCGCATCGGTTTTTCCGGACTTGTCCAGGATTTCGGCCCGCCCAAGTTCTGCGGCATGGTGGTCATTGCTGCCGGCCGGGACCATGCGATAGGCGGCAACAGCCAGATCATACTGTTGCAGCTTGTCCAGCAATTCCGCGCTCAGCAGAATGGCGTCCACGTGGTCAGGGCGCAGAAAACTCGCCAGTCGTGCGTAAAGCAGGACGTAGTCAGCCGAAGCCTCGCTGTTCAATGCGGCACCAACGGTAAAGAATATTTCCGCCATTCCATCCAGCGCAGAGCCCGCGTGAGTGAACGGAAGCGTCTCGCCCGCGGTCAATTGGCCGGTATAGGCTTCAATGGTCGGATCGCTACCGGAAACAAACACATCGTCCAGAAATTGTATGGCGTCTTCGTTGCGATCCAGCTGCGACAGCACCTCTGTACGGGCCAGCGCGGCCCGACGCGAGAACCGCGCAACCGCGCCGTTGTTATCCGCAAAAATCACCTCGGCACCTTCGAAATCGCCGATAGAGGCCAGTGCCATGGCTTTGTGATACAGCGCAAATTCCCTGAGGCCTTCCTGCGTTGCCACGGCATCGAACTGATCCATGGCCTTTGTCATTTCACCTTGCCCCAGATGGGCCCATGCGATCATCAGCCCATCAACCAAAGGACCGATCCCCTGCGTTTCAGGGTCACGCGCCAGAAGTTCGTCAAACTTGCCGTCTGCGATCAAATTGGCCGAAATCGCCATGCGCGCGGCCTGGCTTGGAATGTTGGCTTCCTCGATCTGCTTTGCAACAGGCAAAGCACGGGCAATTTCCCCCAGCGCAAGGCGGGCGACAACAACGCTTTCCAAGAGCAGCGCGTTTTCCGGATCAAACCTGAGAGCCTGGGCGTAGTATCTTTCCGCCGCAGAATAGTCGCTTTCGTAAATCGCCTGACGCCCGGCCAGATAAGAACCGGCACCCGATTCTGAAAAGGCCGGAACTGCGACCGACGACATGAGCAGCACGGACAATGCCGCGCGACGAACCAGGGAAACCACCGAAATCCTGCCTTGCTATCGTTGACTAACGGTTAAGCTAGGGCTTCGGTCGGCAAGAGGCAATGGCAGAGCCTTCACGACCCTGCCATTACCGGTTTTTTGCTTACATGTTCGGATAGTTTGGTCCGTCGCCACCCTGCGGCGTGGTCCAGGTGATATTCTGGCTTGGATCCTTGATGTCGCAGGTTTTGCAGTGAACGCAGTTCTGGAAGTTGATGACGAATCGCGGACCGTTGTCATCCTCGACCATTTCGTACACGCCTGCCGGGCAATAGCGCTGCGCCGGTTCGTCGAACTTGGGCAGGTTGACCTTGACCGGGATATCCGGGTCCGTCAGGCGCAGGTGGCAGGGCTGGCTTTCCTCGTGATTGGTTGCCGCAAAGGACACGTTGGTCAGACGGTCAAAGGACAGCGTCCCATCGGGCTTGGGATAATCGATCGGCTTGTGCTTGCTGGCTTCCTCAGTCGACTGGGCATCGTTCTTGCCGTGTCCCAGCGTACCAAAGAACGAAAAGCCCAATGTGTTGGTCCACATGTCCAGGCCACCCAGCACCAGCGAGGGGATCATGCCCCACTTGGACCACATCGGCTTGACGTTGCGCACCTTCTTCAGGTCCTTGCCAATCGCGCCATTGCGAACGTCGGCCTCGTAAGCGGTCAGCTCATCGCCCGAACGGTCAGCCTTGATCGCGTCATAGGCGGCCTCGGCGGCAGCCTTGCCCGATAGCATCGCATTGTGGTTGCCCTTGATGCGCGGCACGTTGACCATGCCCGCTGAACAGCCCAGCAGCGCTACGCCCGGCGCCACCAGCTTGGGCATCGACTGAAGACCACCCTCGGTGATCGCACGGGCACCGTATGCCACGCGCTTGCCGCCTTTCAGCAGCTCGGCCACCATCGGGTGATGCTTGAAGCGCTGGAATTCCATATAGGGGTACAGGTGCGGGTTCTTGTAGTTCAGGTGAACCACAAAGCCGACATAGACCTGATTGTTTTCAAGATGGTAGATGAACGATCCGCCGCCTGCGTTGCCGCCCAGAGGCCAGCCCATTGTGTGCGTGACCGTACCTTCCTTGTGCTTGGCCGGGTCAATCTCCCAGATCTCTTTCATGCCGACGCCGTATTTCTGCGGCTCTTTGCCGACAGACAGGTCATATTTGGCGATGACTTCCTTGGACAGTGATCCGCGCACACCTTCCGACAGGAAGACGTATTTGCCGTGCAGTTCCATGCCCGGCTCAGTATTGGGGCCATAAGAGCCATCCGCTTCCAGACCAAAGACGCCGGCCACGACGCCTTTGACTTCGCCATTGTCGCCGTAAACCAGCTCGGAACAGGCCATGCCGGGGAAGATTTCCACGCCCAGCTCTTCGGCCTGCTCGGCCATCCAGCGGCAGACATTGCCCATCGACACGATATAGTTGCCATGGTTGTTCATCAGCGGCGGCATCGGGAAGTTGGGGATTCGGATTTTGCCTGCCTCACCCAGCATGTAGAAATTGTCTTCATGCACCGGCACGTTCAGCGGAGCACCTTTTGCCTTCCAATCCGGGATCAAAGCGTCCAGCCCGCAGGGATCGAGAACTGCGCCAGACAGGATATGAGCGCCCACTTCTGAGCCTTTTTCCAACACGACAACATTCAGATCCGCGTCCAACTGTTTCAGTCGAATGGCCGCCGACAGGCCCGCAGGACCTGCGCCTACGATCACCACGTCATATTCCATTGCTTCGCGTTCAATCTCGGCCATCGCGGGCTCCCTAGCTTACTTTCCGAATTGGCGCTGTCACTGCAGGATCTGCGCAATTTTGTTTCACGGCTGATTACATGGTCAGAAAGACTTTGGTCAATCGAAACACGGCGTAACAAGGGCGCTATTCGACACATCAGTCCTCTGGTGCATCACCCATCAGGTATCTGGGACCGCTACCATGGGATTTTGCCCTGTCATCGGGGTTATAAAGCTTGCATTTCGGCAAGCTGAGGCACCCGCATCCTATACAGCCGTCCAGATTGTCGCGCAATCGCATCAGGGTATCGATTCGCTGGTCCAGATGAGTGCGCAACCGTACGCTTATGGCTCTCCAATCCTGTGGTGTCGGTGTTCGCTTTCCCGGCAAGCCCGACAAAACCTCGCGGATTTCAGGTAAGGTCAGGCCGAACTGCTGCGCGATCATGACAAAGCTCAGCCGCCGGATATCTGCCCGCTGGTAACGTCGCTGCCCACCGGCATTGCGCCAGGGCGCAATCAAACCCTGTGCTTCGTAATACCGTATCGCTGAAACGGCCAACCCCGTACGTCGGGCCAATGCCCCGATTGCCAACCCTTCTGAAACAGCCATGTCACCCTCGAAGAAATACCTTGACCTAAAGTTGGGTTTAGAAATTACGGTGAGTCGAAACAAGCCAAAAAGGAGATCCCATGATGGCAACGCTTGAGCACACCAATTTCACTGTCAGCGACCCACAGGCCTCGGCCGCCTGGATGCAGCAGGTCTTTGGCTGGAAAACACGGTGGGAAGGACCCGCAATATCAGGCGGATATACTGTACATGTCGGATCGGCCCACACCTATCTTGCGCTTTACAAACCCGATGCGCCGAAACCATTGGTCGAAAGCAGCTACGATGTCGTCGGCGGGCTGAACCATGTTGGTGTTCTGGTCGAAGATATCGACGCAACCGAGGTCAAGGTGCGCAAGGCCGGGTTCGAACCCCATAATCATGCCGATTACGAACCGGGGCGTCGGTTCTATTTCAGGGATGACAACGGCATCGAGTTTGAAGTGGTTCAATATGATTGAGATGCTTTGGCTCTGCACGCCTTCGAGGCGATGGTGCAAGGGCGGGCAACCGGACCATCGCCACAGGCCACACCCGAAACAATCCAGACGGCACGATGTTGCGAATTGATCGCTGCACCTGCTGACACCTCTTGCAATTCACGTGGTATTTGGGTCAGGTAATCGTCAACCTAGGACTCGCCCCGACGCTTCTGTGCGGCGGGGCGAGTCAGTTTATGCGTGGACGTAGAGAGTATGGAAAAGATCCCTATGACGCCTGCGGGCAATGCCGCACTCGCAGCTGAGCTGAAGAACCTCAAATCCGTTGAACGCCCTGCGATCATCGAAGCCATCGCATCGGCGCGTGAACTTGGCGACCTGAAAGAAAATGCCGAATACCATTCAGCCCGCGAAAAGCAGGGGTTTATCGAAGGCCGCATTAAAGAACTGGAAGGTATCCTGTCGCTGGCGGATGTAATTGATCCAACAAAACTGTCCGGCGCAGTCAAATTTGGCGCAAAGGTTACTTTGGTTGACGAAGATACCGACGAAGAAAAGACGTGGCAAATCGTCGGTGAATATGAAGCCAATATCGAAGCCGGCCTTTTGAATATCAAATCCCCCATCGCCCGCGCCCTGATCGGCAAGGACGAAGGTGACAGCGTCGAGGTGCGCACCCCTGGCGGCGTGCGTTCTTATGAAATTCTGAGTATCAAGTACGCCTGACCGGAGCGCATGTAATGTCGGGGCCCAAACCTGACCCGGAAACTGAAAGACCGACTTCGCTGGGCATCTATGACCGCCCAAAGGCACCGTCTGTCACCGAGATTGAGATTGCCGCACTGGTGCTCAGCCTGATTTGGCTGGTGGTGTCGGTTGTTTTTCTGGTGTTGCCAGATAAGGCGCAAAGCGGTGGTTTTGTTGTCACCTTTCTGGCCGTTTTCATGCCTGTGGCGATGATCTGGGTCGCGGCCACTGCCATGCGTGCCAGCCGCGTGATGCGCGAAGAAAGCGCGCGGCTGCAAACTGCGATTGACGCGATCCGTCAGGCTTATGTGGCGCAGCAGCAGCGCGCATCCAGCACCTACGAACCGGCAGTGGCCAAGAAACTGGATGAGATCGCAGCCGCGACGCGGAAAACCGAAAGCACGCTGGCAACATTTTCGACCAAGCGCACAACGCCCCCTTATGCCCCGGCAAAACCACTCGTTGCGGGTGCTCAGACCTCGCTTGAACTGGGCACATCTGCGGAAGAAATTGCGCCACCGCTGAGCACCGATATCTTTATCCGCGCCTTGAATTTTCCGGAAACTCAGAATGACACCGAAGGGTTCAACGCCCTGCGCGTGGCGCTGAAAGACCGCAAGACGGCACAGATCGTGCAGGCCTCGCAGGATGTTCTTACACTGCTCAGTCAGGAAGGCATCTATATGGACGACTTACGCCCTGACATGGCCCGGCCCGAAATCTGGCGCCAGTTCGCGCAGGGCGCGCGGGGTCGCGCCGTTGCCGCGCTGGGGGGTGTACGAGACAGGTCCTCGCTGGCACTGACAGCTGCGCGGATGAAACAGGATCCGATTTTCCGCGACGCCGCCCACCATTTTCTCCGCCGCTTCGACAAGATGATGGCCGAATTCGAGCCCAACGCAAGCGATGCAGAACTGAGCGCTTTGGGTGAGACCCGCACGGCGCGGGCGTTCATGTTGCTGGGGCGCGTGGCCGGGACGTTTGATTAGTCCGATTTGACGACCCAAGACATCTTGGTCGCGCTGCTGAAACCAAACACGTAACTTAAAGGTCCGGTTTTTTCTTCACCCACAGGCCGAAATCCTTCGCGCTCATATAAAGCGCGGGCGCGGGGGTTTGTGTCGATAACGTCAAGCTGAACGACTGACATGTTTTGTTTCCGCGCCTCACGCTTAACGGCATCCAGCAAGGCCGTACCAACGCCTTTGCCACGCGAGCCCGCGGCCACAAATATGCCATCCATCTGAAACACGCCGGGTTTCAGTTCGCGCTCCAAAATGCTGAGGATGAGGGCGCGCCAAATGGCCCCAAACCAGCCATAGACCTTTGCTAGGTCTGACATTCTGCCTCCGGCCAATGCACCATCGCGTGTCTTGAAACCTGCAAGCCCCAAAACCCGGTCTTCCTTGTCCCGTGCAACCAGCACATAATCCGGGTTCAACGAAGTTTCGAAGAAAGCCAGCCCCTTTTCATCCGGACCCATGACTTTATTCAGTTTCGCCGAAAATGCCTGCCAGAACAGGGTCGCCACCAGTGGGCGTTCCGCATCAGAAAAACCGCGTGAGACTGTAATTTTCACAACCCAAAACTTCCATACGGTATAAAGCGAACCATATCCCCGGGTTGGATATGCCGAGCGCCATCTTCAATTTCGACCAGCCCTTCGGCCCAGCTGAGCCCGCTGATCCGGCCCGATCCTTCTGACTTGAAGACTTCAACCCGGCCTTCCCGCATGCGCGCGCGCAGGTATTCGCGGCGGCCCGGTTTCTTGCGCTTTTCAAAGGCCGCGGGAACTTCGAATCCTTGCGGTTCGATCCAGCCTTCGCCAGACATCAGGCCCAGCGCCGGTCGCGCAAAGATCAAGGTGCAGACCAAGGCGGCAACGGGATTGCCGGGCAGTCCAAAGACAGGGGTTCCGGACCACAACCCCAAAGCCAGAGGGCGACCGGGTTTCAAGGCTATCCGCCAGTGTTGCATCGCCCCCGCCTGGCGCAGCAAGGCAGATACGTGGTCTTCGTCACCAGCAGATGCGCCACCACTCGTCAGTATCACATCTGCCTGTTCCGCAGCCTGATCCAGCAGTTCCCGCAGGGCGTCCCGATCATCTGAAACACGCCCCATATCCACAGGCACAAACCCCAGCCTTTCGACCAGAGACAAAAGCATCGGGCGGTTGGCGTCGAATATCTTACCCGGTCCGGCGCGCGCTCCGGCGTCGACCAGTTCATCACCGGTCGATACCACGGCGACACGCAGCGGCTTGCGCACATTCACCTTTGCAATGCCCAAAGCGGTGAGTAACGCAAGGTCAGCCGGTGTCAATCGGCGTCCTGTAGGCAGGGCCAGATCGCCTGCGGCCACATCCTCGCCCGCTTGCCTGGTATTTGCCCCCTTCTTCAGCGGACCATGGAACGCGATATGCCCGTCTTTTACTGTGACATCTTCTTCCAGAATAACCGTATCCACCCCGTCAGGCAGCGCCGCACCCGTCAGAACGCGCAATGCCTGGCCCACGGGAACGTCACCTTCAAACGGGATACCAGCTGCTGCACGCCCATCGACCAGCGGCAGGATCTGTGGCCCATCTGAAACCGGACCAGCGAACCCGAACCCATCCACGGCTGTATTCGGTTGCGGCGGGTTGGAACGTTGGGCTGTAACATCTTCTGCCAGAATGCGCCCACTCGCCTTATTCAGCGCGACCGTGTCAACCGAGGTAATCGGATGCAACCTGTCGCGCAAATAGGCCAAAGCGTCATCAACCGGCGTCCACTCCACACCCGCTGGCAGCGCAAAACAATCGTTGCGCAACGGTGGCGGGGCTATGCTCGGCTTGTTCTGTGTAACACCCAATATCCAGCCTTCCTCTGCCGCTGAAACATCTAATTGCGCATTCAACTCCTGCTCTGTCAAACGCGACAGAGTCAAGGCGACCTGTTCGACTTGCCAAGCATCCTTGATCCGCCCATCTGGTTGCGCTCCCAAGGTGAGCGACGGCCAGATCTCCACAAAGGCGACGGGTTTATCCAACGGCTCGAACGGCCAGACCGCGACTTGTCCGGCAAAGCGATGGCGGAGCCTGCTTAGGACTGGAAGCCCCATCATCACCTGCCCACCGACCGCGCCTGCACCCGCCATCTGCCAGCAGGTGAAACTGCCTTTTGCCAAGGCTTCAACCGCACGACGGTCGGAAAACGGATTGGAATAGCCCGTCTTGGTTCGCAGCAAACCATCAATTTCGCGCCCAAGGCCATTCATCCAAAATGGGCCTCTTCCTCCGAATTGTCGATTGATCCGGCCTGCCAAGTCGAAACGATTGTTCGTTTTCGGACCGTCCTCGACATGCTGTTCGAACCAATCCCACAAGACCAAGGGGTCATCCGTTCCGGTCATCGCGCGGGCAAAACCCTTCGGGTATCCAAAAGGGAAGTCAAACCCCAGAAATAGGCGCCGGCCTGCTTTCAGTTCGGTGTGGATCAGGGCACCCAGCAACGCCTCGGCAAGCGCCCGGTTGCGTAGGTATTCAGGTCCCTGTGCCCGCCCTTCACGCGCAATACAGACCCAGATCGCGTCTTTGCGCGGCGTTGGTCCGGTGTCATTTCCACCAGACCAGTCCACCATGGCAAAGGTCTGGAACAGGGTCACAAACCGACCTCATCCAATATGAAGTCCGCGATCCTGACTGTATCATTCAGATCGAAAACCGGGCAATCCAGTTCCAGCGCCGTGTCGCTGGCAACGGCTCGAACGGTATCGTTTTCAATCGCGATCAAAGGGTTTCCCGCCTCGGCGCGAAACGCCTCGATCTTTGGGTGGCCTTCCCGCTTGAAGCCTTCGACCAGCACCAGATCAACCGGAGAAAGCCGCGCCAGCAATTCGGCAAAAGTTGGCTCGGGCGCACCGCGCAGCTCTTGCATCAAGGCGACGCGCTGCCCCGACGCAAGCAACACCTCGCTGGCACCAGCAACGCGGTGACGATGACTGTCCGTGCCCGGCTGGTCCACATCGACGCCGTGATGCGCATGTTTGACAGTTGAGACGGTAAAACCCCGCCCCGTGATCTCGGTCACCAGCCGTTCCATCAGCCCGGTTTTGCCTGCGTTTTTCCAGCCAGTGACACCGTAGACTCTCATACCTGCTCCAACAGTGTCCGGGCGCGGTCCAAATCGTCAGGTGTATTGACGTTGAAGAACGGATCAAACGGGTCAGCCTGGAACATAGCCTCGCGTCCGTCATGTTTATCAGTCCACAGCACGACCTTGCGCAACCCGTCCGTCAGAGCCGCCCGCAGATCATCGCGCAGAGCCACAGGCCAGAGCCCAAAGGTCGGGTGCCGGTTGACCCGCCTGCCCCCTCCGGATTTCAGCGCGTCGTCGCCCGTTCGCGGAGTAGTGGCCAAGACCAGAGGATGCACCTGCCCCTCTGCCGCCTCTTGCAGGCGCGCCACCAAATCACGCGGGAAGAACGGTGTATCTGCGGCAGCCGTTACGATACTGTCGGCCCCCTGATCTGCGGCCCAGTCGAGCCCCGCCAGAACACCGGCCAAAGGGCCAGCGAAGCCTTCAATCGTGTCAGGCAGAACGGGTAGCGTCAAATCGCTGAAACGCTCGGGGTCACCATTTGCGTTCAGGGCCAAACCATCGACTTGAGGAGACAGCCGATCAACGACATGGGACAGCAGGCTCCGCCCGCCAATCTGCAATAAACCTTTGTCACCACCACCCATCCGGGTGGCCTGCCCGCCTGCGAGGATGACGCCGAGAGGTTTTCTGTTTTCATCACTCATTGGCTACTCTTCCGCCGGTGTTTCCTGTCTTCGGCCACAACCGTCGACGGGTCCACATCGCGAACCAACCGTTCCTCACCGGAAAGACAAACAAAGCGCTGTCCGCGCATCCGGCCGATCAGCGTAAGGCCGAGCTCACGCGCGATCTCGACACCCCAGGCGGTAAAGCCGGAACGGGACGCCAACACAGGAATACCCATCATCGCCGTTTTGATCACCATCTCGGATGTCAGGCGACCGGTGGTATAGAGGATCTTGTCCTCCGCCGTCGCCCCCTCGGAAAGCATCCAACCTGCGATCTTGTCGACGGCATTATGGCGACCCACGTCTTCCATATAAACCAGCGGACGGTTTTCGCGGCACAATACAGTCCCATGAATTGCCCCGGCCTCAAGATAAAGCGACGGGGTGCGATTGATCTTGGCCGCCAGTTCGTAAAGCCACGAGGTACGCACCTGCACTTGCGGCAGCTGAACGCCCTCAAGACCCTCCATCATGTCCCCGAACACCGTTCCCACAGCGCAGCCACTGGTGCGCGTTTTTTTCTTCAGCTTGTCCTCGTACGAAGTCGCGCGTGCGGTGCGGACAACAACGGTTTCAAGATCATCATCGTAATCGACACGGGTAATCTCATCATCGGCCAGCAACATGCCCTGATTTCGCAGGAAACCCAGCGCCAGATATTCGGGATAGTCGCCAATCGTCATCGCCGTCACAATTTCCTGCGCGTTGAGGAAGATCGTCAGTGGGCGCTCTTCAACCACTGAAATCTGACTGACCTCGCCATTCTGGTCCACCCCCTCGACCGCACGGGTCAAGCGGGCCGCGCTCGGATCAGGAGCGATTACATAGTCTGACACGTCGGTTTCGGTGACCAATTGCAACCCCTCCACAAGACCGATACTGCTGCTGGCGTCACCATAGGATTTAGCCATGGCCTCTGCCACATCCAAGTCATACTTCTGGAAAGGTTTTCGCGACGGCACGCCGTTTGTCTTCGTGGCTGTGCCTTTTGGCCTGTTGTTTGGTGTCTTCGCGACAGAAGCCGGGCTGAATATCGTGCAGACCATTGCCTTCTCCGTCACCGTTTTTGCAGGCGCGGCGCAGTTCACAGCTCTGCAACTTCTGCAGTGTGAAACGCCTACAATCATCGTTTTGATTTCGGCGCTGGCAGTGAACCTGCGGGTTGCGATGTATTCCGCATCGCTGACGCCGTTCTTGGGTGCCGCCCCCTTGTGGCAAAGAGCATGTGCGGCTTACCTGATCGTGGATCAGTCTTACGCCTGTTCAATCGCGCAGTTCGAAAAAGAGCCTGATCTAACGATCCCCCAGCGAATGGCCTATTTCCTGGGTTCGGTCACTCCGATCACACCGCTGTGGGTTCTGGGAACCTGTCTGGGTGCCGTGCTGGGCGCTCAGATCCCAGAGAGTTGGGCGCTGGACTTTGCCCTGCCGATCACCTTTCTGGCGATGATCGGACCAATGATGCGTACGCTGGCCCATGTCATCGCCGCCCTGGTCGCCATTGTCGTTGCCCTGCTGACCGTGAGTGTGCCGTTCAATCTGGGCCTGCTGATCGCAGGCGCTGCAGGGATGATGGCCGGCGCGCAGGCGGAATTGATGCTAAAGCGGAACACGCCATGAACCAGATCGATCAGACAACAATATGGATCATCATCGTGGGTCTTGCGGTGGGCAGCTATGCTTTGCGCTTTACCTTTATCGGTCTCGTCGGTGATCGCCCAATGCCGCCCTGGTTGTTACGTCACCTTCGATATACAGCCGTGGCCATCCTGCCCGCACTGATCGCGCCGCTGGTGGTTTGGCCTGCGGCCACCGAAGGACAACCGGATATACCCCGTATGTCGGCCGCAGCGGTTGCATTGTCTGTGGGCATTCTAACCAAGAACGTGCTGGCGGCCATTTTTACCGGGGCGGCAACACTTTACACATTGCTGTATCTAGTTGGATGAAGCCGCGTCCAGCTGGTTCAGGCGCGCATTGTTGAACGCCAGTCCCTTTTGCAGGTCCGCGTCGTCGTTTTCACGGTATTCCGCCGATTGAACACCTTGCAACGCTCCAAACTGATCCGACAGTTTGACCGGATAGAATGTAGTCGTGATCTGTTCGAACCCCGGAACCTGCTGCAACAGTTGCGAAGTAGAGTTCGCACAGAAAGCACCAGCCACCGGGCCCATCTGCTTGGCCAGTTGCAATGCAATTTCGGCCTGTTGCGGAGTGACCTCGATCGTCTGGATGCGCGCATAATGTGTTTCGCGGGCGTGGCTGCTGCGATACGCACGTTCGACATTCGGAGTGATTCCGTACAGCACGTCGTTCCTGATCGGTACAACATCCGCCCGGAACGATCCTGCCGGGTCGAAAATAACCCGCTCACTGCCGCTGATCATCAACGACGTATGCGCGCCCGAACCGGTCCGGGTGCTGATCATCGTGTACAAGGTCAGGGTCGATGGCCCCGGATCGCGATAGGAACGGGACGTTATTTCAGTCTGATCCGCTTGCGGGCGCTGTGATGCAGCGCAACCAGCCAGCGTTGCGGCCACAAGGCACGCAGTCAATATCCTGAGCAAAGCCGCCCCCGAATTGCTTACGAGGCGAAAACTGCCAGGAACAGGCACAACAAGGCGATCGCGACCACACACCAGGTGGTGGCTTTGATGAAACCGTTGAAAGTTTTGGTTTGAACGTCGATGTTCATTTCGCCGTGCTTGTATTCAGCCATGAGTCTCAGAATCCCAATTCGCGTGTTTGATTTGTTGGATAATGGAAAACAAAACGCCTGTCACCACGTCATTCGCGCGCAGGGCGCGCTTACTTGAGGACCGAGCATCCGGGATAACCGAACCCCCATCGCCAGGGCAGGCCGCTGCACGGCCCGCCACCGAAACGAACCGCCCCATACATGGCATCCGCGGTGATCGCGTGAATGGTGCGGATCTGGTCAGGTTCCATATCATAGCGATCCGCGTATTCGTCGGCATACAGATCTCCATGCGTCTTAACACAGGCATGCAGGGCATCATCCGCCGCCAAACGCGCGTCATAGCTTTCCTCGGCCGAATCCGCGCCGCCGGCATTGTGATATGCCCGGTCGTGGATCACACAACAGTTTTCCCAAGGCGGATGTTCTTCAAAAAGCTCGCCAACCTGCGGGAACTGCTTTGCCACCCAGCGCCAGCTTGCGGACAACCCACCCGAACACCCGTCTGTTTCGAATGGTTGCAGCTCGGCGCTTTCGCTCTGGTCCATCAAGGCGCGATGGGCAGGCATTTCGAACCGGCGCATCAAGTCCTGTGCCAAGGCGGCGTGCGGAATAACGAGCAACAGCAGCGAAAGATTAAGGGCTTTCATCGCGCATCGCCTTGGTGTCGACCTGCAATCCGAAAGTCGTGGCCAACCACAACATCAGCCGCTCTGCTGGTCCCATTTCGGCACGCACGCGCAGAACCTCATTGGCCATGGCCGGGCGGTCGGTGATCAGACCATCAACGCCCATAGACGCCATTTTGGACATTTGCAGCGGATCGTTCACTGTCCAGACATAGATATCCTTACCGGCATCGTGAACCTTTCGGATCAGGCCCGGAGTTGCCATCCCTGCATTGATTGCGACAAACTCGCCCTCCAACCCCGACAGATCACCAATGGCTGTGGCCGCCAATACACCCGAACGCCAGTCCGGGCGCAGTTTCTTCATCTTTTGGACGGCCGGATATTTCAACGACATGGTGGCGACCTCGTCCTGCATCTCCAACTCTTCCACCAGATTGATCACCCGGTTTTCCAGATCAATATCATGGCCATAGTATTTCAGTTCGATAAGAACCCTGGACTTGCCTTTGGCCGCCTCCAGCACATCACGCAGAGTTGGCGTTCGTTCCGAGGCGTATTCCGGATCAAACCAGCTGCCGATGTCGATATCTGCCACATCCGCCATCGTTGCATCCCAGACCTTCAGGTTAACACCCGCCAGCTTCATGAAATCGCTGTCATGGGCCACGATGATCACATCATCCGCAGATTCCTGAACGTCGATTTCAACCCAATCCGCGCCGTCCTCGATGGCTTTCAGAACCGAGGCCATCGTGTTTTCCGGCCGCAAGGCCGCTGCACCCCGGTGGCCAATGACCTCGGCATGATCCGGGGCCTGCACACGTTCCAGCAGACTTTGACCTGACCAAAGGCCAATAACCAACGCGGCAAGGGATGCGCCCACTGTCACAAATACAGGCGCCCGAATTTTCCGGGGTTCTGGGTGGGCGATCTTTTTTGCGTCAATATCGAAAAACCCGTCCAACAAGACGGCCAACGCGCCCAGCGCCGTTGCCGCCAGAACCAGCCCCGCCAATGACCACAGCCCTGCGACGACAAAACTGAAGGTCAGGGCCAGCTTGAGGTTGCTGCCGTCCTGCACGGGTACGAAAGTAAACAAAAGGCTGGCCACTGCGGCAATCAAAGCGGCAATGACAAGGCGCATCCCCAGCCAAAGGGCAAGTTCGATCTTCAACCGCCCGCGCCTGCCTTCCATCTTCTGCGCACTTTGGGCAAACGCCGTTCGGGGCGCAGTTCGTTCGAAAAGGACCAAATGCAGGGCCAGCGCCCAGGCGGACAGGCGACGGATCAAAAGCCACGCCAGTACAAGAACAACCACTCCGATCAAAAGAACCGCCACCTTGAAGGCGGGGGGGCGGAAGGTCAGGTAATAGTTGATGTCATATTCAGTCAGCGTCCACCACGCGATCAGGCCAGCGACAGCCACGAATGGCAGGGCAAGCAACAGGACACGCAGGATGAAACGCACGGCAAATCCGAACAACGCCGGGAAACGGGACAGGATCAACGCGAGCGCCGCACTGCCAGCGCGCCAGGGATCTTGTTCGCCCATACGCAGCGACCCGGCCATGACCGAGAACACAAAGACCTCGGCCAGCAGAAACAGGCTCAGAACTACAACAGACGAGATAAACCCGACCGGAGACAGCAGGAACATGGCAATGTCCTGATCCGTCAAGGCCGTCTGGTCAGACAGAGAGACTGCCAGATTGACCGTCAGTGCCACCCCTGGCGCAATCAGCGCAACAAGCAGTAATCGCACAGCGATATAAATTGGCACAAAAACCCGACGCCGGGCCCAAGCCCCCGCGTAGGCATGTGTTACGGCATGGAAATATCTGTTCACGCGGTCGCCTCCGAACTGATTCATTCATTCAAAGGCGCGCAAACGTGAATTGCAAGTCAGCTGTCTTTCAGGTCCGCAGCCAGGCGGAACCCGATGCGGTTGGCTGGCTTGTCTTCAACCGATTTGGGAAGCGCACGCAACATCACGTTCAACTGGCTGACATGTTGCACCAGTTGCGTGCGGGCTCCGGTCCCGTCGGACCCGTAAAAGGTTATCATGTCGGGGTCGAAATAACCCATCCCCTCGATCCGCATCACGCCTGCATCGCCGCCAGTGAAACCCATGGCGACCTCATGATCGCCGTCCAATGTCTGTTCGAAATTCTGGATATACAGGATTAGCCGCTCGTAGGCCCATTGTGCGGGGCTTTTGCTGGCCACCGGTTTTTTCAGCGTCTCTGGCAGTTTTTTGGTTCCGGATTCGGCTTTCGGATCGGCGTGCACCTCGTAACATCTTGGCAACGCTGCGGCTTCTGCGGCCTCGGCCGAGGTTTCGATCTGGTCCTGCATTCGTCTACCCTTTGCGCTGATACAGCCATGCCCCATCCGCGCGTTGCGTCCGGGTTACTGCACCAATGTGGTAGAGGTGATTTACATGTGCAACCGCCTCAACCAGCGCAAGGCCATACTCACCCTCTTGGATTGTACGTTTGAACAGCGGCATAAAGCAGTCAGCGGCAGATTTGGGCTGATCCAGATGATCCAGCAACCGTTCCAGCGCGCCATGGTGGTTGTCAATCAACTGCTTCATGCGCAACGGCAGACCGGTGAAGGGCAATTTGTGCCCGCCTAAAACCAGATGATCGGGACGGGCGAGTACCTGAAGCCTCTCACAGGCCTCCATCCATCCTGACACCGGATCTGCCATGGGTTCGGTCGCATAGACACCCAGATTGGGACTGATTGAACTGAGGATCTGATCACCGCTGAGTACCAGATTGTCATCGCGGCTCCAGAAGGTGGCGTGTTCCGGCGCATGGCCATTGCCCATATGAACGTCCCAGTCACGTCCACCAATACGGATCACGTCACCCTGCTTGATCCCGGTAAAACCCAGCGGCATGGGATAGACCGTGTCGGCAAAATTAAAGGGCCGGTCCGCCATCCGTTTGTTCAGAACATCGGATGCCATCCCCGCACTGCGATAGAATTCCAGCGTTTCTTGCGGCCAGGTTTCCTGCACATCCAGCGTCAGCATCCGCGCAAACAGCCACGAGGTGCGGCTTGTCACCAGCTCGGCGCCGTGTTCCGTCTGAAACCATCCGGCATTGCCAACATGGTCGGGATGATGGTGAGTCACCACCACCCTCCTGATCGGCTTGCCTGCAAGTGGCCCGGCCATCAACGCTTCCAAGATGCGCCGCGTCTTGTTCGAGGACAGCCCCGTATCGATCACGGTCCAGCTGTCGCCATCGTCCAGAGCGTAGATGTTTACATGGTCCAGCGTCATCGGCAGGGGCAGGCGCATCCAGAGAACACCTTGGGCAATCTCGGTGGCCGCGCCCTGCGCGGGCGGTTCAGCCCACGGATATCTGATCCCCAAGACGTGATCCCCATCCATCAGGCTGCAAACTCGTCCGTGCTCAGCGCGAAAAGGTCATCCGCCCCGTTCTGCGCCCGCGCCAAAAGGCCCGAATGTTCGGGCAACAGGGCGTTGATATAATATCGCGCCAGTTTCGCCCGCGGTCCCTCTGGGTCGGCAAGGGCTGCGGTCAGGTGATAATGCCCGCCCAGCACCCGAGCAAAAGCCTGCAAATAAGCAACTGCGCCTGCAAAGCGGTTATTCAAATCGTCCTGTGCGACCAGCCACTCTGTCGCCTCGCGCAGTGTTTCGGTGGCTTCCCAGACCGGACCCGCCAGATCAGGCAGCATTGCACGGGCGCGTTCGGCCTGGTCTTCGATCTCATCCAGCAAGTTCGAAGCAGCCTCGCCCCCGTCCATCATCTTCCGCGCAACAAGGTCCATCGCCTGAATACCGTTGGTGCCCTCGTAGATCGCGGTGACACGCGCATCGCGATAGAACTGTGCCGCGCCGGTTTCCTCAATATATCCCATGCCACCATGCACCTGGACCCCGGTTTCAGCCACACGCATCCCGGTCTGAGTACCAAACGCCTTGCTGATCGGCGTCAACAGCGCGGCCCGCGCAGCCCAATCGGCGTCACCAGTGGCCTCTGCCATATCGATCGCGACCGCATTAGCCAACAGGATCGCGCGCGCGGCATAAACATCAGCACGCATATCCAAAAGCATGCGGCGCACATCCGCATGATCGATGATCGTCCCAGACGGCGTTTTGCCTTGTTTCCGTTCCAGGGCATAGGCCAACGCGTGCTGGTATGCACCTTCGGCCACGCCCACGCCCTGTCCGCCAACACCAAGACGCGCATTGTTCATCATGGTAAACATGGCAGCCATACCGCCATGTTCGGCACCCACCAGCCAGCCTTTGGCTCTGTCATATTGCATCACGCAGGTGGGCGATCCGTGCAAACCCATCTTGTGTTCCAGCGAAACCACTTTTAGATCATTGGCCGCGCCCGGGTCACCATTTGCGTCAGGCAGGAATTTAGGGACAAGGAACAATGAAATCCCTTTGGTGCCGGGCACTCCATCGGGAAGGCGAGCCAGTACCAGATGGCAGACATTCTCGGTAAAATCGGTATCGCCCCACGAGATGAATATCTTTTGACCGGTGATCGAATATGTCCCGTCACCGTTCGGCTCAGCCTTCGCAGACAGCGCGCCAACATCCGATCCGGCCTGAGCTTCGGTCAGGTTCATGGTGCCCGACCATTCCCCCGTCATCATCTTAGGCAGATACAGCGCTTTCAATTCGTCGCTGGCGTGATGCTCCAACGCCTCAATCTGGCCCTGAGACATAAGCGGCGCAAGTTGAAGCGACAGGCAAGCGGCACTCATCATCTCGTTGACCGCCGTGGTGATCGTCATAGGTAGCCCCATCCCCCCGTATTCAGGATTGCCACTGATCCCGATCCAGCCACCTTCGGCAATTGCCTTCCAACCGTCTGCATATCCCGGAGAAGTTCGCAGCACGCCATTTTCAAGTCGTGCAGGTTCCAGATCACCGGGGCGCTGTAGAGGGGCCATCACCTCTTCGCACATTTTTCCAGCTTCGGTCAGGATCGCACTGACCACATCCCCGCTGGCATCAGCAAATTTATCCGTCGCAGCGACCTGGTCGAACCCGACCACATGGTCCAGCAGGAACTGGTAATCTGAAATTGGGGTGCGATAGGGCATGATCACTCTCGAAGGCTAACAATTCAGAACATATCGGCAGGCTTGGAATTGTGGGCAAGCGCCGGTAAGCGTATGAGCTTGGATCAATTACCTACTGTCCCCTATGTTTCAAGCAACCAAAACGCGGCGTCACCAGTTATGATCTCAACCGGCACTCAGGAATTGACGGCGGATCCCGGCGGTATCGCGCGGGCTGCAGATATGTTGCGACAGGGCCTTCTGGTCGCCTTCCCGACCGAGACCGTCTATGGCCTGGGCGGCGATGCACGCAACGGGCAGGCGGTGGCGTCGATCTACGAGGCCAAGGGGCGGCCCAGTTTCAATCCGCTGATCGCACATGTCGCTTCGGTCGCCGCGGCGCAACGGTATGTGCAATGGTCAGATCAGGCCGAGCATCTGGCGCAGGCCTTTTGGCCCGGTCCGCTTACCTTGGTTTTGCCCTTGCGCGAAGGGCACGGGATTTCATCGCTGGTGACGGCAGGTTTGGATACGTTGGCCGTGCGCGTTCCGGCACATCCGACAGCGCACGCGCTGCTGGCCGAATTTGATGGCCCGGTTGCTGCGCCATCTGCAAACCCGTCGGGTCAGATCAGTCCGACCAAGGCAAGTCATGTCTGGTCAGGTCTTGGCGGCAAGATCGCGGCTGTTCTGGATGACGGGCCGTGCGGTGTCGGGCTTGAATCCACCATCATCGGTCTGGCTGGGGAACCCGCGCTTTTGCGTCCAGGTGGCATCGCGCTGGAGCAAATCGAAGAGACGCTAAAAACACACCTACATCTGCATCAATCCGGTGACCTTCTGACCGCCCCCGGCCAGTTGCAATCGCATTATGCGCCGGATGCTCCGGTCCGTTTGAATGCCGAAACCCGTCAGGGTGATGAGGTGTTGCTGGGATTTGGACAGGTTGAGTGCGACCTGAACTTGTCCGCCATTGGCGACCTGACCGAAGCGGCGGCAAATCTGTTTGCGTTTCTGCATCAACTGAACGAAACCGGGCGACCGATTGCCGTTTCTCCGATCCCAGGCACGGCATTGGGGGCGGCAATCAATGACCGGCTGCGGCGCGCTGCAGCACCTCGCGACAGCTGATCAGGCCCGCCCTGCGCTGGCAGAAAGGGTCAGCGGGTCCACGCCCAAAGTAGCCAACGCTGCCTCCCATTTCGCATCATCGGGCACATCGAAAACAAGCTTGGGTGTCGCGTCGGTGGTCAGCCAACCGTTCATGGCAATTTCATCCTCAAGCTGACCGGGCCCCCAGCCGGAATAACCCAGCGCCAGCATCGAGTTCAGCGGCCCGCTGCCTGACGCCAAATCCTCGAGCACATCAAGTGTCGCCGTCATGCTGAAGTCCTCAGAAATCTGCATTGAATGCAGGTTGGCCTCGTAATCGGCGCTGTGAAGGACAAAGCCGCGCGACATCTCGACCGGCCCACCGAAATGCACAAGGCGCTCTCCGACAATCGGAATACGGCAGGCGATGTTCAGTTGACCCAGCAAGGTCTTTATCCGCAGGTCCGAGGGCTTGTTCACAATCAAACCCATGGCTCCATCGTCGCCGTGGCTGCACACATACACCACCGAATGGTCGAATCGCGGATCCCCCATACCGGGCATCGCAATCAACAGTTTTCCGGTCAGGTCCATGGGCCGCCATCTCTTTCTCAGAACACCTCAACAATGGCCCCGCAGCATGTCTATTGGCAAGAGAACAACGGGTATTTTGGCGGATTTCATCCCAGTGAACAGAACGTGACTTGGAATCCGGGCCAACGCCGCGCATTTAAGAGGGATGAAGATGTCGATGAAACACACTGCTGTCGCCGCACTTGCTTGCCTGCATCTGTCCGCCCCGGTTGCCGCACAGGGTCTGGATGGTGTCGTTCAGCTGGATGTTCTGGATGGTGGCCGGACTGCAAACGGCACTTATCTTACCGCCTTAAAGCTGACGCTCGAGGATGGTTGGAAAACCTACTGGCGCGCGCCCGGAGACGCTGGCATCCCGCCGGAAATCAACTGGAAACGGTCAAGCAATGTCGGGCGGGTTGAGATCACATGGCCTGCCCCCGATGTCTTTGATCAGAACGGGTTGCAGTCGATCGGTTACAAGAACCAACTGGTCCTTCCTATTGAGATTACGCCGCGCAACCCTGCCAAGCCGGTCCGATTGCAGGGCGAAATGGATCTGGGCGTCTGCAAAGACGTTTGTATTCCGGAACGTCTGGGCTTTGACCACACGCTCGACGCCAATGCCGGGCGCCATCCCGCGATTGCCGCGGCACTGGCGCAACGTCCCTATTCCGCGCAGGAAGCTCGCGTGTCCAGTGCCACGTGTCGTCTGACGCCAACGAAAGATGGTATGCGTATCGAAGCACGAGTGACCATGCCATCGGCAGGTGGTCATGAAGTTGCTGTGATCGAACCCGGCAATCCCACCCTCTGGGCTTCGCAGCCGGTTGCGCAACGGCAGGGCGATACGTTGGTGGCCGAGGCCGAGATTATCAATGCATCGGGTACACCCTTTGCGCTGGATCGGTCTGATATCCGGATTACAGTTCTGGGCGCCAATCACGCAGTTGATATTCAGGGTTGCAGCGCAGGCTGAATTCATGACCCAATCGCCAAAAATCGGTGCCCTGGCCGTTGTTCTGCATCAGGATCAGGTTCTTCTGGTTCAGCGCAGCAAGCAGCCCGACGCCGGGCTGTGGGGGTTTCCCGGTGGCCATGTCGAATGGGGTGAAACCGTATTGGAAGCGGCGCAACGCGAATTGCTGGAAGAAACCTCGGTGATCGCGCAACCGTCACATTATCTGAACAATCTGGACCTTCTGCGCCGAACCCCAGATGGGCTGGTCGTGTCCCATTACCTGCTGGTCGGGGTCGCATGTCAGTATCGCTCGGGCACGCCGAGGGCCGGTGACGACGCACTTGATGCCCGGTGGTTTCCCATCGATCAGATACGCCAGGGTAACCTGCCCATGAGCGCGCGGGTCATTGAGCTTTTGGAATATGCCTTGCGTGCGGTTTAAGTACCTGCCGAATTCGTGAGGCGACCATAGAGTATACCTGAGGCAGCAATGCTTAGAATCACAATCGGTAAAGCGCCGGCAACAAACGCGCCCAGCCCCATTTTCAATGCGGCAATGCCATCATCACCGGGATAAAGGCTTTGTAGCATGGCAAGCGGTGCACCGTTGACAGCGGGCCAGATCATCGTCAAGGCAAACCAGATCCCAAGTATCACGCCGGTTCCGGCCAACGCGCCACGAACAACCTTGTCAGGGGCCCGTGCAGCACGGCGCATGGCTGTCATCGGACGTGCCACGTCATTAAGAATTCCCAGCAAGGCAGGTACAAGAACCAACACCAGCAACATTCCGAAACCAAGCCCGTAGACCAGTGTGATTACAGTCGGTTTCAAGAATTGCGCCTGTTGAGAGCCTTCATATAGTAAGGGCGCAAGGCCAAGAACCGTCGTCAGCGTGGTCAGCATCACGGGGCGCAACCTGTCTGCCGTGCCATCCAGAATAGACGGAATCAACCCGCGATCCTGCTGGTATGCGTCGATCGTAGTCACCAAAACGATCGAATCGTTGATGATGATCCCTGTCATGCCCAGCAGCCCGACAACCGTGAACATGCTCAGCGGCACCTCCCAGATGTAGTGGCCCCAAATCGCCCCAACCAGGCCAAAGGGAATAATCGCCATAACCACAAGGGGTCGTGTCCAGCTGGCAAAAACCCAGGCCAGTACAAGATAAATACCGGTCAGGCAAAGGATCAGACCGTTGCGGGCCTCGGACAGGAATTCGTTTTCCTGTTCGCTCAGACCCGACATGCGCCACTCAACCTGCTTTTCGGCCGCGATATTGGGAAGGATCTCGTCCTGCATCACGCGTTCAATTTCGACGGCCCGTGCCGGATCGTCTTCCGAAATATCGCCTGTTACCGAAACCACCCTCAGGCCGTTTTCACGCCGAACCGTCGAAAACCCGGACTTGCGCTCGACCGAAACGATATCAGCCAGCGGTACATAGACCCCATCAGGAGAACGCATCAGAGTTCGTTCCAGAAAATCTGCTGTCAGTTCACCTTCGGGCAGTTCGACACGGATCTCGGCACTGCGCGGCCCGTCGGGGAATGTTGCGGCCTCAATCCCGTTCAATCGGTTGCGCAAAGCCCGCCCCAGCGTTTCGATCCGAAAGCCCAGCGCCTGACCCTGTGCCGTCAGGTCAAGAAGAAACTCTTCCTTGTCATATGCCAAAGTGTCCTCAAGCGCCGAAACTTCAGGAAACTTCGACAGCGCAGTTTGCAGATCTTCAGATGCGGCTTTCAGGACATTTACGTCTGAGCCATAAAATTGCACATCGATTGCATCGCCGCCGGGGCCGGACCGCCAACCGCGGAAGCTGATCACTTCGACCTTGGGGTGACGCGGTACGAAATCCTGTAGCTCGCCCACAAACTCAAAACTCGAATATGGGCGCAGATCGGCGTCGATCAATTCAATCGAAATACCTCCCAGCACACTGCCGTCCTTGCCGTCAGCCGCAGCAAGCGCACGCCCGGCATTGCCACCAACTTCAGCCAGGACATAGTCAATTGGATTTCGGCCATGACGCTCTTCGTAGATCCGGCCCAGTTCGTTGGTTGCATCCTGTAGAATGCGCATCATCTCAAGTGTATCTGACCGGGTCGACCCTTCGCGCATAATAAACCCGCCGCTGACCGAACTGCGTTCAGGTGCGTTGAAGAACCGCCAGTTCACGTCGCCACGAATGAACAATGCGACCTGACTGGCCAGGATGGCGATCATCAGCGCGGCCACCACATAACGCGCCCAGATCACCCAGGCGATCAGCGGACGGAACAAGTGATCCCGAACCCAACGAAAGCCACGATTGACGACACGGTTCGGCAGATCGTACCAGTGTTCTTTGGCCGAATGCGCAATTGCATGCGCCATGTGATTGGGCAGGATCAGGAAGCATTCGACCAGCGATGCAACCAGAACTGCGATCACCGTGAAGGGGATATCGCGGATCAGCTCTCCGAAACGTCCTCCAACCAACGTCAGGCCGAAAAACGCAATCACCGTCGTTACCGTGGCGGCCAGAACCGGCATTGCCATTCGACGCGCGGCGCGCTCTGCGGCTTCCACTGGTGTCTCGCCCAATCGGCGGGAGCGAAAATCAGCGTGCTCCCCCACGACAATGGCGTCATCTACAACTATCCCCAGCGTAATGATCAGACCAAACAGTGAAACCATGTTCAGCGACAGACCGCCCAGATACATCAGCGCAATCGCCGCCGACATCGCCACCGGGATACCCGCCGCGACCCAAAATGCGATGCGCGCATTCAGAAACAGGAACAACAGGATGACAACCAGCCCCAACCCCATCAGCCCATTATCCACCAGGATGTTCAACCGATCGGTAATCGCTTGCGCCCGGGTGCGGATCAGATCAATTCTCACACCTTCAGGCAGGCTGGCCTGCATCTGGCGGGCAACGTCCTCGACCGTGTGCTGAATACCTATCGCATCGCCCAGGTTCGACCGATCCACTCTGATCGACATGGCGGGATTATCGCCCACATAATAGCTGCGGTCGCGAGTGACGCCTTCAATCCGAATTGTGGCTATGTCGCCAACCTTCAGCTTCGACCCGTCTTCGTTCGTCCGCAGCGCGATGCCTTCGATCTGTTCCGGCGTGCGTTTCTCAGTTCCCGCCCGGACACGAGCACCCGCGCCTTCGACATTGCCAGCGGGGTCCGTATTGACTTCGGCACCTATCGCTGCCGCGATTTCGGCCATCGTTATATCGTTTGCGATTAACTGAGCGGTGGTGACCTCGACAACGATGCGCGGTGCGGCAATACCCCGGATTGTCGTGCGGGTCACACCTGATGCGAATAAACGATTGATAAGCTCATCCGTCAGCTTAGCCAGCTGAGCAGTATCGGTCGGACCGGTAATCACCACATCCGTCACCCGATCACGCCACGCACCGCGTTGAATCTTGGGCTCCTCAGCGTCTTCCGGCAGATCTGTGACAGCGTCTACGGCGGTCCTAACATCCTCGACAGCGCGGGACACATCCCAGTTGGGTTCGAATTCCAGCCTGATCCGGGTCCATTCATGATGCGAAGAAGCCTCGGTGCTGATCACCCCTTCGACGGCCAGCAGCGCCGGTTCCAGCAACTGCACGATCCCGGCGTCCATGTCCTCGGGCCCGGCACCATCCCAGGTTACGGATACATCGACGCGTTCCAGAATAACGTCCGGAAAGAACTGTGCCCGCATGTTCGGGATTGCCGCCGCGCCAAGAACCAGCATGACAAGCAACAGCAGGTTGGCAACTGTCCGATGCCGCGTGAAATAACTGAGAATGCCGCCCGCCGCGCCAGGTATCTCGCGCATCATGGCGTTTATCCCCCAGCCCTGGTTTCAATACTGCGCACTAAAGACGTCGGAACACGAGCTTCGCGCAGCCGGGTTAGAACCTGCGTCTTTTCCTTCGGAGGCATCGCACTGTTCGCTTCGACCTGAGCTACAAGTTCGGCTCGTTTCTCGTCCGTCAGCTCGACCATTCCGGGGTCTGCACCCGCCTCAAACCGCAGGGGCCGCACCCGCACGCCTGACCCAAGCAGGGGGGTCCGACCGATGACAACCTCTCGCCCTTCCAATCCGTCGCCCCGCAAAAGAACTTCGTCCCCCTGGCGGCGGATCAGCTGAACCGGCAAGCTTTCCAATCGATCGTCAGGTCCAAGCACAAGAACTGTTCCAGATGCATCAAGGACCGAGGACGGCAACCGGTAAACTCCGGCAAGAGGTTGCTCCTGAACAGAGACCGTAACGAAATCCCCGGGTTTGAACCCAGATGCCTCTTGCAAGCGGGCATAGATCAACCGCCCGGTCTGGCCTTCACCGGCAGACCCGCTGTCGCGGCTAATCTGGCCAATCGCAGTCAGATCGGTCCCTGTGACTTCAAGAGATATGGTGACCGGCGCGTTGATCAGACGATCACCGCCATCCAGAAGCCGCACATATTGCGCGGTTGACACCCGAAATGCCACCTCAAGGTCGTTGGGATCAACCAGTTCAGCCAGCTTTTCATTTGCCGATACCAGCCGCCCTTCCACAAGTGTCACATCCGTTAAAGTACCGCCAAAGCCTGCCCGGATTGTCATGTCGCCCAGATCACGTTCCGCAGCTTCCAGTGCTATCATGGCGCGGGCCAACAGGGTTGATGCCTGATCCACACGGGATTCAGCCTGTGCCAGCGCAATACGCCGCGCCAGTACGGCCTGTTGCGCCGCTGCGGCAGCCAGTTCGGCCTCTTCCACGCTAGCGGCGGCCCCCACGCCCCGAGATTCCAGATCGCGTTGACGTTGCAACGCCCTTTCCCGCAGTTCCGCCTGAGCCTCAGCCGATTTCAGCTCGTCCTGCGCCAGCAGCAACGAGCGTTCTGCATCGCGCTCTTCAAACTGAGCGTCCAAGAGGTCGGACTTGGCCCGATCCAGTGCGGATTGCGCATCTGCCGGATCCAGTTCAACCAGCACTTCGCCAGCCTCGACAATTCCACCATCTTCAAAGTCTTCCGCCAGCGCGACAACGCGACCGCCAAGCGCCGCGCGCAACTCCAGCCTGCGGCGGCTTTGAACCTCTCCGAAAGCTTCAAGATATGGGGTGACGGTTTCCGCCTCGGCAGGCCGAACCGAAACAGCAAAGATCCTTTCTCGAGCGGGAGGTGTCGCGTTATCGTGCGTCAAAGCCTCCTGAACGGCCCCAACGATCATCTGCACGGCAACAAACAACAAAGCCAGCGCCAGAAACGCCAGAAAAATACCGACAAGACTATGTCGTAGAAATCGCATCGATCAGTTACCCCGGTTGCACCACGCTGCCGTCCACAACATGTAGCTGGATCAGGAAATATGCCAAGCCACAAGGCGGTTATACGGAATGGAACGTATGACCAGTCTACTTCCGTCGCAGATGTTCGTCCAATCTGGGCATTATTTCCACAAAATTGCACGGGCGATGGCGATAATCGAACTGTTTTTCCAAAATACCGTCCCACGCATCCTTGCAGGCCCCCGGGCTGCCGGGCAAGGCGAACAGATATGTTCCCCCGGCAACACCCCCTGTCGCCCGCGATTGCACCGCGGAAGTTCCGATCTTCTCCATCGAGATGATCGTGAAGACGGTGCCAAAGGCTTCGATCTCTTTTTCATAGACATCGCGATGCGCCTCGACGGTGACATCGCGCCCGGTCAGACCCGTACCGCCGGTCGAAATCACGACGTCGATCTGTTCATCCGCCACCCACGCGCGCAACTGATCTGCGATCTGTTTGCGCTCGTCCCGAATTATTCTCCGATCCGCGACAACATGGCCCGCCTTTTCGATCCGGTCCGCCAATATCTGACCCGAGCGGTCCTCTTCCAGCGATCTGGTATCCGAGACAGTCAGTACGGCGATCTTAACCGGGATGAACTCCATGGTTTCGTCAATGCGCGACATGTGGTGTCAGGCCCTTTCCAGGATGGCAAGCCGGACCGCAAGGGCCGAAAAAATGCCCCCTGCAATCCAGCCCAGAATACGTGAAGCGCGCGGATTCGAGACCAGATGGCGCCCCGCGCTTCCGGCGAAAACACCAACCAGCCCGTTCACGACGAACCCACCGATGCCGATGATTGTGCCAAAGATCAAAAACTGCACCAGGACCGATCCCCGCGACGGGTCTACAAACTGCGGGATAAAGGCAAGAACGAACAGAATAACCTTGGGGTTCGTCAGATTGACAAGCATCCCGTCCCGAAAAGACAACCGGGTCGGTTTGACGGGTGCCTCGGCTGACACTGCGCCATTTCGAACGGCACCCCAGGCCAAGTACAGCAGGTATGCAACACCAACCCAGCGAATGACATCAAACAGCCATGGCAAGGTCGCAACCGCCGCGCCAAGGCCCAGCCCAGCCAGAAGGACCTGTATCATTCCACCCGCGGATATCCCGGCACTTGCGGCAATTGCGGCGCGCGGACCTGATCGCAGGCCCTGACCGAAACAGAACATCATATCCGCGCCCGGTGTCAGGTTCAGCGCCAGCGCGGCGGGAATGAAGGCAAGCAGCGTTACCAACTCAATCATAAGGCGACCTCGAACCAGTTTACCTTGGGACCAAGGTTGGCGATCCGGGTGCGGCCGATCGAGCCGCGATATCCCCAGCTGTCGTGAATATGGCCGCAAAACGTGAAACGGGGCTGTATCCGCTCGATCGCGTTCCGGACAGCGACCGAACCAACAGCCATGCCTTGCGAGGTCACATCCCCATGACCCTTGGGCGGCGAGTGCGAAATCAGGATATCTGCTCCGCCGCAGCGCGCCAGCAGTTCGGCGGCCTCACCCTCGGTCAGATCACAGGACCAATTACCAAACGGTGTGGGTGGAACACCGTAGCCGAGTCCGAACAGGCGCAATCCATCCACTGTCATTCCCGTTCCATGCAGAACATGCACACCCTCGGGCACAGCTTTGCCCAGATCCTCTGCGCTTTCGGCATTCCCGGGTATCAGGACCAGGGGCGCTGAAACGCCCGAAAGCATCTGCATCGCTTCGTCCAGACCCAGACGCATGTTACAATAATCCCCGGCGCCAATAACCAGGTCGGCATCAGCGCTGGCCGCCACCAGATCAGCGGCGCGATTGCGCGCCATGTGAAGATCGGAAAACGCCAAGACCTTCATGACTCACCTCGCAGCCGGGCTTTCAACTCCAGCAGATCAGCCCAGGCCTGACGCTTCATTTGCGGCTGGCGCAGCAAATAAGCTGGATGAAACATCGGGATCACAGGCAGGTCCAGCGCCTGATCCCACTGGCCGCGCAATCGGGTAATCCCGCGCTTGCCCAGAACGGCCTGACAGCTGATATTGCCCATAACCACCAGAACCTCGGGCCGGGCCAGCGCCACGTGACGTTCCAGGAACGGCTTCATCATCCCGATTTCTTCGGGCTTTGGGTCACGGTTCTGTGGGGGCCGCCATGGCAGCACGTTTGTGATATAGACGTTCTGACTGCGATCCAGATCAATCGCGGCCAACATGCGATCCAGCAACTGGCCCGCGCGCCCGACAAAGGGTTTGCCCTCGCGGTCTTCGTCGCGGCCCGGAGCCTCACCGATGATCATCACCCGCGCACCGGGCGTTCCATCAGCAAAAACCATCTGCCGCGCCCCGCGCTTCAGCTCGCAGTGATCAAAAGCTTCCATCGCATCGCGCAGCTGATCCAGTGACCCCGCCCCCTTGGCCGCTGCTTGCGCAACCGTTACCGGGTCGATCTGTCCGGGCTTTGACGGGGTGGTTGCCGCAACCTCGGCCTTCTTGGGCTTTGGTGACGTATCCGGCACCGAATATCGATCAACCGGAGCGTCCCCGATTGCCTCGGTCACGCCCAGTTCGACCTGCCATTCCAGCAGGGCCCGTGCAGAGTAAAAGTCCAAGCCCGATTCCATATGGGTAATTTACCTGCCTGAGGGCTGATGGAAAGCGAATTGGGCTTGATCGGTCGCTCTGTCGCGTCGACCATCAGGGCACGATGCTCAGAACCTTGCGAATCCTCCTGATCGGGCTTGGACTGGTGCTTACCGGCAATCCGGCTTTGGCGACGTTTCACAACGAACAAGGCCAGTGCCGTGCGGGCCAGTTCAAATGCGGCACCACCTGCTGTTCCGGCGGTCAAAGATGCAGCTTTGATGGGCACTGCATACCGCAGGGCGGCACCTATTGCGGTGGCGGGCGCAGTTGCGGTCCGTTTGAACGCTGCGTTGCCGGAGGAGCGAGCTGTGCACCCACAGGCGCGAACAAATGCACATCGCGTCTGGATTGCCCCGGTGACAGTTTTTGCAATGGGCGCGGCGAATGTGAACGGATCACACCAGATCCGGGTACAGCCCCCCCCACAATATGCGAGGATGGCCGCACTTGCGCGCGCGGCGCGTCCTGCTTGCCGGGTGGGGGTTGTTCCCGCCCGGGATGGTTCCTGTGCGAAGAAACAGGCTCGCAGTGCCGTCCGGGATTCAAATGCTCGACCCATCAGGGTTGCGTGCCGATCAAAGCCATCGACTGTGGATACGGCAAATGGTGCAAACCGGGTGAACAATGTCTGCCCAAAGGCGGCTGCGAAAAACTGCCAGAGGGTTCTGATCCTTAGGTTGCTTTGCACCGCGTGGCTTTCTATAAGCGGCCCGATTGTCAGACAGGAGCCCGCCCATGCGTTTCGCCCATCGTCACCTTCTTGGCATCGAGCATCTGTCGCAATCCGATATCACCGAAATTCTCGATCTGGCCGAAACCTATGTCGACATGAACCGCCAGTCGACCAAACATTCGGACGTGCTGTCGGGGCTGACCCAGATCAACATGTTCTTTGAAAACTCAACCCGAACGCAGGCAAGCTTCGAACTGGCTGGCAAGCGTCTGGGCGCGGACGTGATGAACATGGCGATGCAGGCCAGTTCGATCAAAAAGGGCGAGACGTTGATCGACACTGCGCTGACCCTGAACGCGATGCATCCCGACCTTTTGGTGGTGCGTCACCCGCATTCAGGCGCGGTCGATCTGCTGGCGCAAAAGGTCAACTGTGCTGTTCTGAACGCAGGCGACGGGCGGCATGAACATCCGACACAAGCGCTACTGGACGCGCTGACGATCCGCCGCGCAAAAGGTCGCCTGCACCGTCTGAACATCGCCATTTGCGGCGATGTCGCGCACTCCCGTGTTGCACGCTCGAACCTGATCCTGCTGGGCAAGATGGAAAACCGCATTCGTCTGATCGGCCCGCCCACACTCGTGCCGTCGCAATTCGCCGAGTTCGGGGCCGAGGTATATGACGACATGAACGAAGGCCTCAAAGACGTCGATGTGGTCATGATGCTGCGCCTTCAGAAAGAACGAATGGATGGGGGCTTCATCCCGTCAGAACGCGAGTACTACCACCGTTACGGCCTGAATGCGGAAAAACTGGCGCTGGCCAAACCCGATGCCATCGTCATGCACCCCGGCCCGATGAATCGCGGGGTTGAAATCGACGGAACGCTGGCTGATGACATCAATCGATCCGTTATACAGGAGCAGGTGGAGATGGGGGTCGCTGTCCGCATGGCCGCCATGGACCTTCTGGCCCGCAACTTGCGCGAGGTTGCATGAACAATCTGAGGGTCGCCCCCCATGAACGCGGCGTCCTGCGCCTGTTCACGCTGGACATGCGCCCGGAAGAGGCAAAGTTCCTGCGCGAACCGGGTGCCGCCGATCAGGTGCTTGGCGTCGACGGGCTGGACCCCGAGCAGATCGACGTCTTTCCGGTGTCCGACCTCGAGGAACTTGAGCTTTACGGCTATCTGTACGAAGGGTGTGGCGTGTCCGAAGATCAGTTGGACCGTGCCGCGCTGGCGCAGATCGGCGGATGGGTCATGGTCCTGCGCAGCGCAGCGTTCAAAGACCAGACCATGACACTTGAACCCGATCCCCGGCTGCACCTGACGGGCCTTTTCACGGAAGAGGCGACCAATTGGGCCGGCGGAACGATCGAAACCGAAAGCGCCAGACCTTTCTCGGCCCCGCAAACCGCGCCGGTTGACAACAAACCGCTCCGCATAGGCTCGGCTGTTATGGCATTGGTAGTACTTTTGATCACCGGAGGGATTCTATGGCTGATCCTGTAGTCTTTGCCCCGGACAAGGGCGCGTATATCCGCACCAATGCGTGGCTTGCGGCCGCTGCCATGGCCGGTGCAATGGCTGTGTTGTGGTTGACCGGCAACCCTTATGTCTGGACCGGAGCACCTGCTGGCCTCGCCGCTATCGGCATCCGCGCGTGGTATCTGGCATCGGAAGAACTGGCCGCAAACTGGAAGATGACCGGCACTTTGTTGACCGGTCCCGGCGAGCGAAAAGTTGCGCTGAATCAGATCGAGGCGGTCAAAACCATGGGCAGTTTCGTGCAAGTCGTTACCAAGGGCGGAGACAAACACCTGATCAAGTATCAGGCCGATCCCGCCGCCACGAAGGCCGCCATCGAAAGGGCTGTTCCATGAATACCGTTCTTTTCACCAACGCACGCCTGATCGACCCCGAAGCGGGAGCAGAGTCAACTGGCTGGTTGCAGGTGAACGATGGCCGGATTACCGCCCGAGGCGAAGGAATTGCTCCGAGTACGGAGGGGCATATCGTAGATTGCAACGGCAAGTGCCTCGCCCCTGGCATCATCGATATTGGCGTCAAGGTCTGTGAACCCGGTGAACGTCATAAGGAAAGCTATCGGTCAGCAGGACTTGCTGCCGCGGCTGGCGGTGTCACGACGATTGTCACCCGACCGGATACTCTGCCAGCAGTCGACACACCGGAAACGCTGGAATTCGCGACACGCCGGGCGCAGGCCGATGCGCCGGTCAATGTTCTGCCGATGGCTGCCCTGACCAAAGGGCGCGAAGGGCGCGAGATGACCGAAATCGGGTTTTTGTTGGACGCGGGCGCGATCGCCTTCACCGATTGCGATCACGTCATCACCAATACAAAGGTGTTTTACCGCGCCCTGACCTATGCGAAGTCCTGTGGCGCGCTTGTGATAGCCCATCCGCAAGAGCCGGGGCTGAGCGCCGGGGCCGCGGCGACCAGCGGCAAGTTCGCCGCATTGCGCGGCCTACCCGCAGTGTCACCGATGGCAGAGCGGATGGGGCTGGACCGCGACATTGCCCTGTTGGAGATGACCGGCGCCGCCTATCACGCCGACCAGATCACCACGGCCCGGGCGCTGCCTGCACTGGAGCGCGCCAAGCGCAATGGGCTGGACATAACCGCAGGGACGTCGATCCACCACTTGACGTTGAACGAGCTTGACGTGGCCGACTATCGCACCTTCTTCAAGGTCAAGCCGCCGCTGCGATCAGAAGACGACAGGCAAGCGGTTATCGAAGCCGTTCGCACCGGGCTGATCGATATCATCAGCTCGATGCACACCCCTCAGGACGAAGAAAGCAAGCGCCTGCCGTTTGAAGAAGCGGCCTCTGGTGCGGTCGCACTGGAAACGCTTCTGCCTGCGGCCTTGCGCCTGTATCACGCGGGCCAGCTGGATCTGCCGACGCTGTTTCGGGCCATGGCCCTTAACCCGGCCAAGCGGCTTGGACTGGACAGCGGTCGCCTGTCGAAAGGCGCGCCAGCCGATCTGGTTCTGTTCGACCCGGATGTGCCTTTTGTGCTTGATCGGTTTGCACTAAAATCAAAATCTCAGAACACTCCATTTGACGGCCAGCGGATGCAAGGTAAGGTCATTTCGACCTATGTAGCAGGTAATGAAGTGTTCCGGAGACCCTGATGCCCCCAATCGACAACTCGACTAGCGAACTGCTCCAATGGGCGGTGGTTGGATACCTGATGGGCTCCATTCCCTTCGGCTTGTTGCTTGCCAAGATCATGGGGCTGGGAAATCTGCGCGAGATCGGGTCCGGCAATATCGGGGCGACAAATGTCCTGCGCACCGGCAACAAGGCCGCTGCGGCGCTGACCTTGCTGTTTGACGCAGGTAAAGGCGCGGCGGCCGTTCTGATTGCACGTGCCTATGCGGGTGAAGATGCGGCCCAAGTGGCTGCACTATTGGCGTTTTTGGGCCATTGCTTTCCGGTTTGGCTGAGCTTCAAGGGCGGCAAGGGCGTGGCGACCTTTCTGGGGCTTTGGCTGGCACTGGACTGGCGCGTCGGTGTTGCCTGCTGCCTCACTTGGCTGGTCGCGGCGGCAATCTGGCGAATATCTTCAGTTGGTGCACTGGCAGCTGCTGCGCTTTCCACAACCTGGGTGTTGTTGCTGACAAACGGGACTACATTTATCCTTGGGATAATTCTGACAATTCTTGTCTACTGGCGGCACAGCTCGAACGTTGCCCGGATCAAGGCCGGAACGGAACCCAGAATCGGAAAACCGTGACTGCGTCAGACGCGTTTCTGTCTGCCCTTTTTGCACTGCCGTTGGGCAGTTTCACCGGAACCTCCGGCGGTCGACGCTATGTTGTTGTGCGTCAACAAATGGCGCGTGGTAAATCCCACAAGCTGGTTGCGCACGAGCTAGGCGGAACCGACTATATCAGCCTGAACCTGTATCAGACCCAGGGCAGCGGCGCGTTGCTTCGACCCTGTGAAATGCCCGCAAACAAAGTCATCGCATTTGTCCTGAACCTAACGCCGGATACCTGAGGCGGCTCGGCAAAAAAGAACAGTGGCTCTATCACCTGCGCACAATCACAATTCATTGTTTTGAACGTGATCAGCCCGCTTCCCAAATCGCTATCGTGACGGTCAATTACGGGCCACACAGGACAACAATCTGGGCCTTACGGCGGCAATTATTGCGGTGCTGAACGGGCTCATTTCACGAAAGGTGAAGCAATGAACAAGTTTAAATCTCTGATCAGTGGCGTGGCACTGTCTGTCACGTTGGCAACCTCCGCACTGGCGGCTGGCGTCGAAATCAACGCAAGCTCGACTGGTCTGGCCATGCAGGGCTATGATCCGGTGGCGTACTTCACCGCTGGCGAAGCGACCAAGGGCGATTACCGCATTACTGCATTGCACGATGATGCACTGTACCGGTTTTCGTCGGAAGAAAACAAAGTAGCCTTTGAAGCCAATCCTGATGCATATCTGCCCGCATATGGCGGCTATTGTGCCTTCGGCGCGGCCATGGGCTTTAAATTCGACGGCGACCCGAACCACTGGAAGATCGTTGACAACAAGCTGTATCTGAACCTGTCCAAAGACATTCAGGAGCGCTGGGAAGGCGACATCCCGGGTTTCATCGAAAGCGCGAGCGCAAACTGGGAAACGATTGCTGAAAAATCCCCGGCAGAGCTGCAATCGCAGTAAAACCTGATTATTTCAGGCACCGCGGCGGCGGGTTTTCCGCCGCCGTATGTTACTGAAGACCTCTTGCCCTTCCCATTCAGCGCATCAAGTGTCCCAATTCAATGGGCAATATCGTTTGGATACTGCGTTACAGGTCCAGAGTTACAGGTCCAGAATTGTGCTGCCAGTCGTTTGCCGCGCCTCAAGCGCACGATGCGCATCAGCAACCTGATCCAAGGCAAAACGCTGATCGACATGGACTTTGACCTCACCCCCCTCGACTTTGCCAAACAGGCGACGTGCCATTGCCTGACACACCGCATGATCCGCGATATGAGTAAACAACGTGGGCCGGGTGATCTTGAGCGAGCCTTTCTGGCCCAGAACCCCAAGGTTGAACGGTGGAACCGGGCCCGAGGCGTTGCCGAAGGAAATCATCATGCCCAGCGGTTTCAGGCAATCCAGTGATCCTTCGAACGTGTCCGCTCCGACCGAGTCCATCACCACGTCTACGCCCTGACCCTTTGTAATCTCAGCCACGCGTTCTGCGAAATTCTCGGACCTGTAATTGATGCAATGCGCGGCCCCGTTAAACCGCGCAAGGCTGCATTTCTCGTCACTCCCCGCCGTTCCGATCAAGGTGATGCCTTCGGATTTAGCCCATTGGCATGCGATCAGCCCGACCCCGCCAGCTGCCGCATGGAACAGGACCGTATCACCCCGTTTCAATGGTGTGGTCCGGTGAAATAGGTATTCAACCGTCAGACCTTTCAGCATCATCGCTGCACCGGCTTCGAATGTGATGCCATCCGGTAGCGGGCAAACCTGCGCAGCGGGCATCACGCGCGCCTCACAATAAGCACCGGGCGGGGCTGCGGCGTAAGCGGCCCGCTGCCCCGGCTGAAGGTGGGTCACCCCATCCCCAACCGCCTCAACGGTTCCCGCCGCTTCCATGCCTAAAGCATGGGGAAGATCAAGGGGATACAGGCCGGTGCGTTGATATACGTCGATGAAGTTCAACCCGCAGGCCTGATGCCGAATACGTATCTCACCCGGACCAGGGTCACCTACAGGCCTGTCTTCGATCCGCAAAACCTCAGGCCCACCAAATTCGTGAATCACAACCGTTTTCGCTGCTTTCTGCATCCTGACCTCCTCTTGCCTGCCATCAAGCTAACATGACTGTGACACAGGGCAATCCGTCCGATGCCGGAGTATTGATCCAGATTTCGAAAATTTATGTTATACTGAGGCATGGCGTTGCCGGTTGGGCCGGCCACGGGCAACTGAATGCCGGATCCGTTCCGCGGCGCAAGTCTCGCCAGGGAAGGGTGAAGAAATGGCTAAGACAATCGGAAACCCGATCAGCTGGGCGGCCCAGGCTCTGGGTGCCACAGGTGACCACGTTACAGAAAGCGTCTCGCAACTTGGCAGTGCAGATCCAACGCAAGTGCCAATGGTGCAGACCTTGACCCTGCAAGACCTACGCGCCTGCCTGAGGGCGGGGTATCAGGATTTTCTCGAAACCCGAGCGGATGTGGTATTCATTGTCCTGGTTTACCCGGTTGCCGGGCTTTTGATGTTCGGCTTTGCCCTGAATGCCAACCTGGTTCCGCTTCTGGCCCCTCTGGTCGCTGGCTTCGCGCTGATCGGGCCAGTTGCGGCCGTGGGCCTCTATGAGATCAGCCGCAAGCGTGAACAGGGCAGCGAGGTTCACTGGCTGGACGCATTTGGTGTGCTCCGCTCGCCGTCATTCGGAGCAATTCTGGTTTTGGGTTTTTACCTTGTGATGCTGCTGCTGCTTTGGCTGATGGTGGCACAAAGCATTCACACCTATACGATGGGCCCCGAGGTTCCAGCGTCGCTCAGCACATTTGCCACGCAGGTGTTCACGACCTCCGCGGGCTGGACGATGGTCATTGTTGGAACAGCGGTTGGATTCGTTTTTGCGCTTTGCGCACTGGCGATCAGCGTCGTCAGTTTTCCCTTGCTGCTGGACCGTAAAGTAGGCCTGCCGGTTGCTGTTGTGACATCATTCAGGGTGCTGCGTCACAACCCCGGCGTCATTCTGACCTGGGGATTCATCGTAGCGGTGCTTTTGTTCCTGGGGGCTTTGCCACTGCTGTTGGGGCTTATCGTGGTGATGCCCGTTCTGGGTCATGCCACGTGGCATCTGTATCGCCGCGCCGTTGCGTGAACGCGCGGGACACGCCCGCGCATTCTAAACTCAACCCGCGATCTTCAGAACAATCTTGCCAATATGACCCGAGCTTTCCATGCGCGCATGGGCGGCGGCGGCTTCGGTCAGATCAAACTCGCTGTCCATCACGGGCGCAACTTTTCCGGCATCCAACAGAGGCCAGACAGCTTCGCGCAGGTCCTGCGCGATTAGCGCCTTGGCCAGATCACTTTGTGGGCGCAAGGTGCTGCCGGTCAGGGTCAGGCGCTTGACCATCATCAGGGCAAAGTTCAGTTCGACCACAGGCCCTTGCAGAAACGCGATTTGCACCAGCCGCCCATCTTCGGCCAGGGCCTTGACGTTGCGGGGGATGTAATCACCGCCGACCATATCGAGGATCAGGTTTGCCCCACCTTCGGCGCGCATGGCTGCTACGAAATCCTCATCGCGATAATTGATCGCTTTTTCGGCGCCCAGCTTGATGCAAGCCTCACATTTCTCATCCGAGCCAGCCGTGGCGAAAACGCGCGCGCCAAAGGCATTGGCCAGTTGGATTGCCGTCGTACCAATACCGCTGGACCCACCGTGAACCAGAAAACGTTCACCTGCCCTCAACCCGCCACGCATGAACACGTTGGACCAGACTGTGAAGAAGGTCTCGGGAAGACACGCTGCCTCTTTCATTCCCATACCCGCGGGCACAGGCAAACAATGAGCCGCTGGGGTCGAAACGTATTCCGCATAGCCACCGCCGGGCAGCAGTGCGCAGACCTGATCACCGACAGACAGTCCTTCGACCCCCACACCGACCGAGACCACTTCGCCCGAAGCTTCAAGCCCCGGCAGGTCACTGGCGCCCGGCGGCGGATCGTAAGCGCCCGCGCGTTGCAAAGCGTCGGGGCGGTTCACCCCGGCATAGGCCACATTCAATACAACCTGTCCGGCCCCCGGCTTAGGGATAGGACGTTCGGTCAGCTGCAATACATCGGGACCACCCGGTTGAGTGATCTCAACAGCACGCATCATCTGGGTCATAGGCACCTCCTTTGCCCAATGCCTAACAGGCATCAGAGGCAAGGCCCAGCACCAAGACGCGTTACTTTCGGGGGTTCAACATGCCAGGCAGATCACCCCGCATCTTGGCCGGTGCCCTCACCTGACCCGCCAGCCAGTTCGGAACTGCAAGAAAGGGTTTCAACACCGGGTTGTCACGCACCTGAGCCTTGAGCTTTTCGAACTCCATGACATTTGCGATCCGGCGATCCAGAAACTCCCACGTGCGCTGATGGTCAGGGCTGTCATCACCCAGCCAGAACAGCAAGGTCGAGGAATAGACCCCCGACAAGGTTGCCCGTTTGGTATACCAGTTCACATCTTCCGACGTATCGCCCAGCGCGTCCCATATCAGGTCGCAGGTCTGCCATAAGGCCTTGGCTCCATCGGCCGCATATGCTGGCAGGGAAAACAGCGTCATGCCCCGGCGCACCAGTTCTTTGTCTTCAACAGCCTGCAACCGGAACCGGACCGCAGCGGCAATCTTATCGCGGAATTTTAGACCGCTCATGTCCTCGGACCTGAGGCGGTCCAGCATCACCTGATCGCCGCGCGCATGAAAGGCCAGTGCCAGATCAACCGCCCCGCGCGGGCAAATTGCACGTGCCAAACCGTCATCCAGACCACAATCGGAAACCGAGGCGCGAAAGCTGGTTTCCGACCAGCCGTCGAAAGGAACATGATTCAGCATCGCGTCCAAAAGCTGCCGTTTTGCATCTTCATATGTTGTGGTCATGACGGTTCTCCGGTTGTCAGGTCCAGTACTAGACAAGTTAGGGCGGCTTTGCTATACGGCCAACTCCTGCAATTTCCTTGCAACTCTATCTAGAAAGGTGGTGACAACCACATGCAGGTTAGTGTTCGCGACAATAACGTCGATCAGGCGCTTCGTGCCCTGAAGAAAAAGCTGCAGCGCGAAGGCGTGTTCCGTGAAATGAAGCTCAAGCAACATTTCGAGAAACCGTCCGAGAAGAAAGCGCGCGAGAAAGCTGAAGCGATTCGCCGTGCCCGTAAACTGGCGCGCAAGAAAGCCCAGCGCGAAGGTCTGCTCTGAGATCTTTGATTTCGTCCAGCTTTGGATGACACTATTTGACGACCCCCGAGGCATGGCCCGGGGGTTTGTCGTTTCAGGGCTCGGATACAATCCGCCGACTCGTGGTTCAGGTTGTGCGGCAAGCTGCCATTTCCGTACAGGCAGTGTTTTGCCCGGCGCTTTGCAGCGCAGCGAATCTCGTCTCGGTAGCATCGGGCCGCCAAAACTCGCCTGAATTGCGCCGCCCTCTATCACCCGCGACGTCCCCGCCTCTAAGTGAGCCCGTCCGCAAGGACACAAACACAAACGGAGGCAAATATGTCGACTGCAAGTACATACGAACGCGAGATGCTGGCGCTGATAAACCAGGAGCGCACGTCCCGCGGTCTCAACCCGCTGCAACTTGAAACGCAGCTGAACGACTCGTCCGAAGATCACAGCACCTGGATGCTGAATACTGACACCTTCAGCCACACTGGTTCAGGCGGTTCCAACGCAACCCAGCGGATGCAAAACGCGGGGTTCGATCTTGAGGGAAGCTGGCGCACCGGGGAAAACATCGCATGGCAGTCCGAACGCGGCGCGCCGGGTATCAGCGACGATGTCGCCCAGTTGCATCAAAACCTGATGAACAGTCCGGGTCACCGCGCCAATATCCTGAACCCGGATTTCAAGTATGTCGGGATCGGGATCGAAACCGGTGACATGCAGGGCTTCGATGCGGTGATGGTCACGCAAAACTTTGCTGCGACTGACGCGGCTGTCATGCTGGACAACGGCAATACAAACACACCGCCCGTTCCCCCGACAACACCGGATGAAGTTGCAGAGCCAGAGGAACCGGAAACCGAAACCCCAGATACTGACGTCACCGTGACCGAAGAGCCTGGGACTGAGACCCCCGAAACCGAGGAGCCGACACCCGAGACACCGGACACCGACGTCACAGAGACGGAAGAACCGGACCCCGAATCGCCTGATACCGACGTCACTGAGAACGAAGAACCGGAACCTGAAACCCCCGATACCGAGGAGCCGACACCCGAGACACCGGACACTGACGTAACCGAAACTGAAGAACCGGAACCTGAAGCGCCCGATACTGACGTAACCGAAACCGGGGAACCGCAACCTGAAACGCCCGATACCGAAGTCGTCGATGGCGGTGAGCCGGAAGCCTTCTGCTTTGACATTCAGGCCTTCCTGGATGAAATCGCCAGCTTCCTTGAAAACCTGCAAGCGCAGTTTGACGAGTTTGATTGGGCCGACGACATGAATGGCGGCACTGATGTGGCAGATGTCGACGACGTCGATATCATGCCGACCCTAGATACCACCCCGGAGACCGAGATTGAGCCTGTCGACACCGAAACATCCGAAGACGATAGCTGCGATGTCTTCATGATCAATATCTTCACCCATGACTGCATGATGGATGCAGCCTGATCACTTGAAATTGTGCGAGGTCGGCCCTGCCGACCTCGCATGCGTTGCTCAGTAAATCTTTGGAACGTAAAGCTCGTCTGGCAAAACCCGCCGCTCGTATTCAGGATTGTACCGACGGTCCGGCAAATTGACCTTTTCCTGTGGCACGTCTTCGTAGGGGATTCTGGTCAACAGATGCTCAATACAATTCAGACGTTCGCGTTTCTTGTCATTGCCCTCAACGATATACCACGGCGCTTCGGGTATGTTGGTTCGGAACAACATGTCTTCCTTGGCCTTCGTATACGCCTCCCAGCGAATGCGGGATTCAAGATCCATCGGTGACAGTTTCCACTGTTTCATCGGGTCGTGAATACGCATGAGGAACCGCAGTTGCTGCTCTTCATCCGTGATCGAAAACCAGTATTTCAGCAGAATGATCCCTGACCGGACCAGCATCCGTTCAAATTCGGGAACGTCCTGAAAGAACTGTTCAACCTGGTCCTCGGACGCAAAGCCCATCACCCGTTCAACCCCCGCCCGGTTGTACCACGAGCGGTCGAACAAGACGATTTCACCCGCGGCAGGCAGATGCGGCACGTAGCGTTGAAAGTACCATTGGCTTTGCTCGCGGCGACTGGGCGCTGGCAGAGCAACCACACGGGCGACACGGGGGTTCAGACGCTGCGTGATCCGTTTGATCACGCCCCCCTTGCCCGCACTGTCACGGCCTTCAAACAGGATACAAACCTTGGCACCAGTGTGCTGCACCCAATCCTGCACCTTGATCAACTCGGCCTGCAATCGCAGCAGGTTTCGGAAATAGACCTTGCGATCCAGCATTTCGGGGTGCTGGTCCCGATAGATTTTGCGGACTTCCATCGACAGCATAGGCTCGCTGAACTCGATCTCGAAATCTTCGTCCAGCGTGTCTTCCAACTCGGCCTCAAGCCAGTTCTTGGTGCCCCCATCGTTTTCGTAAGCCAAGATCAGCTCCTTCTCAGTCATCGGGTTCGAACCATATCGGGCCTGTGTAACCGCCTGATGTCATCAGATAAATTGAAGCCGATCCGTTGCAGCAGTCTCAATCGGAAATCAGGGTCTGGACGGGTATATGGTCTTTTACCCGAATGTGTACGTCTGGCCCAAAGGATACAAGCACAAGAATTGACACAAGGCATCAGTCGCGCGCTTTCTAGTTGCTTGCATTGCCTTGTTTTTGTGCAGCATGACTGAGTCCACAATTCAGACGAGAACGCCGTGACGTTTTTCTTTTCGACATTGCCTGTCATCTGGCCCTGGCTGATCCTGATCACGGCGCAAGTCGCGGCGATGGTGCGTCGAACTGGCCTTGCGTTTGCCCTGCTGGTTCTGTTCGTCAGTGTTGCTTGGGTTACCGGGCTGATGTCACCGACAGCAATCGTGGCGGTGGCGCTTGGTCTGATCGTGGCCTTCTTCCTCCCACGCCAGACAGGTCTGCTCGCTATCGCGGGGCATACGCTGTTGATCCTGTGGTGCCTGGCATTGGGGGCACATCTGTTCCCAGGGTTCAACAATTTGAAACTGTTGGATCAGGTGCAGGCAAGTGTTTCCAGCACAAGTTTCACACTGCACCTGAATCTGGACAAACCCATGGTTTTCTTTGCTGTTCTTCTGGCCTGGCCCGGAATGCTGAACAGCGCAATCCAGACCAGAATAAGACCTTTGCTAGCGGGTTTGCTGATTTTACCCGGCCTGTTTCTGCTGGGTCTATCGCTGGGCACGGTGCGCTTGGACCTCTCAACCCCTTATTGGTGGCTGGTATTTTGCCTGTCCAACCTGTTTCTGACTTGTCTTACGGAAGAGGCGTTCTTTCGCGGCTACTTGCAATCTGCCATTACCTCGCGCCTTGGGGTAACAGGCGGTCTGGTCGCTGCCAGCCTGCTGTTTGGATTGGCGCATATCGGCGGAGGACCCGCGCTTGTAGTATTCGCAACCCTTCTCGGGCTGGGGTGCGGGTTGGGATATTATGCTACCGGTCGGCTCTGGGTGCCTGTTGCGATGCATTTCGGGTTCAATCTGACCCACCTGCTGCTGTTCACCTATCCCGGCCCATTATGACGGTCAGACCGGCAAGGCCGTGGTCTTGAACACAGTACGCAACGCAAATGAGCTTTGCATCTGCGCCACCCCCGGCAAGCGCGACAGGTATTGCCGGTGGATACGCGCGAAATCTTCTGTATTTTCCGCCACAACTTTCAGAATGTAATCTGCGGTACCTGCCATCAGGTGACACTCCAGCACATCCGGTATTCGGGCCACCGCCTTTTCGAACACATCCAGAACCTCTTCGGCCTGACCTTGTAACGTGATTTCGACAAAAACGGTGGTTGGCACGTTCATCTTCCGCGCATCCAGCAGAGCCACGTAGTTGCGGATATAGCCGTCAACCTCCAACCGTTGAACGCGGCGGTGGCACGCAGACGGAGACAGGTTGACCTGTTCAGACAACTCGGAATTCGACATCCGGCCATTCTTCTGAAGTGCGGCCAGAATCTTTCGATCGGTCGTGTCCAGGCTCATTCCTGCAATTCCTTTGCGAGTTTTTCGAATAGTACGGGAAATTCTTCCAAAGAAAAGTCCATTAGCACGTTTTCTTTCACAGAAATTGCGCCACGAAATGCACATAATTTAAGCAGCTTATGAACGGAGAGCCCAATGAAAATCGGTTGCCCCAAGGAAATCAAACCTCAGGAATTCCGCGTCGGGATGACGCCCAATGCCGCTCAGGAAGCGGTTGCACGCGGACACCGAGTCCTGATCGAATCCGGTGCAGGCATCGGCGCAGGTTTCGACAATGACGCCTATGTTGCAGCAGGCGCGCAAATCGTTGACACCGCAGAAGAGGTGTTTGCCACCGCTGACATGATCGTCAAGGTCAAGGAACCTCAGGCGGTTGAACGCAAGATGCTGCGTGAAGGGCAGTTGCTGTTCACCTATCTGCACCTGGCTCCGGACCCGGATCAGACGCACGACCTGCTGGAGTCGGGCTGTACCGCAATCGCCTATGAGACCGTAACGGATGCTAACGGCGGTCTGCCGCTGCTGGCACCCATGTCCGAGGTCGCCGGTCGGCTGGCACCTCAGGTTGGATCCTGGACCTTGCAGAAGGCAAATGGTGGCCGTGGGGTTCTGATGGGCGGCGTTCCCGGCGTTGGCCCGGCCAAAGTAGTTGTGATTGGCGGCGGCGTCGTCGGGACACATGCGGCCAAGATTGCCGCCGGAATGGGGGCTGATGTCACCGTTCTGGATCGGTCACTGCCGCGTCTTCGCTATCTGGACGATGTCTTTGGCGGAACTTTCAAGAACCAGTATTCGACAGCGGGCGCCACCGCTGAACTGATCCAGGACGCTGATATGGTCATCGGTGCTGTTCTGATCCCCGGCGCTGCCGCACCGAAACTGGTGTCGCGTGCTCAACTGTCGACGATGAAACCCGGCGCAGTACTGGTGGATGTCGCCATCGACCAAGGCGGGTGCTTTGAAACGTCAAAAGCCACTACCCATGCCGACCCGATCTACAATGTCGATGGTATCATGCACTACTGTGTGGCCAACATGCCGGGCGCTGTTGCGCGCACCTCGACCATCGCACTGGGCAATGCCACGATGCCGTTCATGCTGGCAAACTGACCTACTATGCCGTTGGCAAGGCCCTTGGCATCGACGTCGTTTCGCCAAATGTGGTGGTCAAATCGTAAGTAACTCCACTCCCGAAGTTGCCTGTTGACGGCAATTCTCAGGGTGGTGCGGTCGGTACCGAACCGACGGCTTTCACAAAAAAGGGCACCGCGTTTCTATGCGGTGCCCTTTTCGATACGCGGAAGGTATGAATGACTGCCAGATCATTGAGCGCCAGCCGTCACCCCTGTTTTTGAATTTCGACCGAATGTGGATACGGAATCGAAACACCTTTGGCGTCAAACGCCTCTTTCACCACTTTCGTAAGCTCGAACTTGACGTCCCAGTAATCGGCTGCCGCACACCATAGCCGCGCAGTCAGATCGACCGAGCTGTCACCGAGATTCGTGACCCGCACCCAGGGTTCAGGGTCGCTGTGAATTCGCTGGTCGGCCTTGGCCACATCCAGAATGATCTGCATGGCGGTATCTGCACTGTCCCCGTAATCAATTCCAAACACCAGATCGACACGCCGTGTGTCATGGGCTGAATAATTGGTTATGATCGACCCCCATGCCTGACCGTTTGGAACAATGATCTGAACGTTGTCGGGGGTCACAAGCTCGGTCGTGAACAGGCTCAGGTCCATAACGGTTCCTGCCGTGCCACCGATATCCACATACTGTCCAAGCTTGTAGGGCCGGAAAACCACCAACATCACACCGGCCGCAAGATCACTCAACGTACCCTGAAGTGCCAACCCGACAGCCAGCGAGGCAGCACCCAGAATAGCGACGATACTGGTGGCTTCTATCCCGAAGATCCCCAGAACGGCGACCAGAACTATGGCCAGAATTGCCCACTTGATCACACTGGCGGCAAAATTCCCAAGTGTCGGGTCGATCTGTGGTGTTTTGTTGATCCGGCGGCGTACAACACTCGCGATCGTTCGGGCGGCGATCCAACCCAAAACAAGAACGATCAGAGCTTTCGCTGCATTCAAGGCAATGGGCAAGTATAGATTGGCCATACCAATCGCCTGCTCGGCCAAGTCGGCGGTTTGTTCCATCTCGAATTTCCTCGTGTTTTCTGTTCGTCAATTCTCATAAAACAGGCTCCGCGATTGGTGCGGAGCCCGATGTCGCGACGAAACGACAGGCCTACTTCTTCAAAGCGTCCCGGATTTCCATCAGGATGTCCAATTCGCTAGGACCTGTGGGGGCTTCTTCAGCCGCTTCTTCCTCTGCTTCGGCAGCGTCTTTGACCTTGTTCACCATTTTTACCAGCATGAAGACAACCCAGGCGATGATCAAGAAATTGATGATCGCCATTATGAAAGCACCATAGGCAAAGACGGATGCGCCTGCTTCACGTGCCGCTTCAAGGCTGGCACCTTCGGCCACATCGCCTGCCAGAACGGCGTAGTTGTTCGTAAAGTCGATACCCCCTGTGAACAATCCAATAAGCGGATTGATCAGGTCGCCCACCAACGAGGTAACAATTGCGGTAAACGCGGCACCGATAATGATCCCGACCGCCATGTCCATGACATTGCCCTTGGCAATGAAAGTCTTGAATTCTTCCAGCATAGCATCCCTCTTGTTTTTTTAAGTCCACGCCTCTGTTCACGCATGAGCGCATAGGAATTGTGCGTTAAACGCATGAAGAAGGGTATGTTTTTTAGGGGAAAGCCACCCTACTTTTCCCCAAACGGCATTACTCAGGAGGTTTCATGTCTCAACTTACGCCTTTTTTCGTAACCGACAGATGGCCTGCGAAGGATCCCAGCATCCTTCAACTTTACTCCTATCCAACGCCAAACGGCGTAAAAGCCTCGATCATGCTTGAGGAAACCGGCCTGCCCTATGAGGCGCATCTGGTGACACTGGCAGATGCGGATGTCAAAAGCTCCGAGTTCCTGTCGCTGAACCCGAACAACAAGATCCCGGCGATAATCGACCCCGACGGTCCGGATGGCGTGCCGCTGGCCCTGTTCGAAAGCGGTGCCATCCTTCTGTATCTGGCCGAGAAAACAGGTAAGTTTCTTGGCCAAAACGCGGCAGACAAGCACCGGATCACACAATGGCTGATGTTTCAAATGGGCGGCATCGGGCCAATGTTTGGCCAGCTAGGCTTTTTCTACAAATTCGCAGGCAGCGCGATAGAAGATCCGCGCCCGCGCGAGCGTTACACCAACGAAGCCAAGCGCCTGCTGAACGTGGTGAATACGCAACTGGAAGGACAGGATTGGATCGCGGGCGAGTATTCCATCGCGGATATCGCTCTTGCTCCGTGGCTGAATGCACTGGATTTCTATGGTGCTAAGGATGTTGTTGACTGGGACGGTTATTCCAATGTCGTTGCTTATGTCGATCGTTTCTTCCAACGCCCAGCGGTTCAGCGCGGCAAAGCCATACCCGCACGAGACTGATAACAGTTAAAAGAAATGGGGCGCCAAACCGGCGCCCCTTTTATCGATCAGCCGGGCAGAGCGCCTGTCAGCACGTAACGTAGAATTTCGACCACCTGAACGGGTTCTTCCGCCACAGCCAACGCGGCGGCATCAACCTCTTTCAGCGCGTGCTGGTGATCCGGGCCATGCAGAACGATGATCGACTTGCCCAATGCTGCAGCATAACCCGCGTCAAAGGCGGCGTTCCACTGCTTGTATTTGTCGCCAAACCTGACGACGACAACATCCGCATCCGCAATCCCCTTGCGGGTCCGGATCGCATTGACCATCGCTCCCTTGTGGTCGTGCCAATACTTGTTCGGCTCGGCCCCAAGAATGGCCACACCACAATCATCACTGGCCGCGTGATCGGTTACAGGGCCGTTGAAGGTCACGTCCAAGCCTTGCGCCCCATCGATGATCTGTTCACGCCAGTCAGTGTGGATTTCTCCGGAAAGATAAACGTTCAGGCCCATGGCAAACTCCGCTGTTGTTTCCGACCAATTTAAGGGTCCCACACCCAAAGCCCAACGCGGATTCCGGAAAAACGCTTACATTTTACGAGCCACTAGGAATCGGCGAGCGTCACGTACGGGGAAACTGTCGCTCTCGATGATGCGGAACCCGGCGTGTTCAATGGCCGCATCAAGATCCGCCTCAGACAGGAATCGCACAAACGGAGCCTTACCAAAGAACTGCATGATCGGAAGCGCGAGACGAATAGCGTAATACTTCAGGCTCGCTCCGCTGGACGGTCGGCAAAATGTTTTCGAAATAAACAGTCCGCCGGGTCTAAGGACCGAATGTACTCGGCTCAATGTCAGATCCAGATCTTCGACCAGGTGCAAAAGATTGAATGCCAGCACCGCATCAAAAGAACCCTCAGGCGGTCGATTTGCATCAGCCTCGGTAAAGGTGACGTTTTCGATGCTTTGCGAAGCGGCGTTTCGACGTCCAACGGCCAACATACCGGGGGACACATCGGTTGCAGTGATAGATCCTACATATCCGGACAGCTTCAGCGCAGTCATGCCTGTGCCGCACCCAAGTTCCAGAACATCATCGGATTTCTTCAGGTAAGACGCTGTCCGTTCCAGCGTATGCTCGTACGAAGCCATGTCTTTTATGGGCGAGCGGGCATATTTCTCGGCCACTCCATCCCAGAATTTCGCAGTGGTGGTCATTGAGGAGTCTCCTTTCGGCGAGAATTTATTCATGCGCAGACCGAATATAAATTGCCGAATTTTGCAGGTTTACTATACATTTTTGTATGAATGATTTTGGCGATTTTGATTGGAACCACATCCGGGCCTTTCTGGCGACGGCTGAAACTGGGTCATTTTCCGCGGCGGCACGGCAGCTGCGGCAAACGCAGCCTACCCTGAGTCGCCAGATAGCAGCGCTTGAACAGGACTTGGGCGTGATGCTGTTTGAACGGGTTGGCAGAAGCCTTGAGATCACTCAGGCCGGATTGGAGCTGCTGGATCATACTCGCAAAATGGGGGACGTCGCCAACCGCATCGCGCTGACGGCATCCGGACAGGCACAATCCATTGAAGGCCGGGTTCGCATCACCGCCAGTGACGTGATGTCGGCCTATGTCTTGCCCGACCTGCTGCGCGAAATCCGGGCGCAAGCCCCGCGCCTGCGGATTGACGTGATTGCCTCAAACGATATTCAGGATCTTATGCGGCGCGAGGCAGATATCGCGATCCGCCATGTCCGTCCTGATCAACCCGACCTAATCGCCAAGCTGGTACAGGAGGCGTCGGGGCATTTCTATGCAACCACAGAGTATCTCAACCGTGCGGGACGCCCAAAATCAAAGCAGGACCTTTCACGGCATGAGTTCATCAGCTTTGGCGACAACAATCAGATGATCGCCTATCTGAAGCCGCTTGGCATTCACCTGACCAACGAGAATTTCCGGCTTGGGTCTCAGAACGGAATAGTGGCTTGGGAATACGCCAAACAAGGCTTTGGCATCGCGCCCATGTCGCAGACCGTCGGCGATGCGACACCAGGTATGGAGCGTGTATGCCCCGGGATGGAGGCTATCACATTTCCGATCTGGTTGACCACGCATCGCGAGTTGCACACCAGCCGCCGCATCCGGCTGGTCTATGACTTACTGACCAAGTTCCTGTCCAAATAAAAAACGCGCCCGAAGGTGCGCTTTCCATTGGAGCCTCAGAGCTCTAACCGCGCAGAACTCCGCCCGTCGCCTTGGCGACCTTGGCAATGATCTTCTCGGCCACGGCTTCGATGTCTTTTTCCTTCAGCGTCGCCTCGGTCGGTTGCAGGCGCACGGTAATGGCAAGAGACTTTTTACCTTCGCCAAGGCTGCCGCCGATGAATTCGTCAAAGACACGCACGCTCACGACCAGCGCCTTGTCGGCACCCGCGGCTGCGTTCACCAACGTCAGCGCTTCGACATCGGTATCGACGACAAAGGCAAAATCACGCTCGACCGCCTGCAAGTCGCGTAGTTCCAGCGCAGCGCGAGTGGCACCGGATTTGCGGGGCAAAGGCACTTCGTCCGGCCAGATGGTGAACGCCATTGCCGGACCTTTTATGTCCATCGCCTGCAAAACGCGCGGATGCAGCTCTCCGAAGACACCCAGTACTTTTTTCGGACCCAGACAGATTTTGCCATGGCGACCCGGATGCCACCATGGATCGCCGTCGCGCAAAATCTGAACCTTTTCGGGCGCACCAATGGCGGCCAGTACAGCCTCGACATCAGCCTTGGCATCGAACACATCCACCGGACGCGCAGCACCGTGCAAATCCTTGGGGCCCGAACGTCCTACCAGCAGGCCGGTGATCTGGGTTTTCTGATCGCCGGGCTCGCCATTGTGAAAGACCGGGCCGACCTCGAACAAGGCGACATCCGCGAAACCGCGCGCCTGATTGCGGGCCGCAGCCTGCAACAAGCCAGGCAGCAGATCGGGGCGCATATGGCTCATCTCGGATGAAATCGGGTTTTCGAGCATGGTTGTAGTATCGCCACCACCGAACAAAGCCGCCGAGGCCTGATCAATGAACGTATAACTGACGCATTCGTTGTAACCCAGCGCCGCGCAGGTACGGCGCGCCATGGACTGACGGCGTTGTGTCGGGGTCATTACCGGTTTCGGTATCCCCTCGGTCACGCGCGGCAGCGGCCTGCCTTGCAGCTTTGTCAAGGAAGCAATCCGCGCGACTTCTTCCACCAGATCGGCCTCGCCCAGGATATCCGGGCGCCAGCTGGGGACATGGGCCATCTCACCTTCCAGACGAAAGCCCAGACGGGTCAGGGTCTGTCGCTGTTCGCTTTCGGGAATATCCATCCCGACCAGAGACTGCACCTTTTCCGCATTCAGCTTGTAGGCGCGCGCATGGTTCGGTGCTTTGCCCGCCTCTACCACGTTGGAGGCTTCTCCGCCGCAGATATCCAGAATCATCTGGGTCGCGTGTTCCAGCCCCTCGCGGGTGTATTCCGGGTCGACACCGCGCTCGAACCGATAGCGCGCGTCGGAATTGATCTTGAGCGCACGGCCCGTCAGAGCGATCTGAACATGATCCCAGAACGCGCTTTCAAGGAAGACGTTTACCGTTTCCTCGGTACATCCGGTTTCCTCACCGCCCATGATGCCCGCAATCGACTCCGGACCTTTGTCATCCGAAATCACCATCATTCCGGGTTGCAGCGTGTATTCTTTTTCATCCAGCGCAACCAGCGTCTCGCCGCCTTTGGCGCGGTGCACCCGCAGGTTGCCCTGAACCTTGTCGGCGTCGAACACGTGCAGCGGGCGATTGTGATCGTAGGTCATATAATTGGTGATATCCACCAGCGCCGAGATAGGACGCAGACCTATGGCCTTCAACATATCCTGCAGCCATTGCGGGCTGGGGCCATTCTTCACGCCACGGATCAGACGGCCAGTGAAATGTGGCGCGCCATCCAGCGTGTCTTCGTCGATCGTCACCTTGATCGGGCAATCGAAATCACCCGGAACATGCGTATAGTCACGCTGCTTCAACGTGCCAATTCCACGCGCGGCCAGATCGCGCGCAATCCCTTCAACCCCCAGCGCATCCGGGCGGTTCGGAGTGATCGCGATTTCGATCATCGGGTCGACTTTGGAAGGGTCGTTTTCTGCAAGCCAGTCCACAAATGTATCACCCACTTCGCCCGAGGGCAGTTCGATGATGCCGTCATGTTCATCCGACAGTTCCAGCTCACGCTCGGACGCCATCATGCCAAAGCTTTCGACACCGCGGATCTTGCCGACGCTGATGGTCAGGTCTAGGCCAGGGATGTACATGCCCGGTTTGCAGACCACGACCGTGATCCCTTCACGCGCATTGGGAGCACCGCAAATGATCTGTAGCTCGCCCTCGTCTGTATCGACCTTGCAAACGCGCAGCTTGTCTGCGTCAGGGTGTTTTTCGGCGTGTTTCACACAGCCCAGCGTAAAGCCTGCCAGCCGTTCGGCCGGGTTCACGATCTCTTCGACCTCAAGCCCGAGATCGGTCAGCGCCTCGGCGATTTCATCAACCGAAGCATCAGTGTCGAGGTGGTCTTTCAGCCAGGACAGAGTGAATTTCATTGCACGGGGCCTTTTTTGGCAAACATTCAGTCGGCACAGGCAATGGCAAAGAATGCGCCGGGGTGCAAGCTCTGCGCGTCACGGATAGGTGGGGGTGCGGCCCAAAAGCTCATCCAGCTGCCATCCGATCCAGCCATGGGGGATGAAATGCCCACCGGGATGCGTGTCCAGCGTCACCAGCCCCTGCGCGCAATCGGTCCATTCCACTCGTCTGAGCGTCAGGAACGGTTCCACACTCCAATCACCGCGCGGAGTCGCTGCACCGCAGCCATATTTCTCACGCCACAGCGCCACCGGGTATGTCATGTCGCCACCCGGACCAAACGGGAAATCCATTACCGTGTCATCTGTCCCATGGACATGCCGCGCCTCTCGCGGGGCTTGCGGGCAGGTCTCGGTCTGGCGGAGTGTTCCCGCCACACCCAGCAGTGCCGCGATATCATCGCCGGTTTCGCAGACAAAGCGCCACGCCATCGCACTGCCAAAGGAATAGCCTGATACATAGATGCGGGTCGGGTCTATCGGATAGCGCCTGGCGATATCCTCAAGCACCCGGTCGGCAAAAGGCACATCATCCGAGCTTGCGGACCAGAAATCCCAGCTTTTGCCCAAACCGTTCGGGGCCACCAGCAGCACACCCCGACGCTTCGTGGCACCGGCAGAGGTGTTTCACCATCCCAGCCATCAGGTTCAAGAACGTGATACGAGCGGTCACCGAGATCACAGGCAATATCGCCGTGGCATTCGGTTTTCCAGGGACCCATGGCAAAGGCAGGCGAGGCCATCAGCAGGAGAAGGCAGAGCAATCGACAGATCATGCGCCCGACCCTAACGGGGCATTCCGCCCTGTCACTTAACATATCGGTGTGGTCCGAACGTAGGCCGGGCTTCAGCCCGGCACCCACCCATCGCACATGGCGGGCTGAAGCCCGCCCTACATAAGGTCAAAACATCAAGCCGCGCTATGAGCAGACCGCGGGATGGCGATCCTTGGGTTGTGGTGGGCAGTTTATGCGGGCCAAATCCGAGCGCTGTTCGAGCGTTGCACTGTCGGGGACAAATCGCCAACCCGTGCGGGTGGTCTGGCGATAGCGCGGTGGCCTATCGGCCTTTGCTCCGCGCCGGGACATCTAACTGCGTTTGCTAGCCAAAATCGCGAGGTCTAAATTGAAGCCCAGCTTTTCCCCGTTAAGTTCACTTCTCGCGGCGTTTACAGCAAGCTGAAAATCTCTGTTTGCTGCCCGAATTACATCTGAAAACTCATCGACACTAACATCGTCTGTTTCGTGCTTTTCGGACATTTTATTCGCGAGAATTGAAGCTGACTTGTATAGCGCCCACATTGCTGCCGCTGTTTTCTGGTCAGCAAAAATCAGAACTTCGTTTAAAGCTGATTTACAATCTGCAAATGCCTTGAGTTTATCATTTTGGCTCTCGTAAAGTCTTTGATTGACGATAAGATCGACGCTTTTGAGATAGCCCCGATAAACTGATCGCTCTTCTTCATCGATCTTAATGTCACGGTCTTTATCTTTTTGAATAGGGTAGATTTTCTTAGCGATGTGTAGTGCCGTTAGAGCCGCAACAAGCGCCGCTAGTAGAGTAAGGATCCCTTGTATAACTCGAGGGTCGAGACTTACGATCCAATGGAAATCACGGCACACGTTCTCGCACGCCGTGATCACCTCAATTTCGCTCACCGCGACAAACCACCATGCAGGTTCGGCATATCCAGCGCCGCGAACCCATAGTGGCGCAGCCAGCGCAGGTCAGAATCAAAGAACGCCCGCAAATCCGGAATGCCGTATTTCAGCATCGCCAGACGGTCGATGCCAATCCCGAATGCAAAACCCTGATAGACCTCGGGGTCGATCCCTCCAGCGGCGATCACCTTGGGGTGGACCATGCCGGAACCCAGAATCTCCATCCAGTCGTCGCCCTCGCCGATCTTCAGCTGACCGTTATCCCAGGAACAGCGGATATCGACCTCGGCCGATGGCTCGGTGAAGGGGAAATGCGAGGCGCGGAAGCGCAGTTCGACATCGTCGACCTCGAAGAACGCTTTCACGAATTCTTCCAGAACCCATTTCAGGTTCGCCATCGAGATGTCTTTGTCGATGGCCAGCCCTTCGACCTGATGGAACATCGGCGTGTGGGTCTGGTCGTAATCGGCGCGGTACACGCCGCCCGGACAGATCACGCGGATCGGCGCGCCCTGTTTTTCCATCGACCGGATCTGTACCGGCGAGGTATGGGTGCGCAGCACGTGCGGCGGGCGGTTATCACCCTCGGCGCGGTACATATAGAACGTGTCCATCTCGGCCCGTGCGGGGTGGTGACCGGGGATGTTCAGCGCGTCGAAATTGTACCAGTCGTCTTCAACACGCGGCCCTTCGGCCACCGAGAAGCCCAGTTCAGCAAAGATCGCGGTCAGTTCCTCGGTCGCCTGGCTGATCGGGTGGATTGACCCCTGACGGCGCGGGCGGGTCGGCAGGGTGACGTCCAGCCATTCGGTCCGCAGGCGCTCATCCAGTGCAACATCGGCCAGCGCGGCTTTTTTGGCGGACAGCGCCGAGTTAATCTCATCCTTCAGGGCATTCAGCGCCGGGCCTGCGACCTGACGTTCCTCGGGCGTCATCTTGCCCAGCTCGCGCATCTTCAACGCGACCTCGCCTTTTTTGCCAACAGCCGCGACGCGGATCGCCTCAAGCGCGTTTTCGTCGCCTGCCTCTGCGATTTGGCCCAGATACTTTGCCTTAAGATCGTCCATGACGGCCCTCTGAATTTGGTCGAGAACCTGCTATCGGCCCCGCCCCGCGAATGCAAGCGGGACGGTGCGCATCAATAGCTGTATTCGGGATAAATCCGGGTCAGGTCGCCATTCCAGTCGCCATTGTAGTGTTCCAGCAACTCATCTGCCGGAACCTTGCCGGTGTCGATGCTTTCCTTCAGCGCGTTCAGGAAATGCGTCTCATCCGGGACCAGCCCACCAGCACCGGGGCGCGCGCGGGCTTTCAGGCCCGCCTCGGAGATCGCCACGACTTCACGCGCCAGATCATGCATGTTGACGTTGCCAACCTGCGCCTGAAGCCCGTCTTTAGCCGCCGCAACACGCAGCCCCTCGCGCGTTTCGGCATCCCAGCCCTTGACCAGATCCCACGCCGCATCCAGCGCGGTTTGGTCATAGGTCAGCCCGACCCAGAAGGCCGGCAAGGCGCAAAGTCGTCGCCAAGGGCCACCATCCGCGCCGCGCATCTCCATGAACTTCTTGATCCGCGCCTCGGGGAAGGCCGTCGTCAGGTGATCGGCCCAATCCGACAGGGTCGGCGTTTCTCCCGGCAATGCAGGCAATTCACCCTTGAGGAAATCGCGGAACGACATGCCCAGCGCGTTGATGTACTGACCATTGCGGTAGACAAAATACATCGGAACATCGAGCGCGTATTGGACATAGCGTTCGAATCCAAAGCCATCCTCGAACACGAAGGGCAACATGCCCGTGCGCGCATCGTCCAGATGTCGCCAGATATGGCTGCGCCAGCTTTTCTGGCCGTTCACCTTGCCTTCGAAGAACGGAGAATTGGCAAACAGCGCCGTCGCCACCGGCTGCAACGCCAGCGCCACGCGCAGTTTCTGTACCATGTCGGCCTCGGACCCGAAGTCGATATTGACCTGAACGGTACACGTCCGCCGCATCATGGCGCGGCCCATGGTGCCGACTTTTTCCATATAATCGTTCATCAGCCGATACCGCCCCTTGGGCATCAGCGGCATCTGGTCATGCGTCCAGATCGGCGCCGCGCCCAGACCGATGAATCCCACGCCGATCTCATCGGCGATATCCTTCACCTCGCGCAGGTGAGTGTTCACCTCATCGCAGGTTTCATGGATCGTCTCCAGAGGGGCGCCCGACAGCTCCAGCGCGCCACCCGGTTCAAGGCTGACATTTGCGCCGTCCTTTTCCAGACCGATCAGATGACCGGATTCACGGACCTCTCCCCAGCCGTGGCGATCCCGCAACCCCTCCAACACGGCGACAATGGATCGCTTTCCTTCAAAAGGCAGAGGTTTCAGCGTGTCCTTGCAATAGCCGAATTTCTCATGCTCGGTGCCGATGCGCCAATCTTGCTTGGGTTTGCAACCCGATTCCAGATATTCGGCCAGTTGTTCATGGCGTTCGATCGGACCGCCGCCGGACTGAGGGATGGACATGAACCGTGCTCCGATCCTGCTGTGTCTGTTTTGAAGGTCAAGTGGTGGTCGTAAATGGCGCCAGTGTCAATGCAACGGCAAATGCGCCGGGCGCGACGGTGTACGTTCCCAGATAACGACCGGATGCTGCGATTTGCCGTTGAGTTCCGACAGCATTTGCTCGGTTTTGAGGCCCGGCAGGTTTGAGAATACGTCGAACAACGCCTCGGCTCCTTCTGCATTCACAGGAATGTGAAGCGCTGGCTGGCCCGGCTGATCCAGAACCCAATGTGCGGGGTCGGAGGTCGGGTCAAGGGCCAGACGCTCAATTTCGCGGGACGCGACGATGCCGCCATCCAAGGGACCCAGATAAGTGATCTGGCCTTCATCAATCGTCACGACACCTTGCCCACCCGCCCCTGTTCTGAAACGCGCGCGCTGAATGCCGATCACAGCCAAAGCCGCTGACACGACAATCAGAAACCAGCCTACCCAGGCCAACAGCCCACCCGGCCCGCTGATCCAGCTCAGACCAAGGATCAGGACAAAAGCCGCGACCAGAACCTCACGCCAACGCCAAAGCGCCAGTTTTGCTTCGGGTCGGATGAAACTCATGCCATCGCCTCAAACGAAAATGACACCGCATAGCGAACAAGCTTCAGGTTTGGCACGGCCTTTGCAGCCGATACTGTGCGTTTGTCGAAGTCGTGGGCGACAATGATGCCCCGGATTGACTCATCCTCACCTTCTTCCAAAAGATCGCCCATATAGCCCAAGATCTGAGCCACAACCTTTGGGTCCGTCCTTCCCGCTTTCAACTCAATAACTACTAAGCCGCCTTCTACATCTCGACACAAAATATCAATAAAACCAGAGACTACTGCGCGTTCGGCGCCATCATCAATGATTGACAGGCTTCCATCTAACAAAGAAATCTCTCGTCGCAGGGCAGACTGCATATCCCGCTCGAGCGCAAATCTCTGGCGCTCAGAGGTCAGAGCTTCTATTGGGGCGGCAGGATCGTTCGCGGGTGCCTCTTTGTTTTGCGAACTAGCTTCGCGCCGAAATCGAGCGTAACGCTGAACCGCGTTTTTGTAAGACTGAAGTCCATTTCGCAAATTGCCGTTTATTGGAATTCGAGAAGGGTTCTTTCGACCGCTGCGCTCGTCTGCGGTGGAATAATTCAAGCCTAAAACAACGTCCTGCAGCTTTCCAGCGTTAAAGGCATCATCTAATGAACCATAGTGCTCTTCCACTTTCTGCACACGATGAATCTGGGCGATACAGGTGTTTTCGGCATACCCTTCCGAAACAAGCCAATCATGATAATTTTTATCCATACCGATTCCTTAAGTCCAATCCCCCAATGCCTGCTGCCACATGGTCAACGCGGCCACCGCCGCTGTATCCGCCCGCAGAATACGCGGGCCAAGACTGACCACATGCGCATAGGGCAAAGCCGATAGCCGTGCGCGCTCAGCGTTGGAAAACCCGCCTTCCGGGCCGATGAGAATAGCCCAGGGGCGCCCTTTTTCATTCGCTGCCAGCCGCAGGGCCGAGCCGACTTCGGCCTCGTTGCAGAACATCAACTGCCGACCTTCAGGCCAGGTATTCAGCACACGCTCCAGCCGCTGAAGGTCTGCCACCTCGGGCACGTAGGTTCCACCGCATTGTTCAGCTGCTTCGACTGCATGAGCCTGAAGCCGGTCCTGCCGGATACGGTCTGCGTTGGTGAATTCGGTCTGAACTGGCAGGATGCGAGCCGCGCCCATTTCAGCGGCTTTTTCAACAATGAAATCGGTGCGCGCCTTTTTGATCGGCGCAAACAGGAACCACAGATCGGGGGGCAGCTGCAAAGGTTTGGTCTGCCTGATACAGTTTAGAGCGCCGCCACGTTTTCCGGACTCGGCCACCTCGGCCAGCCACTCTCCATCTTTGCCGTTAAACAGCGCCACTGCTCCGCCAACCGGCAGTCGCATGACGCCAAACAGATAGTGCGCCTGATCGCGCGTCAAAGGAACCGATTGCCCCTGACCCAAGGGCTGCTCTACATACAGTCTGATTTTCGCACTCATGAGACCTACATATGCAAGGCAATGCCCCAACACCAGATGGTCAAGTCGCCGATGCCGTCACCGGCAATTGGGTCGACACCCATGCCCCAGCCTTTGCCCGTCCGTATCTGCGCCTCAGCCGCGCGGACCGGCCCATCGGCACATGGCTGTTGCTGCTTCCATGTTGGTGGGGGCTGGCGCTGGCCATCCTGCATGACGGCCAACCGCGTTGGGAAGATCTGTGGATTGCCCTAGGCTGCGCATTCGGAGCCTTTTTGATGCGAGGTGCCGGTTGCACGTGGAATGACATTACAGACCGGGAATTCGACGCACAGGTTGAACGCACGCGCTCGCGCCCGATACCGTCGGGGCAAGTCAGTGTCCGGCAAGCTGCGGCCTGGATGATCCTGCAAAGTCTTCTGGCGCTTGGCATTCTGCTCAGCTTCAATCAGGCGGCCATTGCCATGGGTGTGTTATCTTTGCTGCCGGTGACCGTTTATCCGTTTGCCAAGCGGTTTACCTGGTGGCCTCAGGTTTTTCTGGGTCTGGCCTTCAACTGGGGCGCATTGCTGGCCTGGACGGCGCATAGCGGGTCGCTCGGCTGGCCTGCTGTCACGCTGTACCTGTCCGGCATCGCGTGGACCCTGTTCTATGACACGATCTATGCACATCAGGATACCGAGGATGATGAACTGGTCGGCATCAAATCCACCGCGCGCCTGTTCGGCACCGACACGGCGAAATGGCTGAAGTATTTTCTGGTCGCAACAGTATCGCTGATGGGACTGGCCATTATTGATGCCGGGGTGCCTGACGCGTCGATTCTGGCGTTGGGGATCGCGCTTTGCGGTCCCTGGGCCATGGGCTGGCACATGATGTGGCAATTGCGCGGGCTTGATACTGAAGACAACGCCAAGCTGCTGCTGCTGTTTCGGGCCAACCGCGATACCGGCTTTATTCCGCTGATCTTCCTCTGCGTCGCCTTGCTGCTCTGATTGCACCTGCTGAACGGGGCCTGTAAAGATCGGCGCAAACGCCTGAGGAGTGTCAAACCCAAACATGCGTCTGCCGTATTTTATTGCTGTTTCCCTGATCTTTCTCGTATCAGCTGGCCTGTCGCTTCTGGCAGCCAGCTATGCTGTTACCGAGATCGAAGAATCATCAGAACTGGCTGTACGGCGCTCGCTGGACCTAAAAGGACATGATTGGGCCGAGGTCGAGGCCGATGGTTTGCGGGTGGTCCTGACCGGTACAGCGCCGGATGAGGCGACCCGCTTTAACGCTCTGACCGCCGCGGGAACCGAAGTTGATACATCTCGCGTAATCGATGAAATGGAGGTTATCGCAACTTCTGCCCTCGCAGCACCGCGCTTTTCGGTAGAAATCCTGCGCAATGACAGTGGAATCTCGGTGATTGGTCTGATCCCGGCCAGTGAGAACAGGGACAAGCTGATCCAACGGCTGGGCAATCTGGACAGATCCGTTGCCGTGTCGGACCTGATGGAAACAGCGGATTATCCAAAGCCCAAAGGATGGGATGCCGCAATTTCTTACGCGTTAGAGGCCCTAACCCACCTGCCCCGCGCCAAAATTTCCGCCAACCCGGATTTGGTCAGGATCACGGCAATTGCCAACAGTCAGCAAGAAAAACAAAAACTGGAACGCGACCTGACCCGTACGGCACCGCCCAGCCTGCGGGTTGGGCTGGCAATTTCAGCACCTCGCCCGGTCGTCACGCCTTTTACTTTGCGTTACCTGATCGACGAAGGAGGTGGGCATTTTGACGCCTGTTCCGCCCAGGATGAGAAGGCACGTGACCGTATCGTGGCCGCCGCGAAAAACGCGGGGTTGACGGGGTCTTATTCCTGTACCGTCGCACTGGGCGAGCCGTCGCCACGCTGGCCAGAAGCAGCCGAGAAAAGCATTCAGGCGCTGTTCAGGATCGGCTGGGGTTCGGTCACCATGTCAGACGCAGACATTACCCTGATTGCTGCCGAGGGCACCGATCCTGCGGTGTTCGACCTGGTTGTGGGCGAGCTTGAAACCGAGCTGCCTGCGGTCTTCGCATTGCACGCCGTTTTGCCAGAGCCTGAGACAACAAACCCAAACGGCCCGGTCGAGTTCTCGGCCACCCGCAGCCCTGAAGGGCTGGTGCAATTGCGCGGACGGCTGGGTGATGAAACTCTGCGCGACATGGTCGACAGCTACGCGCGCGCGGCCTTTGGGTCCGATCAGGTTTACACCGCCACCCGCATCGTTTCGGATCTTCCGGCGGACTGGCCAGTACGTGTACTGGCCGGTCTGGAGGCTTTGGGTCAGCTCCACAACGGCGTATTGACCGTAACACCCGATACGGTCGAACTGATCGGCCTCAGCCACGAAGAAGACGCCAAGGCCCGTATCGCAGGTCAACTGTCCGACAAGCTGGGCGAGGGGCAGGAATACACCCTGACCATCACCTATCAGCCCCCACGGGAACCCGAGGACGCCCTGCCCGACCCGGAAGTCTGCGAGGCCCAGATCGCCGAAATTCAGGCCACCGGTAAGATCGCCTTTGAGCCCGGATCGGCCACGATTGCATCAGACTCGCGCGATGTGGTGAACCAGATTGCGGATATCCTGCGCGACTGCGGTCCGATCCGTATGGAGATTCAGGGCCACACTGACAGTCAGGGCCGGGAAGAGATGAACCAACAACTCAGCCAGGCGCGGGCACAATCCATTCTGAACGAATTGCGCGGGCGGCGCATTCCTACCAGCAGCTACACCGCTGTGGGATATGGGGAAACGCAACCCATCGCTGACAACGACACAGAAGAGGGCCGGGAAGAAAACCGCCGGATCGAGTTCCGTCTGATCCGCCCTGAGCCTGTTGCAAGTACCAAAACAGGGCTTGAAGCGCTTGAGACCGAGGCTGCGACATCCACAGAGGACCAAACCGACACGACCGCACCTGATGCGGATGCAAGGGACCAGTAAGTTGAACAGAACAGAATTCGTCATTGTCACTGCCATTATCCTGTTCGCGGCCTTCTGCATGGGCTGGTTTGCCAACTGGCTGGCGCACCGCCTGTCCCGCGTAAGTCAAAGCGATGTCGCTGATCTGGACCGGATGAGTCAGGAGTTGCACGAGGCCGAGGAAACACGCGATCAGGCCATCACCTATTTGCAGCAACGTGAGGCCGAATTGACGAACCAGCTAACCCAGACAGAGGCCGAGCTGGCAGCCGCGATGGATGGCCTGCGGGCCGCGCGTCAGGAGGCCGAAGAACTGCGCGGACGGATCAACAACGCGGATTAAGCGCACGACCTTGCGCCGTCGCCGAAGTTTGCAAGAATAAACGGTCGCTAAGTACTACCACCGGGTCAGCGCGTCTTCGTCTTCGTCTTTGGCTGCGACCCATTCCGCACCAGAGTGGGTGATTTCCTTCTTCCAGAAGGGTGCGCGAGACTTCAGATAATCCATCAAGTATTCCGCTGCCTCAAACGCATCTTTACGATGCGGCGCAGCGGTGGCCACCATCATGATCCTGTCCCCCGGGGCCAGTCGGCCATGACGGTGAATCACCAGGACGTCACCCAATGACCACCGCTCCTTGGCTTCCCGGGCAATCTTGGTCAGGGCCCGTTCCGTCATACCCGGATAGTATTCAATCTCCATCACGTCCAGATCACCGCTTGCCAAGTCGCGCACAACGCCAGTGAAGGTGACAATGGCTCCGTTGGCATCATCCCCGGCGGCAAAAGCATTGGCCTCGGCCCCCAGATCGAATGCTTCCTGCTGAACAGCGATCCGCATGGGTCAGCCGCCTGTCATTGGTGGAAAAAATGCCACTTCCCGAACGCCCGACAGCGAGGCGTCGAAATCCGACAACTCCTGATCCAGTGCAACGCGCAGGGCGGACAAATCGGCAAATGCCGCGGCATAGCGATCTTCCCGCGCGCTCAACTCGGCCACCAGGTCATTGACTGTGACTGCCTGCGTCTCGACCTTTTCCTTTGGCAAGCCGATACGCTCGCGAACCCATGCAAAATACAGCACATCCATCCCTTAGATCTCCTTCAGATGTGGCATGGCTTTACGTAGGTAATCATAGCCGGTGATCAATGTCAGCGTCGCCGCAATCCACAGCAACCACAGCCCGATCTGGCCCGCCCAAAACATGCCATGGATGTTCCAGCGCAGGTGGTTCACATCTTCAACCTGGCCCGCGATGACCTGTTCTACCAGCGCAGCGTCCATGCCGAAACTCGCCATCACGGCATAGTGTTCAAAGATACCCTGCGAAAACAGCACGGCAATGGCGATCATCTGCGCTGTTGTTTTCCACTTAGCCAGCTTTGTAACCTTCAGCGTCCCCGCAACATCGCCCAGATATTCGCGCAGACCCGAGACAAATACCTCGCGGAACAAGATTACGGTGGCGGGTAGCACGAGCCATGGCGTCCAGTGTTCGGTCGAATAGCCAACCAGAATCATCAGCGCGATCACCACCATTGCCTTGTCGGCAATAGGGTCCAGCATCGCACCCATCTTGGTTTCCTGTTTCCACGCACGGGCCAGATAGCCATCAAACCAATCGGTGATCGCCGCCGACAGGAACAGGATCAAAGCGAACCAGTCCGCATAGGGCCGCGTGAAGTACAAAAACATAACGGCCAGACCGGGCGCAGCCAGCAGGCGTAGAACCGTCAGGATATTGGGCAAATTCCACTTCATGGCTTGGACCCTATATCGCCGGTTCAAGACAGAAAAGACAAACCGGTAAAAAACTACATCACTCACAACAGCTTGGTCAAAGCGCCGCAGGTCCGACGCTTTGCGCCTCGTGCACTTGGCGTTTCACGTCTTTGCAGTCAGATTGCCCGTCGACTGCAAAGCGGAACGTACAGGATGACAGCGCATATTCAAACCGACGCCCGGTCGAACATGATCGGCAGCCTGTGGATGGTGGCCGCAATGGCGGGCTTTGCGTTGGAGGATGCGTTGCTGAAAGCAGCATCGACCGCGCTTCCGATCTGGCAGGTTCTGGTTCTGTTCGGGACTGGCGGGTCCGTAATCTTTGCCGCGCTGGCGTCGGCTCGTGGAAAACGTCTGATACACCCAGACGTTCTGTCCCGCCCGATGAAAGTTCGGGTGCTGTTCGAAGTCTTTGGTCGGCTGTTCTATGTGCTCGCCATCGCGTTGACGCCCTTGTCCTCGGCCACCGTGATCTTGCAAGCAACGCCTTTGGTTGTGGTCGCAGGCGCGGCGTTATTCTTTGGTGAAGCGGTTGGTTGGCGGCGATGGAGCGCGATTTTTGTCGGTATGATCGGAGTCGTCATTATTCTGCAACCGACCGGGGACAGTTTTTCACTACTGTCGATGCTGGCCGTGCTGGGTATGTTAGGGTTCGCAGGGCGTGATCTGGCCAGCCGCGCGGCCCCTGCGACCCTTGGAACCGAAGTACTGGGGTTTTATGGTTTCCTCAGCATTATCGTCGCGGGCCTTGCCTATCGGATGTGGGAAGGCGCGCCCGTGGCACCGGTTAGCCTGCACACCAGCCTGCATCTGACGGGCGCGGTTCTGATGGGCGTCATGGCCTATGCCGCGCTCATGAACGCAATGCGCACGGGTGAAGTGTCTGCCGTGACCCCGTTCCGCTATACGCGACTGCTGTTCGGTATCGGGTTGGGTATCGCCCTGTTCGGCGAAAGCCTGGACCGTACTATGTGGGTCGGCAGCGCGCTTATTGTGGCTTCGGGCCTCTATATCCTGTGGCGGGGGCGACAGGTCTAACCCTTGTCGTGGAAGAAATCATAGACTTTCTGAGCCAACCCGGCCGAGATTCCCTCGACCGCTTTCAGGTCTGCCAGATTGGCCCGGCTTACCGCTTTGGCGCTGCCGAAGTGAGTCAGCAAGGCGCGCTTGCGTGCAGCCCCGACGCCCGGAATTTCATCCAGCGGCGTGGCACCAACAGCCTTGGCGCGTTTCGCACGGTGGGTGCCAATGGCAAAACGGTGCGCCTCGTCCCTTAGCCGTTGAATAAAGTACAAGACCGGATCGTTGCGTTTTAGGGCAAAGGGGCGCTGGCCGATCCGGTGAAACTCTTCCTTGCCGTGGTCACGGTCGACCCCTTTGGCAACACCGACCATCGGAATGTCTTCGACCCCGTGAGCCTGCATGATCTCGTGCACAGCGCTGACCTGCCCGGCACCGCCATCGATCAGCAGCAGGTCGGGCCAAAGCCCCTTATCCCGATCCGGGTCTTCTTTTTGCAGGCGGGTGAAGCGACGGTTCAGAACCTCTTTCATCATGCCGAAATCATCACCCGGCGTCAGGTCGTCGCCACGAATGTTGAACTTGCGATAGGCGTTTTTCATGAACCCGTCGGGCCCTGCCACGATCATACCACCCACCGCGTTAGTGCCTTGGATATGAGAGTTATCGTAGACCTCAATCCGTCCCGGTGGACTATCCAGATCAAACGCCTCTGCCACCCCGCGCAGCAACTTGGCCTGCGTGGCGCTTTCCGACATGCGCCTGGCCAGAGACTCTCGCGCATTGCGCAAGGCACCTGCAACCAGTTCCTGTTTCTCACCCCGCAGCGGGACAAGGATTTCGACTTTGCGCCCGGCTTTCTCGGACAAAGCCTCCTGCATCAGATCGGCGTTTTCGATCCCGTCCGACAAGATCAACTGCCGTGGTGGTTCCTTGTTGTCGTAGAACTGGCCAAGGAAAGCCTCCATCACTTCGGCATGTGATACATCCGGGCCAACACGCGGATAAAAGTCCTTGTTGCCCCAGTTCTGGTTGGCACGGATGAAGAATACCTGAACACAGGCTTGCCCGCTGTCCATATAAAGGCCGATCACATCCGCCTCGGTCACGCCACGAGGGTTGATGCCTTGCGCGGTCTGTACCTGCGTCAGCGCCCGGATGCGGTCGCGCAGACCGGCGGCGCGTTCGAACTCCATAGCCTCGGACGCGGCCATCATCTGTTCAGCCAGTTCCTCCTGCACCTTGGTCGAGCGCCCCGACAGGAAACGTTCTGCATCCTTGACGCTTTCACTGTAATCCTGCTCCGAAATCAAACCGACACACGGCCCGGAACACCGTTTGATCTGATAAAGCAGACAGGGCCGCGTGCGGCTGTCGAACATGGAATCCGAACAGTTACGCAGCAGGAATGCCTTTTGCAGCTGGTTCAATGTGCGGTTTACAGCGCCCGCGCTGGCAAATGGTCCGAAATAGGCGCCTTTTTCCTTCTTCGCCCCACGGTGTTTTTTGATCTGCGGAAAGTCATGATCCTTGGCGACCAGGATGTTGGGAAAGCTTTTGTCGTCCCGCAGCAGCACATTGTATTTCGGTTTAAGCTGCTTGATCAGGTTCTGCTCCAGCAGTAGCGCCTCGGTTTCCGTTCTTGTGGTCAGAAACATCATCGAAGCGGTCGAGGAAATCATCTTCTCGATCCGGCCCGAGTGACCCGGCCTTGTATAGTTCGACACCCGCGCCTTTAGGTTTCGCGCCTTGCCCACGTATAAAACCCGACTGTCGGCATCCAGCATCCGGTACACCCCGGGTGAGCTGTCCAGCGTCTTTGCATAACGCTGAATGCAGGCATAACCGGTCAGGGACGATTCACTGTGGGTAGTCATGGGATTCCGATATGATTCTCTTTTACTGGCTGCAATCTTGCGGGCTTCAGATCAAGAGAAAACAAATCCACGATTCCTGTGGATAAGTGTGAAGATAAGTTTTCACAGCCTTAGAATTTCCCTTGTTTCATTACCACTTCATTAACATGCACAAAAAATAGGCACATTATCAAGACGCTGATTTTTAACGATATTTTTTCACACATTTAGCAAGTGTATGAAAAAAAAGACATTTTTGTAACACGCAGGTAACACAAACGTGCGCGGTGCAAAACTTGCAGCGATATTGCTTATTCAACTCCCAGAACATCCGGTGTTTTCCACCCCAGGTGTTGGCCGCCATCCACGCATATCAGTTGCCCCGTTACTGCGTGTGCATCCAGAAAATATCCCAAAGCGGCGGTGATATCCGACGGATTTGACCCGCGTTCCAGAACAGTATTCGTTCGTTGCGCCTGGAAATGCTCAGCGCTTTGACGATGCCCCTGTACCGTTGGTCCGGGTCCGATGGCATTGACCCGGATTGCAGGGGACAGCGCCTGTGCCGAGGTACGGGTCAGCGTCCATAGCCCCATTTTGGCGATGGTGTAAGACATGAACTCGGGTGTCAGCTTGCGTACACGCATGTCCACCATGTTGATGATCAGACCGGTCGCAAGGGGTTCGCCATTTTCGTCCGTGTCCGGGGCCAGCCCCTGCCCGGCCATGGCTTGGGTCAAAACGAACGGTGCCCGCAGATTACTGTCGAGATGGCGGTCCCAGCTTTGGCGGGTCGCGGTGTGAACGCTGTCATATTCAAAGATCGATGCGTTGTTTACCAGACAGGTGATCGGCCCACCCAGAGCCTCGGCTGCTTTGGGCAGCAGGTCCTGCACCTGTGCCTCGTCCAGCAGATCGGCCTGCAATGCCACCGACCGTCGATCCAATGCCTGTACCTCCGCCACGGTCTCGTGCGCGGGGCGTTCTGAGGACGCAAAATGAACGGCGACATCATATCCACGACCCGCCAGATAAAGCGCCATGGCCCGACCCAGACGAATACCGGCACCGGTCACTAAAGCTCGGGTCATGCTTCACCTCGTTTCGTCAGATCACACCAGCAATACAGTGACATAAAGCGCATAAAGGAGGGTCAGCACCAGACCCCAAACGCGAGAGATATCCTGCTTGAAGACAACAAAGGGAACCAGAAGCAGTGATGCGCCCAACATGACCCAAAGGTCAAAATGCAGGAAACCGGGATCGACCGGGATACGCCCGAACCAGGTTGCGATCCCGATAATGGCCAGAAGATTGAACATGTTTGAGCCAATCACGTTGCCTAGGGCCACATCAGCCTGCCGGCGCAAAGCGGCCATGACAGTCGTTGCCAATTCGGGCAATGACGTTCCGACCGCAATCAAGGTCAGACCAATAACCGTTTCACTGACACCATAGTTCCGGGCGATGACCGTCGCATTTTCCACCAGCAGGTGCGCCCCCATCGGAAGACCCACAAGCCCGAGGATCAGGTAAACCGATACCTTCCAGTAAGGCATGTCAGGATCGGCTTCTTCCAGGCCGTCTAGATCGTCATCATCCGCACAGGCTTCGCCACAGGCCTTGCGGTGCGCCTTTGCTTCACGAAAGGCATTCGTCAGAACCAGGCCCAAAGCCGCCAGCAGGATCAGGCCGCTGACGACGGTGAATGTTCCACAAAACGCCAACCCTATGAACAGGGCCGTCGCCATCAGCATGAAGGCATAGTTCCTACGGCTGTCGCATTCGCTGGTATGGATCGTTGCCAGCATCGCTGGAAGACCAAGAACCAACAGGATATTGGCCGTGTTTGATCCGACAACATTGCCCAGCGCGATACCCGGTGCGTGTTCCTTGACGGCGCTGATAGCAATCAGCAACTCGGGCGCTGACGTGCCGAAGGCCACAATCGTAAGGCTGACGATCAGGGCTGGGACACCCAAACGCAGGCTCAGGTTCACTGCGCCCCGCACCAAGGCATCGCCTGCCAGCAACAGGATCAACAGGCCAAGACCAGACAGCAGCCACGTTGTGATCAAGCCCGGCCTCCTTTTTCACAGGCACAGGGGCCCTTTCCGATGCGGTACCGACCGCATCGCGGACATTTTGCCGAGCTTAGCCTTTTCTGCCCGGGAAACCGCAACTTGCCGAACATTGCCAATACGCCCATTGCGATCAGAAAAAGAGTGACAGCCTTTACGATCACGTCACAAACCGAAACGCGCGTAGGCTGCCCGCTCCTCTAACCCTGCGATGGCGTCCTGCGCCAAGCTGGCCCCAAACCGGGTCCAGATCGGTTTTTTCACGCCATAGCGGCGAAATTTGACCTTGTCGCCGAAACGGTCCTGCATCTTTGGCTTCAGATGTGCGATGCCGTCGATCAACCCCAATTCCTGCGCGCGTCGCGCCAGCCAAACCTCGCCCGTGAACAGATCAGCTTCCTGATTCAGCTTGTCCCCGCGCCGATCTTTGACATGCGCAATGAAATTCTCGTGGATATCACCTAACAACCCTTGCAGGCGGGCCACGTCCTCTTTCTTTTCCGGTGAAAACGGATCGAGCATGGACTTCGATTTCCCGGCGGTATGGACCCGCCGCTCAAACCCTTGCCGCGCCAGAAAGACATGCGCACCAAATCCAGCCGAGATCACACCGATCGATCCCAGTACGGAACTGTTATCAGCCCAGATCTCATCCGCTGCGGCGGCCAGCCAATATCCACCGGATGCAGCGACGTCCTCGACAAAAGCGAAAACTGGCACGTCCAGTTCCTCGGACAACCGCCGAATGCGCGCACCGATCATTGAACTTTGGACAGGGGATCCGCCCGGTGAATTGATCTCAAGCGCCACGGCCGCAGGTTTTCCCTTGCGAAATGCTTTCTCGAGAACCGGTGCAAGCGTTGCGTCGTTCAAAGATCCGCGCCCGGCCATTCCAATGGCGCCGGACAGGCGGACGATGGCCACACATGGGTGATTTTTGACGAACGGCAGGCTGAGCTTCATGGGTGCCGATGTAGAGTGCCACCAACCCGTAAACAAGGGACTCTTCGAACCTTGAACGCGACGTGACCCAAATTCACACACTCGACCGGCAAAAATGCAACGCCCCGGCGCGGCTTAGCTGCGAATGCGCCAGCCGGTTTTGAAGATCCAGCCAATGACCGCCAGACACACCCCGGTAAAGGCTATGATGGCCAGCAAACTCAGGGCTATGGGCACATCGGCAAGCCCGAAAAACGACCAGCGAAACCCCGAAATCAGATAGACGACCGGATTGAACAACGTGATCGTCTGCCACAGAGGCGGCAGCATCGAGATTGAATAAAACGTACCGCCAAGGAAGATAAGTGGCGTGACCACAAGCTGCGGCACCAATGACATCTGTTCAAAATTACTGGCCCATATCCCGATGATGAACCCTAGCAACGAGAAGCTGAGACATGACAGGATCAAGAACGCCGCCATGGCAAAGGGGTGTTCGATCCGTATGTCGACGAAGAAGGTCGACGTGGCCAGAATGACCAACCCCACAAACAGCGCTTTGGTGGCCGCCGCACCGACATACCCAATCACGATTTCTATAAAATTCACCGGTGCCGACAACAGCTCGTAGATGGTGCCCAGAAACTTGGGAAAATAAATTCCGAAAGACGCGTTCGAGATCGACAGCATCACTACAGACAGCATGATCAAGCCCGGCACGATGAACGCGCCGTAGGATACGCCCTCGACCTCCTGAATTCGACTGCCGATGGCGGTGCCAAACACCACGAAATACAGCGAAGTGGAAAGAACCGGCGACAGGAAGCTTTGCGCCAGGGTGCGAAAGAAGCGGGCCATTTCGAACCGGTAGATTGCAGCAATTGCGGTCCAGTTCATGCCGCCTCTCCGGAAACCAAATTGACAAATATCTCCTCCAGGCTCGATTGCCGTGTCTGCACATCGCGCAACACCAACCCGGCCTGCGACACGTCATTTAAAAGGGTCGTAATTCCTGTGCGATCCGCATGGGTATCGTAGGTATAGATCAGGCTATCCCCGGCGCCATTGAGGGTCAGATTGTGGTTGGCCAAATCATCGGGAATCTTGGCGATTGGCTCGGTCAGCATGACGACAATCTGCTTTTTGCCCATCTGCGCCATAAGCGTGTCTTTGTCCTGCACTAAAAGCAACTCACCCTTGTCAATGACGCCGACGCGATCCGCGATGGCTTCGGCCTCTTCGATATAGTGGGTTGTCAGAATGATGGTGACACCGTCCCGTTTCAGCTCGGCTACGATTTCCCACATATCCTTGCGCAGCTCGACATCCACACCTGCCGTCGGTTCATCCAGAAACAAAACACGTGGTTCATGCGCCAGAGCCTTGGCGATCAGCACGCGGCGTTTCATGCCGCCCGACAGCTCCTTGATGGGGTTCTTGCGCTTGTCCCATAGAGAGAGCTTGCGCAGAATGTCCTCGATCCGGGCGTTGTCTTTGCCCAGCCCAAACAACCCGCGTGACAGCCTAACTGTGTTCCAGACCTTTTCAAACGGTTCCAGCGCGATCTCTTGCGGGACAAGCCCGATCATCCTGCGCGCTGCGCGATAATCCGACTGAATGTCGTGCCCGCCGACTGAAACCGCACCGGATGTTGGCGTGGTTATTCCGCAGATCGTCGAGATCAGAGTGGTTTTCCCCGCCCCATTCGGCCCCAGAAGCGCAAGAATTTCGCCTTCTTCAATGTCCAGAGACACACCTTTCAGCGCCTCGAACCCATCGGCGTAAGATTTGCGCAGATCTCTGATGGATAAAATGGTCGTCATATCCGCTCCCCGTTCTGGCACAGACCCTATCGCCCCGAATACAGGGATAACAGGCCCATTCCGTACCATGTGATGAACAACTGCCAAAAGGAAGACCGTCCTCGTCGGCAATCATCCGGCTTGCAATCCCGACACCAGCCAGCAAACTCTGCCGGGAACGGAGGGTCCTGATGCTGAACGGAATACGTGTTGTCGAACTCGAAGGTCTGGGCCCCGGCCCGTTTGGTGCCATGTTACTGGCAGATCTGGGCGCTAACGTGATAACAATCCACCGCAAAGGGGGCGCCGCGACACCGGGTATGCCGGAACGTTCCCTGCTGGACCGGGGCAAAAGATCCATCGCGCTTGATCTGAAGGACGCCAATGATCTGGATACCGCGCTTCGCCTGATCGACACAGCCGATGCGCTGATCGAAGGATTCCGCCCCGGTGTGATGGAAAAACTGGGGCTCGGCCCGGATGTCTGCCTGACCCGCAATCCAAAACTGGTCTACGGGCGCATGACGGGCTGGGGGCAGGATAGCCCGCTGGCCGACACGGCGGGGCATGACCTGAATTACATCGCCCTGTCCGGTGCGCTCTGGTATGCCTCACATCCCGGCCATGCACCGCAGACCCCGCCAACGTTGGTAGGTGATATCGGCGGTGGGGCCATGTATCTTGTGGCGGGCATTCTGGCCGGGCTGATCAATGCACAGCGCACTGGCGCAGGTACTGTCGTTGATGCGGCAATCTATGACGGCTCAGCCCATATGATGAACCTGCTTATGACAATGCGCCAAACCGGCAACCTGTCTGAAACCCGGGGCCAAAGCCTGTTGGACGGTCCCCACTGGAGCAGCACCTACGCCTGCGCCTGTGGCGGCTTTATTTCCGTGCAATGCCTCGAACCAAAATTCTATAAGCAGTTTCTGAACTTACTGGGCCTCACAAACGATACCGAGTTTCAGCGGCAATACGACCGTGTTCTGTGGCCTTCGCTTTCACGCCGTCTGACCGACATCTTCGCCAGTCAACCGCGCGACCATTGGGAGGCCCTGTTTCGCGGAACAGATGCCTGCGTTGCTCCTGTCCTCAGCCCGGACGAAGCCCGCTCACACCCGATGAACCTCCATCGCAACAGCTGGCAGGATTTTGACGGTGCATTTCAGGCCGCCGCCGCCCCACGGTTTTCAGGCCATGATTGGGTCCCGAGATCCAGCCCCATGCGCGGCGAGCATACTAAAGAGATCCTCTCAGAGCTCGACGGCCTGCGCTGATCCGCACTTCATCTGGCCCAAAATATCCCGGGGGATGGATTGGCCTCAGGCCAAGAAGGGGGCTGGCCCCCTTTAACCTGCTTACTGCCCGCGTACCGTATCGATCATCAGCTGAACATTCTCAGGATCGGCATCCGGCGTGATCCCATGTCCCAGGTTGAAGATGTGCGGTCCCTTAGAGAACGCCTCGACAATCCGCCGCGTCTCATCCACCAGAGCCTGCCCACCGGTCACCATATGCGACGAGGCCAGGTTTCCCTGTACACAACCATCAACCTGTACATGTCTGGCGGCCCAATCGGGCGACACCGAATTGTCCAGCGCGACGCAATCCACACCCGTCGTCTTGGCAAACCCGACATACCCCTCCCCCGCCTCGCGCGGGAAACCGATCACCGGGATGCCGGGGTGACGCTCCTTGATGGCCTGTGTAATCACACGACACGGTTCCACCGCGTATTTGCGAAACGCGTCACCTTTCAGGGAACCCGCCCAGCTGTCGAAAATCTTGACCACCTCGGCCCCAGCGTCGATCTGAGCTGACAAATACTCAATTGTTGCCTCCGTGATGCGATCCAGAAGCGCCTCGAATAAAGCAGTATCGCTCTCTCGCAGAGCGTGAGCTGGTCCCTGATCGGGTGTTCCACGCCCGGCGATCATGTAGGTCGCGACCGTCCAGGGCGCGCCGGCAAACCCGATCAGCGCGGTCTCAGACGGCAATTCTCGCGACAGGATCCGAATCGTTTCATAAACGGGCGACAATGTCTCATGAATCGCGTCCACCGGCTTCAGCGCTTCAAACTCGGCTTGCCGCGTGATAGTCGACAAACGTGGGCCTTCGCCGGTCACAAACCACAGATCTGCACCCAGCGCCTGCGGCACCAGCAGGATATCGGCAAACAGGATCGCAGCGTCAAACCCATAGCGCCGGATTGGCTGCAATGTGACTTCGGCGGCCAGTTCCGGGTTATAGCATAAAGACAGAAAATCTCCGGCCTGGGCACGGGTGGCCCGGTATTCCGGCAGATACCGGCCCGCCTGGCGCATCATCCAGATTGGCGGCACATCCTGTACTTCACCCGCCAGCGCCCGCAGCAGCTTCTTTGTCTCGGCCATATTCGCCCCCAATCTTCCGGTTTTGGCAACGGGTCGTCCTTCGGCGGCAATTTGTCAAGCTCAGCCCCCATTGTCAGGGCAATGTGACGCGACTAAAGCTGTGCACATGACTTTGACCCTGCCCACACCCGCATCGCCCCTCAGAATTGGCACCCGTGGTTCACCGCTGGCTCTGGCTCAGGCCTATGAAACCCGCCAACGCCTGAGCGATGCGTTTGATCTGCCCGAAGCGGCCTTTGAAATCGTCGTGATCAAAACAACCGGCGACAATCGCGCCATGATCGATGCGGATCGCCCGCTGAAGGAAATCGGCAACAAGGGCCTGTTCACCAAGGAAATCGAAGAGGCGATGTTGCGCGCCGAAATCGATATCGCCGTGCATTCAACGAAAGACATGCCTGTTGAACAGCCCCAAGGGCTGGTTCTGGACACATTCCTTCCGCGCGAGGATGTGCGTGACGCTTTCATCTCGCCGCGCCTTAACTCAATCCACGATCTGCCCGAAGGGGCTGTTGTGGGCACTTCGTCATTGCGGCGTCGGGCACAGCTGCTGAACCGGCGGCCGGATCTGAAAGTGGTCGAGTTTCGCGGGAACGTGCAGACGCGGCTGAAAAAGCTGGAAGCCGGGGTCGCGGATTGCACTTTTCTGGCCATGGCTGGCATTCGCCGTCTGGGCATGGACGAGGTTCCAGCCAACGCCATTTCTCCGGATGACATGCTGCCCGCGATTGCACAAGGTACCATTGGCATCGAACGGCGCAGCAACGATATGCGCGCGGCCGAAATGCTTGAAGCGATTCATCACGCGGAAACAGGATGGCGGCTGGCCGCCGAACGCACCTTGCTGGCCGCGCTGGACGGGTCTTGCGAAACTCCGATCGCTGGCCTGGCAGAGTTGGATGGAAACAACTTAAGGCTGCGCGGTGAAGTCCTGCGCCCAGATGGGTCGGAAATCGTGAACAGAGAAGTGACCGGTTCTGTCAAAGACGGGCCGGAAATGGCCCGCACGATGGCTGCGGAACTGTTGGAACAGGCGGGTCCAGGTTTTTTTGATTGGAAAAATTCAAATTAATTTAAGGCAGTGTGAACTTGATCACTGTGGCCACCGAGATTCTCGGGCATTAAAGTGACATACCGATGAGGAAGTCGGGTCAGTCTCGAAAGTATCGAAAAGTTTTCAGATTGCCGGTGATTTAATCAGTATTCGAGGGGGCGAGGCTGACCCCCGACTTCCAAAGGTAGCGGGTCGCTGTTGAACTCAACCGCGACCCGTTTACGTTGTATACATCCAACCTTCAGGAAATGGCATCAACCGCGTGACGGACGGCGATGCGTGTCTGTTCCAGATCCGCATCGGTGATCGCCAGCGACGGATAAAGCTTGCCCGGAGACTTGAAGATTCCATGGGCGCGCAGCACCGCATTATAAGTGGCGTTGCGCTGTGGATCATCGTGGTTTGCGCTGCGATAATCACGGCACTCGGCGTTGGTGAAATAGATGTCAAACAAAGTCTCGTCACCGCAAATCCGATGCGCGATGCCCGCTTCATTCAAGGCGTCCGACTGAATCTGCTGCAAGTGTTTTCCAATTGCGCGCAAACGCTCATACGCGCCTTCACGCCGCAAAATCTCCATCGTCTTCAGCCCAGCGGCCGAGGCGACCGGATTCCCCGAGAGGGTACCCAACTGCATCAGCCAACCTTCTTCCCCGACCTTCGACTTATCGAAATGCTTCATGATCTCGACGCTGGCACCAAGCGCAGCCAGAGGGAAGCCGCCGCCCGTGATCTTTCCCAAAGTGCAGATATCCGGTGTGACCCTGTATCGTTCCTGCGCCCCGCCATAAGCCAGCCGGAATCCGGTGACGATCTCATCAAAGATCAACAGCACACCATGTTGATCACACAGAGCTCGGAGGCCCTGCAAATATCCCGGCATTGGCGGGATGATCCGTTGCAAAGGCTCGACTATAATCGCGGCAACGTCGTCATTTTCATCCAGCAAAGCAGCGACGGCTTCCAGATCGTTAAAGGGCGCGATCAGCATTTGCTCGGCCACGCTGTCGGGGATACCGGCGCTGTCGGGAACAGCCTGCGGGAAATTAACTCTGCGGCTTGGGGCAAGGCTCATCTGCGCCTCGGCGCTCATACCGTGGTAACCGCCTTCAAACTTCAGGATCTTGCTGCGCCCGGTATAAGCCCGCGCCAGGCGAATCGCATACATGTCGGCTTCGCCTCCCGACGCGACAAAGCGCACCTGCTCGCAGCAGGGAACGGCGTCGATGATGGCCTCGGCCAGTTCGATTCCTTTTCTGTTGTTGGCAAAAAACGTCATCCCTTTGGGCAGCTGTTCCAAAACGGCTTCCATCACTTCAGGGTGGCCATGACCCAGCAGCATCGGACCCGACCCGATCAGGTAATCGACATATTCGTCGCCATCCTCGTCCCAGACACGGCTGCCTTCACCACGGGCGATGATGATGCCCGGATCAAAGTTGCCAAACCCCCCGGCGGGTAGAACTTCGTTCGCGCGAGCAATCCATTCGGATTGTGATTGGATTTTCAGCATCTCAGTCGATCTCCAGAATTGGGGTGCCAAGGATATCGAGGTCCGGCACAACACCTAAACCCGGACCTTCGGGCGGAGCAATCCGGCCGTTTTCACGAATTGGTGCATCAGGACACAGACGCGGGGCCACGTAAGACGACAAGTCGCACGTGTTCATCAGAGAACCTTTCGGCGTCGACGCCGCAAAGTGAAGTGAAGCCGCAGTAATAATGTCAGACCCCCATGTGCATTCCGCGCAAATCTCGGCACCCAGATGCACGGTCAGATCCCGTGCACGACGCATTGCTGACAATCCGCCGAATTTCGAAAGTTTAAGCGCCACCGCATCCATGCAACCCAGTTCATACGCACGCAAAAGCGAGGCAAGATCAAAGGCACTCTCGTCGATTTTCATCGGAAGACCAGTAGCCTGACGGACAGCGGCACAGTCTTCCAGCGTTTTGCAGGGCTGTTCCAACATCACGTCTAGATGTGCCACCGCACGCCCGGTACGGGTCGCCTGCAATCGCGATGCTCCACAATTCCAGTCACCATATACCAACGGCCCGGTTCCCACGGCTTCGCGCACTTTGATCAGCCGCTCGGCATCCGCCTGCCAATCTCCCTCGACGCCCAGCTTGACCTGAAACTGCCGGATTCCGGTTTGAAAAGCGGATTTGGCAATACGCGCCATCTCGTCCGGTGCGATGCAGGTGATCGAATGATAGAGCGGCATATCCGCCTGCGTTCGCCCACCCAACACCGCATAAACCGGCAACCCTGCCGCCTGACCGAACAGGTCCCAAAGCGCGATATCGACGATCGATTTCGCGTATTGATGCCCTTGCAGAAACCCGTCCAGCTTGCGCATAGGGGCGTCTATACCAAAAGGAGTGATCCCGAGGATTTCAGGCCCCATCTCAGCAATGGCTCCCGGCACCCCATCCGCATAGGCCGGCAGGTAATGCGGGATCGGGCAGACCTCACCCCATCCCCTGTGACCGGTATCCGTTTCAAGGCTCAGAATATGGGATTTCACAGTGGCACAAGTCTTGCCGTCAGCCATGTGGTACGTTTCGTGACTTGTCAGATCGACAGACCAGAGCGTTATCTTGTTGATTTTCAAGCGTATACTCCCACTGGATCACCTAATGTGCTTTCATCCGGATGAACGCCAAGCCCAGGTTCTTCTGGCAGGTGCAAGTGGCCATCAACATTCCGAGGCCCACGTCCCCCGGCAATATCGACCGCGATCATGTCCTGACAGGCCCATACGGCAAGGCAGTTGTTATCCGGGATGGTCGCGGCCAGATGCAATGCTTCGGTATCGGCCAGAACCGTACCGCCAGTGGCCATTACGAACATGTCTATCCCATGGGCCAACGCGATATCCCGCATGCGCGCAGCCTTGGTCAGCCCGCCGACGCGGTTCAACTTGATCCCGAAAATCTGAGCCAGACCATCGCGGGCGATACGGGCCGCATCCTGTAAAGTCACAAGGCTTTCGTCCACTGAAACGGGCGACGAATGAAGCCCCGAGATTGCAGCAATGTCATCCAGCGTCTCACAAGGTTGTTCGAACATGACATTAAGGTCCGCGCAGGTGCTCATCACACGCAACGCTTGCTGACGCGTCCAGCCACGATTGACATCATAAAGAACGATCTCGCCGGGTCGCCGAATACTCTCGACATCGCGAACACGCGCGATGTCCCTTTCAACGTCACCACCGATCTTCACGGAATGGGCGATGTAGCCCCGCTGGCGGTACCGCTCTATGACCGCGCGCGTTTCATCGACGGATTTCGCCCCGACCGAGGACGCAATCGGGCGCGGTGTCCGCGATCCACCCCCCATCAGATCGGCAATCGGCACACCCGCCGCCTGACCCGCGATATCCCAGCAGGCCATATCAATTGGGCTTTTGGCATAAAGGTGCCCGGGCAAGGTAAGATCCATCGCCCGTTCCACCTCCAAAACCCGTCGCGGATCCAGGCCCAGAATGAACGGCGCCATCGTTTCAATTCCGGCGCGGATACCCGGTCCATGCGCGGGCACATAGGTATGGCCCCATGGGGTCCCTTCACCCCAGCCAACAAACCCCGCATCGGTTTCGATTTTCACGAGTGTCGCGTCAAGGGTTTCGAATTTCAGCCGCCCACCAGACAACCAATATGGATGCTCAAGCGGGAGATCGATATGATATACAGTGATAGCTTTGATCTTCATGCGATATCCATCCGGGGCAAGTCACCCATGCCTTCACCGCGCCACAGGACATAGGTCAGGATCGGCTGATCTGTGGTGACCATGGCATGACTTTGCCAACTTGCGTGCAAGCGCGTTTGATTGGCACCAATATAAGTTTCGTCCCCATCGACCTTGAACAACGCACCTCCGCCAAGAACGAGGTAAAGTTCTTCGGCCTGATGGCTGTGCCAATCGTAATTCAGGCCAGCCCCCCAATACGCGATGTAGCCACGCAGCAGGGTCGAGTGAAAATGTCCGGTTGGACCGAACAGCTCATAATAGCCGTATCGGTTCAGGAAATCCGCACCAACTTCGTCTTCGGTGTAGGTGTGTTTCCAATGTCCCAGATGCGCCGTCGCTTTGACCGCCGTGATCAGATCACGGGTTGGCGCGTCTTCAAGAAGATCGAAGGCTGCCACCAGTCTCGTTGCAAGAATGGGTGCGGGATCCAACCCCGTCGGGGTCAGATCACCCGGCCAAGGCGCGAACGCAGCCAGATCCGGATGCGCATGGTGCATTTGCCGGGCAGCTTTAAGAACATCGTCAAGCGTCATGGCATCACCACGATGTTGCCGGTGTGCTCTTTCGCAATGAACGCGGCTTGCGCATCTCGGAGATCCTCCAACGGGTACGTCGCGGCAAGCGCTGGCTTGATCTCACCAGCCTCGATGTATGTTACGAGGTTCTTCATGACCTGAGGATCAATGACGGTCGAACCGGTGAAGGTCAGGTCGCGCAGGTAGAATGTGCGCAGATCAAGTTCGACGATCGGGCCTGCAATTGCGCCCGAACAGGTGTAACGGCCACCCCGTTCCAATATGTCGATCAGGTTCGGCCAGTATGGCCCGCCCACGACATCGGCAACCACACTGATCTTTTCCGAGCCCAGCACCTTGCGCAGGTTCGCAGGTGCGCGTGGCAGAATGACGTCGGGGCCAAGTCTGGCCACGTCCGCGTGTTTGGATTCGGATGCCATCGCGATCACCCGCGCACCGCGCCGTTTGGCCAGTTGCACAAGCGCGCCGCCCACACCGCCGGAAGCACCTGGAACCAAAACCGTATCCTCGCCGGTCACATTGGCACGGGTCAACATGCCTTCGGCGGTGGAGTAAGAGCAGGAAAAAGTTGCCAGTTCAGCATCCGTCAGGTCCGAGGTGATTGCCACAGCGTTCACCGCCAGAGTTGTCGCGTATTCGGCAAATCCGCCATCCCGTTCCGAGCCGAAATAGCCAGTCTTGTCCATATTGTCGGGTTCCACCGGGTCGCGCAGCCAGCCATCCGTGATAACACGCTCTCCAATACGCCCCCGGTCAACACCTTCGCCGACGACAACGATATGCCCGCAGATATCGGCCCCTTGAATTCGCGGGAAGGTGATCGGATTACCGCCCCAGGTGGGATCATCTTCGCCAACCTCTTCAAACGCACCACCGGTCGTCGCGGCTGTGACCGTCTTGGAGTACCAACCTGATCGCGTGTTGACGTCCGTATTGTTCAGCCCACATGCCGCAACCTTGATCAGCACTTCACCCTCCGCAGGTTCAGGACGCGGCCAGTTATCGTGCCAAACTATCTGCTCTAAACCTCCATGGCCCATCGTGACCATGGCTTTCATTGTGGTGGGCAGGTTCATCAGGCGGTCTCCACTACTGCGTCTATGCGGGGCAGCAGGCTGTCTGGATCGTAGGCGGGCTTATCCAGTACTCGGGCCGGACGCGGCTTGCCGTGAATCACGACCTCCAATTCGGTTCCCGCTTTTGCTGCTTCGGGTTTGATGTATGCAAAGGCCAATATCTTACCGACCGTGTGACCGAACGCGACCGAAGCCGTCGAGCCTATGACACGCCCGTCCAGCATCACCGCCTCGCCTCCATGGCCGTCAATTTCGCCATCCGGCTCGATTTGCAAATAGGCACATATCCATGGCAAATCGGTGTTCAGCGTCTTGTCCCTGCCCAGGTAGTCCTTGCCCGTACGGGCAAAGCGCAGCGCGTCAGCTTCGGCCAGCGTGACCTCGTTGGTCAGCTCACCTGCCCCTTTGAAGCCCTTCTCCATCCGCATCACGTTCATGGCGAAACTGCCATAGTCTGCGATGCCGTACACCTCGCCTGCAGCCCATAGCGCATTGTAGACATCAAGGCAGGCAGCGTTAGGCATATGCAGTTCCCAACCCAGTTCGCCCGCATAAGACATGCGAAACGCCCAGAGTTTATGACCGGCAATCGTGACCTCTTGCGCCGACAGCCAGCGGAACCCGGCATTGCTCAGATCGGTATCCGTACAGCGCGCCAGAACTTCGCGTGATCTGGGGCCGTTTAGCGACAAGGCCGACCAATCAGAAGACAGCGCGGTGATCTGCACAACTTCACCCTTACGCTGATGCGCCAGGTGATCAAGCAAGCGCTGTTCGAAGAACGCCGCACAGACCAGATAGAAGCGGTCTTCGGCGATGCGGACAATCGTAGTCTCCAACTCGATCCGGCCACGGCGGTTCAACATATGGGTCAGCGTGATCGAGCCAACCTTTTGCGGCATCCTGTTAGCAGTCAACCGATCAAGTAGGGTATAGGCATCCGGCCCCGATACTTCGACTTTGGTGAAGGCGGTGACATCCATGATGCCGACACGTTCGCGCACTGCCTTGACCTCGGCCGCGACCATGTCGTCGGCAGGAGTGCGGCGGAAGGAATAGTGATCGCGCTGTTCCGCGCCATCGCGGGCGAACCAGCGGGGGCGTTCGAAGCCATAGACCTCTTCATGTACCGCGCCCTTGGACTTCAGCAACTCATACAGTGGCGACGGCTTGATCGGACGCCCTGCAAGTCGATTGAAGTGTGGAAACGGGATTTCGTGACGTAAGCAATAATCTTCCTCGGCCTTGATCACCTGCCAGTCTTTGCTGGCATAGCTGCCAAAGCGGCGCGGATCGAAATCCCGCATCGAGATATCGGCAGCCCCATGCACCATCCAGCGGGCCAGTTCACGGGTCAGACCCGGCCCCCAGCCGATGCCGATCTGCGTTCCGCAACAGCACCAGTAATTTCGCACACCCGGCGCAGGACCGATCAAGGGGTTGCCGTCCGGCGGATGTGATATCGCCCCATGCACATCACGTTGAATGCCCAGTTCGGAAAAAATCGGCATCCGGTTCAGACTTTCCTCTAGCCATGGCATTACCCGGTCATAATCCGCGTCGAACAACCAGTTCTCGTACTCCCAAGGGCAATGATCATGCCAGACCGAGTTCGGATTCTCTTTCTCGTATATTCCGATCAGGCCGCGCTGCTGCTCCATCCGGATATAGCCCGAGACTTTGCGGTCATCGCGGATCACCGGCAGTTCCTTGTCCAAGTTCTGGAATTCGGGCACTGGCTCAGTCACGAAATAATGGTGCGTCATTGACGTCATGGGCAGTTGCAGCCCGGACCATTCGCCCATCTGGCGCGCGTAGGTGCCGCCCGCGTTCACCACATGCTCACAGATGATGGTGCCCTGTTCGGTCTCAACAATCCATTCGCCGTTTGCGCCCTGCGTGATGTTCGTCGCCCGGCAGCTGCGGAAGATGCGCACGCCCTTCTGGCGTGCCCCGGCTGCCATCGCCATGGTCACATTGGTCGGATCCACATGCCCGTCATCCGGTGTATGCAGCGCGCCCAGAACACCATCAAGGTTATAGAATGGATGCAGTTCAGCCACCTTCTCGGGACCGACAAGTTCGATATTGAAACCCAGCGACCGGCCCACCGACAGGGTATGGCGCAGCCAATCCATCTCATCCTCGGTATATGCGAGACGGAACGAGCCGCAGCCATGCCATGTGACAGGCTGACCTGTCTCGGCCTCAAGCAGGCCGGAATACAAACTGATGTTGTAATCGACGCATTTGCCCAGACCAAAGCTTGAGGTTGAATGCGTAATCTGCCCTGCCGCATGCCATGTACTGCCGCTGGTCAGCTCGGCCTTTTCCAGCAGAACAGTCTCTTCGCCCCAGCCTTCATGGGCCAGATGGTAGGCCAGACCAACGCCCATGACGCCGCCTCCGACGATGACCACACGTGCGTGTGACGGCAGTTCATTCCCGGACATGATTTTTCCTCTTCCCGAGTCGCTTTTCTGCTCGACAGGCTAATTCCACATTTGTACCATCGTCAATCATGAATGACACAAATGTATCATCAACTGTTCTGGACCGCCTGACCGAAGAGTGGGACGCCCTGACCCCTGAGGCGCAGAAAGCCGCGCGTTACGTTCTGGAGAACCCTACGGATGTAGGGGTCTCAACCGTGCGCGAAATTGCCGAGGCGGCAAAGGTCAAACCCAACACATTCGTGCGCATGGCACGGCAAGTGGGTTTTGAAGGGTACGAAGATTTTCGCGAACCCTTTCGCGACGCGATCCGAAAAGGGCGCGTGTCGTTTCCAGACCGTGCCAGATGGCTTCAGGACATCGGCAAATCCGGTGAATTGGGCGGCCTGTATGCCGATATGATCGGCGCCGCGATCCGGAATATCGAGGAAACATTTGCAGGGATCGACGCGAACCGCCTGAAATCTGCTGCCGAAGTCATCTGGAATTGTCGCCAGATTTTCACACTCGGCGTGGGCGTCAACAATTCCAACGCGCGCAACTTTACCTATCTGGCTTCGACCGGGATGAAGCAGTTTCATGCAATCCCCCGCCCCGGTTCAACCCCGGTAGACGATCTGGCATGGGCGGATGAACAGGACGTGCTGATTGCGATCACCTGTCATCCCTACCGAACCGAAGTGATCGAGGCAGTCAAACTGGCACGTCAGCAGGGCCTGACTGTCATAGGTATCTCAGACAGCCCGGCCAGCCCTGTGATCCGGAACGCCCATCACGGGTTTGTCGTCGCAGCAGATACGCCGCAGTTTTTCCCATCATCCGTTTCGACCATCGCGCTGCTGGAAACGCTGCTGTCTTTCGTGATCGCGGTATCCAGCGACGAGATCGTCGAACGGGTCGAACGTTTCCATCGTCGTCGCCATCAGCTTGGAATCTATGCGGAGGAACCCGAATGAACGTACCGCTGACCCACTCACTGGACGCGCGATATTATACCGACCCCGCCATTTTCGAGAAGGAGATGCAGGGGCTTTTGGCCCGAACATGGCAGTTCGCAGGCCATGTCGCGCAGGTTCGGGAAACAGGGGATTACTTTGCTTTTGAGATCGCCGGGCAAAACCTGTTCTGCATTCGCGGACGCGATGGCGAAATTCGCACTTTCTATAACGTCTGCCAGCACCGCGCGCACGAAATGGTCTCGGGCGCAGGAAACACCCGCGTCGTCGTCTGCCCTTACCACGCGTGGACTTACGAGTTGTCCGGCCAGCTGCGCGCGGGTCCAAATATCAAATCCGTCCCCGGATTTGACCGCAGTGCAATCTGCCTGACGGCGGTCCGGACCGAAATCTTCAATGGGTTCATCTTCGTCAATCTCGACGAAAACGCAGCCCCGATGGATGACTGGTATCCCGGAGTGCGGCAGGAAATCCGTACATTTGTCCCACATATCGACGAGCTTGAGCCGCTGGAATGGGTCGAGATCCCTGAACACTGCAACTGGAAGGTCAGCGTCGAGAATTATTCGGAATGCTATCACTGCCCGACCAACCACCCGACTTTTGCTGAAGGTGTCGTCAAGCCCGAAACCTACGACATCCAACCCGATGCAGGCGGCGGTTTCGTGCTGCGCCACACGACCGAATGTCAAAGTCTCGACAAGATGACTTACCCTATCGACCTGTCGGTGCCTCATGCGGGCGATTACCAGTCTTGGTTCCTGTGGCCTATGTTTTCGTTCCAGTGCTACCCGGGCAATGTGCTGAACACATATCACTGGCACGCAAGTGACACGGATCACTGCACCGTCTGGCGCGGTTGGTACACTGAAGGTGGTTCGGAAAGCGCGGTGATCCGGCAACTGGCCGTTCAGGACAGGGAAACAACGGTCGAAGAAGACATCCGGCTTGTGGAATCCGTCCATCGCGGCCTCAGATCTCGCGGTTACCGCCCCGGCCCGCTGGTGCTGGATCCGGGTTGCGGTGTGATGTCCGAACACTCAATCGCCAAGTTGCAACAATGGATGCGCGAGGCCGTGGAATGAAACCCGCCCTTGGCAGACATAACCTGTTTGCCCTGCCCTTGAGCGGATAGATCAACCACGCTGATGCTCAAGGAATGGCACCCTTGCGAAATCGACCGGCCCTGGCCTAAAGCCACGCAGGTATAACGACATAGTGGACCAGCCACACCGGTTAAAACAGATGCACCAGTTGATAATTTCGCACTACGATCCTGCATACAAACACCGCCTGACACGCTGACAAACCGGAGACCCACAATGGCCGACTTATTTGACGAAGACCTGTTCCTGAAAGGGTTGGAACAACGGAAGAATACACTGGGCGCAGAGTATGTAGAAAAGAACCTTGCAGCGGCTGACGATTTCACCCGCCCGTTTCAGGAAGCCATGACCGCCTGGTGCTGGGGTTTTGGCTGGGGGGATGACGTGATCGACGCAAAAACGCGGTCGATGATGAACCTGTCCATGATCGGCGCTTTGGGAAAGATGCATGAATGGGAAATCCACTGCCGCGGCGCCATCACCAACGGGGTCACCAAAGAAGAAATACGCGCCATCATCCACGTGGTCGGGATTTATTGCGGCGTTCCGCAAGCATTGGAGTGTTTCCGCGTCGCCCGTAAAGTGCTGGAAGACAAATAAACGCCATCAAAGACCAGCTTCGGCCAACAGTCGCGCGCCTTCGTCATAGTATTTTCTGTTTTTGAAACAGCCGGGCCAGGCCCAGCGCTCGGCCGTAAATCCGGGCTGCAATTCCAGGATGCGACGGGCGTGCCGACGTGCCAGTGACTGGTTGCCTGCCGCAGCGGACAACATGCATAACACGACCCGCGCCCGCACGCTGCCGGGGTCCACTCGCAAGACATTATGCGCGTGCTGCCATGCTGCCTTGTCTTCCGAGAGGGCAAGGGTCATTGACAAGTTCGCCTCGATCCAGATCGGCGGGTGCGGAGTTAACGCAAGAGCTTGCCGATACGTGGCTATTCCGTCCTCAAGCCGGTCGTCATACATCAACAAGACACCATAATAGCCCAGCAATTCGGGGCTGCTGTGGAACCGCTCAAGAACCTTGCGCATCAGCTGGCAAGCCTTGGCAGAATGGCCAGCAACATTTTGGGTAAACGCTTCGAGCGCGGCACAATAGGGATCCGCCGGGTGTTTTTCACGCATGATGGCGCAGTCGGCCTCGACCAGAGCCAGCGTTTGTTCCGGCGAATCTTCCATGCCCAACCGGATCAGATCCAGGCGGCAGAATCCGACAGCGATCCGCGCAGGCAGATAGTCCGGATCGCGCCGCAAACAGACCTCATACTGGCGGATGGCACGAAACAGGCCGTCCTTGGTCGTAAGGCTTTCCTGAATGCGGCCATTCTGAAATGCCGTCCAAACTTCGGTGGATGTAGCGTGTGCTGACCAGATATCGGACCAGTGACCATCCCGCAGCCGCAACTGAAGCGCTTCGACAACTTTCATTGCGATTTCTTCAACGGCGTCAAACGTATCCTTTTCCCGAAACCGGAAACGTTCGGTCCACAGGCACACCTGATCCACAGTTGACGTCAATTGTGCTGCCACGCGCAGCCCTTCGGCCCCTACCACGCTGCCGCTTAGCATATAACCGTCGACAGGCCCTTCCTGTCTTCGCGCATCGCGCAATTCAATGACATCCGACAACGTGCCCAAAAGGAAAAGCAATTCGTCCCGGATCGAGGCCGCCGCCACGTTGATGTTGTTATCGTCACCAATTACTTCAAACGGCTCGACAACAATTGCTGGTCTCTGGCGCCCCCAATGGGATGGAAAGCGCGCGCCAACCGGAACGGGCGCGTTTTCATCAAAACCAACATCCCAATAAGCTTGCCGTTCAACGGCCAACCAGTCTTCAAATTCCGGGTCTGCAACATCCAACCCTTCCAGAAGCTCGGCGCGATCCGGTTGAAGCGGTTCATCAAACAAATCAATTTCAAGCGCTTTCAGGTCGATGGAGACATTCTCGCGCCCGATGTCCAGAAACCCCAGACCGAACCCGGCCAGATGCTTGGTCAAGACACTAAGTTCCTTGCGCAACGATGCCGCACCCTGTGCGGGTGAGCTTTTGCTCCAAAGCTTGTCTTGCAGCCAGGCCCTGCTGCGAACAGCATTTTTAGACAACAACACCAAGGCGAGAAGCGCTTTCGCCTTGGTGCCGCGTGGTGTTGCATCCTGGCCGTCGTCGCAAATCACCTGAAACGGACCGGTCAGGAATATCTTGGTTTTTGCCTTACTCAAATAAACTCCTCAGGCAAGTTCAGACACTGCGGTCAGGAACCACAGCCATAAACGACAATGCCACCCATCGCTTCATAGGCCAGCTTGCAGCACCATGACTGGTGATCGGGATTTGGGTCTGGCTCTTTTTCGCTCAGATCGGGGATGACAATGTGAACCCTGTCCTTGGAATCATAGACGAACTCCACCGCAGGATTACCGACATCCGAAAGGATGTCATGTATCTTCTGCTCAGCCGCATCGCGATCTTCTGGCGACCCCAGCGCGTTGCTCCGGGCGGCGTTCAAAACTTCACACCCAAGATCCTTAAGTGTGTATTTCGGATTAATAGTCAAACGAGCCATACTAAAAGTCCTTTCTTAACAACCACAACCATTTGTATAACTCGTTACATACCTATCCGGAAACAAAAATGACCGACGCGCTGATTGAACTGGCCGAAAACGCAGGGCTTATTTCCGGACCTTCTTTTGCTGAATTTCCCAAAGGTGCTCCGATCCACACCGCCTTTCGCATGATCAATTTGCGAAACGGAACAGTGCCACCCGCTGGCGCAATGAAACATCGCGTGTCCTTCGGCACTGCGCGTAACCGGGACGAAGCCGCGCGGCTTTCGGGTTTCGAGGCGATCGAACGTTATGCGCTGCAATACAGCGCGGATTCGCCTGAAACCCGCGAGAGCCTGATTTCATCGGACGGTGCCACGCATTTTCTGCCACGTGATGCCCTTGCTCTGGGTGCGCCGGGCAGCGACGGGCAGATCACGTCGAAGGGGGCCGCAGCGGGACCAACGCATGAGGCCGCTGCGCTATGGGCCGCGCTTGAATGTCTGGAACACGCGCTTGGACCACGTGGGTTCGACCAAGTGTTGCCCGAAACAGCGCTGCCGCGCGATCTGACCCGCTGGCTGAACACTTACCTGCGCAATCTGAGCGTTCACCTTCGCGTGGTTCCGGCGGTCGGCTTGCTACTGCGTGCGGTCTGCGCCGATGCGGATGGCGGGCGGCCAACTTACGGAACGGCTTTTTCCGCCGATCTGGCGACAGGTGTCTGGCACGCGGCATGCGAAGCGGTTGTGTCCTGGCGCAATATGGTGACGCTTGACCACACCGGCGTGACAGATGACTCGATGAATGAGGAACAGGCACGCTTGTTTCGACTGTATCGCGGCGCGCGAAAGGATCGCCCGGCAACTCCGGCATCCTCTTTCGATGTGGATGCCTGGCAAAGCCCCGACCCGACGCTGATGGCTGTATTGACAGCGGCGGCCAACGCTGCCGGGCATCCGATTGCCATATTCGATATGACGGCGCCGGAAATACCTTTGCCCGTGGTCAAAGCCGTGCCGGTTTGAAACCTTTGTCAGTGACTGAATTGGCGAGTTAGCGCTACGTTGCCAATGACCTCGGTTTCGGTCCGGTCCACAAATTCAGAGATCTGTTTGCATCTTTGGGTTTCTGGAAGTCCACAAACGATGTCGCCTGGATCAACAGGCGGGACTTCAACAAATTCGACCCTTGTGATCGCGCGTGGTTTGGCCGCTACTGTTATCAAGGGGCCAACTTCGATCAGGCTGGCAAGCGCGTAACCCGACACAGGCCGTGCGGTTGGCCCAGTTCCCATGGTGATATCGTCCAGAAACCGGGGATCATCGTCGCCCGGCCCGAACTCAAGGCGCATGGGCATTCCAGCTTCACCGCGCTGATAACGCACCCAATCTGTCGGCACATTCACCGCATCCACGAAGAGTTCGGAAATGTGAAACGCCCGAAAATAAAGCCCCAGAGGATTCACGAATGCCATCGCGCGCCCTGTCGGTGTCGCCGTGCCCTTGGAGAAGGCCAGATCAAGGGCTTCACCCGCCAAACCAGATCCCGCATGGCGACAATACAGATCCTGTCGGTTGGCAAAATGTAACACCTCACAAAGCCGCGCGGGCCTTCTGTTTTCACCATGGCCGACAACATAGGGAAATGAGGAAAGATGCATTGTGGCGATCAGGTCGCTCAGGCTGTTTGTCTCTGTGGTCATGAACAAAGCATGTTCGATATTCAACGGATGCTCTGGTGGATGGGCAAAATCTGTTCCCACCAGTCTTTTGTGAAAACGAGCGATGCGTTGAGGCACATCCATCTCGCACCAATCTGCTCGCGAAACCTCGAACAGCTCTTCGCAGGAATATGAACATCTGGATACGGTTTCGACGACCGAAAGGAAGTGATTCAGATCGAACACTGCCATGGTTCTCCACCACTCCATCAGTTCGGTCGTGGCGACAAAGCGCTTCGGCCGCATTTTGCCGTCGGAATCGGGACGTAAAATCAGCGCATATTCCAAAAATTCATTGTGCAGTTCAGCCCGGCTTGCCCATCCCTGATCCGAAAGACTGGCGGCCAGTTCCTCGCCCAGACAATCCCGGGGTTCGCGCGGGTTGGCAGACCATTTGAACCCCGTCGATATCTGACCATCGACGATGTCGTCTGGGTCCATGACCAAGAACGGGCTCACTCCATTGCCATCGAACATCCCTTCAATTCTCGAGTTCCAATCCGACAGGGCAGCTTCACTCACCCCCCTATCGGCGCAACCTGGCGATTGAAAAACAGCCATCACCGAACACCGATCCGTATCTGAAATGCAGGGCTGATCTGCCATCAATAATTGCCACGGCAGTTCCAGCCTGGTTCGAGAGATCATCATCGTTGACGGGCACGGAAGCATCATGAAAAATCTCCCTCCGAAAAAAATTGAAACTTCATCCGCCCCAACCTGCCTGTTCTGGCAGGTGGCGGGTCCACCACAATTCAGGCGAACTATTGGCAACGTGGATTTCACTGCCAGAAGACCGATTACCCAAGATGCTGAGATGATCGCCGTCAAAAGTCTCAAGCGACACTTTCGATGACGTCGGTGATTTTGCCATATGTTCTGCCAGAATGCCGACCGCGATACGCTCACCCATCCGGATACTGTCGAAATAATCGCTGTAGAAATGAACGCCCGCCAGGTTGCGCCCAAGTGCAATATTCGCAGCGAGCTTGTTCAACTCGCCATTTAGCGTCAGGCAGTCTGCACTGTCTTCCGGTCGGGTCGAGCCGATCAGGGTCTTACCCCCCGCAGCTGGCACAAGGACCCGAGGCAGACCGGCCGAGGCCAAAGACACCCGTGATCCATCCAAAGCGTGCGTTCTGAAGAAAGCTTTGAGCACAGTGACGCACGCCCCGGCAACGGCACCATGAGCCGCCCCATAAGACGGGTGCATTGGCGACCCTTCGGGATAAGCAACCGGAAGCAGCAAGTTACGGTCATTTCGCGGCAGGCCCTTATGGGAAATGGCGTTATGCGCAAACCTCTTAACCGAAGGCGAGGCGGCGATTGCATCCATAAGACTGAAACCTTCGCTTGCCGCAGCTTCGAGTTTACTCAGATGAGCCGCGGCAAAAGGCTCGGCCGCGCCAAGAGTTGCGCCGTGACCGTTTGCCATCAAACTCGTCACACTGCCCAGCTTTTCAGGCCGGGCACGATTGTGCACCTGAAACGTCTGACGTTTCGCGGCCCTCAGGGCCCGTGCTCCGGCTTCCGTCAGCAGGGACAAAACATGCGCGCCGCCCCAGGCAGAGCCAGGATCACGCACACCGGCATATCCATCGTCAGGCAGACCTTCGTCTGTCGGAGTGCCCTGTCCAAGCATCAGCAGGCAGGCATTGAAAAAAGTCTGATAAATTCTGTCAAAATGCACGTAAGAGGCAAGGTCGCGCGGTGTTTCAATGAATTTCGTTCCGTCGCTCTCAAAGGCTTGTTCGGCCGTCGTGTCCGCCCCGTTCTGAACGTCCAGCCACTCAGCCCAATCCCGCAGATAGTCCACGCCCGCCGCCTGCGGCAAGATCTTCTGGTCGATCCTCAAAGCGCCGAAGGGAACAGGCCCGGCGGCCATTGCCTGCGTCAGCTTATGCTTCTGCCGGCGCGCTTGATCTGCTGTCAGTGGATCGTGGCCTTGTACCAGGAACTGCGACAGATACGGCCCCTGCGCACAGCCCTGCGAGCAACCACGAAACAGGGTTTGAGGGGTCAGGCCGCCACCATCCCGAACCCGCCGCGCCGCCGAAACCTTTCCAATCTCAGCGCCATCGGCTTCCCGAGGGCTGCCATCGCGCCGGAACCATTCCAACTGACCAAGGGCACCAGCCACGTTGGCCGCATCACCGGCACCATCCCTGATGGATTCGAACGGTACATCCCGCAGAATGGCCATCGCGTAGATCTCGGCCATCTCCGCCGCCAGCTCATCCGAGCCAAGCCGGGGCGCGGGGGCAATACCCAAACCCCCGGCGTCACATCCGTTGAGACCAAGCCGGTGGCCCAGGATTGGCCCTTCCCACGCACGCCACCTAAATTCACCACCCTCTGATGGCGCGGTGCGGAAGGGCCCGGAATAGGCTGGCATGTCGAACAACGCCAACCGATTGCCAAAATTGTCGGTGCAGGTCGGATCAGCCACTTCTTCCAGAAACTCGGTATAGACCTGCGCGTCGACAATTCCGTTTACGTCATGACGCAACCCCTTCGAGAAATTCGTGGGCCATGTTCCTTCAAAAAGGTCCGATTCACCGTTGTGATCCTTGAAAACCTCCTGAGAGGAGCGCGCCAACACACTCAAACGGCGTCGACCCCGGCCTACCTTTTGATGGGCTTCATAAGGGTTCTGCCATGGTTCAGACGGAACGGTATGTTGCGACATGATGTTCTCCTCATCGACACCAGAACGAATCGCATCACGGCGTTACCGGATCGTGACTTCCAAAAAGGGAATGTGTTTTCTACATCTTTTCAATCAGTTGCTAGCTTCGCGCCGGCGTACACAACGCTATCACGCAAAAAAAACGTGACCCGATTTCACATTGCAAAGCCAACCGAGCACTTGAACGCCGCTGTAGACTTGCCACGTCTCAGATTCTCGCAAATCAGGCCAGATGCCACAGGCAAGGCCCGCGATTCTAAAGACATTGCGAACTGCATCAGTCCGGAAGAAAGTGAACCAGTTCGTACCAATGGTGGATGCAAACCGGTGCGATTCCGTTCTATTTCAAAGAGTTCGGATGGATCTGTAAAAAAAACCAAACACTGCGGAATTGACCTTGTATTTCCGTTGCTTGCACGGATATACCCGTCGGCGGAGACGTGGCCGAGTGGTCGAAGGCGCTCCCCTGCTAAGGGAGTAGGCCCGGAAGGGTCTCGAGGGTTCGAATCCCTTCGTCTCCGCCATCCACCAAGACTAGAATAAAGCACATATAAAACAACGACTTAAGTCAGGGCAACGTAAAGATACCCCACACGTTTCCCCCACACGTTCTCCCCATACATTTTAGGGAAGGTCAAACACGGGCTACGTGAATCGGTAAACATACAGACACAGCTTGAGATTGTTGGAGTTTGATATCGAAGTGGGGCAATTGAAGATGCCGGGATACACTTGCGTCATGAAAACAAAGCAAGAACTGAATAGGTAAAGGCACAAGACAATGAATTCAGAAAACCAAGTGAACCGGGAAATGTTTCAGATGCTTGAAAACGTGATGTCCAAAGGCGGAATGCTGGATATGTCCGACATGAACCGCCTGTGGCGACTTCTAAGTGATCTTGGTTCCGAATTGACGGTTGATCCTCGACCTAGGCCAGTTTTGACATTGGTAAAGTAAACCCAGAAGCATGGGTTAAGGTGAGCTACCTAGGGTAATGGGGCTAACACCCTCGCAATACAAGTCAGTATCTTAGGTAGCCATTTTATGTAATCACCCTAAGACCGATCCTAGGCAATCTCTGGGTATATTATATATGGTGAGGATGTTTCAGGCGGCTACTCTGTTGCTCAAGAAATCCATCGTTTCTAAGACTTCGCCTGTGTCTGGTTCAGGTGTCTTTCCATAAACAACTGGCTGAGTGGATACGCCCCAATATCTCTGACAGTACAGTTCCGCCACTTGCGTAATGTTGGGATAGGATGGATTTTTTCTCCAATATAGAGACGGGTCAAAATCATCCTGCACAGGCAGTAGCTTTCCAGTAACTGTATTTCTCAACATCATCTGGCTGTGAAAAACCAAATGTGGGCGAGACAACTTCTTGATCATATCTGAATTGCCCGCACATAGAAGGTACTTGTTGGTCAGAATGTTGCGAAGCATTTGATTTCCGTCTCTGGCAGAGTCGATCAAGTCCTTTACGAAGCCAAGCCTTTTTTCGACCGGGATTGAATATAACATCTCTGCTAACCTATGAGCAGAATCAAACAACTCTAGCTGGCTTCTTTTCTTATTTGGGCTTGATGCAGCATTGACAGGATTAGCCTGTCTGTCTTTCCGTTGGTGTGCCGCCTTTTGACACTTTGTTTGGCAGTATTTCTTATTCGAACGCTTACGTGTGAATTGTTCGCCGCAGTGCGGACACACTACGACTGTAGAGGTAGTCAATATTTGGTTTCCTTTGAATTGTGGAAAAGTGGGCAACCGTTACACGAACAAGCTATGTCCGCTCATCCAAGGGGTCGCCCGAAATGGTAGTTCTGGGGTGGTTGCGAATGAACGCTAGATGGCAGGTGCGGGACCAACCGTGCGATCTAACTGTGCTTTTAATCGGTCTAATGGAAAATCGAAGGTCACACAGCGGGTTCCAAGCTGGCTATGATTTGTTCAGGAAGCCTTTTGGCCTTCTTCTTGGACTTCTTCTTCTTTGGCCCTGAATAAGCCTTGTCATTCCCAATGGAGGCCAATGGGTAAAATTCCTTAAGCCAGAATTCACGGGATTGCGTGTCTTGCGGAAACAGGGTGGCTACCTGTCCCAAGCCGAAACAGTGGAAGCACCTTGTTGTCGATGTGGACCAGAATGTGTTTTCTATCGTGAGGTACCTCTATCGTCACGTCGTCCTTTCCCGTCACAACCCGAACGAAGCTGGTTATCTTGTCAAACAACAGTCTGTCTTCACGTTGATCATGATCCGGGCTCTGGAGTTCCGCTAACTCATCAATGAGTGTCTTTTCGTTCCGGATTTTGAAACCAGTAGCGCCTTCCCCCAAATCGCGTTCTGCCGGAATGTGGGCGACCTCAGGAAAGTAGAATTGCTGCGACCCAAGCATTGCTTCCAAAGTACCTGCAACCCAATTTTTCGGACCGCCCCCTTGCATATTGGTCATTTGTCGCCAAAGCCAATTCCACTTATCTGCGCTGAACACTGTTAGGAATTTTTCGACTTCGATCTCGTTCTCATACTTTTTTCCAGAACCTTTATTGGGCTACTAATTTGACGGGGTTATTCCACACAGGTGCCAACGGAACACCGCTGTCGAACACTTTTTTGACATTCGAACGGCAATGCTACACGCACCGCTTCAGCGCGAAATTGCGGAGTTGGTTTTGATGCCATGATGTCACGCCATTTTGGCAAAATACCAAGTAAAAGGGTCGGCACAATTCCGTGACAGGCCCATAGAATTGGTCAACACGATCCGCAATGGCCAGGCACCATCCGAGCGCCATCCGTTTCCCCAAGTCATCGTCCAACCCCCAACACGTAACAGGTTAGTATCAAAGGATGCGCCTGACGTTATCTTCAGAACCTGTATGTTGCCCCCAGCAACGGGCCTGACTGGTCAAACCTGAAATCATTGCCGTTGATCTCATGATCAAAGGAGATATAGCGGTAGCCGCCCCGGATCAGCCATCTGTCATTGATTTCATAATCCGCGGTCAGCAGAACTTGCCAGGTTTCGCTACCGCTCCGAAATCCACCGTAATCCACAAATCCGGTCCCTGACCATTTGTCAGAAATCCGAACTCGTGCGCGGGCAGCGACGACCGGATCAGTCCAGTTGTCGTCGATCGTCACACTTCGCCCGGCGACGATCCCCGGTTGCAATCGGAATGTGGTTTCCGTGCTGAACCACCTGAACCCACCGGCAAGGGCCACGCTGATCGCGGGTGTCTCATAAACATGGTATCCGACATAGCCGCTGAGAAATTGCGTGGTGGCGAAGGTGTCCAAATTCGAAAACGCCGGGCCGGGAGTTGAATTACTGAACGCCAAATCGGTGTAGTTATAGTCAGCAAGCAACAACCAGCGCCCGTTAGACGCGGAAATGCCGCCCATAAACGCAAAATCCAAGTTTTCGAGAGCGTCTGAAAAACTCAACGTGCCGTCGATTGTTCCACTTGGTGTTCTAAGGGAAATATCCGTTTCGGCCATGAACAGGTAAGCGGTCCCCGCAAAAGACCAGTCAGATTGCTGGGCTGAAATAGGCGGTGCGATCAGTAACGCAAACGCTATCGCCAAGTATTGCACCTTGCTTTTCATCAGTGACCTCGTTGCCAGAATTTATATTGCATTCCTTGCATACTTCACGGTTACACAATTTGTAGCCTTTTCCAATATCTCGATCGCTGTACCGCCAACACGGTCCTTATCAATCACAGGATGCGTTCACACAGGAAATGCTAAAGGCCGCTGTCGCGCGTCACCCGAACTGATCATACGAAGGATAAATCCCGCTTCTAACGAAGTCGCTACTGGTTTGGGGCAACAGAGGCGGTCAACAATTGCTTGGAATACTCGTGGCTTGGGTTCCCCAAACGCAAAGTTTCAGAGGACATAACCTCAACAATTTCACCATTTCTCATAACTGCCAATTGCTCGCACATATGTGCGATAACCGGAAGATCATGAGATACCATAAGATAGGTCAATCCGCGCTGTTTGCGCAGGTCAGTCAGCAGGTTGAGCACCTCGGCCTGAACGCTGACATCCAAAGCTGACGTGGGTTCGTCCAAAAGCAAGATGTCCGGCTCACCTGCCAACGCCCTTGCGATTGCCACGCGTTGTCGTTGACCACCGGAAAGCTGGTGTGGATACCGAAACCGGAATCTTCGCCCAAGTCCGACGTCGTTGAGCAAATCGCTCACGCGTTTATCGATATCTCCAAACCCATGCAGATGAATTGTTTCACTGAGGACCTGATCAACAGTATGCCGCGGATGCAGAGACGCGTAGGGGTCCTGAAACACCATCTGGACGGTCCGAAAGAATGACCGATCCCGCCGGGACCCGGATATAGCCAGACCTTCTACGCGGATTGTGCCCGACCATTGCGGTGCAAGCCCCGTTATTGCCCTCAGAATTGTCGACTTGCCGGACCCGCTTTCGCCCACAAGGCCAAAACTCTCGCCCTGCGCGACTTCAAGGTTTGCGTCTTTCACTGCATCGACCCGGTCGTGCGCGTGACCAAACCAGACATTCAGATGGTTGATTTCCAGTGCCTTCATTTCAGCCCCTCACGCTCGGGGCTTCGGACCAAGACGGATCGCGTGTGAGAACACTCAGGTGGGTGCATTTTTCATCAAGGCGCGGCAGCGAGTTTAGCAAGCCCTGGGTATAGGGATGTTGGGCCTGATGCAGCTTGTCAGCCTCGCAAACCTCGACGATCCGACCAGAATACATGATGAGGACACGGTCGCAGAACTCAGACACCAGATTCAGGTCGTGGCTGATGAATATCAGGCCCATCCCCCGTTCCTTGACCAATCCATCCATGATGTTCAGCACCTGCCGCTGAACACTGACATCAAGCGCCGAAGTTGGTTCGTCGGCAATCAGAATCTTGGGATTGGGAATCAACATCATCGCAATCATAATGCGCTGCCCCATACCCCCAGACACCTCATGCGGGTATGCTCGCATCACCCGCTCAGGATCACGGATTGAGACGTTATCCAACATCTCGATAGCCATCTTTTTCGCGTGGGCCTTAGAGCCGGAATTGTGCTGGAGGTATGCCTCCATAAGTTGCTCGCCAACCGTGACCACCGGGTTCAGAGAAAACTTGGGGTCCTGCATCACCATCGAGATCTGCTTGCCTCGCACCTCACGCATCTCGCGCTCGCTGAGCTTCATTAGGTCTCGGCCTTCCAGATTGATGTGTTTGGCCTCGACGATACCCGGATTTCGGATCAGGCGCAGAATGGCCCGTCCCGTCATCGACTTGCCCGAGCCGCTTTCGCCGACAATCCCCAGACGCTCGCGCCCGAGCGAAAACGACACGCCACGCACGGCGTCAAACACGCCCTGACGGGTTGGGAAACGAACCCACAGATCTTCGATGTCGAGTAAGTTCATTGGCCACCGTCCTTTGGATCAAGCGCGTCCCGCAGGCCATCACCCAATAGGTTGAAGGCCAGCGAAACCGTGAAAATTGCTAGCCCCGGCACCGTTGCCACCCACCAGTGATCAAGGATGAAACGTCGACCCTCGGATATCATGGCACCCCATTCCGGACTTGGAGGTTGTGCCCCCAACCCCAGAAAACCAAGGCCGGCGGCGGCCAGGATGATCCCGGCCATATCCAGCGTGACCCGCACGATCAAAGATGAGATGCACAGTGGCCAGATATGCCGGGTGATGATGCGCAGCGGCCCGGCACCCTGAAGGCGGATCGCGTTGATATAGTCGGTTGACCGGATGGTCAGGGTTTCTGCACGTGCCATACGCGCATAGGGCGGCCATGCCGTGAGCGAGATTGCCAGAACCGCGTTTTCAATCCCTGCCCCAAGCGCCGCGACAAACGCCAACGCCAGAACAAGTCGTGGAAAAGCGAGGAAAATATCCGTGATGCGCATGAGGATTACATCCGTCCATCCCCCCACATATCCCGCAACCGTCCCGACCAGAAGCCCCGCAATCGGTGCGATGAGCGCCACAAGCGCTACGATGTACAGCGTAATTCGGGCCCCATAAATCAGGCGTGACAGAATATCCCGCCCCAGGCTGTCGGTTCCCAGCAAGTGCCCTTCAGCCCCGATGGGAAGAAGACGGCTGGACAGGCTCTGAACAAAGGGATCATGCGGCGCGAGAAAAGGCGCAAAGACCGCTGTCAGAACAAGGATTACAAGGATCGCAAACCCGACCATTGCCATCGAGTTTGATCGCAAAGTCAGCCAGCCTTTGTAGAAGCTGGCCAATCTGGCATGGCGGCGCGAAGTCGGCTCGTCGGTCAGCAGCCACTGGCGCAGGGTCATGTCGCTCATTTCGACCTCGGATCAAAGAAACGGTAAAGAAGATCCGAGAATATGTTCAGGCAGATAAAGATCAGCCCGACCACAACGGTTCCTCCAAGAACGGCATTCATATCGGCGCTCAGCAAGGCCGTCGTGATATAGCTGCCGATCCCCGGCCAGCTAAAGATGATCTCGGTCAGAACTGATCCTTCCAACAAGTTGGCATAGCTGAGTGCGATCACTGTGATCAGCTGCACCCGGATATTCTTGAAGGCGTGGCGCCAGATAACTTGTCTTTCAGACAGCCCTTTAACGCGAGCGGTAATGACATACTCGGCTGACAACTGTTCCAGCATGAAGGATCGGGTCATCCGGCTGATGTAGGCAAGCGAGTAGTACCCCAGCAAAGCTGCGGGCAGGATGATATGGGACAACGCATTGCGGAAGACATCCCAATCCTGGGCCAAGGCACTGTCTACCAAAATCAGCCCAGTGCGTGAGGGCACTATGTCCTCGTAGAAGATATCCAGGCGGCCCGGGCCACCGACCCAGCCGAGTATCCCGTAGAAGACCAGAAGCCCCATGAGCCCCAGCCAGAAGATTGGCATTGAATACCCGACAAGCGCGACCACACGGGCGATCTGATCGATCCATGATCCGCGCTTGACTGCGGCGATCACACCAAGCGGAACACCCAGAAAGATTCCAATCAGAACGCCCAAAGTCGCCAATTCCAGCGTGGCAGGGAAGACGCGGGCAATATCCTGAGAAACCGGGCGGGCATTCAGAAGTGAATCGCCAAAATCACCGTGCAGAACATCCCAAAGGTAATATCCAAATTGAACCAACAGCGGCTTATCAAGACCAAGCTGTTGATAGACCGCATCATAAGTCGATTGCGATGCGCGTTCACCGACGATTGCCAGCACCGGGTCGATCGGCATCACGCGACCGATAATGAAGGTCACGAAAAGCAGACCCAGCATTGTAATTGCGATGGTGCCAATAGTTTTCAGGATACTCTTGATCCAATGGATAAGAGGCGCCGAGCGGCGCCCCTCAGTTGGTCTTTCGGCCAGTGCCATTTACTTGGTCACCTGCCAATACGACGCCGAAGTTATCGCCTGACCGGTTGAGAAATTCGTCACGTTTTCACGCAGGGCCGATTGCTCGATCTGCTGGAACATGATGACAAACGGCGAAGTCTCGCGGAACTCGGCCTGGATTTCCTTGTACATGTCAGCGCGTTTCGCGGTGTCGTTTTCGACAACAGCCGCGTCCGTTTTGTCGGTCAGCCCGCCGGTATCCCAAGAATTCCGCCATGCCAGCAATCCTGTGGCATTGGCTTCGTCCGAGTTATCCGGGTTATAGGCAAAGGTACCTGCGTTCGTCTGCGGGTCGGGATAGTCCGGCCCCCATGCGCCAAGATAAACATCCAGTTCCCGCGCACGATACCGCGCCAGAATTTGTTTGGCGGTTCCCACGGTGATGTTCATCGTGATGCCAACCTGACTCAGCGCATTCTGCAGCGACTGGGCGATTTCGATCCGTTCCTGCGCTTCACGTACACCAACTTCAATCTCAAGCCCGCTTACACCTGCTTCATCCAGCAGTGCCTTGGCTTTTTCAACATCAAAGCTGAACGGCGTTTCGTCAGAGGCACCGAGATAGGTTTGGGGCAGGAAATTTTGGTGGATCGTGTATTGCCCCTTCAGGAAGCTGTCACGCATCCCTTCATAGTCAACCAGGTATTTGAACGCCTGCCGAACCTGAGGCTTGCTAAGCTCGGGGTGTTTCTGGCTCAGCGAAACATACATCAGGCGGCCCTTAAGCTCGTCTGCGATCTTTACGCCGGCAACAGATGAAGCGCCGGCAACATCTTCTGGGTTCAGGTTGCGCGCGACATCGATATCACCACGTTCCAGCAACAGGCGCTGGCTGGCGCTTTCCTGAACGTGGCGGACAACCACACGCTCCATGGCCGGAGCACCCAAGTAGAAATCAGGGTTCGACTTCAGTGTTACGCTTTCATTGGGCTTCCAACTGACCAGGCTATAAGCACCAGATCCAGCAGTATTGGTCTTGAGCCATTCGTTGCCCAGATCGCCATCCTTGTCGTGTTCCATCACCGTCTTCTTATCGACAATGCCGCCGATGGTAGCGGTCAGACAGTTCAGAACGAAGGATGTCGCATAGGGTTTGTCCGTTGTGATTGTCAGAGTGTTGCCATCCGCGACAATCGTTTGTTCGACATTTTCCGGCGTGAACCCAAACTGGGTCAGGATAAATGCCGGGGTCTTGTTTAGAATGATCGCACGACGCAGTGAAAATTCAACATCTTCGGCCGTCACCGGATTCCCGGAATGAAAGGTCAGTCCTTCCCTGATATTGAAGGTAATCGATTTGCCGTCTTCAGACACATCCCAACTTTCAGCGATGTCGGGCTGATAGCCGGCATCCAGATTGAGCGGGTCGAAGTTCACCAGCTTCTGATAGACATTCCGGCTGACATCCGAACCCGCAAACTCAAAGCTTTCGGCCGGATCCAGCGTCGTGATATCGTCGATACGATGCGCAATAACCAGCATGTTCGGCGGCGTTTCGGCCATTGCCGAAGTCGAGGTCACGGCCAGCGCCAATCCCAGCGCCGCACCGGTAAGCAATCTGTTAAATGCGTTCATTTTGTCCTCTCTGTCATCAAGTCTTCACTAACGGTTACGATCCCCAGGTCTTCTCAAGAACACGCAACCAGTTTTCGTGGCAGAGCTTCTTGATGAGCTCTTCGCCGTATCCATGGGTCACCATGGCATCCCTCAATCGAGGCAGCATCGAGACGTCCTTCACGTCGTCCGGCACGACTGCCCCGTCATAATCGGACCCAAGCCCGACCCGGTCTTCACCCATTATCCCGATCAGGTGGTCAAGGTGCTTCAGAACCTGCGTCAACGGCACATCGGAAAGCATCCGACCATCCTCGCGCAGAAACGCAGTGGCAAAATTCAACCCGACCATCCCGTCGCTTTCCGCGATGGTGCGAAGCTGGTCATCGGTCAGATTCCGCGCGTGCGGACAGATGGCATGGGCATTCGAATGCGTGGCGACCAAAGGCGCATCCGAATACCGCGCTACATCCCAGAAACCATTTTCATTGAGATGCGACAAATCCAGCATGATCCCCAGCGCGTTGCAACGCTGAACAAGCCGCAGTCCATGATCTGTCAATCCAGGGCCAGTATCCGGCCCCGATGGATATCTAAACGGCACACCATGGCCGAAAATGTTGGGTCGGCTCCACACTGGCCCAAGCGATCGCAACCCCGCTGCATGAAACACGTCAAGCGAATGCAGATCGGCATCAATCGCCTCGGCACCCTCAATGTGAAAAATGGCCGCCATCTGGCCTTGCGCCATGCTGTTCCGGATATCCGAAACCGATCGAACCACTTTCAACGCCCCCAAACGTTCCAGTTCCAGCAGGATCGCAATCTGCCCCAGCGCTGAAGGCAGAGCATCTTCAGCGTCAATATGATTGGGAAGCGGCAGGTCATAGCTGGGCTGGACCATTTCTTCCATTTTTGCATCGGCATCGATAGGCGAAGGCACCCAAACGGCAAAGAAGCCTCCGCCAAATCCACCGGCCTTGGATTTAACAGAGTCAATCGCACCTTCGAGCCCGGTCAGGAAACGGCCCGCTTCGGGCAGACCACCTGACGAGGCCAGTTTTGACAGAACATCATTGTGCCCATCAAAGATAAGAGGGGAGGTGCTCAAACTCACTTTACCCAGGTTAGTGTCATTTCGACACACGCTAACAGACGTAATCATCATAATTGTAAAAAATCTTGATGAGTTTTACTCATAGAGCTAGTCGGAATCATGCGGGTGCCCAGCAATGAAGAAACCTCGCAACTGGCATTCTTTGCCGGAATACCAGGCGCTCCGTGCGCTCATGCAGTCTGGAACAACAGCAGCCGCCGCACGACAGCTCGGCTTGTCTCAGTCTGCGGTCAGTCGCTCGGTCAGCAGCCTGGAGGATCGGTTGGGTAGAACACTGTTCGAACGGGATGCAGGCAGATTGCGACCGACGCAAGAAGCCGTAAGGCTGAATATGCGATTGGATCCTTTGTTCGAGGCTTTGGACAGGATCGATGGCCCGGGCGAAACAGTGCAAGAAACACTGCGTCTCGTTGCACCACCCAGCTACGCTCATCGATACATCGTTTCCCTCATCGCCAGTTTCATTCGCGGGAATCCCGGTTTTTTCGTAAACCTTGAGGTGACAACATCAGATATGGTCACGCTAGGCGTGCTTGAGAATCGATTTGATCTTGCCGTGACCGGGATTGAACAAAGCCGCGCTGGCATCAAACTTATTCCATTTCGCGAGTCACCAGCCGTTTGCGTCATGCGCCCTGAACATCCTCTGTCTGAACGCACCGTTCTGACGCCTTCAGACTTGCATGAGCAAGAGTTGATCGCACTGACATATCGACACGGGCGGCGCGGGCAGCTGGACCGGTTGCTTCAACAGGTGCGCGCTAAACCGAGGATCGTTGCCGAAGTTTCAACCTCATTTGCCGCTGCCGACATGGCGCGCGAAGGATTGGGGCTGTCTGTTATCAATCCCTTTCCCGTCTACCATTACCGATCTCCCGATCTGGCATTTGTCCGATTTGAATCTCCAATGCGGTACCGGGGCCATTTTGTGGTCTCGGATCAAAAACCGGTTCCAAGGATCGCACGGGCATTCATGCGGCATCTGCGATTGAACACCCCTCCGGACCCTTTTTCTGACCCGAGATAATGAAATCTTTCCAAGGTTCTTCACTGGCAACACTCCATGTGGCCGCCCAACAGGGATGATTTTGGAGGGGGTTGTTCGAGGTGCAGACCTGAAATGGCTACGTGCACAGTTTGGTATGAGTAACGTCCGCGAATATGGCTTTCTTTGTCCTTATTTATCTCAGGCCGTATCCCCCGGCATGCGGTTCGTTTATTTGGCTCTTAAGTTCCTCTACCCGCAACCCGCCTGTGATTTCCCTACGTTTCGTAGCGAAGCTGGCGTATCATTATCTCGCTCAAGTCTTAGGAAGGAATACCTAAATGGCGGATTGTGTGAAACTGCGCCCCGGCGAAACCTATACCGGGAAACAGGGGTTCGATTACTTCGAAGGCATCGCCAGACAGACGGTAGGAAGCCAAGCTATCTGCATGCATCTGCTTACGGTCCCGCCCGGAGGGCGCGCCAGGGCGCATAAACATGAGACACATGAAACCGCGATTTATGTGATTTCCGGGTCTGCGAAGATGTATTGGGGCGACAGGCTGGAACACGTTATGGAAACGCAAGCAGGAGACCTGATCTATATACCGGCAAACACTCCGCACCTTCCGTTCAACGATGGGAATGAACCCGCAGTTGCAGTTATCGCGCGCACGGACCCGAACGAACAGGAAAGCGTTGTTCTAATGCCTGAACTTGAGGACCTTGTACCGAGGTGACGCAAAATACTGTTGGGGGCCAGCTGCGCAGTTTTCTAACCCCTATTGCTTCCACGGTGCTTCCAGCGCCAAAGCTCCAATGCAAAACGCCCCGCGGGTTGCGAGGCTAAGTGTTTGATATTCGGCCTAGAAGAATGGTTGCGGGAGGGCACAACCACCGTTGCCGAACGCAATTGAGATGTCAGATTTGAAGCGCCAAGCGGACTTCATAGTTTCTACGACTAGACTTCCGCTGAGCGGAGAGGGTGTGTGGAAACTTGGTTGATCTCGGAGCGTCCAATCGGTTTTGACTTTTGTGTCCTTTTTGGCTTGGGATCATCATTTTGATGGAC